>CAJYMH010000001.1 GCA_913776195.1 uncultured Caulobacter sp.
AGTTGAGTTGATGGGCTCGCCTTGGAGGGCCCATGATCCACATCGTCACCGCCGACAATCGCCACCTCTACACGACCCAGCTTTGGCAGATGCACCAAGAGCGCAGACGCCAGTGCGTCGGACTCGCTCGCCCGGACAGGCGGCCTCTCCCGCCGCGGCGCGCGCGGCGACTTCCTCGTAGAAGCGCTTGGCGGCGTCACGTCCCCAGGTCGTGCCACGGTGCCACTGCGGCACCATGGTCGCCGGCATCGTGTCGGCGATCCCCGCCGGCGCCGGCGTGGTGGCGGCGATCAGGTCCCGGGTGCGGCGGTAGTAGTCCTCCTGCTCGTTGACGAGGTTCATCACCTCCAAGAAACGAGCCATCTGGAACTTGCGCCCGGTGACGGCCTCCAGTCGGGCGATGCTTTCGGACAGTTGAGCGGTCATTAGATCCAACCGCTCGGGCTCGAGAGTCTGCTCCCAACGCTCCGGCAGATCATTCCACCAGTCGGTTGGGATGTCCCACCGGCTATCGATGGTTCTGGGGAACGACAGCAGGGTCGCGTCGGTCTCGCGGGCCCAGGCCTCGAAAAGCTTGGTTCCGGCGTCGGAAGCGGCGGTCAGGGACAGGATGTCGGGCTTGGGCAGGCCGCCCCAGGCGCCGCTGGCCGGGTCTGGATCCAGCGCGGCGGCGAGCCCTTGGGCGCTATAGCCCTCGACGTCAGCGGGATAGTCCGCCGCGCGCAGGAGCGCGTTGTGCCGCCGTCCATGCTGCTTGGCCGCTACGATAGAGGCCCACCACTGATTGACCACATAGGGCACATCCATGGCGCGCAGGATTTCCTGCGGGGCGTCGGCGTTGACGACGGCGAAGGGGCCGCCTTCAGCGCGCGCGCGGACATCGGCGAACCAGTCGCGCTGCCAGGCGCCGAAGTCGGACGTCGAGGCCAGCGTCTTCCTACTGCGGCGACCATCACCCTGGGCCTCTGGACGTGGCGCCTTTGGTGTTGCGGCATGCGCACCAGACGCCGGCTGAGGGGCGTCCTCTCGCTTACCGTTCCAGAAATCCGCCAGGTCCGCGGCGAGCTGCTCGGCCGCTTCCGCATCCGGCGCCGCGCCGACCTTCAATCGCAGGAGTGGAACGCCCAGCGGCTCCAACGCGCGAGCAAGCTCATGCACATCCCACGGCGCGGACTCCTCGCCGATCATGCGCAGATGGATCACGGCGTCGACGCCCAGACTCTCGGCTTGTTCGACCAACCGCTCTGCGCGTTCGCGGCTCGACTGACGCGGAGAACCTGAAGGCGGTTTGCGCCAGCGCGCCAGGAGGGATTCAAAGGGATCACCCGCCTCATCGAGGTCGCGTTCGGCGATCGGCCCGCCCCACAGATGATCCTCGCCGACCACGATGCAGCCGCTCGCTTCGATCAGGGCGTACAGCGCGCTGGTCTCTTGCGGCGCGCCAGTGACGAGCACCCTTCGACCGTCAAGCGGCGAAGCGCTTGCGTATCGCTCCGCCGCCTGGCTGATCAGGCGTTCACCTTCCGCGATTGGCACGCTTCCCAGGGTGGCGATCAGGTCGAGCGCCTCAACCCCGCTCATCTTGGGCTGCGGTCCCGCGCGCTGCGCCAGAAGCTGTCGAAGGCTTCTTCGCTGAACGTTGGCGCGCACGATCTCGACTGAAAGCGCTCCCCTTTCGACAGGCTTGCCATTCACCCTTTCCAGCCAGGCGATGAACTGAGCGAGTCGAGCGCGATTATAGGCGAGCGTCGGGACATCATCGCCGTACTGCGCGTCCAAGAACGCCACCGGCGCTGAAACGCCCCGGCCCAGACGGTCCAGCTCCCGCAGCACCGAGAACAGCTGCGCATCCTCAACGCAACCATGCGAAAGCGCGACACCGGCCAAGGCGCCGCCTGCCTGAGCCGCCATCAGTTCCGCGATCAGCGCCTGGGTTCTTGGGGTCTGGCTCGCCAGCGACGGATGCGCTGCAGCCCGAGTCCAATCGCGCACGTCAGCGATGATGCGGACCGGCTCCAGACCAGCGGCCCGCACGAGTTCGGCGGGTACGTCGATCCCGACGGTGGCGACGATGCTGGGAGCCTGAGCCATCAGATGACGCCGTCCTGCTTAAGGGCGGCGATCCGGTCGTTGTCGTAGCCGAGGATTTCGCCATAAACCCCCGCATTATGCTCGCCCACGGCCACCGGCAGCACCGGATCGAAGGAGGCTTCCGCCTCCGAGAAGCGGATCGGCACCCCGGCCGTCATCAGGCCCGCGCCGTCATCATAGGAAGGGTGGGACACTGGCATCGTCTCGCCGCGCGCCACGACTCGGGGGTCGAGCAGACCCTCCGTCGGTTGTCGTACTGGAGCGGCCGGCACGCCCTCGGCCTCCAGTGCGGCCACTACGTGATCGAGCGGCAGGTGACTCGACCAGGCCTCGATAAGGGCTTCCAGTTCGCGGGCGTTGGCCACGCGACGATCACGGGTTGAGAAACGTTCGTCCTGAGCGAGCTCGGACGTCCCCATGGCGCGGAACAGGCCGCTGGCCAGTCCGTCGTGCACAGCCACCACCGCCACGTAGCCATCGGCGCATTTGAAGACGCCGAAGGGCGATAGGCGCTGGACGGTAAGGCCGGTTCGCGCGGGGAGACCCGCGATGGCCATGGCCTGCCAGTTCTCGATGGCCACGAAGGAGGTGAGCGCTCCCAGCATCGATACATCGACCCGCTGGCCGACGCCCGTCTGATGGCGCTGATTGACGGCGGCCAGGATGCCGATGACGCCAAACACCGGCGCCAGCATATCGGCCATGGGAATGCCGATCCGCACAGGCGGCTCGCCTGCTCCGCCGCTGGTATACATCGCCCCGCTCAAAGCCTGGATCAACACATCCATGGCCTTGCTGCCCTCGGCGACATCGGCGCCAAAACCGCTAAGCGAGCAGTAGATGATACCTGGATTGACGGCGCGCGCGGCTTCGTAGCCTACGCCCAAGCGATCGGCCGTGCCGCTGGTGAAATTCTCAACCACGATGTCGGCGCCGCGCACCAGATCCGCGAAGACCTCCCTGGCCTGAGGGTGCTTCAGATTGAGGCTAACCCCCCGCTTCCCTCGCGCGCGGGTCAGATGGGATATGGAAAGATCGTCGTCGTGACGCTTCTCCACAGTCACGCCATCACGGCCGACATAGGGGCTGTTGTCACGCGCCAGATCTCCGCCCCGCGGATCCTCGACCTTGATGACCGTCGCGCCGAGGCCTGCCAGCAGCAAGGTGGCGTAAGGGCCGGCCAAGGCGCGGGTCAGGTCGATGACCCGCAGGCCTTCAAGGGGGCGGGGAGCAGTGGTCTTGGTCAAGGCGATATTCCAGGTTGCCGAGTCCCGAGCGTGCGTCGATCGCACCCCTCGCAGGTCCACGGCGTGAGACGCCATCAAGCGGGCGTCGACCGTTCAAGTCAACAAATAGTTCGACAGACAAACTATCTGTTGACGCACCGATCATGGAGATGCAGCTTTGTGACACATGGGCCGAAAGAGCCGTGGAGGACGCCATGACCTTGCGACGCTGCCTTATGACGGGCGCAGTAATGCTCATGCTTGTCGCGGGGTCCGCACAGGCCGCCCCGGCGACAGCGCTCGCCCAGATCGCCAAGGCCGCGCCCGTCACATCTCAAGACCCGATGTGGAGTGATCCGGCGCCCCCCGGCTCCGAAGCCGCCGCGCGCCTCGCCGACCTAGGCTATGTGCGTGAAGAAGTCTTTCTGACCGGCACGGCCGGCGGCTGGCGAGCTGGGCCGGAAGGAGCAATAAGAACCCGCCCCTCGCAGACGCCATACACCACGCGCCTGGTGGTCATCCGCCCCGCCGCGTCCGCGCGGTTCTCAGGCCGTGTTCATCTAGTCCCGATTCACCCCTCACTGGGCGACACTCCGTGGGAGTGGGCGGCGCCTCATGTGCTGGCCAATGGGGACGCCTTCGTGGCCGTGATGATAGGCGGCGACGCCCCCTCCCGTGCATCGGCCGCCGCCGGGCGTCAGATGTCGGCCCCGCTGGTTCTCAAGCCCTTCAATGGGCAACGCTACGGTGCGATCAATTGGCCAAATGACGACAGCGCGCGTTGGGAGGCCTTCAGCCAGACCGCCGCAAGTCTCAAACAGGACGACGCGATTCTCGGCGTCCGGGCCAAGCGGATCTATGCTTCCGGCTGGTCCTTCACCGGCAGCTTTCTGCGCACCTTCATCAATGAAGGCTTCCATGATCTGGCTCGCGGCGCTTCCGGCGAGCCGCTCATAGATGGCTATCTGATCGGCATCTCGGCAGGCGGTTTCATCGCCGGCTACGTCCCGCTCGACAGCCTGTCGCCGGTGCGCCCCATCAAGGACCCCGTCAGGTCATTGAAGGCTATTGATGCGCCCGTCATCGAACTGATGAGTCAGAACGAGGCCCTGACCAACACTGGGCCGCAGCCTCCGAACAAGGATTCCGCCAAGGGCGGGCATCGCCTTTACGAGCTGGGCGGTCTGACGCACGGTGACGGGCTTCGCTCGACGCCGGCGCCGGCTAACGCCTGCCCATATGGCCACAGCGATGTGCCCATGAGCCATTTCGCCCGGGGAACCCTTACGAAGCTCGAAGCCTGGGTAGAGCGCGGCGCGCCGCCCACGCCGACCAAACGGATCGCACGCAATACCGACGGACGTCTGGCGCAGGATGCTTATGGCAATGTCGTCGGCGGCCTGCGATCGGCGCAACTCGAAGTCCCGCTAGCCGCCTACATCGAGCCCGTAGAACAAGCATGCGCGCCCCGGGCGGGCCCGTCGGGCGCTTATCTGGCGATCCGAAAGGTTCCCTTGGAGCGCAGGACGCTTGATCAGCTTTATCCCGACGGTCGGGAAGGCTTTCTCACCAAATTCGACACGGCGCTCGAAGGCCTGAAAGCTGCAGGGTGGCTGTCGACGGACGACGCTAGTGAACAGGCCGTTCAAGCGCGTGCCAACGCCGCTTTGGCCTTTCAGTAGCACTTGCCAAGCCATTGGTTCGCATAACATACTATTTGCGTACAGACTGTTTGTTTACCCAAACCAAAAAATAGAACCGCCGCCGGCTACTGACCGAGCGGCAGCGCTGGAGGGCGCCCCTATGACGAAGACCATCCGCAACGGACGCCACAAGTGCGTCTCTCTTCTGGCGCTCGCCGCCGCGCTCGGCTCGACAACGGCCGCCATTGCGCAGGAAGAGGCGCAACTGGAAGAGGTCATCGTCACAGGCACCAGCATCCGCGGCGTCGCCGCAGCAGGGTCGCCGACCGTCGGCGTCGATCTGGAGCAGATCAAGGCAAGTGGCGCGGCCACGGTGGCGGACGCCGCCCGCACCTTGCCGCAGGTGTTCAACATCGGCGCCGATGAAAGCCGCAGCACTTTTACTGGGGGCGCCCAGGACGCCGCGGCGAACGCCACGGCGGTTCGTGCGGTCAACCTACGGGGCATTGGTCCGGAAGCGACTCTCCTGCTGCTCAACGGCCGCCGCCTGGCGCCCAACGGCGTGATCAAGGCCATCGCCGACGTCGATCAAATCCCCGCCGCGGCGTTGCAACGGATTGAGGTCGTCACCGACGGCGCCTCAGCCATCTATGGTTCGGACGCGGTGGCGGGGGTGGTCAATCTGATCACCCGCCGCAACTTCGACGGCGCCGAGACGACCGCCCGCTACGGCTTCGCCGACGCCGTCGAGCAATTCCAGTTCAGCCAGACTTTCGGCAAGTCCTGGGACGGCGGCGGGCTGTTCTTCGTCTACGAGCACAATGAGCGTGGCCAGCTTCTGGGCCGCGACCGCGATTTCACGAGCCAGGACCGCACCGCTCGCGGCGGCTCGGACGCCCGGCCCTTCACCGCGGCTCCGGGCAATCTGGTGATCGGCGGGGTACGCTACGCCCTGCCGGCCGGCAATGGCGTCGGCGTCAATGCCTCCGCCCTGCAGCCCGGAACCGCCAATCGCTTCGACGAGGCGGCCGACGCGGCGCTGCTGCCCAAGCAGAACCGCGACACCATCCTGTTCAACGCCCATCACGATATCGATGACCGGCTGGATGTTTGGTACGAGGGTTTCTACACGCGCCGCACCTACGACCTGGCCGCTCCGCCTGCTTTATTCTCGCTGGCCGTGACCAACGCCAATCCGTGGTTCGTCGCCCCTGCGGGCGTGACCTCCGCGACCGTGGAATACCGACTGACCGACGACCTCGATCCTAACTCGAGCGGCTTTGAGAACGCCCAGCAGCATGCGGTCGGCTTCAATTTCGACCTGGGCGCGGACTGGCGTCTGTCCGGCTATGTCGACCACAGCATGAGCCGCGGCTTCCAGGACCGCAAAAGCGTCCTCAACAACGCCGCCCTGACCGCGGCCCTGCGCAGCACCAACCCGGCCACCGCCTTCAACCCGTTCGGCGACGGCACCTTCAACCGCACTAACAATGCGGCCCTGCTCGACATCATCGACGCCAACCGTGCGACCTGGGGCACCAACATCGCCCAGGACTTCTCCCTGCGCGCGGACGGTCCGCTGTTCTCCTTGCCGGCTGGGCAGGTGCGAATGGCGGTGGGCGCGGAGTATCACGACAACACGTTCAAGCAGACGCTGGAAGCCACCAACGTACTGGCCAGCGGCGCTGCGACCTACAAAGTCATTCGCAACGCCCGGCAGATCAAATCGCTCTACGGCGAACTGTTCATTCCGTTGATCGGCGGCGAGAACGCCCTGCCCGGCGTGGCCAAACTCGATCTCTCCCTGGCCGCCCGCCGCGAGACGTTCTCGGACTTCGGCGCGACCACCAATCCCAAGATCGGGGTAATCTATTCACCCGGCTTCGACCTGACGTTCCGCGCCACCTACGGCACCTCCTTCCGCGCTCCGTCGCTGGTCGACAGCGCTGACCAGATCAAGAACATCTTCATCCAGAACATCACCGACCCGACCTCGTCGACGGGGACCACCCGAGGGCTGTTCACCAACGGCGGCAACAACGGCCTGGGTCCGGAGACCGCTAAGACCTGGTCGGCGGGTTTCGACTGGCAGCCGCAAGCGGCCCTTGACGGCCTGAACGTTTCGGCGACCTGGTACAAGATCGCCTATGAAAACCGCATCGATGTGACGCCGGCCTCAGCCCTCACCCAGGGTACGGTATATTCGGCCTTCGTCACCCGCCGCCCCGCTGCGTCGGATGCGGCCGCCACCGCCGCCTTCAACGCCCTGGTCGCTCAGGCCCTCGCCAGCCCGGACCTGCAGAACCCGGTCGAGCCGATCAGCAACATCAACGTTTTGATCGACGGCCGCCGTCAGAACCTCGGGCAGTTGGAGCAGCAGGGTCTGGACGTGGCCGTGATCTACGACTTCGACACCACGTTCGGACGCTGGCGGGTGGGCGCCGACGTTAGCAAGGTTCTGAAGCTGGAGCGCCGCACCACCGTCAGCACCCCTTGGCAGGACGTGCTCGACACCTTCGGCAATCCGGTTGATCTGCGGGTGCGCGGCGCCCTGGGTTGGCGCATGGGCGGGTTCAGCGCAAACGCCTTCGCCAACTATACCGACAGCTACACCAACACGGCCATCACCCCGAACGTGAAGGTCAAGAGCCAGACGACGATCGACATGACCGGTTCCTACACCTTCCCCGAAGGAAACGGCTGGACGGACGGCGTGCGGCTGTCGGTGAACGCTATCAACGTCTTCGATGAGGATCCGCCGATCGTCCTGAACGGCACCTTCTCCTGGGACAGCCAGATGGCCTCGGCGCTCGGACGTTTCGTTTCGTTCGAAATATCCAAGGCCTGGTAGGCCGCGTCTCAACTCCCCCTATCCTACCCCGGAAAAACTCGGCGGCGGCGTGAGGTCATTCTCGCTCCGCCGCCATCTTCTAGGAACGCTTGATGATCCGCCCTCTCCTGCTCGCCGTTTCGCTTCTGGCTCTTGGCGCTGGCCAAGCGGCGGCCAAGGAGCAGGGTTCCGGAGCGCCCGCCACATCGACTTTTGGGCGCTATCAGCCGGAGCAACCCTATAGCGAACAGGTCGTCACGACCTTTCACATTCCCATGCGGGACGGCACGAAGATCGCCCTGTCGCTGCATCGCCCCGCCGTAAACGGCAAGCCGGTGGAGACGCGTCTGCCGGTCATCTGGCACCACGCCTTGGATATTGAACCGGCGGGTCACCGCAGGGCCAAGGATGGCGCCGCCAATGCCCGCGTCCGCGAACCGCTCGCCGACCTGGCCTACAATGGCTACGTGGTCGCGGTGGCTGCACGACGCGGCAACGGCGCATCATTTGGCTCACGCCGCGGCTACGAAGACTTCACCGAAAGCTTCGACGCCTACGAGATCACCGAGTGGCTGGCCGCCCAATCCTGGTCGGACGGCAAGGTCGGCATGTACGGCTGCTCGAACACCGGCGAGGCGGTCATGCACGCCATCACTGCGCGCCCGCCGAGCCTGAAGGCCGCCTTCGCCGGCTGCTTCGCTTGGGACCGGTACGACGGGCACACCCGGGGCGGCATTATCGCCAACTATGGCACGGGGCCGCAGCGGACCATCGAGGACGACCTCAAAGCGACACCGGTCCAAGGTGATGAGGACAAGCGGCTGCTTCGCGCCGCAGCCGAAGAGCACCTGCGCTCGACCAACCTTCTCGATCTGATGAAGTCCATGCCCTATCGCGACAGCTGGTCGCCGCTGGTGATGGCCAAGTTCTGGGGCGAGGTCAGCATCGGCGCCTACCTCAGCCAGATCAAGGAATCCAAGGTCGCGCTCTATATCCAGGGCGGCTGGGCGGATGACTTCCGCACGGAGGGGCTGATCGCTCAGGCCAACCTTCCTGGCCAAGCGCGGATCATCATTGGCCCATGGCGACATTGCCTGAACACCGGCTTTGATCTGCGCAGTGAGCAGCTGCGGTTCTTCGATTACTACCTGAAGGGCAAGAGCACCGGCATCGAGACCGACGATCCGATCAAGTACTACACGATCGGCGCGCCATCAGGGTCTGAGTGGCGCTCGGCCACCGCCTGGCCGACAGCTCAAACCGGCCAGCGCCTGTTCTTGGGGGGCAGCGCTCTTCAAGCCAAGGCTCCGGTTCGTGGCGGCGCGGCGTCTCTAAAGGTCGACTATGAGCCGACCTGTCCCCCGGATCCGGTCCAGCCCAACAGCGGCCCGTTCACCCAACCCTGCCGTCCCAGCGGCGAGGCGGCGGTGTTCACCGGCGAGGCCCTGGCGGCTGACACCGAGGTCACCGGCCTGCCCACGGCGGACCTTTGGATAGCGTCGAACGCGCCGGAGCAAGCAGTCTTCGCCACCCTGGAAGATGTCGCTCCGGACGGAACGGCCGTCGTGGTCACCGAAGGCCGACAGCGCGCCTCTCTGCGAAAGACGGTCAAAGCGCCTTGGAAGACGCTCGGCACGCCTTGGCGACGCAGCTACGCGGAGGATCATCAGCCTCTGGCGGACGGGGTTCCGGTGAAGGTCTCTTTCGACCTGCTAGCCGTCTCATACGTCTTCAAGAAGGGCCACAAGATGCGCTTCAGCGTCTCTGGCTCCGATCCACGTGAGCGCGGCCGCATCGAGACAACCCCGCCGGCGCGCCTGACGGTGCATAATGGCGGCGATATGGCTTCCAGCCTCACCCTGCCCATGGTCGCGGCGCGATGACCCCCTTTCGTCTCCTGATGACAGGCGACCTCGTCCTTGACGAGCCTAACGCTGACTTCTTCTTCGACCTGGCCCGCGACACCCTGGCCCAAGCCGATCTGGTTGTCGGACATGTGGAGGTGCCTCACACCCTGCGAGGACAGGAGTCGGTCGGCGACATCCCCGCCCCCGCCAGCGACCCGGAGAACCTGCGTGCGGTCGGCCGAGCCGGTTTCCACATGGTCAGTCTCGCCGGAAATCACATTCACGACCGGGGCGCCGAAGGGATCGAGGACACGATCGCCAACCTAACGGCGCAAGGTGTGGAGAGCGCCGGCGCCGGCGCCGATCTTGAGGCCGCCCGTCGACCCGCGAAAGTCGCCAGGCACGGACGTCGCATCGGCCTGCTCAGCTACAATTGCGTTGGCCCCAAGGAAGGCTGGGCCGGGCCCAGGCGCGCGGGTTGCGCCTATCTCAAGATCATCACCCACTACGAGCTTGAGAACGCCAACCCCGGCGGCCCGCCCAAGGTCTACACCTTCGCCGATCCCGACACGGTCGAAGCCATGCAGGCCGACATCAGCGCCCTGCGCGATCAGGTCGATGTGCTGATCGTCGCCTTCCACAAGGGCGTGGTCCACACCCCGGCGCACGTCGCCATGTACGAGAAGGCCATTAGCCGCGCCGCCATCGAAGCGGGAGCCGACATCGTCATAGGCCACCATTCCCACATCCTGCGCGGGATCGAGATGTGGCGCGGAAAGCCGATCTTCCACGGGCTAGGCAACTTCATCACCGTCACCCGCGCGCTGTCCGTCGAAGGCAACGACAGCCCCGAACGCCGCGCCTGGGCGCAGAAGCGCAAGGTCCTGTTCGGCTTCGAGCCCGACCCCGACTATCCGCTATATCCCTTCCATCCCGAAGCCAAGAACGGGATCATCGCCGACTGCCGTTGGGATGCCGACGGCAAGTTCACCCCCGGGTTCAAACCGCTCTGGATCGAACCCACCGGGCAACCGCGCCCACTGGGCGGCGACGGGCACGGCCGCCGGGTGGCCGACTACGTGGCCAAGATCAGCGAGGCCGCCGGGTTCAAGACCCGCTTCGGCTGGGACGGCGACCGGGTGGTGTTCGCCGAAGCCAGCGACTAGCATGGGCCGCGCGTCGACTCGCACGGCGCCGGCCAAGCGAACCAACGGTTCGGGGCCAAGCTGACGGACGCTGATGACGACGAACGCGAAAGCCTCAACACCGATTGATCCTGAAGAGCCGACCGACGTCACGCTTGGCGTGCTCGACAACATTATCGGCTTTCGGATCCGCCGAATCCAGAACCACCTGTCGCGATCCTTCCGTGCTCGCCTGGATAGAGACGAGTTGCGGCCAGGCGTCTTCTCGGCTCTGGCCCTGATCGCGGCCAATCCTGGGCTGTCGCAGAAGACGCTGTCGCGCGAGGTCGGGTTCGACAAGGCGACCATCGTGGCCATCCTCGACAATATGGAGCGTCAAGGCTGGACCGAGCGCCGCCGTTCCAGCACCGACCGCCGACGGCACCTTCTGTTCGTCACTCCAGCCGGCGCCGCGGCGCTTCAGGAGATGACCGTGTTGGCCCGCGAGAACGAGGCTCACATCAACGCCGCGTTGACCAAGGACGAGCAGGCGACCCTGCAGAGCCTCCTCGATAAGGTCTACAAAATCTGCTTTGTGGATCTCTCAACCTAGGCCTGAGCCGTCGATTTCCTGCTGAGTTTGACGGCCGCGACGATCAGGAAGGCGGCCGCGACGAGAAAGCCAAGAGCCACCGTCACCAGCGCGGTCTGAAGACCGTTGGCTGACGCCTGGGCGCAGGCCTGGGCCAGGGGCTCGACAGCGCCCTTGGGGGCTCGCCCGCCGGGGCAAGCAACGGTGAAGGCGCCGAATGCGGCTGGGAAGCGCGACTGTGCCGCGGCGTCACTGACGGCGCCGGCGATCATAGGGCCGGTGCTTCCCAGGACCGTCGCGCCGAACATGAAGATCGCTGCCCCCGTGGCCCGCATCGTGCCAGGCACAATGTTCTGGATGGCCGCGTACATCGGCCCGTTCTTGAGATTATAGGCCACCGCCGCGGCGAGAATGAACGGCATGGCCCAGCGCCAGTCGCCCTGCGTGAAGGCGAGCAGATAGCAGGCGGCGGTCAGCACCCCTCCGACGGCGGGCACCAGCACATAGGAGCGTCCCTTCGCGTCCGCGAAGCGGTCAGCCGCGAAGCCCCCGATGAAGGTTCCCAGCAGTCCGAAGAGACCGCTCAGCCCCACCACGCCCCCCGCCTGGGCGAGCGACAGTTCATGGCTGCGCATCATGAACGAGACCATGAAGACGGTGACGCCGTTATAGGCCACGCCGATGAAGGCCCCCCCGATAAAGAGGAAGACGAACGCCGGATCGCCGAACAACCGCTTGGCGTCGGCGACAAAGGACGAGCGGGCCGCGGGTTCAGCCTCGCCACGCGCCGCCGCCTCGTTGCGCGGCTCCTTGAGAGTCAGCGCGACGAGTACAGCCAGCAGCAGCCCCGGAAGGCCGATGACGATAAAGGCTGCGCGCCAGCCCCATTGCTGAGCGATAAGGCCCCCTATGACCGGCGCCAGGATCGTGGCGATAGACGGCGCCGCGGCCACGACGGACATCACGACGCCGCGCTGGCGCATGGTGAAATTGTCGGCCAGCAGGGAGTGGCTGATGGGAATGCAGCCCCCCTCGCCCATGCCAACTCCGACCCGGAACAGCAGCAACTGAACGAAATTGACCGCGACGCCGCAAAGAGCGGTCATGGCCGACCAGACGGCGATCACCGTCGCCAAGAGGCCCGCGCGGTTGATCCGCTCGGCCAGACGCGCAACGGGAATTCCCGCCACTGAGTAAAAGAGCGCAAAGGCCGGTCCGCTGAGGAGGCCCAACTGCCAATCCGTCAGGGCCAGTTCGCGTTTGATCGGCTCTTGCAGCACACCCAGCACGATCCGGTCGAGGTAGTTGCAGACCGTGACCAACAGCAACAGGATGACGATGTAGATCTGGTAGGGTCTCCAGCCCGGCCGAACGGGCTTGGACGCCGAGTCAGCGCCAGGGTTGGTCTTTGCGTCCGCCTTGATCGCGACGTCGGTCATGCCTGTTCCTCCCAGAACGGCGAGTTTGAGCGCGCCCTTGAACAGGCGTCGACATTGGTTTGTATATCGGATTGTTTGCCGATCAAACGATTTCTGAGGATCGTTGCGGCGACGCGTCGAGCTAGACGTAGATCCGTTGCAGAAGCGAGACCAGCGTCGCAAGCTCGGCTTGCGTGAAGCGTTCAGCGAACTGACGCTCGTGCTCCTTGATCAGCGACTTGACCTTGACCAGCATCTTCTGACCGGCTGGCGTGAGGAACAGCTCATGGCGTCGACGATCGACCAGCGAGCGTTGTCGCACGACCAGGCCGCGCCCCTCGAGCTTGTCGATAATGGCCATGGTGGTGGCGCGATCCATGCGCAGCGCACCGCCAAGGGCGATCTGCGAGGTTCCTGGGTTGGCGCCGACCAGCCACAAAGTAGCGGCGTGCTTCTGAGTCAATTCGACCCGCGCCAGCACGGTGATCACCCGCCTGTGCATCGTCCCCTGAGCCTGACGCACATGAAAGCCAAGAACCTGATCCAGATCATCGAAGTTCATGACGGCGGCGGTGTCGGCCGCCTCGGCGGGTGTGCTGGCGGCCGAGGCGTTGTCGGTCACGGCGATCTTGCGCTTGGCGGGGGTCTTCATAGGCGAATGAACTCGTGCAAGGCGGACGCCGTCAGTTTGTTCGGTTTCCCGACTATCAGTTCGCCTAGCATACCGCGCTGACTGATCAAACGTCACCTGCCTTGCGCCAGGGTTGCGGCGCTGTCGTACATACCGCCCTACACGGCGCCGCTCACGTGGCGCCCGTCCGCTGGAAGCTATCGCAAGCCACCGGCCAAGATCGCCCCCATCGGCGAACATCCCCAGCCGATTCAGATCGACACGGTAGAAGCTCTTGGCTCGGTCGGAGTGAATGGATATAGAAGCGGACCCCGCGCGGGCGTGGTGAAACTGGTAGACGCGCCGGACTCAAAATCCGGTTCCGAAAGGAGTGTCGGTTCGACCCCGACCGCCCGCACCACCTCTAAACGGCGTAGCTCACGACGCCGCCAGCACCAGCCGCGGTGCGTCAGGTCGCCCTCTAGGGAATGACGACCTCCAGATGCAGGCGGGTGCGCTCGCGATGGGCCAATCGGCTTTGGTCGCGCCGGCTGGACGACCCGTCGAAAATCGAACACCGTCATCCTCACAACCTAGGGCATCATGAGGACGGCGATGAAACGCACCCATATTCGGCGATTCAGCTTTGCCTGGGCAATGCTTGGAGCCTTAGCCTTCGCATCAGTCGCATCTGCGCAAGTCACCCCTTCGGACGTCAGCGATCTGATAGGAGCGCGCGGTGCGGGCGGCGAGTCGGAGCTCGCCGCGCGTGGATACATCAACGTCGGCGGCCGCAAAGGCGATGATCGAGCTTGGACGTATTGGTGGAATGAGCGCCGCGGCGTCTGCTTGACCGTCGCCACGAGCCAGGGCCGGTTCAGTTCTTTAGTGTCCTCCCCGGCCGCTGACTGCCGGCAGGGCGGCGATCAAAGCTTCGCCCCGCCTGAGTTTGGTTTCGGCTCACCGGCTCAAACTGATTATCGAGAACACATAGCGCTGATCTGTTACGGCGAGGGACAAAAGTACGGCACGGAGTCCCAGTCCGGCTACCAGTGGGACAACGATAAGAAGAAGTACGTACCGCGGAGCGGCTTCGTCACCACGCTGCAGGATTACAACACCTCCGTAACCGTCGAGATCGACGGCGACCGCGCGAGAATTCGGCCGGCCAAGAACATGTTGCCGCCCCTCCATTCGAGCAGCGACGCCGGCTGGTACGACATCAGCAACCTGTCTATTTCGCGCGACATGATCCGGGGCGAGTTCAAACTGAACGGAATGAACAAGCCGAAGATGACCATCGACCGTCGGGCGGGCCACATCACGCTCGATGGGCTCACGAAATTCAGTGGAATGTGCACTCCGCTCGATGGCGATCGAAGGTTTTAGGGAAGCGGGGACCCCATAACGTCGCCAATCAGGCATTCAGCGGAGCCGACGATACTCTGGAAGTAAGCCGCTGTATTGATCACTGGAACCGCCAGCTTGGCGTTTGTGGCGCCGTCGTATCTTCGGCTTAACTCCACACAAGGAAGCGACGATGGACTTCATGAGAATGCTTCGTTCGCTCGAAGAGCTTCTCTACGAAGTGATGACTTGGCTCGTCTTCTATCCGCGCACATTCATTCTCACGCTCATGCGACCGATGAAGACGCTCGAGTACTGCCGTCAGCAATTTCATCGGCCGGAAGAAGAGCAGTTCGACAAGTCGCTCTCGCCTCCCCTCTTTCTTCTTCTGAGCATCTTGTCGTCACACGTCATACAGCTAACGATAGGCTACGACCCGCTCGCCAAGAGCCACAATCTGCTCACTCACGCATCTGAGCAGAACCTCCTGGTCGTTCGTTCGCTAATGTTCGCCGTCTTCCCGTTGGTCTTTGCTCTTCATCATTTGAAGGCTTGGGGGCAGGTCTTGTCGCGCCCGACATTGCGCGCGCCGTTCTTTATCGAATGCTATCCTGCGGCGGTTTACACCCTGCTCGTACAGCTCGGTTTCACCCTTAGCGGAGCCTTTATATGGGGACACATCGTCGGGGGCGTTCTCACTCTAGCGGCGACCGCTTGGTACCTCGGTGTTGAGACCGCCTGGATCAGCAGATCCGACAAACGCCCGAAGCGTGCGTTGGCGGTGGCGGTCTGGCTTTGGTCCAAAGGCACTTTGGCGATCTTCGTGATTGCAGCGGGCATCACCTACGGCAGGGGCGAACCCTGATCAGGCCGACCTGCCCCCTTGCCGCGAACAGGCGAGCTCACGATCTGTAGGAAATGAGCCGCAGGATTAAACAGGTTCGCGCCGATTGGGCCGAGGTGGTTCTGGTCTGCCGCAAGTGCTCCAAGAAACTGGACGGCGGCTTCGGCGCCAAGAGCGACAGATCGCTGGCCAAGGCCCTGCGGCGGGAGCTTCGCGGCGGCAAAGGCAACCACCGCAAGGATGGCGCGGCGGTGATCGAGGTGGATTGCCTGGACATCTGCCCGAAGGACGCCGTGGTTGCGATCAACGCGGCGGATCCGAAGACCTGGCGGGTGATCCCGCGTGGCACGCCCATAAACGAGATTTTGAATAGCCTAGGCCTCAGTGAAGGCCGCGACGTTAGGACTGCGGCTGATCCTCGCCCGAAAGCTTCCCCGCCGCCCCTTCCAGCCGAATGAGCAGCCGCTTGAGCATGACCACCTCCTTAGGGGTCAGGCCGGCGAGCAGCGCCGCCTCGTAGGCCAGGGCCAGGGGCGCCACCTCAGCATAGAGACGTCGCCCCTCGTCGCTGAGGGTCAGGACGTGGGATCGTCCGTCGATCTCGTGCGCGGAGCGCACAACCAGATGACGCGCGACAAGGGCCTGGGCCGCCCGGCTGACCATGACCTTGTCCATCACCGTACGCGCCACGATCGCATGCTGGCTCATGGGCTGTTCAGCCAGAACCGCGATGAGCCGCCACTGCGGCACGGTGAGGCCGAAGCGGTCCTCGTATGCCCGCGCGATCAGCTTCGAGACCGCGTTGGAGGCGATGGAGAGCCGGAACGGCAGGTAGTCGTCGAGGCTAAGCCCGACGCCGCCCTTCGCGCCAGGCTCTTCGCTCATGCCGGGGACACCCGCTGTTCGATCGCCCCGAAGATGGTGTGACGCTTAGCGTCACGCATCTCTATGCGGACGGTGTCGCCATGCTTCAGGAACGGGGTGGAGGGTTTGCCGTTGGTGATGGTCTCGATGGTCCGCACCTCGGCGATGCAGGAGTAGCCGAGGCCGCCTTCGCTGACCGGCTTGCCGGGGCCGCCGCCGGCGTCGCGGTTGGAGACCGTTCCGGAGCCGATGATCGTGCCGGCGGCCAGGGCGCGAGTCTTGGCCGCGTGGGCCACCAGCGTCCCGAAGTCGAAGGTCATATCGACGCCGGCGTCCGCCTCACCGAAAGACTGGCCGTTCAGCTCGACCTCAAGCTTGCCGTGCAGACGCCCGTCCTTCCAGGCGTCGCCCAGGCTTTCAGGCGTCACCGCCGCCGGGGAGAACGCGCTGGCCGGCTTGGACTGGAAGAAACCGAAGCCCTTAGCCAGTTCGTTGGGGATCAGATTGCGCAGGGACACGTCGTTGACCAGCATAACCAGGCGGATCGCCGCCAGGGCCTGCTCGCGGGTGGCGCCCAGGGGCACGTCGCCGACGATCACCGCCACCTCACCCTCCAGGTCGCAGCCCCAGGCCTCGTCCTTCAACGGAATATCATCGCGGGGACCGAGGAAGCCGTCGGAGCCGCCCTGGTACATGAGCGGGTCGGTCCAGAAGCTGTCCGGCATGTCCGCGCCACGCGCCTGACGCACCAGTTGGACGTGGTTCACATAGGCAGAACCATCTGCCCACTGATAGGCGCGGGGCAGCGGCGAAGCGGCGTCATGCTCGTGGAAGCGTTCGCGCGGCACCGAGCCGTGCTCGAGGCTTTCCGCCAGGGCTTCCAGTTGCGGGCCGATCCGCTCCCAGTCGTCCAGGGCGGCCTGGAGCGTGGGGGCGTACGCGGCGGCGGTCGTGAACCAGGCGAGGTCGTTGGACACCACGACCAGGCGACCGTCGCGGCCGGACTTCAAGGAGGCTAGCTTCACGTCAGGCGTTTCCTTTTTTGATTACTCGGCTTGCCCTTGCGCCATGCTCATAGCGGGAAGCCCCGCCGGAGACCACGACTTCGACCAGGATGTCCCCGCCGGTTTCCTGAGCCCAGATATAGCTGCGCTCCACATCCACATAGCGCCCGCCTGGAGCCACACCGTCGAAGGTGTCGCCCCAGGGGGTTATCTTGGACAATTCACGCCAGGACAGGGTGCAGGCGCGAGACAGCTCCTCTTCGGCCATAGCCTGGAGGTCGGGATCGTATGGGGCGTCGGTCACTGCGGAGGCGCTTGAACGCTGAGTCTGTTCATATCGGCATCTAGAGCCCGTCGACCCGGGGAGACAAGCGTCGGACGCCCTGCTAGCAAGGGGGCTGTTCACCCCTGTTCGACGGAATCTTGATGCTTCGCCGCCTGTACGACTGGGTCATGGGCTTGGCGGCTTCGCGCCGCGCACCCGCCAGCCTGTTCGCCGTCTCCTTCGCCGAAAGCTCTTTCTTCCCGATTCCGCCGGACGTGATGCTGGCCCCTATGGTGCTGGCCAAGCCGGAGCGCGCCTGGTTCTACGCTGGGCTGTGCACCGCGGCGTCGGTGCTGGGCGGCATGGCCGGCTATCTGATCGGCTTCTTCCTGCAGGACTTCGGCCGCTGGATGCTGACCCTGACAGGGCATGCCTCGGGGTTGGAGGAGTATCAGTGCTGGTACGCCCAGTGGGGCGTGTGGCTTATCCTCATCAAGGGCCTGACGCCGGTGCCCTACAAGCTGGTGACCATCGCCTCGGGCCTGGCGCAGTTCAGCCTGCCGGTGTTCATCGCCGCCTCGGTCATCACGCGCGGCGCCCGCTTCTTCATGGTGGCGGCGGTGGTCAAGAAATTCGGCCCCGCCATGCTGCCGGTGATCGAGAAGCGTCTGGGGCTGTTCGCCATCCTATTCATCGTCCTGCTGCTCGGCGGGTTCGCCATCGGCCACTTCATCGGCGGCGGAGCGCCGGCCGCATGCTGAGGCGGCTGATCACCCTCTGCCTGAAGAACTGGCCCCTGGTCGCGCTGTTGACGTCGGCGGCCATGCTGGCCACGGCCCACGGGTTCGAGCGGATCGGCGGCTACGCCCCCTGCTACCTCTGCCTGAAGCAGCGCGAGGTCTATTGGGCGGCCATGGCGATCTCGGCTCTGGCGCTGATCGTCGCGCGCATCAAGCCTAGCCCTCGCCTCTCGACCCTAATCAACTTCGTGCTCGCGGCGGTGTTCCTATTCGGCGCCGGTCTGGCCGCCTATCATGCCGGCGCGGAGTGGAAGTGGTGGCCTGGTCCCAGCGTCTGCGGCGGCGGCGCCAGCGGCGGCGCGCTTCAGGCAAGCGATCTGACCGCACTGATGAACGGCACGGCCAAGATCAAACCGCCGGCCTGCGACACGGCAGCGTGGGTGTTCCTGGGCCTGTCCATGGCGGGTTGGAACGTGCTTATCTCGCTGAAGCTGGCCGGCTGGTCGCTGGCCTCGGCGTTGGAGGGCCGCAAGGCATGAGCAGCGAACGCCCTATCCCATCTCGCCCGGGCCTAGGTGCCACGCGGACGCGGCTAGCGGAGATTCTTCGCGTCGATCACGCCGGCGAACTGGCGGCGGTGCAGATCTATCGCGGCCAACAGGCTGTTCTCAAAAGCGCCAAGGGGCGCGGCCGCATCGCCGGTCAGCTTTCGGAGATGGAGCAGCACGAGGCCGAGCACCTAGCCCGCTTCGACGAATTGCTGATCGAGCATCAAGTGCGCCCTACCCTGCTGACGCCGCTCTGGCGCGCGGCGGCCTTCGCCCTGGGCGCCGGCACGGCTCTGATGGGGGACAAGGCGGCCCACGCCTGCACCGAAGCAGTGGAGACCGTGATCGAGGGACACTACGCCGCGCAGATCGCCGAGTTGAAAGACCGCGATCCCGAACTGGCGGCGGAGCTGACCAAGTTCCGTGACGATGAACTGATGCACCGCGACCATGCGATTCAGGAAGGCGCCCGTGAGACACCCGGCTATCCTGTCTTGTCGGCGGTGATCAAGGCTGGCTGCAAGGCCGCCATCAAGGTCGCCGAGAAGATCTGAGCCCTATTCCGGCGGCAGGTCGACGACCGCGCCGCGCGCCCTCAGCCGATCCAGCACGCCGTCGCGCCGCAGTAGGTACTGCAGGTCGATCACCGCGATCGTCCGTCCCGGCTTGGCCAGGGCCTTTTCGATGTCCGACACCGCCTCGGCCGTGCCGCGCTCCAGCAGGACGCCGAAGGTCGGGACCTGTTGCAGACAGGCGTCCAACAGCGCCGGCGCGGCCCGCGCACGAACCCCGGCCAAGTCGCCCGTCGCCCATGCCCGGGCGGCTTGCGGGGCGTTGGCCGCCTCGTGGTCAATCTCGTCCAAGGCGGCGCTCAGGCAGGCGACATGCGTCTGGGGCGGCAGGTTGGCCGCCGCCTTCATCAGGGACGAGGCCTTGAAGTCCTCGATCGGCTTTGCGGTCACCCCCGCCGCCTTGGCGCGGCGCGCCAGGGTGCTGCCGGGCTTGGCGGATGAGAGCCCGCCCTGCTCGCGGAAGTGCTCCAGCATCATGAACCCGGCGACGCCAGGCTTCCAGCTATCGTAGGTCTTGGGATCCTTGCCGATGGAGGCGGCGGTGCGCTCGACACGCGCGCGGAGCTCCGGCGGGAGGCCGCCGCGCAGGTTCTTCGTCCGAAGTGACGGATAGCGCAGCAGCAGACGCGCGGCGTCCAGCGGCGAGGCGCTGGCCTTGGGCGGCAGCAGGACCAGCCGGGCGTCCTTCAACGCCCGGTCCAGCCTCGGCGACGACCATTCAAGGCTATGCGGCAGAGGCGTCAGACCGCCCAGGATGACCACTTCGGACTCGCCGCGGCGAACGCGCCAGAGCGCGGGCCCCGGCGGCCGGGCGACGACTTCAAGTTCCTGAACAACGGCGCTCTCGCCCTCGGGCGGAGCCAGCTCCTGCGCGTGCGCGGCGCTGGACAGACCCAGCGCCGCCACGACGGCGAGGATCAGTCGGCGCGGACCTCGCCCTTGTTCATCGCCGGCATGTGCTCGTCGACCATGTCGGCCTTCTCGGCTCGGCGCACCGCACCGGCCACATTCAGGCGCGTGAAGACGTGGGTGGCGCCGAAGGCGGATTTGGCCTCTTCCCATCGATCACGGTGCCCCTTGTACAGGTTCTCGGTCTCCCCAGCGTAGACCACCGTCACATGGGCCCCGGCCAGACGGACGTAAAGGTAGTTGCCACCCATGGGCGATACCCGGTCCTCCTCCAGCGGCATGTAGCGGTAAACGGCGCCGGACTTTCCGGTGAAATCGAGCTGGCGGGTCGCCATGGGCCCTCCCTGTAACTGAACTGGACTCAAGGGGAGGACCGAAGCACCCCCGGGCGCATATCTGCGTCCGAAGTTGACCAAAGCGAGGCAGCTTGACCGTTATCGAAGCCTCTTGCGCTTCATGTTCAGTAATTGCTATACACGATCTCAGAGATCATTGTTCTGCGTTGAGGGGCGCGGGAACCGACAGTCGCGAGAGTACCTATGTCAACGCAAAGCACGCTTGAAGCCATCTACCGCAACCTGCAGCGCATCCCGACCGACAAGCCCCTGTCGACAGACGCCACCGCGCAGCTGAAAATGATGGCCGACGGCATTGACGCCGGTAAGGCCGGCATGGTCGGCACGGGATGGAACTTCAACGGCGCCCTGGCCTGGATTCTGGATTCGGTGAACGCCACCTCGGCGGTGGCGATAGCCGCATACGGCTTCATGACCGACACCTCGGTGACCGGCGGGGGACTGAACTACCTCGTCTCAGCGTATGGTTCCAACCCCAACAGCCTGAACTCGGATTACTACAAGGGCTTCAGTCTCGAAAATCGCTACATCAACTTCGCGGTCAGCATCGCGACCGAACCTTCGGCGATGACAAAGTTCAGATCGGATTTCGCGCCCCTGACGCTGGCTGAGACCCTGAAGAAGGCCTACGGCGAGATCTTCGGCACGATCAAAACCGATGCGGAGTTCTCGGCCATGCTTACGCCAGAACGCGCCGCCTATTTCGCGTCGTACGGCGGGGACGGACCCAACGGTCTCGGCACCAAGGCCGCCCTGGTGGGCTGGCTGCTGGCCGAGGCGGTCAAGGCCGATGCCGGCCCCTACGCTCAGGCGACCAAGAACCTGTTGCTCGACATCGCCGGGGACGGCGACGCGCCCAGCTCCGCGCGCTTCATGGCGAACTGGGGCCCCGGCGGCGATTATGCGCCTGGAGGAGCCGCTGATCCCGGCCTGCCCGGCGGCAGGATCGTGATCGAAAACGATTGGAATGTGGCGGTGAACAAGCCGGACGCTTCGTCCAACGTCCGCGCCCTGGCCACCGACAGCGACGACGTCATCATCAGCAAGACCGGCCTGGCCCTCGGCGCCAGCATCTCCACCGGCGCTGGCAACGACATCATCAGCATCAGCGGCGGATTGACCCGCGGCGACATCGACGCCGGCTCGGGCAATGACGTCATAACGGTCAGTGGCGTCGACGGCGAGATCACCACCGGGACAGGTCAGGATTGGGTCCAGGTCACCAGCTTCGGCCCGCTGCACAATCACGGCATCGTACCGGACATCATCCCCACCGCAATCATCACCGATTTCGATCAAGGCGAGGACAGCCTCGGCTTCGCCTCCAACCTTGGCTCGGGCGCCAAGCTAGACATCCAGACCGCCTACCTATGGCGTGCGGGCGCTACGCTGCAGGACGCCCTGACTGTCGTCGCCGGCCTTACCGGCGCCGGTAAGAACAGCGTGTTCGAGTGGAATGGCGATACCTACGTCTTCCACCAGAACGACAAGGCTGAACTCGATATGGAGGATGGGCTGGTGATGCTGGCCGGCGTCACCGGTCTGACCATCGCCAACGGCCCGCAGATGGCCGGCGACATCCACTTCGGCTGATCGTGGCGCTGAGCGCGTTTTCCGACGCGCTCAGCTACCCACGGCCGCGAGGATCGCCTCCTCGCTCAGATTTGGATCAGCCATACGATTGCCGCCGCTGACCTGTGCCACCCAGTCGGAGGGAGTTTTCAACTTCGGCCGGGAGAAGCGGATCCAATCAACATCCATCTGCATGTCGACGCGAGCAGCCTTGTCCACGGTGCGGTTGATGACCTCTGGGTTTTCGGGGCCCGACGGGCGAGTCTCCTCGCTGGTAGTGTAGGCGATTAGCCCCACCTGCATCTGAGGGCGGAACTCCATGCGATAAAAGCGGTCCCGCACCTGCCACTTCGCCTGTCCCTCCGGCCGGGCCAGGGCGATCATCACCATGCCCATGCGCACCAGACGCAGCTCGACCCAGCCCGTCGGGAACGGGCGCAGCTTCAGAGACGAGTAGCTGTTGAAGGTGGATTTAGTCTCGGTCATCTGCTGGCCGGGCGCGTGACCGACGCCGGTGGTGATGAAGTGCCAATTCTCCGCCCTAGGCCGCCAGTTAGTCGCAGTGGCGTTGTTGGGGACGCGGGCCATCAGCCCTCCCAGAGACCAAGTTCCCCCAGGAATGTCACCGTCAGCGCTCTTCACACGAACGCGGGCCCGCACGTCGAAATCACCCTGCACCTTCCGGAACAGAAACGGCGCGTTCAGATCGCGAACCCACGCCACGTCATAGGGCTCCAGATGCAGCGCGCCGGATGTCGTCTTGCCCAGGTCGAGCGCCTTGAGCTTGTCCGGCCAGCCATACGCCTCGTCAAACCGCGTCCAGCCTGAAAGCTCTGTCCCGTTGAATTCGTCCGACAGGGCCGTGAGGTCATCCTCAGCGGTGGCCGGAACGGCGGCGAGGAGAACAAGGCTGGCGAGCAGCATGCGCATGCGCATGCGGGTCGGTCTCTTGCTGAACTTTGAGCCCGCAAGATGGACGAGCGCCCTTAGACGTCTCTGCGACTATTGGCGTCGTTTCCCCGAAAACCGCATCATCGGGACTGTGGAAGGCGAATTTGTAAGCGCTTACGCCTCCAATTCGATGTCCCAGTAGAGATAATCCAGCCAGCTTTCGTGCAGGTGGTTCGGTGGGAAGCGGCGGCCGCGATCCTGCAGCTCATGCATGTTCGGCCGGCGCGGTGTGTGGTGCGGCTGCATGCCGGCCTCGCGCGGCGTGCGCCCGCCCTTGCTGAGATTGCAGGGCGCGCAGGCCGTGACGATGTTTTCCCACGTCGTCCGGCCGCCCCGCGAACGCGGGATGACGTGGTCGAAGGTGAGCTCGTCGGTCGATGTGCAGTACTGACAGGAGAAGCTGTCGCGCAGGAAGAGATTGAAGCGCGTGAAGGCCGGGGGCCTGTCTTGGGTCACATACTGCTTGAGCGCCACGACGCTGGGCAGCTTCATCTCGAAGGATGGGGAGTGGACCACATGGTCGTAGGTCGAGACGACATCGACCCGATCAAGGAACACCGCCTTGATCACCTCCTGCCACGGCCAGAGCGACAGGGGATAGTAGCTGAGCGGGCGGAAGTCCGCGTTCAGCACAAGGGCGGGCGCGCCTGACGGGGGCCTTGTGAGCACCTGCATCAGACCCTCCGCCGAAGAGGGATGTACGCCACAGGACTGAAGACAGGTCTCCTTCCCTACGCCGTTCTCGGAGAATCACATCGACCTCCGATCACGTGTGAAGGATATGCCTTTTTCGGCGACAGGCGAGTGACCGACGCCCGTCGCCCCCTTCTTTTTAAGCGCCTTAGGCGCCGATCGCCGCAACCGCGCCAGCCATCAGCAGGCCGAGAGCGAGGAGATAGACCGCACCGGTGCGATCGAAGACGCGTTCAAAAGCGTTGAGCATGACACACACTCCAAGTTTCAAGCCCGCTTGCCGGGCTCTCGTTATTGGCGCTTCGACCGTTCGAAGCGTCGCCCCATCTGGACGTTGCTTAGATAGCGCACATCTGAACGTTGTCAAGATGAACTTTACGCCGTCCGGATCAGCCACTAGAGTAGTGACGATGAACAAGCCCGCCCCCGTCGAGAGCCGCCCCTATCACCACGGCGATCTGCGACGCGCCCTGATCGAGGCGGCGCGCCGGATTCTGGAGGCTGACGGCCCGGCGGCCCTGTCGCTGCGCGGCGTGGCGCGCGAGGCCGGGGTAAGCCCGGCGGCGCCCTATCACCACTTCAAGGACAAGGGCGAACTGCTCGACGCCGTCGCGCACGAGGGGTTCGAGGCCCTGGCGGTGGCGCTCAAGGACGCCAAGTCCAAGGCCGTCGATGTGAAAGACGCCATGGCCTCGCTCGGCGTCGCCTATGTGAAGTTCGCCGGCGCCAATCCGGCCCTGTATCGGGTCATGTCCGACTGTTCACGCGATAAGGACGCTATGCCGGACCACCTGCATGACGATGAGGACAGCGCCTACTGCACCGTCCGAAACACGCTGGTGCAGGCGGGCCTGGAAGGCGCGACGCCGCTGGATTTAGAGCTGGCCACCGTGGCCGCATGGTGCGCGGCTCATGGCCTGGCCGAGATGAGCGGCTTTCGGCAGTTCGAGGGCCTGAAGAAAGAGCTCGGCGGCGAGGACGCCTTCCTGCGCGGCGTGCTCGAACATCTGGGCATGTTCGCCAAGGTGATGAAGGGCTAGGCCCTGCCCCGCTTCGTCACTCGGTTCGCCCCCTCTCCTACCGGACGCCTTCACCGCGGCCACGCCTTCTCCGCCCTGACGGCGTACGAGGCCGCGCGAACGGTCGGCGGCCGCTTCCTGCTGCGCATCGAGGACATCGACCGAGTCCGCTGCCGCCCCGAGTTCGAGGCCGCCTTGCTGGAAGACCTGGCTTGCCTTGGCCTATCCTGGGAACAGCCGGTGCGGCGACAATCCGACCATATGGAAGACTTCGAGGCGGCGCTGGGCGTCCTGCGCGGCAAAGGCCTGCTCTATCGCTGCTTCAAGACCCGCAAGGAGATCGCCGAAGCCGCCGCCAGCGCACCCCACGGCGCGGGTGAAGGCTTCCGCGGCGCGCCTTTGCCGCCGGCTGAAGAAGACGCGCTGCTGGCGGCCGGCAAGCCCTACGCCTGGCGGCTGTCCCTGTCTGCGGCCGAGGACTTTCTGGGCGGATTCGGCGCGTTGCATTTTCTGGAACAAGGCTTCGGTCCGAACGGCGAGGCCCGCTGGATCGCCGCCGATCCAACTTCCGCCGGAGACGTGATCCTGGCGCGAAAGGATGTGGGCGTCGCCTATCACCTGGCGGTCGTGGTCGATGACGCTTTGCAGGACATCAGCCATGTGATCCGGGGCGAAGACCTGTTCGAGGCCGCGCATATCCAGAGGCTGCTGCAGGCCCTGCTCGACCTGCCGACTCCGACCTACCGGCACCACCGCCTGCTGACAGGCCCCGACGGGAAGCGGTACGCCAAGCGCGACCTAGCCGAGACCCTGGCCGAACTGCGGGAGCGTGGCGTGAGGCCCGACGACCTTCGCGCGGAACTGGGTTTCGCTTGAGCTTCACCGAGGAAGCGCCTAGCGCAACGGCATGATCACTGCCCCGCGCTGGACCGCCTATGCCGCCCTATTGTTCGGGGCCTGCGCCATCAGCCTGACGCCGATCTGGGTCCGCCTGGCCGACGCGGGGCCGGCGGCCATCGGCTTCTGGCGCCTGGCGCTCAGCGTGCCCGTCCTGGCGGTGCTGATGGTCGCCAACCGTGACGCCGCCTCCCTGGCCCGCCCCACCCTGCCAGGCCTGCTGGCCGGCCTGTTTCTGTGCGGGGACCTGGCGCTGTGGCACTATTCGCTGGGCTTCACCTCGGTCACCAACGCCACGGTCCTGGGCAACCTGGCGCCGATCTATGTGACCATCATCGGTTGGCTGCTTTTCCGCGAGCGGCCTCAGGCGCTGTTCATGGTCGGCCTGACCGGGGCGATCACGGGGGCCGTGATTATGGCCACCGGCGGGGGCGTGGTCAGCACCCCCGGCCCCAATCCGCTGCTGGGTGATGTTCTGGCGACCCTGGGGGCCGCCTGGTACGCGGGTTACCTGCTCGCCACCCGCGCCGGACGGGCCAAGAATACGACGTCGGCCATCATGTTCTGGTCCAGCCTGGCGGGCGCGGCGGCCTTGCTGCCGCTGTCGCTGGTCCTGGGAGAACGCCTTCTGCCGGCGACCACCGGCGGCATGTGGGCCCTGATCGGGCTAGCGGCGACGCATGTGATCGGCCAAGGGGCTATCGCTTGGTCGCTCGGACGACTGCCGACGGCGGTGGCCGCGGTCACGGTGCTGATCCAGCCGGCGTTCTCCGGCGCCATCGCCTGGGCGTTGTTCGGAGAGGCGCTTACCGCACAGCAGATCCTGGGCGGCACGGTCGTTCTGGCCGCCGTAGTCCTGGCCCAATGGGCCAGCGCCCGCCGTCCTCAGGTCCCGGTCACCCAATAGGCATAGGTATAGGCGGTGGCGAAACCCGCCGCCTGATACATGGCGATGGCTGGCGCATTATCGGCTTCCACCTGCAGGTAGGCGCGGCAGGCGCCCTCCCGCGACGCCGCCTGCATCAAAGACAACAACACGCGTCGCGCCAGTCCCTTGCGGCGATGATCGGGCGCGGTGCGCATGGCGAAAATGCCCGCCCACTCCCCTTCCACCGCAGACGCGCCGATCGCCATGGGGCCGTCCTCTCCATCGATGCGGGCGAAGAGGGCTGGCGGCCCGATTCGACGCAGGGCGTCCAGCCTCTCCCGCGCGTCGGCCAGGTTTCCGCCGGCCGTGGCGGTGAACACCGCCTCGAAGGCCTCGTCCGGACGGGGCTCGATCAGGACATCCTGGTCGGCCTGTCCGGCGCAAGGTCCGACCATCACCAAGGTCCGGTTGCGCGGGCGATAGCCACGCTTCTCCAGCTGGTCCGGCAAGGTGCGCGGCGCGACGGCCCGATCTGTCAGCTTGAAGCGCGGGGCGAGCCCTCGCGCGGCGTACCATTTCTCCACCGCCTCGATGGCGGCGGGCGCCCGACGGTCGGGCCGATCCAGCGGCCAGCAGGCGTTGATACGCTGGGAGAAGCCCACGGAGGCGTTCAGCCGCCACCCGCCCATGCGAAGCTGCTCGGCCGCCGGCCAAGCGCGGTCGGCGATGGGTTCGAGTACCTTGGGATCGACTTTCAGGGCAGGCTCCGCAAACGAAACGGGCGCCGATCTGATGACCGGCGCCCGCTGAATCTTGTCGTCCGAGAACCCTTACAGGGCCTGGAGATTCACGGCGGCGACCTTGCCGCGCTCTTCCTGCTCTTCGTAGCTGACGCGTTGACCGTCATTCAGGGAGCGCAGACCCGCGCGTTCGACCGCGCTGATATGGACGAAAACGTCCTTGCCGCCGTCTTCAGGCTGGATGAAGCCGTAGCCCTTGGTGGTGTTGAACCACTTGACCGTACCGGTGGCCATGTGTCGTCGTCTCCCTAACTTTGCGCGCGTCAGAATTGCGCGGGGCGAAGCTGTGCATGCGAGAACGTGGCGGTCAATCGCAAAACCGGCCGCGCAGGGTCAGCTTTTCTCGCGGATCAACCGTTCGACGAGTTCCCTCGCCTCAGGGCTGTTCCAGTCGGCCTCACCAGCGAGCCTTGCACGCTCCCGTCCCTGCTTGTCGAAGATCAGGGTGGTCGGGAAACCTTCGGCCCGGGGGGTCAGGCCGAAAGCCAGCTTGTAGCCGGGATCGCGATAGAGCTTCAGCGGCGGTACGGCGGCGATGTCGGCCTTGGCCAGGTTCAGGTCGTCGTCGCGATCAACGCTGACCGCCAGCACCTGCACCGGCTGGGTCGCATAGGCGGCCTGCAGCTTGGCGAGGGTCGGCATCTCCTTCTTGCAGGGGGCGCACCATGTAGCCCAGAGATTCACCACCACGACCTGCCCCTTGAAGTCGGCGATGGTCAGGGCCTTTCCGTCCACGTCGGTGAAGCCGGCGGCCGGCGCGGCGCGCGGCTCCTTGGGCACCTCCAGCTTGGAAAGGCTGGCGCGCTTCAGGTCCGAAAGGTTCGTCAGCCCGCCTTGGCCCGCATTGGGTTTGAACGCGGACATCGCAATGACGTATAGAACCGCCGCGACGCCGATCAGGGCGACGCCCCGAATGGCCCACTTCAGGTAGTCGGGCTTGGGTTTTTCCGCCTGGACTTCGCTCATATGACCGACAACGCCTCCAATGCGCCCTCCAATAAGGCCGAGGGCCAAGCCATGTGGGGCGGTCGATTCACCGCCAAACCGGCCGAACTGATGCAGGCGATCAACGTCTCCATCGGATTCGACAAGCGCCTCTGGGCGCAGGATCTGGCGGGCTCGCGCGCCCACGCCGCGATGTTGTCCAGCAAGGGCGTGATTTCAAGCGAAGATGCAGCCGAGATCCTCAAAGGTCTCGACGCCATCGAGGGTGAGATCGAAGCCGGGACCTTCCCGTTCCGCGACGAATACGAAGACATCCACATGAATATCGAGGCGCGGCTGCGCGAGTTGATCGGCGCGACCGCCGGCCGACTCCACACCGCCCGTTCGCGCAATGATCAGGTGGCCCTCGACTTCCGCTTGTGGGTGCGCGGCGCCTGCGAGCGTTCCGCCGCCCAGATCGAGGCGCTGCAGCGCGCCCTGCTGTCGACCGCCGAGGCTCACGCCGAAACCCTGATGCCTGGCTTCACCCACCTGCAGCCGGCCCAGCCCGTCACCTTCGGCCACCACCTGATGGCCTATGTGGAGATGTTCGGCCGCGACGCCTCGCGCTTCAAGGACGCCCGGGCGCGGATGAACGAATGTCCGCTGGGCGCCGCCGCCCTGGCCGGTTCGCCCTTCCCCATCGACCGTCACCAGACGGCGGGCGCCCTCGGCTTCGACCGTCCCACGGCCAACTCCCTGGACAGCGTCTCGTCCCGCGACTTCGCGCTGGAGGCCCTGTCGGCCGCCTCGATCTGCGCCACGCATCTGTCGCGCCTCGCTGAAGAGATCGTGATCTGGATGACGCCGCAGTTCGGTTTCATCAAGCTGACCGACGCCTTCACCACCGGCAGCTCGATCATGCCGCAGAAGAAGAACCCAGACGCAGCCGAGCTGATCCGCGCCAAGGTCGGCCGCATCCTGGGTTCGCTCACCACCCTGACCGTGGTGATGAAGGGTCTGCCGCTGGCCTATTCAAAGGACATGCAGGAAGACAAGGTCCCGACCTTCGAGGCTTTCGACGCCCTGGAACTGAGCCTGCTGGCCATGGCCGGGATGGTGTCGGACCTGACCCCGAACAAGGACCGTATGGCCGCCGCCGCGGGGGCGGGTTTCTCCACCGCCACCGACCTGGCCGACTGGCTGGTGCGCGAACTGGGCCTGCCGTTCCGCGACGCCCACCACGTGACCGGCGCGGCGGTGAAGCGGTGCGAGGAACTGGGCTGCGATCTGCCGGACCTGCCGCTGGCGGAGCTGCAGACCTTGAACGCGGGGATCACGGACGGCGTCTATTCCGTTCTCACCCCTGCCGCTTCGGTCGCCAGCCGCGTAAGCTATGGCGGAACCGCCCCCACCCAGGTCCGTGCGCAGATCGCGCGCTGGAAGGAGATTCTCGCATGAACCGCAGCCTTCTGATCTTCGCCGCCGCTTCTGCAACCGTGGCGCTGGCCGGCTGCGGCAAGCAGGGGCCGCTGGAACGTCCGGCTCCTATGTGGGGCGCCGCCGCCAAGGCGCGCTACGACGCCGAGAAATCCTCGTCCGAGGCCAACCAACCGTCCGCGCCGAAGTCCACGCGCGAGCAGATGGACCCGGCCACCGCCAACCGCCCGGTCGGTGAAACTCAGCTTCCTGGCATCAACGACCCCTTCGGCTCTCGCCCTAAATGAACCACTTCGAACTCCGCGGCGGCGAACTCCATTGCGAGGGCGTCCCGCTGTCGCGCATCGCCGCCCAGGTCGGCACGCCGGTCTATGTTTATTCGGCCGCGACCCTGCGCCGGCACTTCAACGTCTTTCGCGACGCCCTGCGCAGCCATCCGCAGATCGGCGAGCCGCTGGTCGCCTATGCAGTCAAGGCCAACTCCAACGTCCAGGTCCTGAAGGTCCTGGCGGCCGAGGGCGCGGGCGCGGACACCGTGTCGGAAGGTGAAATCCGCCGCGCCCTGGCGGCTGGCGTGTCCCCTGACAAGATCGTCTTCTCCGGCGTCGGCAAGACCCGCCAGGAGATCGCCTTCGCCCTGACCACCGGCGTCGCGGAGATCAACGTCGAGTCCGAGCCCGAGGTGAAACTGATCGCCGAGGTCGCCGCCCAAATAGGCGTGAAGGCCAAGATCGCATTCCGGGTTAACCCGGACGTCTCGGCCGGCGGCCACGCCAAGATCTCCACCGGCAAGGCGGAGAACAAGTTCGGCGTCTCATTCGCGGAGGCCGCGCGCCTTTACGCCAACGCCTCCAACCACGCGCATCTGGAGCCGGTCGGCGTGGCCTGCCACATCGGCAGCCAGATCACCGACCTCGCTCCGATGGAGGCCGCTTTCCGCAAGATGCGCGGCCTGGTCGAAAGCCTGCGGGCCGAAGGTCTGACCGTGCAGCGTCTCGACCTCGGCGGCGGCCTGGGCGTGCCCTACTTCAATCAGCCTGAACCGCCGACACCGGCGGACTTCGCCGCCATGGTGGCGCGCGTGGTCGATGGCCTGGACGTACAGCTGGCGTTCGAGCCCGGCCGCGTCATCGCCGCCAACGCCGGGGTGCTGATGGCCGAGGTGATCCATGTGCACGAACGTCCGGAAGGGCGTCGCTTCCTGGTCCTCGACGCGGCCATGAACGACCTTATCCGCCCGGCCATGTACGACGCCTATCACGACATCCGCCCCGTGAAGCCGCGCGGATCGGAGACGGCGGTCTATGACGTGGTCGGCCCGGTCTGCGAGACGGGCGACACCTTCACCCGCGACCGCACTCTGCCGGTTATGGCTGGCGGCGATCTGCTGGCCTTCATGTCGGCCGGCGCCTACGGCTCGACCATGGCCAGCGAGTACAACACCCGCCCCCTGGTCCCCGAAGTGCTGGTGGACGGCGACCGCTACGCCGTTATCCGCGCCCGCCCAACCTACGATGAGATGCTTGCCAAGGAGATGGCGGCGGACTGGGTGTAGGCCCTCTGAGTGCTTCGAGACGCGCTGACGCGCCCCTCAGCATGACGAGCGTGGGTTGCTGCTGAATTCGTCATCCTGAGGAGCGGGCTGCAAAAAAGCCCGCGTCTCAAAGGACGCACCTAATCCAGCGCCCCGATATACGGCAGGCCGCGCATGACGCCCTGGTTATCCATGCCGTAGCCGACGAGGAAGCGCGCGGGAGCCTCCCAGGCGACGAAGTCGGGCTGGATGGCGCGGTCCTTCGGCCAAGGCTTGCGGGCGAAGACGGCGGAGATCACCTCGCTGGCGCCGGCGTCACGCACCAGGCGCACCGCCTCGCTCAACGACAGGCCGGTATCGAACACGTCGTCCAGAACGAGCGCCTTGCGGCCCACCAGCGGACGTTGAAGGTCGGCGCGGACCTGACAACGGCCCGAGGACTCCTGGCTGTCGTGGTAGGAGGCCAGCCAAAGGGCGTCGAACCGCACGTACTTGCCGCGACGGCCCAGGGCGCGGGTCAGATCGGCGGCGAACCAGATTCCGCCGGTCAACAGGCACACCGCGACCGTGTCTTCGTCCACGCGTGGCGCGATCTGCTCGGCCAGGGCGTCGACGCGGGCGGCGATCTCGGCCTCGGACAGCAGTTCGACGGGCGTGTCAGTCATGAGAGGCCTTCTGGGCGTGAGCTTCGGGCGCATCGGGCGCCTCGGTCTTGGAGCCGCGCAGGGCCGGCGTCCCGGGATGGCGTTCGGAGGACGGCACCGGCGCATGCATGGCGGCAGCCCCGTCCAGATCGAAACGGATTTCGAGGTCGCGCGCCGTGGATGGCGGGTCGAGAAGGACGACGGTGAAATGCCGGGTTTGCCCCGCCGGAATGACGGCGTCTGGGGCTGAGGCCAGCTTGCCGGCCACGCGCTTGCCCTGTGGATTGAACAGCGCCACCTGCAACGGCGGCGTATTGACGGCCTCCGCGCGGATATTGCGGATGACACCGCTGACGGTGACGGCGGCGTGGCCGTCCTCCATCGAAGGTCGAGCCTTCAGGTCCTCGATGACCAGGCCGACATTGTTCACCGGCATGCCGAGCATGGCGTAGAGACCGGCGGTGCGCGGCACGGCATGAACCACACCGGCCCGGAAAACCACCGCCAGCACCATCGCAAGGATCATCAGGCCGCCCGTGACCGCCCAGACGATGCCCACGGCCGCCACCCGGCGGGCCTTGCGTCGCGGATCGGGGCGCGTCGGGAAAGCCGTCGGCGCATCGTCGCCGGAGCCGCTGCTGATCTCATTGAGCTCGGCTTCAATATCGTCGTCGGTCGCCGACTCGACATCGGCGAAGACGGAGGTTTCCGACTCTTCGGTGGCCGGAGCCGGTTGATCGTTGAAGGCGGTCCACTTGTTTCCGCACTTGGCGCAACGGACGGCGCGACCCTCTGCCCCGACCTTGTCGTCGGGCACCAAATAGCGGCTGGCGCACTTGGGGCAGGTCAGTATCATGGCCGCAGAATCGGACGCTCCCGCTCGTCCCAACGAGGTCGCCGATTTCGGTCTCCATGTCCAGAAAACCGTTTGTGCAATCTGAGTATTCCGGCCTGGCCGCCACGCCAGACGTAGTGCGTTTCGAAGGCGTAGCGATGCGTTATGGCCGCGCGCCAGAGACGCTGAAGGACATCGCCTTCGCCCTGCCGGCCGGCTCCTTCCACTTCCTCACCGGCCCTTCCGGCGCGGGTAAAAGCAGCCTGCTGAAGCTGATCTACCTGGCCCATCGCGCGTCGCGCGGGCGGGTGGAGCTGTTCGGGCGCGACGTATCGACTGTCCGCGCCGCCGATCAGCCGATGATGCGCCGGCGCATTGGGGTGGTGTTCCAGGAGTTTCGCATGCTCGAGCACTTATCGGTGTTCGACAATGTCGCCCTCCCCCTCCGTATTGCGGGCCGCAAGCCGGACAGCTACCGCAACGATATCGCCGAGCTTCTGGCCTGGGTCGGGCTGGAGAACCGCATGCACGCCCTGCCCGCCACCCTGTCGGGCGGGGAAAAGCAGCGCCTGGGCATCGCCCGCGCGGTCGTGAACCGCCCCGATCTGCTGCTGGCGGACGAGCCCACGGGCAATGTCGATCATGAGATGGCCCTGCGGATCCTGCGCCTGTTCGTCGAGCTGAATCGCATGGGCACCACGGTTCTGATCGCCAGCCACGACGACGATCTGGTGGCTCACGCCCGCAAGTCCGTCCTGCGGTTGGAGCGCGGCCGCCTGCTGGCGCCGCCCAGCGCCTCCGTCGCCCATCGCGGAGGCGAGCTGTGAGCGACAGCTTCGACATCCGCCGCTGGCGTCCCGGCCCGCTGCTGCCCAAGCGCGACGAGCGGGACTTCGCCCTGACCTTCGTCGTCGCGGTCCTGTGCCTGCTGGCCTGCCTGACCGCCCTGACCGCCATCGCCGCCGACCGCGGGGCGCGCGGCTGGTCGCGACAGCTGACCGGTTCCGCCACCATCGTCGTCCGGCCCAAGGGCGCGGAATCGCCGGACGCCGCCGCCGCTCGGGCAGCCGAAACCCTGGCCGGACTGAAGGGCGTCACCGAAGCCCGCGCCCTGGCGAAGGACGAGGCGGAAGAGCTGCTGGAGCCGTGGATCGGCCGCGAGGCGCTGCTCGAGGACCTGCCCGTCCCCCGCCTAGTCGTCGTCGAGCTCGACCAGGCGACACCCGCGACAGCGCAGTCGCTGGATTCCGCCCTTCAAGCCGCCGGCCTGGACGCCAGCGTCGATGACCACAGCCGCTGGATCGGCGACATCGAACGCTCGGCCGCCCTTATCCGCTGGGCCGCCATCGGCGTGTTCGTGCTGATCGCCGCCGCCGCCGCGGCGACCATCGCCTTCGCCACCCGCGCCGGACTGGCGGCGCGGCGGGACGTGATCGAGGTTCTGCACCTGTCCGGGGCCAAGGCCCCTTTCATCGCCCGGCTGTTCCAAGCACGGTTCGCTCGCATGGCGGCGGTGGCGGGCTTGTTCGGCGCGGCGGGCGCGGCCATGATCGGCGCCGGACTAAGGCTCGCCGGAGGGGGCGCGGGCCTGGCGCCTGTGCTGCCGCTCGTCTGGAGCGACCTGGCCTGGCTCCTGCCGTGCCCCGCCATCGCAGCCCTCACCGCGGCCTTGGCCGCGCGCGGGGTCGCGATCCGGCTGACCGGCGAACTGGCAGGGTGATCGACAAGATATGAAGACTATCGCGGCTCTCCTCATCGCCCTGATGATCTGGGGCGTGGGCCTGCTCACCTTCGTGGCGCGGATCGACATGTCGACTCCGGCCCAGATCCCGCCGACCTCGGAAGGCATCGTCGTGTTGACTGGCGCGTCCAACGCCCGGCTGGAGGAAGGCATCCGCCTGCTCGAAGACGGCAAGGGCGACCGCCTGCTGGTCAGCGGCGTCAATCGGGAGGCCACCCGCGCCGACATTCAGGATGTCACCGGCGCCACCAAGGGACTGTATGACTGCTGCGTGGACCTCGGCTTCACCGCCGCAGACACCATCGGCAATGGTCGCGAGACGGCCGAGTGGGCTCGCAACTTGGGCTACAAGAGCGTGATCGTGGTCACCGCCGACTATCACATGCCTCGCGCCATGATCGAACTTCGCTCGGCCATGCCTGAGGCCGAGTTCCACCCCTATCCCATCAAGACCGACGCCGTGGATGCTCGCGGGTGGTGGAAGACCGCCAGCGGCGCCAAGCGGATCACGTTCGAGTACTGCAAATATCTGGCGATCCTGGGGCGTGAGGCGTTCCTCAAGCTCGGACCGGACCAGGAACGCCAGGGCTAGGAGCCAGAGCTTTGATTTTGCTGCGCTCGCTGTTCTTCATCGCCGTCTTCTATCTGATGTCGGCGCTGACCTGCCTAGTCATGGTCCCGCTGCTGCCCATGCCGCGTCGGTTCGTGGCGCGCGCCCTGCGCATATGGGGCGGCGCGGTCACTTGGCTGCTGCAGATGATCTGCGGGCTGCGGGTCGAGGTTCGCGGCCTGGAGCATCGACCGACGGGCCCTGCCCTGATCGCGGCCAAGCATCAGGGGATGTTCGACATCTTCGGCCAGTTGCCCGTTCTGCCGGACGCTTGCTTCATCCTGAAGAAGGAATTGATGCTGATCCCCTTCTTTGGTTGGTATTGCGCCAAGGACCGGATGATCGTCGTCGATCGCGACGGGCACTCCGCGGCTCTGAAGAAGCTGGTGCGTGATGCGCGCAACCGCATGAAGGAAGACCGCCAGCTGGTCATCTTCCCCGAAGGCACCCGCTCTGCGCCGGGCGAGCCCACCGAGTACAAGCCAGGCGTCGCCGCGCTCTATCGCGAATTGAACCTGCCCTGCAGCCTGCTGGCCCTCAACACCGGCGTTCACTGGCCGCGCAAGGGCTTCAAGATTTATCCGGGGACCATCGTGTTCGAGTACCTGCCGCCGATCCCGGCCGGGCTTAAGCGGGCGGAGTTCATGCGCGAAATGCAGACGCGGATCGATACCGCCTCAAACGCGCTGCTGGCGGAAGGCGTCTAGGCCGCCTCCCGCGCCTCGACCATGGCCAGCAGGGTTTCCATGCCCTGGTCGCGAACACCTTCGTCGCGCAGATGGACGACCAGATCGCGCAGATAGTCGATGTTGCGGCCCGAGAGCCCCTTGGCTCCGGCGATCAGGTCGGCCTGCTGTTCGTCCGTCAGAGCTCCCGCCCATTGCGGATGCCCCTTGTCCGACAGGAAGACCAGCACCGGTTCCTTGAAGCCGCCGTTGATGCGCGCCTCCCGCCAGGCCTCCACATAGGTCTCGGTTGGCTGCTCCCGCTCCCGCAGATAGGCGTAGGATTCAGGCCACTTCGCGGCGGCCACCCGATAGGCCACGCCCCGCACCGCGCCCCCGGGCGCGAGGCCGAGGACTAGACCTGGACGCTCATAAGTGCCCCTGTGGTGTACCGAATAGATACAAAAGGCACGCCGTCGGCCATGGAGCACAGCCGTTTTGCGTTCTAGATACTGGAACCCGGGCCGCCACATCAGCGATCCATAACCGAACACCCAGCGGTCGCCGCTCGAAGCGGCCGCTACGTCATCGCCCAATTTCAACTCCCGATGCTCGGCGCCCTTTAAAATGACCCTGCCCGATCCGATCCCGCCTCGTAAACCCCGTCGACTTCTGCTGATCGCGCCCTATGTGGTTCTGCTGGTCGCCATAGCCGTCTGGTCGGTCGTTTGGATCTGGCTGCGCGGAGAGACCGAACGGCGCGTGGACGCCGAAACGACACGCCTGCGATCCGTCGGCTACGACGTCGCCTGGGCGAACCGGAAGATTAGCGGCTACCCCTTTCGCCTGAATGTGGAGTTCGACAACCTGCGCATCACCGAACCGTCCGGTTGGGGACTCTCCGCCCCGATCCTCAAGGGCGAGGCGGAAGTGTTCAATCTACGTCACTGGGTGGGAACCGCGCCGCAAGGCGCCATGCTCACCCGGCCGCTGGGCGGCTCGGTGACGGTCACCGGCGAAGCGCTGCGCGCCAGCATCGCGGGCCCTCAGGGCGCTCCGCCGCGAATCTCGGTCGAGGGGGTGGGCCTGACCTTCTCGCCTGGAGCCGGCGCGGAGGACTATCCGATCCGTTCCGCCAGCCGCCTGGAGATTCATCTGCGCCCCGGCCCTGACGATCAGGCCGCCTTCATGTTCAAGGTCGAAGGCGCCCTGGTGCATTTCGACGATCAGGTCCTGGACAAGGTCGCCCGCGACGAGCCGGCGACCCTGCTGGCCGACGTGGTGATCAGCAAGTTCAGCGCCCTGAACGGCCACGGCTGGCGCGAAGCTGTGAAACGCTGGGCCGGCGCGGGCGGTCAGGTGACCGTGCGCCGGGCCGAGATCAGCACCAAGGACGGTGGCCTGAACAGCCAGAAGGGCGTTCTGGGCGTGGGCCCAGACGGCCGGATGGTCGGCCGCATCGACGCTGCGCTCGGCGCCCAAGGGGCCACAGGCGGCCTGATCGGCTCCACCTTCAAGTTCGAGAATGGCGAGACCCGGCTGTCGGGCCAGACCATGGGTCGGTCGCCGCGCATCTACTAATAGCTCGCCGAGCGCCCGGCGCAATATCCTTGCGCTGAAGAGTGCGGTTGCACCTCGCTGCGCAAAGTCTATGTTCCGCACCTCGATTTTCGGGGATGAAAATGGACAACGCGCCTAGCGACGCGCCCTCGCTCGAAGAGGTTCGATGGCGGCTCGACGCCATCGACGCCGAACTGCTCAAACTCATCGATGAGCGGGCCGACCTCGCGCGCGCCGTAGCGGCCGCCAAGGCGGCTGCGGGCGAAGCTGATCGCTTCGGGCTGCGGCCCGACCGCGAGGCGCAGATCGTCCGAAACCTGCTGTCAAAGCCTCGCGTCGCCGCAAGCAACAGCCTGGTTCTGCGCATCTGGCGCGAGATCATGGCCGAAAGCCTGTCACGCCAGGGTCCCTTCCACCTTTCCGTCTTCGGCGGACGAGAGCCCGCCCGGACGGTCGAACTGGCCCGTCTTCGCTTCGGCGCCGCGCCGCGCCTGACTCAGGCGGCCAACGCCGAGGAGGCCATCGCCGCGGCCCGCACGCCCGGCGGGGTCGCCGTCCTGGCGCTGAATTCCGAAACCCCATGGTGGGGCAGACTGCTGGTCGAGCCGAAGATCAAGGTGTTCGCCGCCCTGCCCTGCCTCTCGTCCTGGGGGCCCATGGGCGCCTTGGCGGCGGCCGAGGTGAATGTTGTGCCCACTGGCGGCGACGAGACCTTCTGGGTCACCGACGCGCCGGGCTCGGCCAAGGCGGTAGCCGACAAGCTGGCCCAGGACGGCGTGGCGGCTGAACTGGTCGCCGACGCCGGCGGACTGAAGCTGTTCGCCCTGTCCGGCTTCTACCAGCCGCAGGATGATCGCCTGGCCCGGGCGCCCGGCGGGCTGACGGGCGTAATCGGGGCTGCGCCGCTGTCCTTCGACGTGTAGTAAGCCGGGCCATGACAGACCGATCCGCCGCCGACCGCCCGATCCCCAAGCCGGGCATACTGGAGATCGCCGCCTATGTGGGCGGCAAGTCCAAGGTCGAGGGCGTCGCCCATCCGGTGAAGCTGTCCTCCAACGAGAATGTCCTGGGCTGCAGCCCGGCTGCGCGGGCGGCCTATGTCGCGGCCGCCGACCGCCTGCACATCTATCCCGACAGTCGGGCCGAGGGCCTGCGCGCCGCAATCGCGGGCAAGTATGGTCTAGAGCCGGAACGCCTGATCTTCGGTGACGGCTCGGACGAGCTGTTCACCCTGCTGTGCCAGACCTATCTGGAGCCGGGCGACAACGCCGTGATGGGCGAACACGGTTTCGCCGCCTATCCCATCGCCATCCGCGCGGCCCAGGCTGAGGTCCGCATGGCCCGCGAGCCGAACCACCGCATGGACGTGGACGCGGTGCTGGAGCTGGTCGACGAGCGCACCCGCATCGTCTTCGTAGCCAATCCGGGCAACCCCACCGGCACCTGGGTTTCCGGCGAGGAGGTCCGCCGCCTGCACGCCGCCCTGCCGGCCAGCGTGGTTCTGGTTCTGGACGAAGCCTATTCCGAGTTCGGCCGCTCGCCCGATTTCGAGTGCGGTCACGAACTGGCGCGGACCTCGCGCAACATCATCGTCACTCACACCTTCTCCAAGCTGCACGGCCTGGCGGCGCTGCGCGTGGGGTGGGGCTATGCGACGGCGGAGATGGTCGATGCGATGGACCGCATCCGCCCGCCCTTCAATACGTCGATCCCCGCTCAGGAAGCGGCTATCGCGGCCTTGGCCGACGACGACTTCCAGACGCGCTCTATCGAACATGTGGAACAGTGGCGCGGCTGGCTGACCCAGCAGTTGGGCGGGATCGGGCTGGAGGTTGGCCCTTCCGCCACCAACTTCATCCTCATCAAATTCCCGACCACGCCCGGACGCACCGCCAAGGAGGCGGACGCCTTCCTGTCGTCGAAGGGCTACATCCTGCGCAACGTCGCCAACTATGGCCTGACCGATTGCCTGCGCCTGACCATCGGGCTTGAAGAGCATAACCGCGCGGTGGCCGAACTGCTAACGCGGTTCATGGGCGCGGATCAATGAACACCCCGATCCTTTACCCTCGCCTCGCCATCATCGGCTGCGGCCTGATCGGCTCGTCCATCGCCCGCGCGGCGCGCGAGGCCGGCGTTGTCGGCGAGATCGTCATCGCCGACGCCAGCGAGGCCGCCCGCCAGACCATCGCCGAGCTGAATCTGGCCGAGCAGGTCACCGACGACATCCGCCAGGCCGTCGCCGACGCCGATCTGGTGATCTTCGCCACTCCAGTCCTGGCCATCGCCGACGCCGCCGACGCTGCGGCCGGAGCCTATAAGGCCGGTTCGACCATCAGCGACGTGGGCTCCGTGAAGGGCGCCGTGGCCGAAGCCTTGCGCGCCCGCACCGACGACAGCGTCTTTGTCGTTCCAGGCCACCCCATCGCCGGCACCGAGCATTCCGGTCCCGCCGCTGGCTTCGCCGAACTGTTCAAAGGCCGCTGGACCATCCTGACCCCGCAGGAGCGGGATGATGCGCCCTATCTGGACGCCGTGGGCAAACTGGCCGCCTTCTGGCGCAGCCTGGGCTCGCAGGTCGAGTTGATGGAGGAGAAGCACCACGATCTGGTGCTGGCCGTCACCAGCCACCTACCCCACCTAATCGCCTACAACATCGTCGGCACCGCCGCCGACCTGGAGGAGGTCACCGAGAGCGAGGTCATGCGCTATTCGGCCTCCGGCTTCCGGGACTTCACCCGCATCGCCGCCTCCGATCCGACCATGTGGCGGGACATCTTCCTGACGAATAAAGACGCGGTTCTGGAGATGCTGGGCCGCTTCACCGAGGACCTTCAGGCCCTGTCCCGCGCCATCCGCTGGGGTGAAGGCGACAAGCTGCACGAACTTTTCACCCGCACCCGCGCCATCCGCCGAGGAATCATCGACATGGGCCAGGACAGCGCCGAGTCGAACTTCGGTCGGGACCGCGGCAAGCACTGACGCTTCGTCGCGCCCGCCGCGCCGTTCATCGCACCGTTGTGGCGTTCGTCGCGTCGCCGCCTATCAGCAGGGTTCCGTTCCGCTGAAGGCCGTTCCCATGCGCAAGTTCCTGATCCTCTCCGCCAGCCTTGTCGCCCTCGCCGGTTGCGGAAAGAGCGCCGAGAAAACCGCGACGAGCGAAGCTGTCGCGGTGGAAGCCAGCAAGACGCCCGAACTGACCGCTTTAGGCCGTATCAAGGTGAGGCCCGGTCTGTGGGAATCGAACGTCACCGGCGACGATGAGCCTGTCCGCTCCCAGACCTGCATCGGCGAGGACGGGCTGCTGGTCGGGCCTGAGGACATGCCTGAAGACCCGGCGTGCCGACCGACGGTCAAGACCTATCCCGGCGGCGTGCGTCTGACGTCGGACTGCTCGCGGAACGACGTCCGCATGCAGCTCGACATGAACTACCGCGTCAGCGACACGACCTCTTCCGGCGAACTCAAGATGACCATCACGCCCAAGGGGCAGGCTCCGGACACTTCGGTCATGCGCATGACCAGCAAGTGGATCGCGGCCGCGTGCCCGGCCGATCTGGCGCCCGGCGACATGAAGGTCCTCGACTAGGCGCGCGGACGCCCCATCAGCTCCTTCACCCGCCGGTCCACGCGATCGAGGCCGGCGGACACGTCCGGGGTCTCGTTCAGCAGCTTGAGCAACTCCTTGAGCGCGACGGTGTCGATCCGGCGGATCGGCTTGTCGCGAGACCACTCGTAGCCGATCACCTGGCCAAGCTTGCAGGCCTTGATACGCACAGCGTTGCGGGCGGCCGGCGTGGCGCGGCTCATCATCTGGCTGGCCACGTCGTTCCAGTTGGGCGAGCCCGGCTTGCAGCGGTACAGCGGAAGACCACCGCATTCGCCGGTCCAGAAGCGGCGATACCAGACGGGATGCTCCGGTCGCTCGTAGCTCAGCCCGTCGCTGGCCGAGACCAGGCCGCGGCAATCGGAGCGGACGAACTCGTCGGCCCTGGCCGTTCCCGCGAACAGCAGGACGGCGAGGCCGGCAACCCAAAACTTTGACACGCTGGCGCTTCTCCCTTCGCGCTTCTAGTGTCGTCGTTAACCCGTTCTGGACATTCAAGAAAGCGTCACAGTCGCTGTTCGATGACGTTCAATCGCCAGGCGGCGAGCAGGACCAGCCCGGCGAGGCCTGCGACCAGCATGATAAGCGCGCCCCAACCGCCGGTGGAGAAGACATGGCCGCCGCTGGAGCCGACCACGCTGGAGCCGGCGTAGTAGAACAGCAGGTAGAGCGACGCCGCCTGCGCCTTGGCCGGACCAGCCAACCGTCCGACCCAGCCGGAAGCCAAGGCATGGCCGCCGAAGAAACCCGCCGTCACCAGCGCGACACCCACCACGGTCAGGGCGAGGTTGGCGCCTAAGGTGAGCGCCGCGCCCGCCGCAATCATCAGGGCGGCCGCCCCCAGGACCACACCTCGTCCCAGCCTACCGCCCATGGAGCCGAACAGCGGCGACGCCGGGACGCCGGCCAGATAGACCAGGAAGATCGACGCCACGGCCGCGTGGCTCAAATGGAACGGCGCGGCGAGCAGTCGGAACCCGACGTAGTTGTAGAGCGTCACGAACCCGCCCATCAGGCAGAACCCGCAGAGCAGCAGCCAGGGCAGGCCGGGCGTACGCAGGCTGGCGGCATAGTCCCGCGCCTGCTGGCGGGCGGTCAGACCGGCCTTCGGCTGGAAGCGGCGTGACGGCGGCAGCAGCTTCACGAACACCACGGCCGCGACCACGCCCGCCAGACCCACGCCCCCGACAGCCATCCGCCAGTCGCCGGTGAAATCAGCCAACAGGCCGCTGAGCAGCCGGCCGCTCATGCCGCCGACGGCGGTGCCGCCGACATAGAGGCCCATGATCGAGCCCAGGGCCTCGGCCTTCGCCTCCTCCGCCAGATAGGTCATGGCGATTGCGGGGACGCCGGCCAGGGCGACCCCGAGAAGCGTCCGCGCGACCAGCAGGCTCGGCCAGTTCGGCGCCAGGGCGGCGACCACCGTCAGGGCGGCCGAGGCGAACAGCGAGGCGGTCATCAGGGTCTTTCGCCCGACCCGGTCGGCGATCGCCCCAGCCGCCAACAATGACACCGCCAGCGCAGCCGTGGACAAGGACAGGGCGAAGGAGCTGTCGGCGGGGTTAAGGCCGAACCCCTCGGCGAACAGCGGCATCAGCGGCTGGACGCAATAGAGCAAGGCGAAGGTGGCGAAGCCGGCGGCGAACAGGGCGACCGCCACGCGGCGGTACTCCGGGGAGCCGCGCGTGAAGCCCTCGCTCACTGATCCTCCTTCAAGAACTCGGCGGTGGCCTCGATGGCCTCGACCAAGCCCATGCGCTGGATCTCCACGCCCTCGGGCAGGCTGGCGAACAGGCGGGTGGGCGCGGCGGCGTCGAGCATGACGAACACGCCCTTGTCGTCGGCGCGGCGGATCAGGCGGCCGAAGGCCTGGGAGATGCGGGCCCGGGCGGTGGCGTCGTCATAGGTCTTGCCTCCGAACCGCTGGCGGCGGGCCTTGTGCAGCAGGTCGGGACGCGGCCAGGGGACGCGGTCGAAGACCAGCAGGCGCAGGGAGCGGCCCGGCACGTCCACCCCATCCCGAACAGCGTCGGTGCCCAGCAGGCAGGCGTCGCGCTCGGCGCGGAAGATATCGACCAGCGCCCCGACCTCGAGCGGATCCACGTGCTGGGCGTAAAGGGCCAGGCCCTTATCGGCCAGTGGCGCGGCGATGCGCTCATGCACCGCCTTGAGGCGGCGGATGGCGGTGAACAGGCCAAGGCCCCCGCCCCCGGCGGCCAGGAACAGCTCGCGCATGGCGGCGGCCACCTGGCGGGGGTCGTCGCGGCCCACGTCGGTGACCACGAAGGCGCGGGCGTTCTTCGCGTAATCGAAGGGCGAGGCCAGGCGCAGCAGCTTGGGCGGGTCCGGCAGGCGGGCGGCGCCGGTGCGCATCTCCGCCAGGGCGAAGGGGTCTTCGGCCGAAGGGTCGGTGAGCGTGGCGCTGGTCACCAGAACGCCATGCGCCCGCGACAGGACGGCGGCCTGCAGGGGCTGGGTCGGATCGACCCAATGGCGGCGGCAGGCGGCGTCGACCACGCGGCCGTAAAGGAAGGTGGCCTCGAACCAGTCGACGAACTCGGGGTCGTCCTCGCTATCCTCGTCGATGGCCTTCAGCATGGAGCGCCAGGCCGGCAGGGTCATGCGCGCCCGGCGGTCCAGGCCGCGCAGCGCGCCTTCGATCCGGGCGCGTTCGGAGGTCGGCAGCGTGTCCGTATCTTCGTCCAGCACGTCCTCCAGGTGGCGAGCCAGGGCCAGCAGCGGCGCTTCGACGGCGGCGATGGCGCGGGCGGCCTCGGCGGCGGTCTGGCGGACCATGTCGAGCGCCGGGCGGGCGGCGCACTCCATACCCACGTCGGAAGCGGTGGCGCGGGCGCGAAGCTGCTCCAGCACCACCACCAGGAAGGCCTCGATCGGGCCGATGGGGTTCACCTGGCCGTCAGGCGGGGCGATGCGGCCCGACCAGCCTTCGCCCGGCAGGGCGGCCGCTGCGTGCAGGGCGTCGCGCAGGGCGTTCCGCGCGGTCTCCCGGTCGCCCAGGATGTCGAGCAGCCGGGCTTCAAGCCCCCTGCCCCGCCGGCCGCGCCCCTCGGGCCCCCTGATCCAGCGCCGCAGCTCGGCGGACTCGGCCCCCGACAAAGCGGACGAGAACGCGCTGTCGGCGGCCTCGAACAGGTGGTGGCCCTCGTCGAAAACGATACGTTTGAGCGTTGTCGTCTCCACGTCGGTCTTGAGACCCTTGGCCGAGCGGGCGCCGTCGAAGGCGGCCTGGGTCATGACCAGGGCGTGGTTGGCGATGACGATGTCGGCCCGGCGGGAGGCGCGGACCGCCTTTTCCACAAAGCAGACGCGGTAGTGCGGGCAACCGGCGTGGACGCATTCGCCGCGTCGGTCGACCAGGTTGGCGGCGCTGGCCTGCATGGAGGGCTGCACCGCGAACAGGGTCGGCAGCCAGGCGGGGAAGTCGCCCCCGGTCATGTCGCCGTCCCGGCTGGCGCGGATCCAGCGGGCGGTCAGGCCCATGCCGATCAGGTCCGAGCCGCCCAGCTGGCCGCTGTTGCTCTGCTCCTGGAAGTTCAGCAGGCAAAGGTAGTTCTCGCGCCCCTTGCGAACGACCGCCTTCCTGGCCCGCACCGCCGGGTCCGGATAGATCGAGGCGCTCTCGCGCTCGATCTGCCGTTGCAGGGCGCGGGTGTAAGTGGAGACCCACACCGCCGGGCCGTTGGCCTCGGCCCACAGGGAGGCCGGCGCCAGATAGCCCAGGGTCTTGCCGACGCCGGTGCCCGCCTCGGCCAGCATCATGCGCGGCTCGCCCTCCCGGTCGCGGGGCTGGAAGGCGAAGGCGGTCTCGGACGCGAACTCGGCCTGAGAGGGCCGCGCCTCATCCAGGCCGGAGCGTTGCAGCAGGGAGGCCAGCCGGTCGGCCGCCCCCTGCGGGCTGATCGGCTTGGAGCCGGCCTCGCCCAGCGGCGCCTGGTCCTCCCACTCGGGAATGCGGCTCCAGACATCGAGGCCGCTGGACCGGAAGGCGTTGCCCACGGGATAGGACCGCAGGGCGCCGATGATCGGCGGCCCCCAGGCCCAGCCGGCGCGGGCCAGGGTCTCGGCCAGGGCCAAGGCCTCCTCCCGCGTCGGCCAGGGCGCCTGGGCGACCTCGGCCAGCAGCAGCTCGCACACCCGGCGAAGGCCGGCCGCCTGCTCCACCGCGCCCTTAGGTTCGGGCAGGCCCATCGCCAGGGCCAGGCCCGCCGCCGAAGGCGCGCAGAACCGGGCCGGATAGACGAAGGCGAACAGCTCCAGCGCGTCGAAGATGCGGCCCGAGCGAGCTGGCGCGTGCAGGCCCAGGCGCCGGGCGGTCATGGCGGCGTGGGCCACCAGGACCGGCCCCTGCTCCATCAAATCGCGGGCGTCCGGCGGGCGCAGGGCGCGCGGCCCCGTCGCATCCGCCACCCCGCCGCGCGGTCCGGGCAGGACGACGAGCGCGGGGGCCAGATCAAGACTCGGGGCGAGCGCGTTCACCCGGCCTTCCTACCCCGCGTCGGGAGGAAACGGAACGGGAACAATGTCGCGTTTGTATCCGGTCTCCTTTGCGGGTGGGATTAGGACGACTGGCGCGGTGACTTGGGTGACTGAACGGGGCGGTTGAGGGGAATTGTAGGACGGGGGCGTGGGTGGGGATAAACCGCCCCTCACCGCTTCCCTCGCCCGCGTGGCGAGGGTCCCTGCGGGCGGGGTTCGCGGCGTTTGGGCGTCGGGTGCGGCGTGAGCGGACACAGGGATCCTCGCCACAAGGGCGAGGAAGGCGGCTTGAGTTGCCTCCCCCTCCGTCGCTAATCCCCGCGAAGGCGGAGATTCATACGGAACCTCAGCTTGGGTCCCCGCCTTCGCGGGGATGAGCGGAAGGGAAAGAATTGTCCCCGTTGTCTCCGCCAACTATCGCAGTGTCTCCAGAGTATCGGTCTCCAGAGTCTCCATTGGCCCGTCACGATCCGTGGTCCAATGTGCGGCTGAACCGGAGGTTGAATCATGCTCGTCAGGACCACGCTCGCACTCGCCGCCGCCTTGTCGTTCGCGGGGGCCGCGTCGGCCCAGATCGCGCCGCCGGACCGGCCGACCATCGTGGTCACGGGGATGGGCAAGGCCAGCAAGCCCGCAGAGTTCGCCCTGCTCGGCTTCACCGTCACCGGCGAGGGCAAGACCCCGGCCGAGGCGCTGAAGGCGATGAACGCCACGCGGGAGAAGATCGAGGCCAATCTGCGCGGGCAGAAGGAGCTGAAGGTCATCGAGGTGACCGCCGACAATCTGAACGTTCAGGACACCCGTAGTCCTGACTGCGGCCGGCCGCGCCCCGTCGTTCCGGCGATGGCGAACACCGGCGACTGCGCGATCCTCGGGGCCGTCGCCTCGACGATGCTCCAGGCGCGACTTCAGCCGCCGACCAAACTAGGCGACGCCGCGTCGCTGGTGGCGCAGCTGGGCGGAAAGGCGCCCCGCCCGAACGGCACGGGGCTGCTGAACCGCCGCGCCCTCGACGCCGAGGCGACCAAGGCCGCCGTGGCCGACGCCCGACGCGAGGCGGAGATCCTGGCCGAGGCGGCCGGCGTGAAACTGGGCGCGATCCTGCGCATCCAGGACGGCGACACCCGGTTCGACATGCGCGACATCATGGTGACGGGCCATCGGATGGACGCCCCGCCCCTGCCTCTCCCCGCGCCGCCGGTGATGGAGCGCGTCGAATCCCCGACCGCCATCACCATCCGCGACATCGAGGCGAATGCGCGGGTGACGGTGGTGTTCGCTATCGCGCCGTGAGGGGGCAGGCGTCAGACAACACGGTCGACTCCCCCATGGGCGTCTAATCACCGCCCATGCGTCGGCGGCGTTTCTCTACAACACGGCGCTGCTGGCGTTGGGGATCAGCATTCTGACGAGGTTGTTTGGTTAGTAGGTGGGCAGAGCAACGTCTCAAAGGATTCGGCTTGCGCGGACGAAGCCCGCTATATCAGCGTTCGTGCGCGAACCCTGCTTGGGAAAGCGGGACCATCGTCGTTCGAACACATGTCGCACCTGACGACGATTGCGCGCCGATCCAGTGCGGATGCACCAAGGCTCTCGGCGTTGGGACAGGATGTCTCTGCAGTCGGATAGGGATCCCGGCGGCACTTCCGGCTGCGTTTCTAGATCGCAGACGGTGGGCCGATAGATCTACGAGCGGCGGCTATACCGCAACGTAGAGCGCGAAGACGCATCCCTTCCGGGCTGCGCCGGCGTGGCCCGAGGGTAACCTTCAAATGAAGCCCCCCCGGTTCACAGTTGAAGTCAAAGTGGACGTTGCTGCGTGCATCCGGGCTTTTGCCTGGATAATCGCTGCTTTCGGATCTTTCTGCGGCTAAGACCTTGACGCCCTTCAGTCATCTGGGGCGCGTCTTGATTTGAACTCCGAAATTTCGTGTCCCTCGGGGATATCCTTATCCCAATCCACCGCATCGAAACGAAACGGGAACGTGTTATAGGGGCGTGATGGACGGC
>CAJYMH010000002.1 GCA_913776195.1 uncultured Caulobacter sp.
GCTGGTCGGCCGTGGGGCGCGTGCTCTCGTCGGCCAGCATCTTGAACACGTCCTTGACGTGGACGAAGCCCACCGGGTCGTCGAGCGTGTCGCGATAGATGGGCATCCGCGAGTGCTCAGCCTCGACGAAGCGGGCCAGCACATCGCTGAAGGTTGTGGCGATGTCCACGGCCACGATGTCTGCGCGCGGGGTCATCACGTCATGCACGCGCAGGGACTGGAAAGCTTCTGCAGAGTCCACCAGGTCGGCGGCGGACGTGTCGTGCGCGATGACGGCATCCCCGCCTCGCGTATCGCCTTCACCGGACAGGCGGCGGCGCATTTTCCTCAGGAACGCCCGAACCCCCCGGCTTTTGCGCGCGGCGGTTTCGGGCGGCTGACTTGGCTCGTCGCTAGGCATGGGTCCCCAACGGGTCGGCGCGCTCGGCGTATGGGTCCGGAACACCCAGGCCCGCGAGGATTTCGCGCTCCAAGGCCTCCATCTCCTCGGCTTCCGCGTCGGACAGATGATCGTAGCCTACTAGATGTAACACCCCATGCGCCACCAGGTGTTGCAAGTGATGCGCAAGAGGCTTGGCCTGCTCGATCGCCTCGCGTTCGCAGACTCCGAAGGCCAGGCAAATGTCGCCCAGGCTGTTCTCCGGGTTCTCCGGCGCAGGAAAGGACAACACGTTGGTGGGCTGATCGCGATCGCGGAAGCGGGCGTTGAGTTCGTGAACGGACGCGTCGTCGGTAAGCAGGATCACGCAGGCGCCGTTCTCGCCGGCCTTGGCGAGGGCGGCCTCGGCGGCTTGCAGGACGAGGGTTTCGATCTCCGGCAGGGCCGAAGACCAGGCTTCATCCTCGATCTCGACGTCTATCTCGCTCATCGGCCGCGCTTTTCAGCGTCGGCGTCGTAGGCCTTTACGATCCGCTCCACCAGCGGATGGCGGACCACGTCGGAGGCGGTGAAGCGGGAGATGGCCACGCCCTTCACCCCTTCTAGGATCGCCACCGCGTGGGCGAGGCCGGAATCCGAGGCGTTGAGCAGGTCGATCTGGCTGGGATCGCCAGTGACGGCCATCTTTGCTCCTTCGCCCAGCCGGGTGAGGACCATCTTCATCTGCAGTCGCGAAGCGTTCTGCGCCTCGTCCACGATGACGAAGGCATGGGATAGGGTGCGACCGCGCATGAAAGCGATGGGCGCGACCTCGATCTCGCCCTTTTCGCGGCGTCGGCGCAGCTGGTCGGCGCCCATGATGTCGTTCAGGGCCTCCCAGACCGGGGCCATGTAGGGATCGACCTTCTCGTTCAGGTCGCCCGGCAGGAAGCCCAGGCGCTCGCCGGCCTCCACGGCCGGACGGGTGACGATCAGACGGTCCACTTCGCCGCGCATCAGCAGGCCCGCCCCGTGCGCCACCGCCAGGAAGGTCTTGCCCGTGCCCGCCGGACCCAAGCCGAAGACCAGGTCATGGCGTGACAGGGCGTCCAGATAGTTCGCCTGGGCCGCCGTCTTGGCCGCGACCATGCCGCGTCGGGAGGCCGAAGGCGAACGGCCGTCGCCGCCGCTGCGGGCCTGGCCGATGGCGGCGCGCACGTCGGCTTCGCCCACCTCGACGCCGCTGTCGGCGCGGGCGGCGATCAGGCGGACCGCCGCCTGGGCCTGGCGGCGGGATTTGGCGTCCCCGTCTATGGATACGCCGCCGCCCGGCGTCTCGATCAGAACGCTGAAGGCGTCTTCAACAAGGGCGGCGTGACGGCTGGAGGGGCCCGCGACGGCGCGCAGAGCGACGTCGGACAGGGCGATGAATTCAGGCGTCTTGCTCACGCAGGCTCCAGGAGGGACGCCAGAACGCCGGCGAGGCTGTTCTTGGAGGCGCCGGTGATCTTTACCGGAACGATCTGTCCGATCAGCTGTTCCGGGCCCTCGCAGTGGACCCCGTTGAGATAGGGGCTGCGGCCGACGATCTGCCCGGCATGGCGGCCTTTTCGCTCGAACAGCACCGGCACGGTGCGATCGACCACGGCGTTGTTGAAGGTGATGGTCTGCTCGTCCAGCAAGGCCAGCAGGCGCGCCAGACGCTCTTCCTTCACCTCTTCCGCCACCTGGCCAGGCATGGCCGAGGCAGGGGTGCCGGGGCGCTTGGAATACTTGAACGAGAAGGCGGCGGCGTACTTCACCTCGCGGATCAGGTTCAAGGTCGCCTCGAAGTCGCCGTCCCGTTCGCCGGGGAAGCCGACGATGAAGTCGCCGCTCATTGCGATGTCCGGCCGCGCCGCCCGGATCTTCTCGATCAGGCGCAGATAGCTTTCGGCCGTGTGGGCGCGATTCATGGCCTTGAGGATCTTGTCCGACCCCGACTGCACCGGCAGGTGCAGGTAGGGCATCAGTTCCGGAAGCTCGCCGTGCGCCTCGATCAGAGCCTCGTCCATATCGGCCGGGTGGCTGGTGGTGTAGCGGATGCGGTCCAGGCCATCGATCTTGGCCAGGCGTCGCACCAGATTGGCCAGCCCCCCCTCATAGGCGTTGACGTTCTGGCCCAGCAGGGTGACTTCGCGCACACCCTTGTCGGCCAGGCCCTGGGCTTCGGCGACGATCGTGTCCATGGGCCGGGACCATTCCCCGCCGCGCGTATAGGGCACCACGCAGAAGGTGCAGAACTTGTCGCAGCCCTCCTGGACCGTGAGGAAGGCGGTGACGCCGTCCACATGACGCTCGGCCGGCAGGGCGTCGAACTTTTCGTCGGCGGCGAAGTCGGCCGACAGGCGCTCACCGCTGCGGCGATGGGCGCGGGCGATCAGTTCCGGCAGCTGGTGATAGGCCTGCGGCCCTACCACGAGATCGACCGCCGGCTGGCGATGCATGATCTCCTTGCCCTCCGCCTGGGCGACGCAACCGGCCACGGCGATGGTCATCTGACCGCCGGCCTCCGCCTTGCGGTTTTTCATGAGCTTGATCTGGCCAAGCTCCGAATAGACCTTTTCGGTGGCCTTCTCGCGGATGTGGCAGGTGTTGAGCACCACCAGGTCCGCGCCTTCGGGCTCGTTGACCATGCCGTAGCCAAGCGGGCGCAGGACATCGGCCATGCGCTCGCTGTCATAGACGTTCATCTGGCAGCCGTAGGTCTTGATGAAGAGGCGCTTCAGAGGCGCGCCCTCTCCGACCGCGGCTTGGGCGGTGGTCGTGTCGGTCATCGCGGCGTTATGGGGTTGTGGACAACCGGGCGCAAGGGCGCCGGGGCCACAGGTCCCGCGCCTACTCCTCGATCGGCATGCCGTAGAGTTCGAGGCGGTGGTCGATCAGCTTGTAGCCAAGCTTGCGGGCGATGGCGTGCTGAAGGGCCTCGATCTCCTCGTCCACGAACTCGACGACCTTGCCGGTCTTCATGTCGATCAGGTGGTCGTGGTGGTGGTCGGGCGTCTCTTCATAGCGCGAACGGCCGTCGCGGAAGTCATGACGCTCGATGATGCCGCTTTCCTCGAAAAGGCGGACGGTCCGGTAGACCGTGGCGATCGAGATGTGCGGGTCGATGGCGTGGGCGCGGCGGTGCAGCTCCTCGACATCAGGATGATCTTGCGCCGTGGACAGCACGCGCGCGATGACGCGCCGCTGGTCCGTCATCCGCATGCCTTTTTCGGCGCAAAGCTTTTCGAGGCGGTCCAAGGGGCTGTCTCCAGGTCTTGTGCGTCGCCGCCAACATAGGCGGACAGAACTCAGCTGTTAAGGTCGCGGCGCATGACGAGCGCATCCACGTCGCCATCCGAGCGACGGTAATAGCCGCGCCGCCGCCCGACTTGCGCGAAGTCGGTTGCTTCGTAAAGACCGATGGCGGCCAGATTGTCGACCGCCACCTCCAGAAACAGCCGTTCAGCCGCCTGTTCTCGAGCTTGCGCGACCGCCGCCTCCACCAATCTGCGGCCCAAACCAGACCGGCGTGCGGAGGGGTCGACGGCGATGGTCAAGATTTCAGCCTCGCCGGCGGCGGCGCGGCATAGAATGAAGCCCTGACCGTCCTCGATCACAGCAAAGCCGCCTGCGTGAATGAGATCGGACAGCTCGGCCTCGCTCCACGGCGCGTCGAACGCCGTCCGGTGAAGGGCGGCAAGGGCGCGGGCGTCGCTGGCGAGGGCGGGCCTCATGCCTCTGGCAGGGTGGCGTAGGGCGGCCGCAGATAGAGCGGCGTCGGCAGGGCGACCGCGGGATCGGCCTTCGCGCCCAGGCGAGCGACGGCGGCGGGGTCAGCTAAGGGCCGATCCAAGACTTCCGCGCCCGGAAAATAGTTGAGCAGAACCGTCGAGCCGGAGCCGATGAGAAGGGGTGTTCGGCCGCCCAACAGACGCGCGGCGATCTGCGACGCCTCGGCGGCGGCTTGCACAGCAGGAACTCCCAAGCCTTCGACATCGAAGGCGCGCCAGTAAATCTGGTCCTTCTTTGCGTCGATGGCGGCGATGCATGGCCCATCCCGCCTTTCCGCCAGGGCGTCGAGCGTGCCGACGCCGATACAGGGAATGTTCAAAGCCGTGGCTAGGCCCTTGGCGAAGGCCAGGCCCACCCGCAGGCCGGTGAAGGAGCCTGGGCCGACCGTGACGGCGATGCGGTCCAACTGGGCGAACGCGACGCCGGCCTGTTCCATGGTCTCGCGCACGATGCCGCCCAGGGCTTCCTGGTGGCCGCGCAGCATGGGCTCGGTGCGGCCGGCAAGCGTGCGGTCGCCGTCGATGACGGCGGCGCTGCTGGCGGCGAGGCAGGTGTCGATGGCGAGGACGATCACGCCCCGCACCTAGACGATATGAGCCCCAGGCTCAAACCGGATCGTCAGAGGACCTGTTCGACCCGGGTCACTTCGGGAACGTAGTGCTTCAGCATGTTCTCGACGCCGGACTTTAGGGTCGCTGACGAGGACGGGCAGCCTGAACAGGCGCCGCGCATGTGCAGATAGACCGCACCAGTATCCGGCTCGAACCGCGAGAAGACGATGTCGCCCCCGTCCTGAGCCACGGCCGGGCGGATGCGGGTGTCGAGCAGATCCTTGATCTCGGCGACGATCTGGGCGGTTTCGCCCTCATAGACGCCTTCGTCGTGGCCTACGGCCTCGGCGTCGGTCAGCAGCGGCCGCGTCGAGGTGAAATGATCCATGACGGCGGCCAGGATCGGCGCTTTCAGGTGCGGCCACTCGGCCTCGGCGGCCTTGGTCACGGTCAGGAAGTCCGGACCGAAGAACACGCGGACCACATCGCCCAGATCGAACAGGGCGCCGGCCAGCGGCGAGACCTGCGCTTCTTCCGGGGTGCGGAACTCGCGGGTGCCTTCACCCAGAACCTCCCGGCCGGGAAGGAATTTCAGGACGTCCGGGTTCGGCGTGGTTTCAGTCTGGATGAACATGCGCTCCAGATGGCGTCGCCGGCCGCAGATGGCAAGGGATTCAGGCCCGTTCGTAGATGCCGGTGATGCGGCCTTTCGCCGTCACCTTGCCCTGCATGGCCTTCAGAACCGCTTTTAGGCCGGGGGATCCGGTGAGAGCCAGGGGCTCGGACAGGGCAAAGAACTGGAACTCGTAGCGATGCGGCCCGTGGCCCATGGGCGGGTCCGGCGGTAGGTAGTCGGTGCGCAGATAGGCGTTCTTGCCCGTCTGGACCTCGTCGGTGGAGATGGCGCCGGCCTCCAGCGATCCGTTAGCGGGTAGATTCCACGCGATGGCGTGGACCAGGGGGGCCGGCGTCGGGGCGTCGGGGTCCTCGACGATCAGCACCACGTCCGCCGTGCCGGCCGGCGCGTCTGACCAGGAAAGGGAAGGCGACTTGCCCTCGCCGTCGGCGGTGAAGGGGGCCAGCAGGCGGCCGCCGTCCTGGAAGTCCCCGCTGGAGATCGTTAGGGTTTCCGGCGCCTCGTCCAGGCCGTCCTGGAAGTAGGCGATCTTCATCTGGCCGGCGCGAGCGTAACGCAGCAGGTCGCCGATGACGCGGGGAATCTTCTCGAGCATGGCGGGCTCTCCTTGCGGGCGATCAACGCGCCGCAGGCTTGGCCGTTGCCTTGCCGGCCTCAGGCCAGGTCGATGATCTCTTCGTCAGTCAGGTCGCCGGGCACCACAGTAACGGGGATTTTGCGGGCGCCGAAGCCGACGCCGTCCTTGGCGATGGAGGCGACCAGGGCCCCGGGGCCGCGTCCGCCGGCCGCGGCGGCCAGGACCAGGATCTTGATCTCTGGGTCGGCGGCGACCACGGCGCGGATGGCGGCCTTGGTGTTTTCAGCGTGCTTGATCAAGAATTCGGGCGCTTCGCCGGTTTCGGCGACCACCTGCTCGGCCAGCTTCTGCAGCACGGCCTCGGCCTCGACTCGCTCCTGGCGCTCGATCTCCTCGCGCACGCCGGACCAGTGCTCGAACACCGCCGGCTCGATCACGCGCAGCAGGGCCACATGCCCGCCCGTGGAGCGGGCGCGGCGGCAGGCGTAGCGCAGGGCGGCGGCGAACTCTTCGCTGTCGTCGGCGATGACCAGAAACTTGCGTCGGCTCATGGGCCGAAGGTGACCGAGGCCGCCGCGACGCGCAAGCGGCCCCTTTTTTCACCCCTTAGAGCTGGAGGAAGCCCACCAGCTTCTTGGTCTCGGCCACCACCGGGTCGGCGATGGCGCGGGCGCGCTCGGCGCCGTCCTTGAGGACCGCGTCGATCTGGGCCGGATCAGCCATCAGCTCGCGCATGCGCGCGCCGATGGGGCTCATCTTCTCGACCGCCAGCTCGGCCAGGGCCGGCTTGAAGGTTCCAAAGCCCTTGCCGCCAAACTCGGCGATGACCTGATCCTTGGTCTGGCCGGAAAGGGCCGCATAGATATCGACCAGGTTCTTCGCCTCCGGCCGGCCAGCCAGACCCTCAAGGGTTTCCGGCAGGGGCTCGGGATCGGTCTTGGCGCGACGGATCTTGTTGGCGATCGCGTCGGCGTCATCCATCAGGTTGATGCGCGAGGCGTCGGACGGATCCGACTTGCTCATCTTGGCCGAACCGTCCCGCAGGGACATGACTCGCGTGGCCGGACCCTCGATCACCGGTTCGGTGACGGGGAAGAAGCCCGGAGCGTTGAAGTCGTTGTTGAACTTCTGCGCGATGTCGCGCGTCAGCTCCAGGTGCTGCTTCTGGTCCTCGCCCACCGGCACGTGGGTGGCCTTGTAGAGCAGGATGTCGGCGGCCTGCAGCACCGGATAGGTGTAGAGGCCGACGCTGGAGCGCTCCTTATGCTTGCCGCTCTTCTCCTTGAACTGGGTCATCCGGTCGAGCCAGCCGAGGCGGGCGACGCAGTTGAAGATCCAGGCCAGCTCGGCGTGCGCGGGCACGGCTGACTGCGGGAAGATGGTGGCCTTCTTCGGGTCCAGGCCGGCGGCGATGTAGGCGGCGGCGATCTCGCGCGTCTGGGCGGCCAGCACGGCCGGGTCCTGCCACACCGTGATGGCGTGCATGTCGGCGACGAAGATGAACGGTTTCTCGTCCTGGATGTCTACGAAGCGCTTCAGCGCGCCCAGATAGTTGCCCAGGTGCAGGGCGCCCGAGGCCTGGATGCCGGACAGGATGCGTTTGGGGCCGGCGTAGGGGGCCGGAGCTTGGTCAGTCATGGGGTCAGCTTCTTTGAAAGATCGGAACGTGCGGCGTCAGGCCCGCGAGCGGGCTCTCAGGAACGGCGCCATCGCCACGTGTCGCGTCCGGTCAGAACCATGGCCCGCTGGATAGAAGACGCGGGGCGGCGCGGCAAGCGCCGTCAGGCCTTGCGCCTGCGCAGGGCGGCCTTGGCCTCGGCCGGGGTGACGCCGCCAAAGGCGAACAGCAGCACCGGATAGAGCGCTCCGCCCACCGCGCAGACGGCGAGGATGGCGATCTCCTTGGCCCCGAAGCGCAACGCCTGCAAAGGCGCTTCGATCAGCGGCCGGTAGTGTGAGGCGAGCCCGAGGATCAGCCCGAGGGTGACGCTGGCGGCGGCCACGCGGATGATCTTGCCGACGGCGCGTTTGCTCGGGCGATAGTCACCCTTGCGGGCCAGGGCGACCAGCATTTGCACGACGGTCAGCCAGGCGGCGAAGCTGGTGGCCGCCGCGATGCCGGGAATGCCGATGATCTGGAACAGGATCAGGCCAAGCGCGATGTTCACCGCCACCGAAATCAGGGCGAAACGCATGGGCGCCTTGGTGTCCTGACGAGCGAAGAACACCGGCGACAGCACGCGATTGAGCACAAAGGCCGGCACGCCCCAACCATAGTGCAGCAGGGCGGCGGCGGTGGCGCGGGCGTCGACGACAGTGAACTCGCCGCGCGTGAACAGGCCGTCGATCAGGAAGAAAGGGATGGCGGACAGGGCCGCCGCCGCCGGCAGGGTCAGGGCCAGGGCGAAGACGATGGCTTGGTCGGTGGCGGTCTGAGCCTCGTCCGTGTCGCCGGCCTGGATCGCCTGGGACAGCCGGGGCAGCAGAGCGACGCCCACCGCCACGCCCACGAGGCCGAGCGGCAGCTGGTACAGACGGTCCGCCGCCGCCAGCCAGGATCGGCCGCCGGCCACAAAGCTGGCCAGGATGCCGGAGATGAAGATGTTGATCTGGGTGGCGCTGGCGGCGATGGCGCCCGGAATGGCCAGGGCGACGAGGCTCTTCACTTCCGGCGTCAGGCGCGGCCAGCGCAGGTGGATGTTCGCCCCGGCCTTGCGCGCGCCCCACCAAAGCACGCCCGCCTGCAAGACGCCGGCGATCAACACCGCCCAGGCCGAGGCCCAGGCGCCGGAGATCGGGTTGTTCTGAGGCCAGACGGCGGCCAGCATCACGATGTTCAGCAGCACGGGGAACGCGCCGGAGACGATGAACCGTCCCCGGGCGTTCAGAACGCCTGACAGCAGCGCGCCGATAGCCATGCAGGGCAGATAGGGCATGCTGATCTGGGTCAGGCTGACCGCCAGCTTGAACTTCACCGGATCGTCGGCGTAGCCGGGGTTGATGGCGTACATCAGCCAAGGCATGGCCAGTTGCGCCGTCAGGGTCAGGATGATCGTCGCCGCCGCCAGCGACGCCAAGGCATCCGATGCGATGCGGTCGGCGGCCTCTTCGCCCTCGCCCTTCAGACTACGGGCATAGGCCGGGACGAAGGCCGCCGCGAACGCGCCCTCGGCGAAGATCCGCCGGAACAGGTTCGGGAAGGACAGCATGGTGTTGTAGACGTCGGCCGCCGGGGTGGCGCTGGCGCCCAGCCGCGCGGTGATCACCAGATCACGCAGAAGGCCCATGAACCGGCTGACGAGGGTCAGGCCCGAATAGATCATCGAGGAGCGGATCATCCCGCCGCCGCGCTTGCTCGCGGTTTGGGCGGGGACGGGCGCGGGCGCGTCGGTCGGTGCGGGTTTGGTCACAGCCGGCTTCTGCGCTCGCCCTCGAAGGCGGTCAAGGGAGCCTTTGAGCGCCCGTCTGCGTTGAGCTTGGCCGCATCTTTGCGGCCGGGCGGCCAAACAGACCATGACTTTACCACAGATCCTCGCCTTCTCATTGGTCGGCGCGACGGTGTTCGCCTTCATCTGGGGACGTTGGCGCTACGACCTCGTGGCGCTTGGCGCTCTCGCGATAGGGGTGGCGATAGGGGTCGTGCCCGCCGAAAAGGCGTTCACCGGCTTCTCCAACGATATCGTCATCATCATCGGCAGCGCCCTGGTCGTCAGCGCCGCCATCGCCCGGTCGGGCGTGATCGAGCTGATCATGCGGCCGCTTCTGCCGCGCCTGAAGACTGAACGGACCCAGGTCCCAGTTCTCGCGGGCGCCACCGCCCTTCTGTCGATGATGACCAAGAATGTCGGGGCCTTGGCGATCCTGATGCCTTCGGCCCTGGCTACGGCCAAGCGCAGCGGTTCTTCGCCCGCGCGACTTTTGATGCCCATGTCCTTTGGGTCTCTGGTCGGCGGCCTGGCGATCTTGGTGGGCACCTCGCCGAACATCATCGTTTCCGGCGTGCGCCAGGAAGCAACAGGCGAGCCCTTCGGCATGTACGACTTCACGCCGGTGGGGGCGTGCCTGACGGTGATCGCCATCGCCTATCTGACCCTGGCCTATCGCATTTTGCCCAAGGATCGACAGGGAACCGTCAGCCTGGACGCCGCCCTGGCCGCCAACGCCTATGTGACCGAGGCTGAGGCGCCTCAGGACTGGGTGTTGGGCAGTTTGCGGGTCGGAACGTTAAACGCGATCGGCGAAGGCGACGTGACGCTGGTGGCCCTTGTGCGCAAAGGAAAGCGCCGGGCCGCGCCGCATCCCAACAGCAAGATCCTGCCGGGCGACATCCTGCTGCTGGAAGGGGAGCCGCAGTCCCTGGACGACGTGATCGTCAAGGCCAAGCTGCGCCTGACCCGATCCGACCGGCCTGTGGCCATGGAGGAGCCTACGGACGAGGTTCGGGTGGTCGAGGCGATCATCAGCGCCGACTCCCCCCTGATCGCCTCCACCGCTCGAAGCCTGGCCCTGCACGAGGAGTTCGGCGTCAACCTGCTTGGCGTCAGCCGAGGCGGCTATCGCACCACCCAGCGGCTGGAGACCGTGCGCCTGCGGGCGGGCGACGTACTGGTGCTGCAGGGCTCGGAAAAGAACCTGCCCGCCGCGCTACAGGCGCTCGGCTGCCTGCCCCTGGCCGAGCGGGAGGTGCGGCTGGGCGGCATCCGTCATGTTTTTACCCCGGCGCTGATCCTGGCGACGGCCATGGTGCTGGTGGCGATCGGCGTCGTGCCGGTGGCCATGGCCTTCTTCGGCGCGGCCGTGCTGATCGTGGCCGTTGGTTCTCTGCGCATGCGGGAAGCTTATGCGGCGCTCGACGCGCCAGTGCTGATCCTGATCGCCGCCCTGATCCCGGTCAGCGATGCGATCCAGGCCACGGGCGGCGCCGACCTGATCGGCGGCTGGCTATCGACCCTGTTCAACGACATGCCGCCGATGATCGCCCTCGCGGCCATGATGATCGTGGCGATGGCGGCGACGCCGTTCCTCAACAACGCCGCCACGGTGCTGATCGCGGCGCCCATCGGCATGAGCTTGGCGCAGCGTCTGGGGCTGAGCCCCGATCCTTTCCTGATGGCGGTGGCGGTTGGCGCGGGTTGTGATTTCCTCACCCCCATCGGCCACCAGTGCAACACGCTTATCCTGGGGCCGGGCGGATACAAATTCGGCGACTACGCCCGTCTAGGGGCGCCGCTGTCTCTGCTGGTCGTGGCTTTGGGAACGCCGCTGATCGCGTTCTTCTGGCCCCTTGCGCCAGTCTAGCGGGCGACGCTGGCCCGCGCCCGCTGCAGGCGGCCGGCCTTGGCGGCGGCCTCGCCTTCCTCCAACACGGAGGTCAGGGCGTTCTTGAGCGCGTTGCGCTTGCGAGCGTCGGTCAGTTTCCCGCCCTCCGCCGTCTGGACGTAGAAGGCGTCCACCGCCCGTTCGCCATAGCCGTCGATGTGGGCCGACTGGATGGACAGCTCCGCCGCCGACAGGGTGCGAGCCAACGCCTCCAGCAGGCCGGCGCGGTCGCGGCCGGACGCCTCGACCACGGTGGCGTCGTCTGAGGCATCGTTGTCGATGGCGACGCTGGGGGCGATGGCGAAGGCGGCTGTGCGGCCAAGATCCAGACTACGGCGCGGCTCCAGCTGGCTTGGTTCGCCCCGTGCGGCGCTCTCCAGCGCCTCGACCAGGCGGGGCAAAGCGCGGGTGTTGTCGCATCCGTAGGGCGCGCCGGCGGCGTCCTGGACGTGGAAGACGTCGAGCGCCAAGCCCTGGCGCGAGGTGAAGACCCGGGCCCCGACCACGTTTGCGCCCAGGCCGGCGAGCGCCAGAGCCAGGTCGGCGAACAGGCCGCGCCGGTCCTGGGCGGCGACGACGATCTCGGCGGCGTTCCGGTCGCTTCGGATGCGGGCTTCGGCCGCCGCGCCGCCATGCAGGGCCGCGCGGCGCGACAGGGCGGCGTGCGCCAGGTGCTCCTCGGCGGGGAAGGCGCTGAAATAGGCGTCCTCCATGGCCGCCGCCCAGCCGTTGGCGGCCGGATCGGCTTCGGCCAGGACGGCGCGGGCCGATTGGGCGGTGGCGGCGTGGTGGCGGCGGGCGGCGCCGGCGGGGTCGGAGCCCCGGCCGCCGCGGAAGGTCGCCTCTGTGGCGCCGTATAGCTCTCGCAGCAGCTGGCCTTTCCAGCCGTTCCAGACGCCAGGGCCTACCGCGCGGATGTCAGCCACGGTCAGGACCAGCAGCAGACGCAGGCGTTCGGGGTTTTCAACTATGCGGGCGAAGGCGGCCACGGTCTGCGGATCGGCCACGTCCCGCTTCTGGGCGTAGTCGCTCATGACCAGGTGATGCTCGACGAGCCAGGCGACCAGTTCCACCTTGCTGCGCTCCACTCCAAGGCGTTCGCAGGCGGATCGTGCGGCGCGTGCGCCGGCCTTTTCCTGCCCGCCGACCCCGCCCTTGCCGGTGTCGTGCAGCAGCATGGCCAGAAACAGCGACTCCCGATCCTGGATCAGCGGCATGATCGAGGCCGACAGGGGATGATCCTCGGCTAATCGACCCTCCGCCAGGTCGCCGATCACCCCGATGGCCCGCAGGGTGTGCTCGTCCACCGTGTACGAGTGGTACATGTTGAACTGCATCTGTCCGACCACGCGTCCGAACTCCGGGACGAAGCGGCCCAAAACACCTGAATCGTTCATCCGCGTCAGGGTGGCGTAGGTCTGCTTGCCCCGGGCCAGGACGCTGAGGAAGGCCTCGGCCGCCGCCCGATCGCGCCGCACCTTCGAGGTGATCAGGTGCAGGCAGCGGGTCAGGGCGGTGAAAGCGTCGGGGTGGATGTCGAGGTCGCGCTCGTCGGCGATCTTGAACAGGCGGATCATGTCCACCGGATCACGCTCGAACACCTCGCGCCCATCCACGTTCAGGCGGCCGTTCTCTTCGTGGAAGCCGGGCCGGTCGAGGGCCTTGCGCTTAGGGCGGGCGGCGGGAATGAACCGCGACAGCCCCTTAGGCTCGCGCTTGAACTGATCCGCCTCCAGCTTGGCCGAGAAGGCGCGGGTCAGGGCGCCGACCTCCTTGGCGATCAGGAAGTAGCGGCGCATGAACCGCTCCACCGCGGGGGTGTCGCCGCCGGGACCGCCCCGGTCGCCATAGCCCATGCGGCGGGCGACCTCCGGCTGCAGGTCGAAGGTCAGGCGCTCCTCCGCACGGCCGGTGGCGAAATGCAGATGCGCGCGCACCGCGTGCAGGAAATCGAAGGCCCGGACGAAGGCGCGCACTTCACGCCGGTCGAAGATGTCCAGCCGGAAGACGTCGTCCGGGTTTTCGACCGAATAGATGTACTCAGCGATCCACATCAGGGTGTGCAGGTCGCGTAGGCCGCCCTTGCCCTCCTTGATGTTGGGCTCGACCATGTAGCGGGACAGCCCGGCCTTGTGCTGGCGGTCGTCGCGCTCCTTCAGCTTGGCGGCGACGAAGGCGGCGTTGGTGCCCTTCATCACCTCCTCGCGGAAGCGGCGCTTGAGATCCTCGGCGAGGGCGGCGTCGCCGGTCAGGCGGCGGGCCTCCAGGATCGAGGTGCGGATCGTGTAGTCCTCGCGCGACAGGCGCAGGCATTCCTCGATGGTCCGCGAGGCGTGCCCGACCTTGAAGCCCAGATCCCACAGGGCATAGAGCATGAACTCGATGACGCTCTCAGCGTGGGGCGTCTGCTTGTAGGGCCGCAGGAACAGCAGATCCAGGTCGGAGAAGGGCGCCAGGGCGCCGCGTCCGTAGCCGCCCACCGCCAGCAGGGCCAGGCGTTCCCCCTCGGTGGGGTTTCTGGCCCGAAAGATGTGGACGGTGGTGAAGTCGTAGAGGGCGGTGACCACCTCGTCAGTGACGCCGCACAGCAGGCGGGCCGTCTCGATCCCGCCCGCGCCGTTCTCCAGCCGCTCCTTGACGATCATCCGGCCGCGGAACAGGGCGCCCTTGAGAATCTCGATAGCCCGTCGACGCTGCTCGGCCTGATCGCCTTCGGCTTCCAGGGCGGCGGCGGACAGGCGCGTGCGCAGGGCTGCGCCGTCGACGACGTGTTCCAGGCGGGTGGGGCGAAGGCGGGGCGGCATGAGGAGCCTATATGGCGACCGTCGCCGGTTAAATTAAGGTTCGAAGGCGGTAGAGGGCGTCCAGAGCCTCGCGCGGGCTCATTCCATCGACATCCAGCTCGGCCATCGCCTTTTCCACGGGCGACGGACCGGTTCGGACCGGCTCCGGCGCCGAAGCGGCGAACAGCGGAAGGTCGTCGAGCTGGGCGGGGGCGTGAGCTTCGGACTCCAGGCGCTCCAGCACCTCGCGGGCGCGGGCCACGACCGGGGCGGGCACGCCGGCCAGCCGGGCGACGTGGACGCCGTAGGAGCGGTCGGCGGGCCCGGACGCCACCTCGTGCAGGAAGACCAGCTCGCCGTTCCACTCCTTGGCGCGCAGCGACAGGTTGGAGATGTGGGCCAGCCGCCCCTCCAGGGTCGCCAGCTCGTGATAGTGCGTGGCGAACAGGCCCCGGCAACGGTTGACGTCGTGCAGCGCCTCGGCGCAGGCCCAGGCGATGGCCAGGCCGTCATAGGTCGCGGTCCCGCGGCCGATTTCGTCGAGAATGACGAAGGAGCGCGGCGTCGCCTGGGTCAGGATGGCGGCGGTCTCGACCATCTCGGCCATGAAGGTCGAGCGGCCGCGCGCCAGGTCGTCCCCCGCCCCCACGCGGCTGAACAGGCGATCCACCACGCCCAGCTTCAGGCTGCGGGCGGGCACGTAGGACCCGGCCTGGGCGAGGATCGCCAACAGGGCGTTCTGGCGCAGGAAGGTCGACTTACCGGCCATGTTCGGACCGGTGACGATGGAAAGGCGGGCGCCCGCATCTCCCGCCGCATCCAGACGGCAGTCGTTGGGCGTGTAGGCCTCGCCCGCGCGCTTCACCGCGGCCTCGACCACCGGATGGCGGGCGGCGACGGCGTCGAAGCACAAGGAACGGTCAACGATCGGGCGGCAGGCCTGGGCGTCCTCCGCCCATTCGGCCAGGCCGGCGGCCACGTCCAGGCGCGCCAGGGCGTCGGCCGCGGCGGCGATCGGGCCGGCCAGCATGCGGGCTTCCTCGCGCCAGGCCTCGAAGGCGTCGATCTCAATGGCCTGGGCGCGTTCGCCGGCGGCGGCGATGCGGGCGTCCAGATCGGCCAGCTCCACGGTGGTGAAGCGCACCTGATTGGCCATGGTCTGGCGGTGGATGAAGGTAGCGTTCAGCGGCGGCTGGAACAGGGCGTCGGCCTTGCCGGCGGCCGCCTCGACGAAATAGCCGAGCACGCCGTTGTGCTTGATCTTCAGGGGAACGCCGCTGTCGGCGGCCAGCTTCTGTTCCAGCCCGGCGATCACGCGTCGGCTGTCGTCGCGCAGGGCGCGGGCTTGATCCAGTTCCGGGCGGACGCCATGAGCCACGAAACCGCCGTCGCGCGCCTGGGCGGGAAGATCCGCGCCCAGCCCAATCTCCAAGGCCTGCAGGAAGTTGGACAGCCCAGGGTCCATCGAAGGGGTGAGGGCCAACAGGGCCGTCTCGATCTCCGCCGGGGCCCCGGCGATGGGAGCGGACTCGCGGGCCGTGTGGGCGACGATGCGCTCGCCGGTCTTGAGGGCGTCGCGCAGGCAGCCCAGGTCGCGCGGACCGCCCCGCCCCAGGGCCAAGCGCGACAGGGCGCGGGCGATGTCGCCGGCCCCTTTCAGCTCTTCCCGCAAGCGTTCGCGCAGTGTGCGGCGCTCCAGAAGCCATGAGACGGCGTCAAGACGCGCGTCAATGGCGACGGGGTCGAGCAACGGACGAGACAGGCGGGCGGCCAGCAGGCGCGCGCCGCCGGCGGTGACCGTGCGGTCGATCGCCGCCAGCAGGGAGCCGTCGCGCGAACCGGACTGGGTGCGGTCGATCTCCAAGCTGGAGCGGGTGGCCGGGTCGATGGCCATGACATCGCTCTCCGCCGCCCGGCGGGGCGCGGAAAGGGCGGGCAGGCGGCCGGCCTGGGTGACTTCCAGATGGGCCGCGATCAGGCCCAGCGCCGCGACTTCCGCGCCCGACAGGCCGCCAAAGCCGTCCAGGGTGTCGACGCCGTAAAGGCGCTTGACCCGCGCTTCGGAGGCGGAAGGCTCCACCAGGGCCGAAGGCATGGGCTGCACCAGACCCGGCGCGCCCTTCAAGGCGGCGGATAGGGTCTCGTCGGCGAAAAGACGGTCCGGTACCAGAACTTCGGAGGGCGACAGGGCCGCCAGGGTCGAGGCGATGGCGCTCGTTCCGACAGCCCAGCATTCGACCTCGCCGGTGGACAGCTCGACCGCCGCAACGGCCGCCTGGCCCGAGCGCACGGCGACGGCGGCGAGGCGGTTGGCGCCCCGGGCGTCCAATAGGCCGTCCTCGGTCAGGGTGCCCGGCGTCACCACGCGGACGAGGTCGCGATGAACCACGGCCTTGGAGCCGCGCTTCTTGGCCTCGGCGGGGTCTTCCATCTGCTCGCAGAGAGCGACCTTAAAGCCTGCCCGGACCAGCTTGGCCAGATAGGCCTCGGCGGCGTGGACCGGCACCCCCGCCATGGGGATCGGCTGACCGGCGTGGTTGCCCCGGAAGGTCTGGGCGATGCCGAGGGCGGCGGCGCCTCGGATCGCGTCGTCGAAGAACAGCTCGTAGAAGTCGCCCATGCGGAAGAAGACCAGCGCATCGGGCTGGCGGGCCTTCATCTCGAAGAACTGGGCCATGACCGGCGTGGCGCCGGCGGCGTCGGGCAGGGTGGAGGAAGTCGGGGCGTTCATCGCCCCCGAGGCTACAGAGCGTCGCCCCGTTCGTTAAGAGGCGAGCGGCGTTTTCAACCGCCTGTGACGCCTTCCCAGAATGACTTGGCCTTACCCATGAAGTTGGCGGCCTTGGGATGCTGCTTCTCGCCGCAGGTTCCCGCCAGCTCGCGCATCAGCTCCTTCTGGCGGGCGGTCAGGTGGGTCGGGGTCTCAATGAAGAGCTCGACCACCAGATCGCCGCGCTCGCGGGAGCGCAGGGACGGCATGCCCTTGCCCTTCAGGCGCACGGTCTTGCCGGTCTGGGCGCCCTCGGGAACCTTGACCGTGATCTTGCACTCGCCGTCGCAGGCCTCGCCGCCCATCAGGCAGGGGGCCTCGATCTCGCCGCCCAGAGCGGCCGCGCACATGGGGACCGGCACGGTGCAATGCAGGTCCAGGCCGTCCCGCTCGAATAGCTCGTGCGGGGCCACGGACAGGAAGATGTAGAGATCGCCGCGCGATGCGCCGTGCGAACCCGCGTCGCCTTCACCCGCCAGGCGGATGCGGGCGCCGTCGTCGACGCCGGCCGGAATGCGGACCTGCAGGGTGCGTTCGCGGCGGACATGGCCGGCCCCGTGGCACGACTTGCAGGGGTCGAGGATCAGCTTGCCGGCGCCGCCGCAGCGGGGGCAGGTGCGTTCGATGGCGAAGAAGCCCTGCTGGGCGCGGACCCGGCCCACCCCGCCGCAGGAGCCGCAGACGGTGGGGGTGGTGCCGGCCTTGGCCCCAGACCCGTCGCACGTTTCGCAGGTCATGGCTGAAGGAACGATGATCTCGACCTCGGCGCCGGCATAGGCCTGCTCCAGGGTGATCTCGAGGTCGTAGCGCAGATCCTGACCGCGCTGCGGGCCGGCCGGCCCGCGGCGATTGCGGCCGAACATCTCGCCGAAGGCGTCCCCGAACACCTCGGAGAAGATGTCGTTCATGTCGGCGAAACCGGCGCCGCCGCCGCCAGGACCGCCCTGGCCGTTGACGCCGGCATGGCCGAAGCGGTCATAGGCGGCGCGTTTCTGCGGATCCGACAGGACCGAATAGGCTTCGTTGATTTCCTTGAAGCGCGTCTCCGCGTCGCCGCAGCCCCCGTTGCGGTCGGGGTGATGCTCCATGGCGAGCTTGCGGAAAGCCGACTTCAGGGCGGCGTCGTCGACGCCCCGGTTCACGCCCAGAATCTCGTAATAGTCGCGCATCGTCTGCGTCAGGCTTTCAAGGGATCAGGTTGTCTTTGAGGTGGTGCGGCTCCCGCCCGCCCGCAAGGTTTCGAAACCTGGGTGTGGGCGGGAGCGCATTTTCCGCGAAGGCGGCGGCGACGGTCCCCGGACAAGGCAATGCCCTGTTCCGGGGGCTTGGCGCCATGGGGCGTGATGTCACGCCGCCAGGTCAGGTTCAGGCCGACTTCTTGTCGTCGTCGCTGACTTCCTCGAACTCGGCGTCGACGACGCCGTCGTCCGCCGGAGCCGAGGCTTCTTCCGAACCGGCCTCGCCGCCAGCCTGGGCCTTGTACATGGCCTCGCCGAGCTTCATCGACGCCTGGATCAGGGCCTGGGACTTTGTGTTGATCGCCTCGGCGTCGTCACCTTCCAGGGCCGTCTTGGCTTCGGCCAAGGCGGTCTCGATGGCGGCCTTTTCGTCAGCCGTGACCTTGTCGCCGTGCTCCGCCAGGGCTTTCTCGGTGGAGTGGACCACCGCGTCGGCCTGGTTGCGGGCCTCGATGACGGCCTTGCGCTTTTCGTCGTCGGCCTTGTTGGCCTCGGCTTCGCGCACCATCCGCTCGATGTCGGCGTCCGACAGGCCGCCATTGGCCTGGATGCGGATCGACTGCTCCTTGGCGGTGGCCTTGTCCTTGGCGCCGACGTTCACGATGCCGTTGGCGTCGATGTCGAAGGTCACCTCGATCTGCGGCACGCCGCGCGGGGCCGGCGGAATGCCGACCAGGTCGAACTGACCCAGGATCTTGTTGTCCGCGGCCATCGGGCGTTCGCCCTGGAAGACGCGGATGGTCACGGCGTTCTGGTTGTCGTCGGCCGTGGAGAAGGTCTGCGAGCGTTTGGTCGGGATGGTGGTGTTGCGCTCGATCAGCGGGGTGAACACACCGCCCAGGGTCTCGATGCCCAGGGTCAGCGGGGTCACGTCGAGCAGCAGGACATCCTTGACGTCGCCCTGCAGAACGCCGGCCTGCACCGCGGCGCCTAGCGCCACGACTTCGTCCGGGTTCACGCCCTTGTGCGGCTCACGGCCGAAGAAGTCCTGCACCGCCTGCTGGACCTTGGGCATGCGGCTCATGCCGCCGACCAAGATCACTTCGTCGATGTCGCTCTTCTTCAGGCCGGCGTCCTTAAGAGCCTGCTCGCACGGCGCGATCGTCCTGGCGATCAGATCGTCGACCAGGGCCTCCAGCTTGGCGCGCGACAGCTTGACGTTCAGGTGCAGCGGACCCGACGCGTTCATGCTGATGAAGGGCAGGTTCACCTCGTACTGGGCGACGCTGGACAGTTCCTTCTTGGCCTTTTCGGCCTCTTCCCTCAGGCGCTGAAGGGCGAGCTTGTCCTGACGCAGGTCGACGCCCTGCTCCTTCTTGAACTCGTCCGCGAGGTAGTCGACGACCCGAAGGTCGAAGTCCTCGCCGCCCAGGAAGGTGTCGCCGTTGGTGGACTTCACCTCGAACACGCCGTCGCCGATCTCCAGGATCGAGACGTCGAAGGTGCCGCCGCCGAGGTCGTAGACAGCGATCTTCTTGCCGTCGTTCTTCTCCAGGCCGTAGGCGAGGGCCGCCGCGGTCGGTTCGTTGATGATACGCAGGACTTCAAGGCCGGCGATCTTGCCGGCGTCCTTGGTCGCCTGACGCTGAGCGTCGTTGAAGTAGGCCGGGACGGTGATGACCGCCTTCTCAACCTTCTCGCCGAGATGGGCTTCGGCGGCTTCCTTCATCTTCTGCAGAATGAAGGCGCTGATCTCCTGCGGCGAGTAGTCCTTGCCGTGGGCCTTCACCCAGGCGTCGCCGGTCGGACCCTTGACGATCTCGTAGGGCACCATGCCCTTGTCCTTGGCCACCACGGGGTCGGCGAAGTTGCGGCCGATCAGGCGCTTGATCGCAAACAGGGTGTTGGACGGGTTGGTGACGGCCTGGCGCTTGGCGGGTTGGCCGACCAGGCGCTCGCCGTCGTCCAGGATGCCGACGACGGACGGCGTGGTGCGCGCGCCTTCGGCGTTTTCAATCACCTTGGGCGCTTTGCCGTCCATGATGGCGACGCACGAGTTGGTGGTGCCCAGGTCGATGCCGATAATCTTGCTCATGGCGAGGTTCTTTTCTCCTGACAGGCGGACGGTGGCGGCAAGGGCCTCAAGGCTGAGCACCCCAGTTTTTCTCGACCGTCCCCGTAATATCAGTCTCCGGTGGGTGGGCCTGGCGGCCCGACTACGTTAGCGACGGCCATATGTCCATGGACGACGCTTCGAGGCCCGATATGGGAAAGGCGCGCGCCGCCGCAAGGGGAAAGTCCCTTTTGATCGCAGGGACTTAAGGGAAATGGCCATGCAGAACGCCTCTGGTTTCGAATTCCACCCGGCCCGCCTTGGCCGCGAGACGCAAGAAGCCCTTGTGCGGCAAGTGTTTTCCGCTCTTGAGGCGGCGCCGCTATACCGACCGGTCACGCCGGGAGGCAAGGCGATGAGCGTGCAGATGAGTAATATGGGGCCGCTCGGTTGGGTTACAGACCAGGCCGGGGGCTACCGCTATCAGGCGACCCATCCGGTGTCGGCGGAGCCCTGGCCGGTCATTCCGCAAGTGCTGCTCGATCTCTGGGCCGATCTGGCGGACGCGAAGACGCCGCCGGACGCCTGTCTGGTCAATCTCTACCGCGACGGCGCACGCATGAGCCTGCATCAGGATCGGGACGAGGCGGATATGCGCTTTCCCGTGCTCTCCGTGTCCCTTGGGGACACGGCGGTCTTTCGCATCGGCGGCGCCAGTCGGTCCGATCGGACCCGCTCCATCAAGCTGGCCTCGGGTGATGTGTGTCTGTTGGCGGGCGATGCGAGACTTTTCTTCCACGGCGTGGATCGTGTGCTGCAAGGGTCATCGACCCTGATCCCCGGCGGCGGCCGCATCAATCTGACCCTGCGCCGCGCCAGGCCGGCCTAAGCGAACCGACTGGACTGAAACGAAGAAGGGCGGACCTTCCGGCCCGCCCTTCTCAAGTTCGATTTCGTCCGATCAGCCGCGCAGCTTGCGGGTGATGGTCTCTAGGTCACGGGCCAGGGCCGGATCCTCGGCGCGCAGGGCCTCGATGCGGCGGACGGCGTGCAGGACGGTCGTGTGGTCCCGCCCGCCAAAGCGGCGCCCGATATCCGGCAGGGATCGCGTGGTCAGTTGCTTAGCCAGCCACATGGCGGCCTGACGGGGGCGGGCTACCGAGCGGGTTCGGCGTTCGGAGATCAGGTCGGCCTGCTTCAGGCCGAAATGCTCCGAAGTGGCCTTCTGGATATCGTCAATGGTGATCCGCTTCTCGCCGCCGCGCAGGTGCGGACGCAGGATCGCCTGAGCCTCGTCCAGCGACAGGCGGGCGACGCCGTCGCCCAAGCGCGCCACCAGGGTGTTCAGCGCGCCCTCCAGTTCGCGGACGCTGTCGGTGAAGCGGTCGGCCAGGAAGGTCAGAACTTCCGGCTTGGCCTTCGTCGCCACGCCCTGCTGGCGCGATAGGCTGTCCAGCTTGCGCTCCAGGATGCCGAGGCGAAGGTTTCGGTCGGCCGGCTCGATGCCGCAGACCAGACCGGCCGACAAGTGGCTGCGCAGGCGCGCGTCGATCTCGGTCAGGGCGCTGGGCGGACGGTCGGCGCTGAACACCACCCGGCGGCCATCTTCCATCAGGGCGGTCAGAGTGTGGAACAGCTCTTCCTGGGTCGATTGCTTGCCGCCCACGAAATGAACGTCGTCAATCAGCAGGAGGTCAGCAGCGCGCAGCTCTTCCTTGAAGGCGGTGGTGGTGCGGTCCATCACGGCGCGGACGAAGGACGACAGGAAGCGTTCAGCCGTCAGATAGACCACCCGCTTCTCCGGGGCCGTACGCATGGCCTCCCAGGCCAGGGCGTTCAGCAGGTGGGTCTTACCGAAGCCGTACGGGCCATGGAAAACCACAGGATTGAAGTGGCCGTCGGACCACGAGGCGACGCGGCGCGCCACGGCGTGGGCGAACTCGTTCGCCGGACCGGGGACGAAGGTGTCGAAGGTGAAGCGTTCCTGCAAGCCTGCCTGCTTGGAGCGGGCGCTGGGCAGGGGAGCCACGGCCGGAGCGTCCGTGGACACCGGCAGAGCGATCTCAATGACGGTCTCGCCGCCCTGGACCGGCGCCGGAGCGGCGGCGTCGAACTCCGAGCGCGACTTCAGGTCGAGCGGGCGGCTTTGCGGGTCGCTCAGCGCCCACAATTCGCCGATGCGGCGCCAGGCGTTGCGGCGCACCCAGTCACGGGCCACGCCGGTCGGAGTCACCAGGACCAGTTCGCCCGCGGCGGTCTCGCGCAGGGCGGCATGGGCCAGATAGGAATTGAAGCTTCCGTCGCCGAGTTCGCGTTGCAGCGCCTGGGAGGTCTTCGCCCACAGAACGGCGACTGAAGCCGCCGTGGGGGAAACCGCCGCAGCCGTCGCCGCAGAACTCGAGAAAACCTTGTTGGTCATATGCCCCACCGCAAAATCCAGGTCCCTCGTCGTGTCGTCCGCCGCGCCCCCACGTAGCGGTCCGTCACACCCAAGAGGCCGCAAAAACCCGCCCGCCGAACGCATACGCGCTCGCCGCCGCCGGTTCGCATTCCGCTTGGGATGGAAGGTCGTCTTGGCGCTCAGAGTAGTCAGCGGCCCTTTCCGGTCAAACGGAAAACTTGCCGATTCACGGCGATAATTCTGTTGACTCAGACGCGGGCTAGAGCCGCCAAGGGGAAGGTCATTTTCCGCTTAAGCTTACGCTGTTCCTTATGTCGCACGCGCCGGATTCCAGACGTGAAAAAGCCGGCCGAGCCACAAGCTCTGCCGGCTTTCTGATCACAGCTTGACCAGGCGCTGATCGCGCCTGTCGCAGGCTTTAGGCGGCGGCCAGCTTCTTCAGCTGAGCGGCCAGGCGCGAAACCTTGCGCGAGCCGGTGTTCTTGTGAACCACGCCCTTGGAGACAGCGCGCATCAGCTCGGACTGAGCTTCAACGAAAGCGGTCTTGGCCAGGCCGGCGTCGCCGGCGGCCAGCGCATCTTCGAACTTGCGCAGGAAGGTGCGGACGCGCGAGCGGCGAGCCTTGTTCACTTCGGTGCGACGTTCGATCTTGCGGATCGCCTTCTTGGCGCCGGGATTATTGGCCATAGGGCTTGGAACCTTCAAACGGACAAGCGCTCAAGACGGACGTCCTGGGCGCGGCAAATCAGAGCGGGCGCATATAGCTGAACGCCAAGCGCCGGTCAACGCGCATCAGCGCCCTTTGAACTGAGGCTTCCGCTTTTCGACGAAGGCCCCCATCCCCTCCTTCTGGTCCTCGAAGGCGAAGAGGGAGTGGAACAGGCGCCGCTCCAGCTTCACGCCCTGGGTCAGGGTGGTCTCCAGGGCGGCCTCCACCAGCTCCTTGTTCATCATGACCGCCAGGGGAGACTGGCCGGCGATCTTCCGCGCCACGCCCATGACCTCCTCGATCAGGCCGTCGGCGGGAACCACGCGGCTGACCAGACCGGCCCGTTCGGCTTCCTCTGCGTCCATCATCCGGCCGGTGAGGATCATGTCCATGGCCTTGGACTTGCCAACCAGGCGGGTCAGGCGCTGGGTCCCGCCGATGCCGGGTGCGACGCCCAGATTGATCTCGGGTTGACCGAATTTGGCGCTGTCGGCGGCGATGATGAAGTCGCACATCATGGCCAGCTCGCAGCCGCCGCCCAGGGCGTACCCGGACACCGCCGCGATGATCGGCTTGCGGAAGCGCTCGATCGCGTTGGCGCCGGCGGTGAAGAAGTCGGCCTTGAACATGTCCGCATAGGACTGGCCCGCCATCTCCTTGATGTCGGCGCCGGCGGCGAAGGCCTTGGCGGAGCCGGTCAGGACCACGCAGCGCACCGTCTCGTCGGCTTCGGCCGCCGCCAGGGCCTGGGCGAGATCGGCCAGCAGGGCGGTGTTGAGGGCGTTGAGCGCTTCGGGACGGTTCAGGCGGATCAGGGCGACGCCGTCGGCGGTCTCCACGATCAGGGTCTCATAGGCCATCTGCGCGCTCCTTATATTGTTCCCGTTGGGGCTCTTCGCGACGAAGGTCTAAGGGCCTTCGACCTTGAATCCTAGCTTCCGCAGGCGGGCGGGCAGGCCGTCCTGGCCCACCAGGTGCCCGGCGCCGACCACGATCACCGTCTCGCCGGATCCCGCCATGCGGTCCCGGATGGTCTCCACCCAGCGTTCGTTCCGCTCGATGATCAAGCGGCGATAGAGGGTGGGCGAGGTCTTGCGGATCGGCTCCAGCGCTTCTTCCTCCAAGGCGCGGATGTCCCCGGCCGCCCAGGCCTTCACCAGGTCGTCGTAGGCGCCCGGTCCTTGCTCCAGCTCCTCGAGTGTCTGGCGCAGGGAGGCGATCTGATCCTTCTGCGGGGTGTCGGCCAGGATCGAGATCTGCTGGGCCGGCGTCTCGAAGGCGCGACGGGCGGCCGAGGGCGGGGCCGTGCGCTCGATGACAGTCTCCACGCCCTCTGTGCGGCTGGCGCTGCTCTTCATGAACATGGCGTTGGCCAAGGACACCTCCGCCAGCCAGGGTCGCAGGTACTGCAGCGTGGCCATGGGCAACCCCAGCTCGGCGGCGATCTTGCGCAGGCGGGCGCCGTCCTCGGGGCCAAGCAGGTTGGTCAGGGTCTGGCCGGCGGGCAGATAGCCCTTGGCTTGGGCGGCGCGCCCGACCTCCGCCTGGGCGGCGGCGTCCATGGGCAGCTCGAACCAAAGGTCGTCGGCCTTCGCCAGAGCCGCGTCCAGGGCGTCCGGCCGCCAGTCCACGCCGGCGGGAAGAATATGCATGGACCCGAAGATGACGATCTTGGAGTCGGCGTCACGCACGACCCAGACGGGCGGCTCGGCCGAGGCTCCTGACGGCAGGCAGGCGGCGAGAAAAAGGGCGGAAAACCAAACAAGGGAACGGATCAATCGGTCAGACCTGGCACACGGGACAATAGAATGTGGATCGCCCCGCCTGCACCTGCCGGTCGATGACGCCCCCACAGCCCTCATTTAGGCACGGCTCGCCGGTCCGGTCATAGACCCTGAAGCGATGCTGGAAATATCCCAGCGCCCCATCGGCGGCCGCGAAGTCCTTCAGGGTCGAGCCGCCGGCCTCTACCGCATCGGCCAGGACGTCCTTGATGGCCTCCACCAAAGGCGGAATGCGTTTGCGGGCGATCTTGCCCGCAGGCTTGAAGGGCGAGATTCGGGACCGGTTCAGCGCCTCGCACACATAGATATTGCCAAGTCCGGCCACGAGCCGCTGATCCAGCAGCAGGGTCTTGGGCCCCTGCTTGCGGGCCTTGAAGGCCCTCTCAAGCACTCCGGCGTCGAGATCGTCGCCTAGCGGCTCCGGCCCCATGCCCTTGAAGAAGGAATGCTCGGCGAGACGGTCGGTTGGGATCAGATCCATGAAACCGAACCGGCGCGGGTCATAATAGGTGATCCGGACCCCAGCCTCGGTCTCGAAGACCACGTGGGCGTGCTTCTGAAGCGGATGGACCGTCTCCACGAACTCTCCGGGCGTCGTGGTGCGGCCGTGATCCTCGATCTCGAAACGACCCGTCATGCCAAGGTGCGCCACCAGGGTGTCGCCGCGATCCAGGGGCATGAGCAGGTACTTGGCCCGGCGATCGACGCTGCGGATCGTCGCGCCGGTCAACCGCTGTACGAAACCATCCGGCAGTGGAAAGCGCAGATCGGGCCGATTGGCCTTCACCCGCGTCAGCCGCGCGCCCGCCAGCACGGGCTCCAGGCCTCGGCGGACAGTCTCGACTTCGGGCAGTTCGGGCATGAATTCCCTTGTCTCAAATAGATGACGCGGCGATCCCGCCGGTCTAAAGCTGCGGCCATGACCAAGACCTCCGCCAGCTTCGGATATCAGGACGTCGATCCGGCCGAAAAGCCGAAACTCGTCCGCGGCGTCTTCGATCGCGTCGCCAAGAACTACGACCTGATGAACGACCTAATGAGCGGGGGCGTCCATCGGCTGTGGAAGGACGCGGTCGCCGCGCGGCTGAATCCGCAGCCGGGCGAGGTGATCATCGACTGCGCCGGAGGCACGGGCGACATGGCCCGACGCTTCTCCAAGATGGCCCGCGCCGCGCAGGAGCGCCGGGGCGGTCCGGACGCCAAGGTGTTCGTGGTCGACTACAACGCCGAGATGATCGCCGCCGGTCGGGAGAAGGGCTCCGAGCCCGAAATGACCTGGACCGTGGGCGACGCCCAGCGCTTGCCGCTGCCCGAGAATTTCGCCGACGCCTATGTGATCAGCTTCGGCATCCGCAACGTCACCGACATCGACGCGGCCCTCCGCGACGCCCGGCGCGTGCTCAAGCCGGGCGGCCGTTTCCTGTGCCTTGAGTTCTCGCGCCCCACCACCGAGGCGCTGCAAAAAGCCTATGACGCCTATTCCTTCAAGGTGATCCCGCAGGTCGGCGAATGGGTCGCCAAGGATCGCGACGCCTATCAGTATCTGGTCGAGAGCATCCGCCGCTTCCCGGACCAGCGGACCTTCGCCAGCATGATGGAGACCGCCGGCTTCGGCCGCGTGACCGTCACCAACTTCATCGGCGGCGTCGCCGCGCTGCACCAGGGCTGGAAGCTCTAGGGGCATGGGCCAGATCGCCGCCTTCTTCCGGCTGCTGGCCGCCGGCTGGGCGCTGGCTCGCGCCGACGCCCTGATCCCGCGTGAGCTTGACCCGATCCTGCCGCCGTCGCTGAAGGCGCTGGCGAAGTTCATCCGCCTGTTCGCCGGCCGGGACGCCAAGTATGGCCGCCCGGGCCAGCGCCTGGCGCGATCCCTGGAAAAGCTGGGGCCGGTGGCCATCAAGCTGGGCCAGTTCCTGTCCACCCGCGCCGACATGTTCGGGACCGAGTTCGCCGAGGACCTGGGCCGGCTGAAGGACCGTCTCGATCCCTTCCCCATGAGCGTCGCCCGCGCCGAGGTCGAGCGCGCCTTGGGCCGTCCTGTGACCCAAGCGTTCATCAGCTTCGACCCGCCGATCGCCGCCGCCTCCATCGCCCAGGCCCATGCGGCGATCCTGCCCGACGGCCGCAAGGTGGCGGTCAAGGTCCTGCGTCCCGGGATCGAGCGTCGCGTAGCCGACGAGTCCGCCGCCCTGCGCCTGGCCGCCCATCTGGCGGAAAGCTTCGTTCCCGCCTCCAAGCGGTTGGAGCCCGTGCTGTTCGTGGAGACGGTGATCCGCTCCCTGGTCCTTGAGCTCGACCTGCGGTTGGAGGCCGCCGCCGCCGCCGAGCTGGGCGAGGTGATGAACCGCGACGGTTATATGCGCGCGCCTGCGGTGGTCTGGGACGGCGTCGGCAAGCGCGCCCTAACCCTGGAATGGGCCCAGGGCATGTCGTTGTCCGAAGCCGCGGCGCTGGAGCAGCCGGGCCTAGACCGCAGTCTGCTGGCCGACAATCTGATCCGCGCCTTCCTGTCCCAAGCCCTCGACCATGGCGTCTTCCACGCCGACCTGCATGAGGGGAACCTGTTCGTGGCCGCGCCCTCGACCCTGACGGCGGTGGACTTCGGCATCGTCGGCCGCCTGGGCCCGGCGGAGCGCCGCTACCTGGCCGAAATCCTCTACGGCTTTCTGCAGCGCGACTACGTCCGCGTCGCCCAGGTCCATTTCGACGCCGGCTACGTGCCGATGACCCACGACGTGAACGCCTTCGCCCAGGCTCTGCGCGCGGTCGGGGAGGCGGTGTTCGGCCGCCCGGCCAACGAGGTGTCGATGGGACGACTGCTGGCCCAGCTGTTCGAGATCACCGCCCTGTTCGACATGCGCCTGCGCCCCGAACTCGTGCTGCTGCAAAAGACCATGGTCACGGTGGAGGGCGTAGCCCGCCGCCTGGACCCGTCGCACGATCTGTGGGCCGCCGCCGACCCGGTGGTGCGCCGCTGGATCACCCGCGAGCTGTCGCCCGCCGCCAAGGTGCGCGACTTCGTCGAGGACGCCCTGTCGGCCATGCGCTCCCTGCGCCGCCTGGCCGAGGGCGGCCAGACGGCGGTGGTGGTCGAGGCCCAGAAGGGCGCGCCGCCTCTGGTCTGGTTCGCCGTGGGCGCGGCGACGGCAGGCGTCGCCTTCCTCATCGCGCTCTGGTTCGCCTGACGCTATTCGCCCTGACCCCGCTCGCGGCGGGCCAAGCGGGTTGAGCGTTCGGCCTCCTTGGTCTTCTGCTCGGCCCAATAGGCTTCGCCCTCGCGTGGCCTGAACATGGTGCGCGGCGTTCCGTCCTTGCTCGACACGGCGAAGATGTTGTCCCGCGCGTCGTAAATAAGGGTGTCGCCATTGGCGCGCTTCAGGGTCTCGGCGCCCTTAGGCGGGTTCTCCACGAAATCGCGGGCCATGCGGGCGAAGTCCTCGGGGGTCTTGGCGCCGAAGTCCTCACCATTGCGTTCGAAGGCCCGTTGGACGTTCTCCTCTGCGGTGTAGCGGCGACTGGCGGTCCAGATCGGCTTGCCGTCCAGTTGCGGCGCCGGCGCCTCGCGAGCATATGCCCGCTCGAAACTGCTCGGGGCTGTCGAGGACGTCGTTTTTCGCTCTTCGGGATGGCGGTCGCCCCGCTGTCGCAGGCCGCCAGAAACAGCAATGACACGTAAATTGCTGCCTTGATGGGTGAGAACACACTCAGAACCGTCGCTTCCTCCGCATTTACAACTCATACGAGCGTAATGGAACGAAGTAAGAACGAACTTTGCCTTTTGTCCATAGCGCCGCATCGCCTAAAGACGCAGGCGAACCCGCAAGGAGGCTTGGCCTTGAGCGAGAAGCGCGTCCTTATGATCGTCGGCGGCGGCATCGCGGCCTACAAGGCGCTGGAGCTGACCCGCATGCTGCGCAAGGCCGGGGTCGCGGTCCGCCCGATCCTCACCCGGGCGGGCGCGGAGTTCGTGACCCCCCTGTCCCTGTCGGCCCTGGCGGAGGACAAGGTCTATTCCGAGCTCTTCTCCCTGACCGACGAGGCGGAGATGGGCCATATCGAGTTGTCCCGATCTGCTGACCTGATCGTGGTCGCGCCCGCCACCGCCGACCTGATGGCCAAGGCCGCGACCGGTCGGGCGGACGATCTCGCCTCCACTACCCTTCTGGCTACCGACACGCCGATCCTCATGGCGCCGGCCATGAACGTGCGCATGTGGGAGCATCCGGCCACCAAGCGGAACCTGGCTCAGCTCAAGGCTGACGGCGTGAGCTTTGTCGGCCCTGACGAGGGCGCCATGGCGTGCGGCGAATTCGGCGAGGGTCGTCTGGCCGAACCGCCGGTGATCTTCGAGGCGATCATGGGCCTGCTTCAGGGCGCTCGCCCCCTGGCCGGCAAGCGCGCCGTGGTCACGGCGGGCCCAACCGTCGAGGCCATCGATCCCGTGCGCCTGCTGACCAACCGCTCCAGCGGCAAGCAGGGCTACGCCATCGCCCGCGCCCTGGCCCAGCTGGGCGCCGAGGTGACCTTGGTCTCCGGTCCCACCGGCCTGCCCGCGCCCGCTGGCGTAAACCGCATCGATGTCGAGAGCGCTCGAGATATGTTGGCCGCCTGCCAGAGCGCCCTGCCGGCCGATGTCGCGGTCTTCGTGGCCGCTGTGGCTGACTGGCGTCCCGACGAGGCCTTCGGCGTCAAACTCAAGAAGGGCAAGGAGGGGCCGCCCTCGCTCCATCTGGTCGAGAACCCCGACATTCTGGCGACCCTCGCCGCCTCCGGCCCGCAGCGGCCGACGCTTGTTGTGGGTTTCGCCGCAGAGACCAACGACGTCGAGGATCACGCCCGCGCCAAGCTGGCGCGCAAGGGCTGCGACTGGATCATCGCCAACGACGTCAGCCAGCCGGGCGTCATGGGCGGCGAGGAGAACGCCGTCCTGCTGATCTCCAAGACCACAATCGAACGCTGGGAGCGCGCGTCCAAGGACGCCGTCGCCCGCCAGATCGCCGACCGCATAGCAAAGGCCCTTTCATGACCCCGACCATCCCGATCGTCCGCCTAGCCCACGCCGAGGGCCTGCCCCTGCCGGCCTATGAGACGGAGCACGCGGCCGGCATGGACCTGCGGGCGGCGGTGACCGATGAAGAGCCGATGATCCTGAAGCCCGGTGGTCGGGCCATGGTGCCGACAGGCCTGTCCTTCGCCGTGCCGGTGGGCTTCGAGGCCCAGGTGCGCCCCCGCTCGGGCCTGGCCGCCAAGGCGGGGATCACCTGCCTGAACACGCCGGGCACCATCGACGCGGACTATCGCGGCGAAGTGAAGGTGATCCTGATCAACCTCGGCGCCGAGGACTTCGTCATCCGCCGCGGCGACCGCATCGCCCAGCTCGTGATAGCCCCGGTGGCCAAGGCCGCCTGGAGCGAGGTCGAGACCCTGGACGAGACCGCGCGCGGCGTTGGCGGCTTTGGGTCCACCGGTCGGGGCTAGTTCAGCAGGTCGGCCGGCAGGGTCGGCTCCGACAGGATCGTCTCCATGGCCTTCCAGCGGGCGGCCGGGTCCGATCCGGCCCGCTCCACCTTAGCCTTCACCATTTCCTGGCCGGTGACGTAGTTCAGGACATAGCTGCGATAGCTTTCTGAGAAGCGGACGCTCTGTTCGGCCCGGGCCCGTGAGACCAGCTGGTACTTCTGCATCAGGCTGATCGCCGTCTCGCGGTCGATCTTGCCGTTCAGGAGGTCGGCGGTGATCGTCAGGCGCGCGCCGGTCAGCCCGGCCACGGCCTCGCGCAGGGCGGAGTAGGCTGACGCCGTCTTGGGATCGAGGCCGGCCAGCGGATACAGGGTCTTGGCCTCGAACGCCGTGCGCTGCTCGCCGGGGAAGGCCAGGTCGATGCCGTAGTTGCCTTCGCCCTCCGCGATCAGGGAGAGGGGCGAGAATAGCGGATAGACCGAGAACTCGACCCAGCCGCGCCCCTTCACCAGCCGATCCTCCAGCAGGGCGTTGTGGGTGTGGTGGCCGGGATAGCCTTCGTGGCAGCCCAAATCGACGGCGCGGTCGACGAAGATCGGCAGGTCGGTGTTGACCTGGATCAGGCTGTGGGCCTTGCCCTGATACCAGTTGTAGCCGGACCAGCTCTTGTTCGTGACGAACTCCAGGACGAAGGACTCTTCGGCCGGCAGCTTGAAGTGGGCGGCGGTGCGGGCGCGGCATTCGGCGATGGCGGCGCGCATCACCGGCTCCAGCCGGTCCTTGGGAATGGCGTAACGCATCTTGAAGGCGTCCACCCGGTCGGCCAGGGGACCATCGCCGGGGACCACCGCCTCGATCTTCGCCAGCAAGGGGTCATAGGCGGACAGCGGCTTCAGCGAGGGGTTCACGCTGAACAGGGCCTCGGCCTCGTCCTGAAAGGTGGGCTTGGCGCCCTGGATCATGCCGATACGGAACTTCACCGCCTTGATCTGGGCGGCCAGAAAGGCGCGACGCTTGCGTTCGATGGCGCTCAGCGGGGCGGGGTCGACAGCGCCGACGGCGGCGGCCAGGCGATCGGCCTCCGCCGCCAGGACGGGCAGGCTCGGCTTGGCGGCCTTTACGGCTTCCCGCACCTCGGCCGGGCCGTAATAGGCGTCCACATAGCCGTCCTCATGCTCGCCGACGCCGAGCACCAGCTTCACATAGGCCGACGCGGCGTCGTCGAGGGGCGCCGCAGCGACCGGCAGAGCGGCGCTTAGGGACAGGACGAGGGCGATCAGCAGACGGCGCATAGAAGTCTCCGAAAATCGAGGCGCTACGCTAGACGTTTCGAGAATCGTAGCGAAGACTTCTTGAATAATGGACTGGATCGTCCATTTTTCATTGCGCTGCAGCGAAGGGAGGCGTAAATCGCTCGCCCTGACTGCGTCTATGCAACGTTAAGATCGCCCTAGGGGATTGGCCGATGGCCGAAGTTCGCAAGAAGAAGCTGGTTCCGCTGATCGTCGGCGGTGTGGTCGCCGGAGCTGTCGTCGTTGGCGGCGCTCTGTGGTGGATCGACAAGCAGCGCTTCGAATCCACCGACAACGCCTTTGTCCAGGCCGACACCGTTCAGGTCAGCCCACAGGTCAGCGGCTATGTGGCCGAGGTGCTCGTGGCCGACAACCAAAGGGTTCAGGCCGGCGAAATCCTGGCTCGCATCGACCCCTCGACCTATCAGGCGCGCCTTGATCAGGCGATCGCCAACGCCCAGGCGCTGGAGGCGGCTGTCCGCAATGTGGACGACCGCACGGTCCTGGAGCAGGCCCTGATCGCCCAGCGCGCCGCCGGGGTGGAAAGCGCCCGCGCCGACGCCAGCCGCGCGCGCGCAGACCTCGACCGTTATGACTCCCTGGCGAAGCAGGGCTGGGTCTCGACCCAAAAGGTGCAGACCGAGCGGGCCGGGACCGCCCAGTCCGAAGCCGCCGTCGCCCAGGCTCAGGCCGCCCTGGAGGCCGAGCGCCGCACCGCCGCCTCCCTTGGCTCGACCCGCGCACAGACCCTGGCCCAGGCTGTAGCCGCCCAAGCCGCAGTTCAGCAGGCCAGGTTGGACCTAGAGCGCACCGTTGTCCGCGCGCCGGTGGCCGGCGTCGTCGGCGCTCGTTCGCTTCGTCCGGGTCAGCTGGTCCAGCCGGGCCAGGCCCTGATGTCGGTGGTGCCTCTGGCCCAGACCTATATCGTCGCCAACTTCAAGGAGACTCAGGTCTCCCGCCTGCGCATCGGCCAGCCGGTGGAGATCAAGGCCGACGCCTTCGGCAAGCAGAAGATCGAGGGCCGGGTGGAAAGCTTCGCGCCCGCCACCGGCCAGGAGTTCGCACTGATCCCGGTGGAGAACGCGGTCGGCAACTTCACCAAGATCACTCAGCGCTTGCCTGTCCGCATCGCCGTCGATCGCAAGGGCCCCGCGGCAGGCGGCCTGCGCCCCGGCTTGTCGGTCGAGGTGAAGGTCGATGTCCGCGACAGCTCCGGCCAGAGCTTCGCCGAGGCTGGCGGCGTCCAGACCGCCAGCCGATAAGAACCCGCAGGGTCAGGAGCGCGCCATGAGCGACGCCGCCATCACAGCCGGCCGGCCGGCCGCCGCTCCGCCCGTGGAGACCGACTGGGGCAAGCTGTTCCTCGGATTCGGGGCCATGGTCATCGGCCAGTTCATGGCCATCCTCGACATCCAGATCGTCTCGGCCTCCCTGCCGCAGATCCAGGCCGGGGTGGGCGCCAGCGCCGACCAGGTCAGCTGGATCCAGACCGCCTACTTGATCCCCGAAGTCGTGATGATCCCCTTGTCGGGATACCTGTCGCGCCTGTGGGGTACGCGGAACGTCTATCTCGTCTCATGCCTCGGCTTTGTGATCATGAGCATCCTGACGGGCCTGTCGACCAGCATCGATATGATGATCCTGACCCGCGCCCTGCAGGGGTTCATCGGCGGAGCCATGATCCCGACGGTGTTCGCGGTGGCCTTTACCGCGTTCCCGCCCGAGCGTCGCGTCACGGCCAGCGTCATCATGGGCCTGATCGTCACCCTTGCGCCCACGGTGGGCCCGACCCTGGGCGGCCACCTGACCGAGTGGTTCAACTGGCGCGCCCTGTTCTTCATCAACGTGCCGATCGGCGTCGTGGTGCTGTTCGGCGTGGCCCGCTGGGGCGACTTCGACAAGGGTGATCCGAGCCTAGCCAAGGGGTTCGACTGGTTCGGCCTGGCTGTCATGGCCATCTTCCTGATGAGCATGCAGTTCGTCCTGGAGGAGGGCGCCAAGGAGAACTGGTTCGAGGACGCCTATGTGCTGTGGCTGACCGTCGTGGCGGTGATCGGCGCGGCGCTCTTCATCTGGCGGCAGCTGACCTACTACAACCCGATCGTCGAGCTGCGGGCCTTCGCCAACCGCAATTTCCTGATCGGCGTGGTGATGACCGCCGTTTCGGGCGCGACCCTTTTCGGCGGCACCTTCCTACTGCCGCAGTATCTGGCGCGCATCCGCAACTTCTCGTCGGCCGAGATCGGCACGACCATGATCGTCTCGGGCCTGTCGATGTTCGTCACCGGCCCGATCGCCGGCCGCATCGTGCGGACCGTGGATCCGCGCATTCCGATGTTCATCGGCTTCAGCCTGGCGGGCTGGGGCATGTGGATGGCCCATACGGTCACCGATGACTGGGGCTTTTGGGAGTTCACCTGGGTCCAGGCTCTGCGCGGGGTAGGGGTTATGATCGCCATGATCGCCACCCAGACCGTGACCATGAGCACGCTGCCGCCGCAGATGGTGAAGAACGCTTCGGGCCTGGTGAACCTGTTCCGCAACACCGGCGGCGCGGTGGGCCTCGCCATGTTGTCGACCACGATCACCCAGCAGAGCGCGCTGTATTACAGCGACATGTCGTCAAAGGTCGCCGCCTCGGACCCCCAGATTCAGACCATGATGGCCGGGCTCGTCGCCCGCATGCAGCAGCTTGGCGTCGCCGATCCCGAGGGCGCGACCTTCAAGGCGTTCTACGGCATGATGTTCAAGCAGGCCTCGGTGCTCGCCTTCGGCGACGCCTTCGCCATGCTGGCCATGTGCGGGTTCTTCGCGGCCGTGGTCGCCCTGTTCGCGGCTCCGTCCAAGAACGCGCCCCCGCCCCCGGCGGACGCCCACTGATGCCTCGCGTCGCCGGACAGATCGACGAGGCCAAGACGGAGGCGATCCTAGACGCCGCCGCCGACGTCTTCGCCGACCGCGGACTGGCGGCGCCCATGGAGGCGATCGCCCGTCGCGCCGGCGTGTCGAAACAGACGCTCTACAACCGCTATCGGGGGAAAAACGATCTGGTTCGCGCCCTGGTGATCCAGAAATCGGACCAGATCATCGGCTCGCTCCACGCCCGGGACGCCGCCGCGCCGCCGCGTGAGGTGCTGGCCGACTTCGCCCGCAACATGCTGAACCTGGCCAATTCAAAGTCGCCCGTATTCCTGCGGACGATCATCCAGAGCGCGGGCGAGATGCCGGATCTGGCGCAGGAGGTGTTCGAGGCCGGGCCCTTGCGCTCGCGGCTGGAGCTGGCGGCCTATCTGGCCGAGCAGACCCGCCTGGGAAGGCTCGTCGTGGCCGAGCCCGAGGAGGCGGCCGAGTTCTTCGCGGGAATGGTGACGGGCCAGCGTCAATTGCGCGCCCTGCTGGGCCTCCATAAGCCCATGCCTCCGGAGCAGATCGACCGCCTCGCCCAGGAGGCGGCCGACCGCTTCGTGAGGGCTTATACGTCCTAGGCTTCAGCCTCGTCGGGCATACCCATCATGTGGAAACCGGCGTCCACGTGGACCACTTCGCCCGTGGTCGAGCGGCCAAGATCCGACGCCAGCCACAGGGCGCAGCCGGCGACGCCCTCCATGGAGGTGTCTTCCTTCATCGCCGAGAAGGCTCGGCCCTGGGCGATCATGCCGCGGCCGCCGCTGATGCCGGCCAGAGACAGGGTGCGCATGGCGCCGGCCGAAATCGCGTTGACGCGGATGCCCTTGGGACCCAGGTCGCGAGCGATGTAGCGGGTCGAGGCTTCCAGAGCCGCCTTTGCCACGCCCATGGTGTTGTAGTTCGGGATGGTCCGCTCCGACCCCAGATAGGTCATGGTGATCAACGAACCGCCGTCCGGCATGATCTTCGAGGCGCGCTTGGCCACGTCCACGAAGCTGAAGGCCGAGATGTTCATGGCCGTCAGGAAACCCTCGCGGGTGGTGTTGTCCACGAACGAGCCCTTCAGCTCGTCCTTGTTGGCGAAGGCCACCGAGTGGATCACGAAATCGAGCTTGCCGAAGGTCTTTTCGATCTCGGCGAATGCCGCGTCCATGGAGGCGTCGTCGGTGACGTCGGCCTGGATCAGGGTCTTCACGCCGATGCTCTCGGCCAGCGGGCGCACGCGGCGCTCCAGGCCTTCGCCCATGTAGGTGAAGATCATCTCCGCGCCCTGGGCGGCCAGCTGGCTGGCGATGCCCCAAGCGATGGAGTTGTGGTTGGCCACGCCCATGACCAGGCCCTTCTTGCCCTTCATGAGCTCGCCGGTCGGGAAGGTGTAGTCGTCGGCCATGGCTCGGCCTCCCTTGGATTGGGTGTCGTTGATCGGCGCTTTTGAAGCAAAGCGCCCGGTCAGGGAAGAGTCCTAGACGTCCAGGCGGCTCATGATCAGGCAGCCATTGGTGCCGCCGAAGCCGAAGCTGTTGGACATCACCGTGCCGATCGGCTGGTCCGCGCGCTGGCGCAGGATCGGCAGGTCGGCGAACTCCGGATCGAGGTTCTCGATGTGGGCGCTCTCGGCGGCGAAGCCGTTCTGCATCATCAGGATCGAATAGATCGCCTCCTGCGCGCCGGCGGCGCCCAGGCTGTGACCCGTCAGGGACTTGGTTGAGGAGATCAGCGGCGCCTTGTCGCCGAACACTTCGCGAACCGCGCCCATCTCCTTGCTGTCGCCCACCGGCGTCGAGGTGCCGTGCGGGTTCAGATAGTCGATCTTGCGGCCGCCGGCCTCGGACATCGCGAGGCGCATACAGCGCGCCGCGCCTTCGCCCGACGGAGCGACCATGTCGAATCCGTCCGAGTTGGCGGCGTAGCCGACCACTTCGCCGTAGATCTTCGCGCCGCGCGCCTTGGCGTGCTCCAGCTCCTCCAGGACGAGGATGCCGGCGCCGCCCGCGATCACAAAGCCGTCGCGGTCCTTGTCATAGGCGCGGCTGGCCACCGACGGGGTGTCGTTGAAGTGCGTGGACATGGCGCCCATGGCGTCGAACAGGTTCGACAGACTCCAGTCGATCTCTTCGGTGCCGCCGGCGAAGACGATGTCCTGCTTGCCCAGGGCGATCTGCTCGTAGCCCGAGCCGACGCAATGGGTGGAGGTGGCGCAGGCCGAGCTGATCGAGAAGTTGAGGCCGCGGATCTTGAACCAGGTGGCCAGCGTGGCCGACGGGCCGGAGCTCATGGCCTTGGGCACCGCGAACGGGCCGATGCGCTTGGGCCCCTTTTCCTTGGTGATCTCGGCGGCCTGGATGATGGCCTGGGTGGACGGGCCGCCGGAGCCGACGATCAGGCCGGTGCGCTCGTTGGAGACCTCGGCCTCCTCGAGACCGGCGTCGGCGATGGCCTGTTCCATAGCGATGTGCGCGAAAGCCGTGCCTTGCGCCAGGAAGCGGGCGGCGCGGCGATCGACCATGGATTCCCAGTCGATCTGGGGCGCAGCCTCGACCTGGCTGCGGAAGCCGAGCTCCGCATAGGTCGGGGCGGCGCGCACGCCGGACTTTGCCTCCCGCAGGGAAGCCAGCACTTCATTGGCGTTGTTGCCGATCGACGAAACGATGCCGATGCCGGTGACCACGACGCGACGCATATCTATCCTCTTTCTCCCACCCTGCGTTTCCAGCTCTGCGGCCGGTTTAATGGATTAACCGGCCATCTGCTCGGCGGTGAATAGGCCGACCTTCAGGTCCTTGGTCTCGTAGATGACCTTGCCATCCGCTTCCATGACACCGTCGCCGATGCCCATGACCAGCTTGCGCATGATGACGCGTTTCAGGTCGATCTTGTAGACGACCTTCTTGATGTCCGGGGTGACCTGGCCGGTGAACTTCACCTCGCCGACGCCCAGGGCGCGACCGCGGCCCGGTGCGCCGGACCAGCCCAGGAAGAAGCCGACCAGCTGCCACATGGCGTCCAGGCCCAGGCAGCCCGGCATCACCGGATCGCCGATGAAGTGACAGTCGAAGAACCAGAGCGAGGGGTCGATGTCGAACTCCGCCTCGACATAGCCCTTGCCGTAGGCGCCGCCGTCGGCCTGGATCTTCACGATGCGGCTGAACATCAGCATCGGCGGGACCGGCAGCTGGGCGTTGCCCGGACCGAACATCTCGCCGCGGCCGCAGGCCAGCAGCTCCTCGAAATCGTAGGCGCTCTTGCGGACGTGGGTGGTCTCAGCCGTCATCAAATCATCTCTTTTGGGGCGAACCATGTCGCCGAAGCGTCCCGCCCTAGCACGTTGAGCTAACGCGCCTCAACGACATTGGGCTTTGGGATCGACGCCCCAAAGTTCGTTTTCGGGCGTCCAGCCCTTACGGCCGCCGGCTTTCACCCGGCACCAGCCGCCTTCGCAGCGGTCCAGGGACGCGATCGCCTTGCCGCTGAGATAGGCCTCGGTCTTGGCCTCCAACTTGGGCTGGGCGCGCATGGCCACAGGCTTTTCCTGGACCCGCATGACCGTGCGGCGGCCATCCGTCACGCGGCCCTTGACCCAGGCCAGGCCGCCTTCCGGATCGCAGACCCGCCGCCAGTCGCGGGTTTCCGCCACCACCTGCACCGGCAAGCCCTTGGTGCGATAGACCCACAGGACCTTGTGGTCCTCGCCGGGGCCGGCGCGGGCGTTCACCTCGTCGAACTTCAGCGCGACATAGCGCGGCACCGGCAGGCCTGACGGCCCGATACGGCCGGTCTTGACCTCGGCTTCTTTCTCGCAGGCGCTCAGCAGAAGAGGCGCGGACAGGAAAAGCACGGCCGCCGCCGTCTTACTCAGCTTACGCTGGGTCATGCCTTTTCCGAACGCCACCTTGCTTTGCCCTCCGCAAACCGTCTGATACTGGTCAGGAATACAAAAAGGCCGAACGGCCGAACATTCCTGCGCAGAAAGCTTCTTTCAGACCGCCGATGACAGCCCGCAAGCCCAAAGTCGTCGTTACCCGAAAACTCCCCGATCCGGTCGAGACCCGGATGCGGGAGTTGTTCGATACGGAACTCAACCTCGACGACACGCCGATGTCCGTCGATCAGCTCGTCGACGCCATGAACCGCGCCGACGTCCTGGTGCCCACGATCACCGACCGGATCGACTCGCGGCTGCTGTCGCGGGCCGGCGAGCAGCTGAAGCTGATCGCCAATTTCGGGGCCGGGGTCGACAATATCGACGTGGCCACCGCCAACGCGCGGGGGATCACCGTCACCAACACGCCGGGGGTCCTCACCGAGGACACCGCCGACCTGACCATGAGCCTGATCATGGCCGCCGCCCGCCGGGTGGTGGAAGGGGCGAACGTCGTCCAGAGCGGCGACTTCTCCGGCTGGTCGCCGACCTGGATGCTGGGTCGTCGGATCTGGGGCAAGCGCCTGGGCATCATCGGCATGGGCCGCATCGGTCAGGCCCTGGGCCGCCGGGCCAAGGCCTTCGGCATGCAGGTCCACTACCACAACCGCAAGCCGGTCAGCCCGCGCATCGCCGACGAGCTGGGCGCGACCTATTGGGAAAGCCTCGACCAGATGCTGGCCCGCATGGACGTCATTTCGGTCAACTGCCCGCACACGCCGGCCACCTATCATCTGCTGTCGGCCCGCCGCCTCAAGCTGCTGCGTCCGGACGCCATCGTGGTCAACACCGCACGCGGCGAGGTGATCGATGAAGGCGCCCTGGCCAATATGCTGGCCCGAGGCGAAATCGCCGGCGCCGGCCTGGACGTCTATGAGCACGAGCCGGCGATCAATCCCAAGCTGCTCAAGCTGCCCAACGTCGTGCTGCTGCCCCACATGGGTTCGGCCACCGTGGAGGGCCGGACCGACATGGGCGAAAAGGTCATCGTCAACATCAAGACCTTCATGGACGGCCACCGTCCGCCGGACCGCGTCATCCCCTCGATGCTCTGAGGCGCGTGAAATCACCCTTTCGGACCTGAACCCGAAAGGTTGGAAGGGCGGCGGAGCGGCCTGACCTGCGTCAGGCGATGGGTGTTTGGAGGCGCCGGTTCGACGAAGGTCTTTCCGCTCCGCGC
>CAJYMH010000003.1 GCA_913776195.1 uncultured Caulobacter sp.
CGGTCACCTCGTTGAGGTCCAGCAGAGGAATGCCAAGCTCGCTCGCCAGGGCGGCGGTGGCTTCCGAGGTGGGGACGCCGCTGACGCCGGTCAGCTTGCGCGCGGCCAGGGCCTTCACGAACCAGGCGGCGGTGGAGCCGGTGCCCAGACCAACGATCATGCCGCTCTCGACGAGTTCAGCGGCGGCCTCGCCGGAAATGCGCTTGTGGTCGTCGGCGCTCACTTTTGCGCGCCCTTGTTCTTCGCGGCCTTGAGGGCGCGGAACTTCGCCGCCCAGCCGAGCTTCGTCGTCTGTTCGGCGCGGGCCAAGGCCAGGGCGCCGGCCTCCACATCGCGGGTGATGACGGAGCCCGAGGCGGTCATGGCGTTCTCGCCCACCGTCACTGGGGCCACCAGGGCGCTATTGGAGCCGATGAACGCGCCGGGCCCCACATGGGTCTCGAACTTCTCGAAGCCGTCGTAATTGCAGAAGATCGTGCCGGCGCCGATATTAGCCTTCGGGCCCACGGTGCCGTCCCCGAGATAGGATAGGTGGTTGGCCTTGGCCCCCTCGCCGACCCTGACCTTCTTCACCTCGACGAAGTTGCCGATCTTGGCGTCGCGGCCGATGTCCGCGCCGGGGCGCAGGCGGGCGTAGGGGCCGATCTCGGCGCCCTCATGGACCACCGCGCCCTCCAGATGGCTGAAGGCCCGAATCTGCGCGCCGGAGGCCACGGTCACGCCAGGGCCGAAGACGACGTTCGGCTCGACCACCACGCCGGCGGCCAGTTCGGTGTCCCAGGACAGGAACACCGTCTCCGGCGCGGGCATGGAGACGCCGGACTCCATGGCGGCCAGGCGGCGGCGGCGCTGGAAGACCGCCTCGGCGGCGGCCAGCTCGGCTTGCGAGTTCACGCCCATCACCGCCTCTTCAGAGGCGAAGGCGACGCGGGACTTCAGGTGGGCGTCATGGGCCAGGCCGACGATGTCGGTCAGGTAGTACTCGCCCTTGGCGTTGTCGTTGGTGACCTTGGACAGCAAGCCGAACAGGACCTCGGCGTCGGCGGCGAGGACGCCCGAGTTGCAGTGCTTCACCGCCAGCACAGCCTCATCGGCCTCTTTCGCCTCGACGATGCGCAGCAGAACCTGATGCGGGGCGATGATCAGACGACCATAGGCGCCCGGATCTGCCGCATCGAAGCCGAGCACCGCGACATCGGCGTCGCCGTCGCGCAGGTCGAACAGCGGGGCGATGGTCTGGGCGTTGAGCATGGGGCAGTCGGCATAGGTGACCACCACATCGCCACTGAAGCCCTTCAGCGCCTCTTGGGCGGCTTGGACAGCGTGTCCCGTGCCGAGGGGCGGGTCCTGGATGGCGACGGCGCTCTCGCCAAGCCGCTTGGCCACATGGGCGCCGACCTGTGAGCTGTGCGCGCCGCAGACGACCACGATGCGCTCGCAGCCCAAGCCTTCAGCCGCGTCGATGGCGTGATCCAGCATGGCGCGGCCGCCGATCCGGTGCAGCACCTTGGGAGTCGGCGATTTCATGCGCGTGCCCTGGCCGGCGGCGAGGATCACGGCGGCGCGGGGGCGCCCCTGGGGGGCGGCGGTGGTCATAGCGACTCGCGCTCCTGCATTGCTTTCCCCTCGCGTTTAGCGGAAACGGCGGCCTTATGCATGACCAGCTCCCGCTTTCCGGCCTGACCGTCGCCTTCGATCTCGACGGCACGCTCGTGGACACCGCCCCCGACCTGATCGGGTCGCTCAATATCGTGCTCGGGGAGGAGGGCCTACCGGCACTGCCCTATGGGGACGTTCGCCTGATGGTGGGACGCGGGGCCAAGGCCCTGCTGGAGCAAGGCTTCGCCGCCGCCGGCGCGCCGCTGGACGCGGATCGCGCGCCGAAGCTGGTTGAGCGGTTCATCGCCATCTATCTGGGCCGCATCGCGCAGGAGAGCGCCCCCTTCCCCGGCGCGATCGAGGCGCTGAAGAAGCTGCGGGCGGATGGGGCGAAGCTCTGCGTTTGCACCAACAAGCTGACGAACCTGTCCGTCGCCCTGTTGGACGCCCTGGACATGACCAGGCTGTTCGACGCCGTGGTGGGTCAGGACAAGGCCCCCGCCCCCAAGCCGGACGCGCGCCACCTGCTGGCCGCCATCGAGGCCGTGGGCGGCCGGGCGGACCGCGCCATTTTGGTGGGTGACAGCATCACCGACGTCGGTGCGGGGAAGAACGCAAAGGCGCCGGTGGTGGTGGTCAGCTTCGGTTACACCGAGGCTCCGGCGCACGAGCTGGGCGGCGACATCGTCATCGACCATTTCGACGAACTGGACGGCGTGGTGCGCGCCTGGGCGAAAGGCGCGGCCTGAACCGATTTCGGGTGGGGAATGGTGGATGCGACAGGGATTGAACCTGTGACCCCCTCGGTGTGAACGAGGTGCTCTCCCGCTGAGCTACGCATCCGCCGGCAGGAAGGGTTGCGCCTATAGCCCGCCCATCCGACGGGGGCAAGGCGCTTTTGCGAACCTTCTCGCCAAAGCTGTGAACACCGCCCTCAGACGGCGATCAGGGCGACCGCCACGCGGCGTCCCTGGGTGGCCAGAACGTTGTAGAGCTTGGCCGCCGCCTCGGTGGACATGAACTCCAGACCCAGGCCCGCGGCGCGCATGGCGTCCTTCACGGCGCGCGACGGCGGAGCCATGGTCGCGCCGGTGCCCAGCAGGATGAATTCGGAAACGCCCGGCCCCGCCGCGACCACGTCGGCGAAGTCCTCGGGCTTCAGCTCGGCAAGACTGCGGACCGGCCAGACATGCGGCTGGTCGTCCAGCAGCAGGAGCGAGCCGTCGTGCCGCTTCCCCTGTACGCGAAAGCCGCCGTCCCCGTAGGCGTCGATGGACGGCGGCTGACGCATGGTTTGATCAGGCCTTGGCCGGCGCTGCGTCGCCCGCGCCGCGATTCACGCCCCACACGAGAACGAGCGGCAGGGCCACGTAGATCGACGAGTAGGTGCCGATCAGTATGCCGAAGACCAAGGTGAAGATCAGCGGGAACAGGGTCGGACCACCCAGGAACAACATGCCGGCCAGCGCCAGCAGCGCCGTCGAACCGGTGATCAGGGTGCGTGACAGACGCTCGTTCTCCGACAGGTCGATCAGATCGCGCAGCGGCGTGACCTTGTACTTGCGCAGGTTCTCGCGAAGACGGTCGAAGGTGATGACCTTCTCGTTCATCGAATAGCCGACCACGGTCAGCAGCGCGGCGATGGTGGTCATCGAAAACTCGATGTGCAGCGCCGAGAGCATGCCGAGGGTCAGCACCGCGTCGTGCAGAACGCCCACGACGGCGGCCACGCCGAACTGCAGCTGGAAGCGGATCCAGATGTAGAGAAGCATCAGGCCCATGGCGATCGACAGGGCGGTGAAGCCCGAACGGAAAAGTTCACCCGAGACCTTCGGGCCGACGATGTCCACGCGCTTGAACTGGATGCCGGGGAATTTCTCGGCCAGCTGCTTCTTGATGACTTCCGCGCCTTCGATCGAGTTGACGTTCTCGGCGAGGCGGAAGCGAAGGATCGCCGCGTTCACGGAGCCGATCGACTGCACCTGCGGGTCCTCGGCGCCCATCTGGCCAAGGCTGGCGCGCAGGTCGCCGATGGGGGCCGGACCCGGGGTCTGGATCTCCATCATGGTGCCGCCGGCGAAGTCCGTGCCGAGGTTCAGCCCGCGGGTGAATAGCGACACGCCCGAGGCGATGACGAAGATGACCGATACCACGGCCAGATACGGCGCCAGCTTCGTGAAGCGGAAGTTGGTGACGTGCGGGAGGTTCTTGATCAGGGGCCAATGCATGGTCGCGTCCCTTAAATCGGAAGTTTCTTGGGACGAGCCGAGCGGAACCACAGGCCGAGCAGGACCTGGGTCACCAGCAGCGCCGTGAACAGCGAGGTGAACACGCCCACCGACAGGGTCCAGGCGAAGCCCTTCACCACGCCCGAACCGAACTGGAACATGATTAGCGCCGAAATCAGCGAGGTCACGTTGGCGTCGATGATCGAGACCAGGGCGCGGCTGAAGCCGATGTCCATGGCTGATAGAGGCGGTCTGCCCGCCCGTTCCTCGTCACGCATCCGCTCATAGACCAGCACGTTGGCATCGACCGCCACCGCGAGGGTCAGGATCATGCCGGCGATGCCGGGCAGGGTCAGCGTGGCCTGGGTCAGCGACAGGATCGCCACCAGCAGGATCACGTTCAGGAAGAGGGCGAGCACCGCCGTCCCACCGAACAGCCCGCCATAGGCCAGCAGCATGAACACGACCACGGCGACGAAGCCGATAGCGATGGAGATGGCGCCGGCGCGAACGGCGTCGGCGCCCAGCTCGGCGCCCACAGTGCGCTGCTCTTCAACCTTCAGCGGCGCCGGAAGGGCGCCGGCCCGCAGCAGCACCGCCAGGTCATTGGCGGTCTGGACGGTGAAATTGCCGGTGATCTGACCCGAACCGCCGGTGATCGCGGTGTTGATGACCGGGGCCGAGATGACCTTGTTGTCGAGAACGATGGCGAAGCGCTTGCCGATGTTGGCGGCAGTGGCGTCGCCGAAGCGGCGGGCGCCCTGGCCGTTGAAGCGGAAGGACACCACCGGGCTGCCCGACTGCTGGTCGAACTGCTGTTGGGCGTCGGTCAGCATCTCGCCGGTGACGACGGCGCGCTTCTTCAGGACATAACCCGGCGCGTAGCCGTCCTCGCTGGGCAGATAGACCGAACCGGGCGGAATGCGGCCGGCCGCGACTTCTTCCGGCGTGACGGTCTCATCGACCATCTGGAAGGTCAGCTTGGCGGTCTGGCCGATGACGTTCTTCAGCCGCTCAGGATCGCTCTCGCCCGCCGCCTGGACGACGATGCGATTGGTGCCCTGGCGATTGATCGCCGGTTCCTTGGTGCCCATCTGGTCGATCCGGCGACGGATGATTTCGATGGACTGGTCCACGGCCTTGGCCGCCTCGGCGTTGAACGCCGCGGCGACGAAGGCGATCTCGATACGCTGGCCCTGCAGGGTGACATTGACGTCACGCCCGCCCGGCGTACCCGCCAAGGGCGCGCCGACCGTGTTGCGCAGGGTGTTCGCGGCCGCGTTGGCCTGAGCCGGGTCGGTGATCAGCACCGTGATGCGGCCATTCTGCTCGCCGAGGCCGCTAAACGCGATCTGGTCGTTGCGCAGGGTGGTGCGCACGTCCTCGACCATGTTGTTCAGGCGTTCGGTGCGCAGAGCCTGGGTGTCGACTTCCAGCAGCAGATAAGAGCCGCCCTGAAGGTCGAGACCGAGGTTGAGCCGCTGCTTGGGCATCCAGCCCGGCAGAGAATCCAACGTCCGTTGCGGGAGGACGTTCGGCAGGGCGAAGAGCACCCCAAGAACGAGCGCCAGGACAACGAGGACGATTTTCCAGCGTGAGAGAGCGATCATGAACGGGTGTTCGCCTGCGGGCCTTTAGTCGTTGGCCGGTTCGCCGCGAGTGCGAACTTCGGTGATCATGCCCTTGACCACCTTTACGGTGACGCCCTGGGCGATCTCGACGCCGACTTCCTTTTCCTCGACGCGCACGATCTTGCCGAGAATGCCGCTGGAGAGGACGACGTTATCGCCGCGCTTCAGACCGGCCAGCAGGGCGGCGTGTTCCTTCATCCGCTTTTGCTGCGGACGGATCATGAGGAAGTAGAACAGCACCACGAGCAGCAGGATCGGGGCGATCTGGATCAGGAAATCCTGGGGACCGGCGGCCGGGTTCATCACGTCTCCAATATGTCTCTTGCGGCTCTCCGTCCGTGGAGCGGGGCCGTTTTCAGGTCGGCGGAAGCTATGCGCTCGCCTGCCCTTTTGCAATGAGCGGCCGGAGGCTTATAGCCACAGCATGAGCCAGGACCTTTCCCCCCTTCTCGCCCGCATCGCCGAAGCCCTCGAACGGATCGCCCCCGCGGCGACGGCCGAGCCGGACTTCAGCGGCGCCCGTCTGTTCCGTCATGAGCCCGAAAGCGGCGCCTTCCTGCCCGCCCCGGACTATACGATGGCGCTGGACCTTCTGGTCGGCGTGGACCGGCAGAAGGAGAAGTTCCTGCAGAACCTCCAGCGCTTCGCCACGGGCCTGCCGTGCAACGACGTGCTGCTGTGGGGCGTGCGCGGAACGGGCAAAAGCTCCATGGCCAAGGCGGCGTTCATGGAGGCGGCCAAGGCGCAGACCAGCCTGAAGCTGGTCGAAGTGGATCGCGACGCAGTCACCGCCCTGCCCGGCCTGTTCGATCAGCTGCGCGGCCGGTCGGAACGGTTCGTGGTCCTGTGCGACGATCTGTCGTTCGAGGACGGCGCGGCGGCGGCCAAGGCCCTAAAGTCGGCCATGGAGGGCGGCGTTTCGGGCCCGCCGGAGAACGTGCTGTTTATCGCCACCTCCAACCGCCGCCACCTGATGCCGCGCGATCACGTGGAGGGCCGCGGCGCCATCGCCGCCCAGGAGGACGCCGAGGAGGAGATCAGCGTCTCCGACCGCTTCGGCCTGTGGCTCGGCTTCCCGCCCATGGACCAGCCGACCTATCTGGCGGCGATCAACGTCTATGCCGAGCGTTTCGGGCTTAAGGTCGAGAACCTGGAGCGCCGCGCCCTGCAATGGTCGCAACTTCGCGGCTCCCGCTCAGGGCGCATCGCCTGGCAGTTCGTTCGCGATCTAGCGGGGGAGCTGGGCGTGAAGCTGAACTGAGTTCTCCTGCCCCGTAGCGCAGCGTACGGGGGAGCAACCATGTTAGGCAGGCGCCCAAGGCTGACCTCGGCTGAGGACGAGATTGGCGGCTTCGATGAGTTTTCGCATGACGGCGACGACGATGAGCTTAGGCGGCTTGCCGTTGTCGCGCAGCCGTTCTGCGAAGGCTTTAAGCCCCGGGTCGCATCGCTTGGCGCTTAGGGCGGCTATGTAGATCAGCCGGCGCGGTCGATTGCGTCCGCCTGTAATGAAACGCTGGCCTCTGAACTGGCCCGAGTCCCGGTCGAAGGGGGCGACGCCGAGCAGGCTGGCGGCCTGACCTCGGCTCATGGCGCCCAGTTCCGGCATGCGCACGACGAGGCCGGCGGCGACGATCGGCCCGACGCCAGGCAGGGACATCAGCAGCTTCAGACGTTCGGCCAGATCGGCGTGCGCCTTGATCTCCTCTAGGACGCTGCGGGCCAGCTTGGCCTTGAGCCGCGCGAGCGCGCGCATCTGGATCGTCAGATCGCGCGCCACATCCTTCAGGGTCACGTGCTCCATGAAGGCCTTCAGCCTCGCCAGGTGATCACTCACCTGCTCGTAGGCCGTCAGTCGCTCGGCCAACCTCGTCAGGCGCGGGTCCTGGGCGGCCTTCACCGCATCCACCTGCGCCCTCGCCGCTGCGATCAGCGCCGCATCGATGCGATCGCTCTTGGCCTTCAGCCGCTTGAGACGGGCGAACAGCCGAACTTCCGGCGGCTGGTGAACGACAACCTCGAAGCCCGCCGCCTCCAGATCCGTTCGCACCGCCCGCTCATAACCGCCTGTCGCCTCAAGCCCCACTCGACTGACGCTCCGCGCCTTCAGCCAGTCGATCAGGGCCTCTCGACCTTCCTCAATGTTGGCGACGTCCAGCCTGTCTTCCGAGCCGTGAACCGCTGCATCCAGGCGCCTCTTGCCCACATCGACGCCGGCCACGCGCGTGCTAGACTTACTCTGTTCCATCGACCCCTCCTTGTGGCTCCGGACCCTGTCGTCCCTGCAACCATCCGGGTCATGAAACGTCGGCGGCGGCCCAGCTCCCCCACAGCTCTCAGGGCTCAGGTGGATACGGCCCCTCCACCGACAGTCCGCCTGGCGTAGGCGCGTCAGGCGGACGTCCCGGAAGACGTCCGCACTCTAGCGCGAACCCAACAGACAAGGCGGATCGGCGCGCCAGCGACGAGACGGAGGGGCGCTAGCTGAATCTCAGCAGTGCTCCCCCTCCACCATGCTTCGCATTGTCCCCCTCCCCCGCAATCGGGGCAGGAGAAGAAAGCTACTGCGGCAGAACCAGCGACGGGTTGATCGGGCGCGCCTTCTCCTTCGGGGAGGGCGCGTAACGCACCTCGAAGTGCAGCTGGGGCTCGGCCACGCCGCCGGTCGAGCCGGCTTGGCCGATCTGCTGACCCTGCACGACCTGCTGGCGCATTTTCACGTCGGTGCGGCCAAGGTGGGCGTAGGCCGTGACCCAGCCGTCGGCATGCTTGACCAGCACCAGATTGCCGAAGCCCGGGACCTGATCTCCGGAATAGACGACCTCGCCCGCGGCGGCGGCGCGGACGGCCTCGCCCGCGTTGGCGCGGATGTTCAGGCCGTCATTGCGCTGTGAGCCGGCCTTGGGGCCGAAGTCCGAGAGGATTTCGCCCGTCAGCGGCCACACGAAGCGGCCCTTGCCGGCGGCGACGATCTCCGTCTCGCTGAGCGAGGGCGGCGCATCGGCGATTTGCGGGCGCGATGGTGTGGCCGAGGTCGCAGGACGCGTCGGCGTGCCGCTGTAGGGTTGCGGCGTCGAGGGCAAACTGGTCTCACGGCCGGGCGTCGAAACCGGCGGATTCGTTTCGCGAACCGGCGCCGTCGTGGTCGTCGCGGTCGTGGTCGGCTTGGGAACACCGCGATCACGATAGCCATCGGGCAAGATCAGGCGCTGGCCGGACCGCAGCTTGGCCGTCGTGCGCAGGTTGTTTTCCGCCGCCAGGGTTCGGGTGCTGACGCCAAAGCGCTGGGCGACCACCGCCAGGGTGTCGCCGCTTTCGACCACGTAGGCCTTCGCCTTGGTGGCTTCGCCCTTCAGGCGTTGGCCCACCGTCAGACGGTAGGGAGATTTAAGGCCGTTGGCGGCCGCCAGCTCACGGCGGCTCATGCCCATGCGGTCAGCGATCTCGTCGAGATTGTCGCCCTTCTTGACGGTGTAGCTCTTGGGCGGCCCATCGATGGTGATGACGCGGCCGCCCCCTGGTGCGCTGGAGGTCTCGGTCGTCTCGGCGACCGGTTCCTCGCGGGACGGGCGGATCTGGTTCGGACGGCTGGTGACAGGCGCCGGACGCGCGGCCTCCGGCTCGGCGCGCGCGGGGGTCGAGCCGCCCTGCCCAGGAATGGTCAGCTTCTGACCGACGCGCAGGCCGGCGCTGGCGGAGATGCCGCTGGCCTCGGCGATGGCGGCCGGGGTGGTGTCGTACTTGCGAGCCAGGGCGAACAGGGTGTCGCCGGCGGCGACCGTATGCGTGCTGACGTCGCGCTCGGTGGAGCGGCTAGGGGTCGAGGTCGAACGGGCTGGTTCGGCGCCGCCCGGAACCTTGAGCGTCTGGCCGGCGGTCAGGCGGTAGGGCGAGCGAAGGTCGTTGGCGGCGGCGAGGTTCTCGATGGAGACGCCCTGGGCCTTGGCGATGGTCGCCAGGGTGTCGCCGCGTTGGACCTTGTACGAGCCCGAGGCTTCGGAGCTGACGGAGCCGCGCAGGCCGCTACCCGTTCCCGGAACCTTCAGCCGCTGGCCCGCATCGAGGCGGAACGGCGAGCGAAGACCATTGGCTTCGGCCAGGGCGTCCTGGCTGACGCCGAGCGATCGGGCGATGGAGGCGAGGTTTTCGCCGCGCTTGACCACATATTCGGAGGCCGCCTCTTCCCGGACGGCCGAGCCGCTGCGTCGACTGCGCGTCTGAGCCAGGGCGATCTCGAAGGCGCCGTTGTCGGGAGTCGAGGCGGCGCGGGCGGGCTCAAGCGGCGCGAGTTCACGGCTGCTGACAGGCGCGGGAGCGCGAACGGCGGACGGCGCGGCGTCCGGCAGGGCCGAACTGCTGAACCCCGAGTTGGAGCTGGAGAGCGGCGGTGAGTATGCCGGCGGCGAATAGGAGGGCGCGGACGAGGCGACCGCCTCAGCGGCGGAAGGATTGCGGATCGGGAAATTCGGCTTGCGGATGCGCAGGCCTTCGCCGCTCGGCGCGTCCTGCGTGATGGGGTAGCGCGGGGTCTGGGCTACAGCCGTACCGGCGAGCGCGGCGGACAGCGCCAGAAGACTTGCGGCGATCAGCGTGCTGCGGGGTTTGTTGTCCGTCATCGCTGAACCTTCCTTCAACTCACACAATCTCTACTGGTGCGGGCACAGCGTTAAGCCCGCGTTAAGCACGACGAAATAGCCGCCCATCACAGCGATTTCCCGCAGGCGATTCCCGACCGCGAGCGGGGCGGAAAGCGCCCTAGAGCTCGCGCGCCACGCCGTCGAGCAGCGGAACAAAGCGCACGTCGCACAGGACCTCGACCTTGAAGCCCCCCTGGCCGTCCCCGGCGTAGCGCTTCAGGCTCTGGACCGGCCCCTTGCCGATCGGCGCGACGAGCACACCGTTCGGCTTGAGCTGGCTGAGCAGCGTCTTGGGTTCATCTGGCGCCGCCGCCGTGACCAAAATGCGGTCAAAAGGCGCCTGTTCAGCCCAACCCTCGCCGCCGTCGCCGAATTTGGTGATCACATTGGTGAGACCGAGGGTCGAGAAGCGGGCCTCCGCCTCCTTCATCAAGGTCCGGTAGCGCTCCACCGTGTAGACCAGCCGCGCCAGGCGGGAGAGGATCGCGGTCTGGTAGCCGGAGCCGGTGCCGATCTCCAGAACCCGCGAGCGCGGCTCCAGGGTCAGGGCCTGGGTCATCAGGCCGACGATGAACGGCTGGCTTATGGTCTGGCCGCAGGCGATCGGCAGGGCCGAATCCTCCCACGAGCGTTCCTTGAACAGGTCGGGCGTGAACAGCTCGCGCGGAGTCTTCTCGATCGCGTTCAGGACCCCAGGCTCGGTCACCCCTTGCGAGCGCAAGGCCAGGATGAGGCGCGCCATCTGGGTTTCGGGCGTCTCGACAGTCTTGGGAGCCTTGGCCATCAGCCCGCCTTCACTTTCGGGATGGCGCCGCCGAGCAAGCCCTTCATCTGGTGGACCGTGTCGTGGTGCGTCAGATCGATGTGCAGGGGCGTCACCGAGATGCGCCCTTCGTACACGGCCTTGATATCCGTGCCGTCGACGGGGCGCGAGGGCTCGTTGCGGAAACCCATCCAGTAATAGTCACGGCCGCGTAGGTCGGTGCGGCGCTCGGCATGCATGATCGAGACGTCGCGGAAGCCCTGCTTGGTCACCTCCACCTCGTTCACCTGATCGGCGGGAGCGTCGGGGAAGTTGATGTTGATGATCACGTCCTTGGGCCAGCCCATCTCGACCAGCTTCTGGATGATGCCGGGGGCGTACTCGATCGCCGTGTCGTAAAGCGCACGCTCACTGTCGTGGAAGACCCGCAAGGCCTGGCTGAGGGCGATGGCCGGAACGCCGAGCGCCATGCCCTGGATGGCGCCGGCCACCGTGCCGCTCATGGACACGTCCTCGCCGATGTTCTGGCCGCGATTGACGCCGGAAAGGATCAGGTCCGGCGGGCCGTCCATCAGGTCCTGCACCGCCAGCATGACGCAGTCGGTGGGCGTGCCGGCCACGGCGAACTTGCGCGGCTCGATCCGGCGCACCCGCAGCGGAGCGGTCAGGGACAGGGCGCGGCCGACGCCGGACTGCTCCGTCTCGGGCGCGCAGATCCAGACGTCGTCGGTCAGGGCGCGGGCGATCTGTTCCAGCGCCTGCAGGCCCTCGGCGTGGATGCCGTCGTCGTTGGTAAGCAGGATCCGCACGTCGTTCAGCCCCCGATGTGCGTCAGGCCGCCCATGTAGGGCTGAAGGGCCGAAGGGATGGCGATGCGGCCGTTTTCGTCCTGATAGTTTTCCAGCACGGCGACCAGGGTGCGACCCACGGCCAGGCCCGAGCCGTTGAGGGTGTGGACGAAGTGCGTCCCCTTCTCGCCCGTCTTGCGGAAGCGGGTGTCCATACGGCGGGCGGTGAACTCGCCATAGTTCGAGCAGGAACTGATCTCGCGGTACATGCCCTGCGAAGGCAGCCAGACCTCGAGGTCGTAGGTCTTGCGCGAGCCGAAACCCATGTCGCCAGTGCACAGCAGCATGGTGCGGAACGGCAGTTCCAGGCGCTTCAGCACCTCTTCGGCGCAGGTGGTCATGCGCTCGTGTTCCTCGCCCGACTTTTCGGGGGTGACGATAGAGACCAGCTCGACCTTGCTGAACTGGTGCTGGCGGATCATGCCGCGGGTGTCGCGACCCGCCGAACCGGCCTCGGCGCGGAAGCAATTGGTCAGGGCCGTCAGGCGGAGCGGCAACTCCTCCTCCGCCAGAATCTGCTCGCGGACGATGTTGGTCAGGGTGACCTCGGCCGTGGGGATCAGATAGCGGTCGTCCGTGGTCTTGAAGAGATCGTCCTCGAACTTCGGCAGCTGGGTAGTGCCGAACAGGGCCGGTGCCTTCACCAGAACCGGCGGATTGACCTCGGTATAGCCGTGCTCGGTCACCTGCAGGTCCAGCATGAACTGGCCGATGGCGCGCTCGAGCCGGGCGATCTGGCCTTTCAACACCACGAACCGCGAACCCGACATGCGGGCGGCGGCCTCGAAGTCCATGCCGCCGAGGGCTTCGCCCAGATCGACGTGATCCTTGACCGCCGACAGCTTGCCGGCCGGCAGGTTGGCGGGTTCGCCCCAGCGGCGCTGTTCGACGTTGCCTTCCTCGTCGTCGCCCTTGGGGACGTCGGGATAAGGAATGTTCGGCAGGCCGGCCAATAGGTCGTGCAGTTCGGCGGCCTTCTCGGCTTCAATGGCGCCCTGTTCGGTCAGGACGCCCTTCAGGGCTTCCACCTCGGCCATAAGGCGGGCGGCTTCGGCCTCGTCCTTCTTGGCCTTGGCGGCGCCGATCAGCTTGGAGGACTCATTGCGCTTGGCCTGGGCTTCCTGCACGGCCGTCTGGGCGGCGCGCAGAGCGGCGTCCAGAGCGACGGCTTCCGCGGCCTTGCCGGAGAAGCCTTTCGCGGCCCACACCGTCTCGAACAGTTCGGGGTTTTCGCGGATGGCCTTGATGTCGTGCATCGGTCTTCTCGGGCAAGCGGGAGAGCCGCTTTCCTTAAGGCGCGTCGGTCAGGGCGCCAACCCGCAGAAGCGCTCTAGAAGCAGACTCTTAGGTGGTGACCAGGTCCTGGCCAGCCTCATCCTCGATGCGCTTGTTGCGGGCGATAAGCCATACGCACCAGATGGAGACTTCGTAGAGAAGGCAGATCGGGATGGCGAGCATCAGCTGGCTGATCGGGTCAGGCGGCGTGACGATGGCGGCGACCACGAAGACGCCGACGATGGCGTAACGACGGCCAGCGCGCAGCATCTGGGCGTTCACCAGCCCCGCCAGACCGGCCAGGGACAGCACGACCGGCAGCTGGAAGCACAGGCCGAAGGCCAGCAGCAGCGAGGTCACCAGGGTGAAATAGTCCGACACCTTGGGCAGCAGCTCGACCGAGATATTGCCGGCGCCGACGATCTGCTGGCTCAGGGAGAACCAAAGAACGAAGGGCAGCATGACGTAATAAACCAGCGTCGCGCCCAGCATGAACAGCACCGGCGACGCCAGCAGGAACGGCAGGAAAGCCTTGCGCTCCTTCTTGTACAGGCCCGGCGCCACGAAGCGGTACAGTTGGAAGGCCAGTACCGGGAAGCAGATGGCGATCGCGCCGAAGGCGGCCAGCTTCAGCTTGGTGAAGAAGAATTCCAGCGGCGCCGTGAAGACCAGCTTCAACGCGCCAGGCGCCAGGGGCGGGATTTCCTTCAGGCCCAGCAGGGCGAAGAACAGATCGAAGGCGCCGTGCTTGCCGCCGCTGGCTTTCTGGGCGGCCATCAGGCCGGCGGCGACCTCGAAGGGGCGCAGCAGGAAGACGTACAGCGTGTCGGCGAAGGCGAAGCAGACGCCGAAACCGACAAACAGCGCAACGACACAGATGATCAGGCGGGTGCGCAGCTCGACCAGATGGTCCAGCAGCGGGGCGCGGGAGGCCTCGATCTCGTCGTCGTTGTAATCCGAGCTCATGACTTTGCCTTGGCCTTGGCGGCGGCCTTCTTGGGCGCGGCGGGCTTCTTGGCGGGCGCGGGCGCCTTGGTCGTGGCGGCAGGAGCCTTGGGGGTCGAAGCGGCCTTGGCGGCGGCCTTTTTGGGCGCGGCCTTGCGCTTCGGCTTGGTCTCGGCCGGGGCCTCGACGGCGGCGGGTTCGTACTGCGCGGCGACGCTGGTGGGCGGGAAGGACATGCCGCTGTCCTTCAGGCTGGCGTCGATATCGTTGAACACCTGATCGACGCTGGCGTCCTTGGCCGCGTCGGCGGCGTCCCGCACCGGATCGGTGAACTGGCCGGCGCGCATGGCGGCCACTTCCTTGCGCAGCTCGTCCAGTTCGGACTGGCGGGCCATCTCGTCGAACGATGCGCGGAATTCGTTCGCCATGCCGCGCAGCCGCGCGACGAATTGCCCAAGCTTGCGCAGCAGCAAGGGCAGGTCCTTGGGTCCGACCACGATCAGAGCGACCGCGGCGATGACCATAAGTTCGGAGGCGCCGATCTCGGGAAGCATGACGGCCTTAGAGGCGTCATCGCGCGAACCCGCAAGCCCGCGCGATGCAAAAACTAGCTACGCAGCTCTTCTTTTTCCGCTTCGGTGCGCGGAAGCGGCTTGGAGTCGGCCGGCTTGTCGTCGTCCTTCAGGCCTTCCTTGAAGGCTTTGATGCCCTTGGCGGCGTCGCCCATGATGCCGGACAGCTTGCCGCGACCGCCGAACAACAGCGCCACGACCGCGATCACGATCACCCAATGAATCCAGCTCATCGAACCCATGACGAGTATGCTCCCTAGCGTCGGGACCCATCCTGCGGGCCGCTCCGACGGAACCGTGCGTTTCGCACAGAATATAGGCCTTGGCGAGGCGTAAGCGAAGGCCTGCGTCCTTCGGACCGGCACTTGGGGGGACTACGGCTCTTCCTCGCCTAGGAAGTCCTGCGCGAACTCCGGCGTTTCGCCCTCGTCCAGCGGATCCTCGATCTCCCCATCCCGCAAACCCGTCGGATCGGGCACCGAGAACCCCGGCGGCAGGTTGAGATCGAGCAGGCCGGCGGCCTTCATCTCCGCCATGCCCGGCAGGTCGGCGAGATTGGCGAGGCCATAGTGTTCAAGGAAGGCGTCGGTGGTGCCGAAGGTCACCGGACGGCCCGGCGTGCGGCGGCGGCCGCGCATCCGCACCAGGCCCAGCTCGAGCAGGACGTCCAGGGTGCCGCGACTGACCTGCACGCCGCGCACGGCCTCGATCTCGGCCCGGGTCACCGGCTGGTGGTAGGCGACGATGGCCAAGGTTTCCTGAGCGGCCTTGGACAGGCGGCGCGGCTCTTCGCGCTCTTCCGTCATGAGGTAGGCCAGGTCGGTCGCCGTGGTGAAGCGCCAGCGGTCAGCGACGCAGACGAGCTCCACCCCCCTGCCCTCATAGCGGCGCCGCAGGGCTTGGACGCCAGCGGCCACGTCGGCGCCTTCCGGCAGACGGCGGGCGAGGTCCGCTTCGCTGATCGGCTCGGCCGCCGCGAACAGCAGGGCCTCGATCGCGCGTTCGATCAGAAGTTCGTCCATCACAGCAACGTCGGTTCAGACGCCGGCATTTCGCGGCGGCGCAGGTAGATGTCCTGGAAGTGCTCCAGCTGGCGGGCCTCCAGAGCGCCTTCCTTCACCAGCTCAAGGCTGGCCGACAGGGTCGAGGCCAGGAAGGAGGCGCGGCTTGGCCCCTCCTCGCCCTGCGCGCCCGTCGGCGGCGCGACGGTGTCCAGGGTGGTCCAGCCCTCCATCTCCGGCAGCAGGGCGCGAAGGCGGTCGCGGGCTTCTTCCAGCGCATAGGCGGTCGGCGGCTGCGGCGCGTATCGGCGGCTCTCCTCCCGCTTTCGCTGGGTGATGTAAGCGCTCATCAGGCTGTAGAGGTCCCCCTCCAGCCGGGTCGAGGGCACGACCTTGATCGCCTCGGGATCGCCGCGCGGAAAGATGTCGCGCTTCAACAGCGGGCGACTGTTCAGGGCGTCCACGGCCTTGCGCATCATGTCGAGCTTGGCGAGGCGGAAGGCCAGCTGGGCGGCCATCTCCTCGGCCGGGGGCTCCTCGCCCTTCGGCCGCTCCGGCTTGGGCAGCAGCAGACGCGACTTCAGATAGGTCAGCCACGAGGCCATGACGAGATAGTCAGCCGCCAGCGAGAACCGCAGGCGGCGGGCCTGGTGAACGAAGGCCAGATACTGCTCGGCCAGCTTGGTGATCGACAGCTTGAGCAGATCGACCTTCTGGCTGCGCGCCAGGGCGAGAAGGACGTGCAGCGGTCCTTCATAGCCGTCGATGTCGATGACCAGGGCGACGCCGTCCTCGGCCGCCTCCGCCGCCGCATCGAAGTCGAAGGTCGGCTGGAAGCTGCGGTCGTTCATCCCGCCAGCGCCCTGGAGACCGCGCTGTCGAAGCGGGCCCGCTCCTCGGCCAGATCAAAAGGCTCAGGCCGGATCGCGACGCGATGCAGGGCGGCCTCGGCGCGCTTCTTGCCCTTGCCGAACAGGGGACGGCAGCCGGCGATCACCGCCTTCATCTCGGTCATGTCGCCGTTGCAGTGCAGGACGACGTCGCATCCAGCGGCCAGGGCGGCGCGGGTGCGTCCCTCGAACGAGCCCTTCAGCGCTTTCATGGACAGGTCGTCGCTCATCAGCAGGCCTTCAAAGCCCAGCGAGTGGCGGATGGTCTGGGTGATAACGCGCTTGGACTGCGTGGCCGGCCGCCGCCAGTCGAGGCTCGTGTAAATCACGTGGGCGGTCATCGCCATCGGCATGTCCGACAGGGCGCGGAAGGGCGGGAAGTCGCGCGCCTCCAGCTCCTCCAGGGTCGCATCGACCACCGGCAGCTCTTCGTGGCTGTCAGCCTTGGCGCGGCCGTGACCGGGAATGTGCTTGATGACCGGCAGGACGCCGCCGGCGATCAGGCCTTCGGCGGCCGCGCGGCCCAGACGAGCCACCTGGTCGGGATCGTTGCTGTAGGCGCGGTCGCCAATGATCTCGTGACCGTCAGGCGCAGGCACGTCGAGAACCGGCACGCAATCGACATTGACGCCGATGCTGCTGAGGTCGTGCGCCATCAGGCGCGCGCCCAGGCGCACCAGCTCCCGAGCCGCCAGGGGATCGTTGTGGCAGATTTCGGCATAAGCCCGCGCGGGCGGATAACGCCGCCAGTGCGGGGGCTGCAGGCGGGCGACGCGGCCGCCCTCCTGGTCGATCAGGATCGGGGCGTCGGGACGCTCGATCGTCTCGCGAAGCTCGGCGGTGAGCCGCCGCACCTGGTCCGGCGTCTCGATGTTCCGCTTGAAGAGGATGAAACCCCAGGGCCGTTCAGCCTTGAAGAAATCCTTCTCCTGGCGGGTCAGGCGCGTGCCGGCGCAACCCAGGATGCAGGCGTGGCTCACCGGGCTTCCATCACTTCACGAAGCAGGACTTCCCGGCGCCCTTGAGGGCGTCGCAGAAAGCCTGGGCTTCCGACCGCGAGGCGAAGCCGGTGACCGAGGTGCGGAACAGGGTCTTGCCGTCGCGCTCGATCTGCTCGACGCGCTTGCCCTTGCCGGCGGCGGCGCCCGGCGCGATGCGCGCTGCATCGTTCCAGCCTTTGTCCGCAAGGGCGGCCGAGGAGAAGGCGCCGATCTGGACCGCAGACGCGCCGCCTGACGCGGCGGGAGCCGGGGCAGCGGCGGGCGGGGTGACAACCTTGGCCGGCGCCGGCGCGGGCGTTGCGGCGGCCGGGGCCTTGGCTGGCGGCGGCGTCGGGGCGGGAGCCGCCGGGGCGGTCTGGACAGGCGGCAGGCCAGCGGATTGCACGGGGGCCGTGGACGGCGCGGGACGGGGCTGGGGCTCCTCCGGCGGCGGCGCGAAGTTCGGGGTCGCCCCCTCCTCCGCCTGACCTTCGGAGCGGTAGATCTGCAGGCCGGCGGCCGGGTCGGCGGGCTGAGCATCCAGCGGCGCAGGGCCCTTCATCTCGCCTGCGGGCTCGCCTACGGGTTGCGGCGCCTCATTCGGGGCGCGGGCCCCGCCGCGATAGATTAGGGCGATGGCGACGATAAGGGTCAGCAGCACCACGCCGCTGATGATCAGGGTCAGCGGAAACGGGCGCGACCCGCGCACGGGACGGCGCGCGTCAAAGGCCAGAGGCTCGTCGGTATGGGGCGTGTAGGCGCCGCGCTCGGGATCAGACATCGAACCAGGAACTCCAGGAAACCAGCGCGGAGCGCAAGGCGAATCACACGCGCGTCGCAGCAGTCTATCGAAGGCCCGGCGGCTCCTGAACCGGCGGTTTTGCTAGTTCCAGACGTCGAGATGGAACAGCCGGCGGTGCTCTTCGATGGCGAAACGGTCGGTCATGCCGGCGATGTAGTCGCACACCACCCGGGCCCGACCGGCCTCGTCGCCATTCTGCGACCGGATGAACCACTCCGTCGGCAGGACGTCGGGCTCGGCCATGAACAAGCTGAACATCTCGGCCAGAATGCGGCGCGCCTGGCTGCGGGTGCGGTTCACTTTCCAGTGGCGGTACATCCGCGTGTAGAGGAACTCCCGTAGACGGGCGAGGTCCTCGGCCATGTCGGCGGAGAAAGACACCAGGGCATGATCCATGGCCCGCACGTCGTCGGCGCTGCCGACCCGGCTGGCGGCGGCGCGTTGCAGGGTTTCGCCCATGACGTCGTCGATCATGGCGCCGATCATGCGGCGCACGGCCTCCATGCGGGTCAGATCGGCGTTGAGGTCCGGGCGTTCGGAGCGGACGGCCGCCAGGATCGGACCGATCAGCGGCACATCCATCAGCTCGTCCAGGGTGAAAATGCCGGCCTGCAGACCGTCATCCACGTCGTGGTTGTTGTAGGCGATGTCGTCGGACAGAGCCGCGACCTGGGCCTCGGCTCCAGCCCAACCGCCGAGCTCCAGATCGTACCCGGCGTTGAAATCGACCACCGCCTTCCAGGACGGCTTGGTCAGCTTCGAGGTCACCGGCCCGTTGTGCTTGATAACGCCTTCGAGAGTCTCCCAGGTCAGGTTCAGGCCGTCGAAGTCCGGATAGCGGCGCTCCAGCTCGGTGACGACGCGGAAGGTCTGGACGTTATGGTCGAAGCCGCCCCACTGGGCCGCCTGCTTCTCGAGCTCGTCCTCGCCCGCGTGGCCGAACGGCGGGTGACCCAAATCATGGGCCAGGGCGATGGTCTCGGCCAGATCGTGATCCAGGCCCAGGCCCGCCGCCAGGCTGCGGGCGATCTGCGCCACTTCCAGCGAATGGGTCAGGCGTGTGCGGAAGTGATCGCCCTCGTGGGCGACGAAGACCTGGGTCTTTTCCTTCAGCCGGCGGAAGGCCGTGGTGTGGATGATGCGGTCGCGGTCGCGGGCGAACGGCGTGCGGGTTCGGCTGTCGGCCTCGGGAAACCGGCGGCCGCGCGATTTCGCGGCGTCTTCGGCATAAGGAGCCCGGTACGGCGTGGAGGACGACATGTTCTGCCTCGATGATTGCCTGTCGCCCCTTTCGAAAGGGCGGCGACTTGCTCATATAGGGAAAGCGTTAGTTTTCCACAGCCATGACAGACATTCCCGTCACCCTCTCCGAACCCGCCGCCCGCCGCATCCGCGCCATCTCCGAACAGGAAGGCGCGCCCATGATGCTGCGCGTCGCCGTCGAGGGCGGCGGCTGCTCCGGCTTCCAGTACCAGTTCGATCTGGTGCGAGAGGCGGGCGAGGATGATCTGAAGATCGAGCGCGACGGCGCCGCCGCCCTGGTGGACGTGGTGTCACTGGCCCTGTTGAAGGGCTCGGAAATCGATTTCGTCGACGAGTTGGCGGGAGCGGAGTTTCGCATCCGCAATCCCAACGCCAAGTCCAGCTGCGGCTGCGGCGTCAGCTTCTCGATCTAGCGCAGGAGGGAGGCGAGACCCGCCTCCTCCCCCAAAAGACCGTCTTAGCGACGACGTGCCGGAGGACGGCCTGGACCGCCGCCCAGACGCGGACCTTCGGTCTTGTGACGGAAAGTGATCCGTCCCTTGTCCAGATCGTACGGGGTCATCTCGACCGTAACGCGGTCGCCGACCAGCGAACGGATCTTGTTCCGCTTCATGCGGCCCGCCGTGTAGGCGAGGATAACGTGGTCGTTGTCGAGCTGAACACGGAAACGGCCTTCAGGCAGCAGCTCCGTGATGACGCCTTCAAACTCGATGAATTCTTCCTTGGCCATGTGGCTCCGGGGGTTAGGTTAGTAATGGCGAAAGCGCGCCGAAGCTTAACGCTTCGGCGCGCTCGGCTGTTTCGAGCACGGGCGCGATTAGCACGCCCTGGCCTGAAGGCCTATTAAGAAGCCTGCAGGTTCACAGCGGCTTCCTTGCCGCTGCGACGATCGCGTTCCAGCTCGTAAGTGACTTTCTGGCCGTCATTCAGAGAACGCAGGCCCGCGCGCTCCACCGCGCTGATGTGGACGAACACGTCTTTGCCGCCGTCATCCGGTTGGATGAACCCGTAGCCTTTGGTCGTGTTGAACCACTTAACAGTGCCGGTAGCCATTTCAGCTCTCCGCTTAGATAAATTATCGCCGTGAGAAGAGCCCCATCAGCGGTCGAAGTCTGAATGGTCGGCTTCTGGACGATCCGCGCGCGGTAACGAGAGCGGAAGATAGAAACGGCGCGACAGATATCGATCGCGCGAAAAGTATGTGTGCGGGGGATAATTGTCCAGAGGGCCGGGATGTACGGCTTTTACGGCGCGAATGCACCCTCACGACAGTGAGGACGCCCCGAATTCGTCCTTCCAGGCGGTGCTTCTTTCCTTGAGAGCGTTGCCTAGCTGGTAAGCTGAAAGCCCTTCCTCTTCGATCACTTCGAGCACCTCATAGGTGAACTCGGCCTCGCCGTTCTGCTTCCAGCAGGACTGCAACGCGCGGTCCGGATGAGAGCCGAGGCGGAGGGTGAACCAAAGACTGTTTTGCTGAGCCTCCAGATTGCGTGACACGCCGACCCAGCTGCACCCCGCCGCTTGGCAGCGGACGGCGAACACGCCGATCCGCTTGCGTTGCTCCTTGTAGGCCTGAAGAAGAGCCTTGCGTTCCCGGCCGTTCACGCCCCGCCGCCCCTCGCCAGATCCAGCACATGAACCCGTAGGTCAGAGGGCCAGGCGGAAAGCTCGGCATCCAGCTTGGCCAGATCGCCGGCGAACAAGGCGCGACTCCCCTCCTCAAACCCTGGCAGATCGCCGCCCAGAGCGGACATGATACGGTAAGCGGCCTCTTGGGCGAGGCGATCCTGCCCTTCCCCAGCCGCACGGGCCGCATCGACCAAGCGGCGTAGCGCCACGGAAGCGCCGCCCGGTTGCTCCGCCAGCCACTCCCAATGACGCGGCAGCAGGGTCACTTCCCGCGCCACGACACCCAGCTTGGGGCGCCCCCTGCCCCGCTGCGGCTCGGGTTCGACGTAGCGATCGCGCACATCGCCTTCGTCGCCCCGCAGGTCAAGATCGACCAGGCGTCCTGACCGGTCGAAGGTCAACACCGTCTCGTTCGGGTCGGCTTTCAGCGCTCGCCACGCCGCCACCGCGACTTCGGCCAAAGGACCAGTCGCCACTTGGCGCTGGCCAGCGAAGGCGGTGCAAATCCTGGGCTTTTCGGAAATCACGTTGATCATGCGCGACTTCTACCCGGGCGAAATAGTGCGGTCAATATCGCCCGGGTCAAATTATCCGTAGAACGGATTGATTCCGATCGCCTCCAGCTGCGCTGGGCTCATGCACTCGTTCAGCTGATAGGCGGTGAACTTGTTGATTTGGGCGTTGGTCATGGAGCCCAACTGATGCGTGCTCATCTGCTGGAGCTGTTCCTTGGTCAGGCCTGGAATCTGCGCCGGCATCAGATAGCTGATCTGGGTTGTGTCCAATTGTCCGATCACGGTCGGCGACAACTGGCCGATCTGGGTCGGGGTCAGCGCCTTGATCTGCGACGGGGAGAACCCGCCAATATCCGCGATGTCGAACGCCCCGAGCTGAACACCGGACAAGCCCGCCATCTGGTCGCTGCTCAGCTTGCCGATCTGCGCCGTGCTGAAGGCGGCGATAGCGGTGTTGGAGAAGGCCGCGATCTGGGTAGCGGAGAAGGCGCCGATCTGGGTGATGCTGAGTTCGCCCACATCCTCTGACGTGAAGCCACGGATCTGAGCGGCCGACAGGCTGGAGATCTGGCCGCCCGACAGCGACGCCACCTGGGTCGCCGTGAGAGCCGAAATCTCTTCCGCTGAGAAGGCCGTCAGCTGACTGTTGCTCAGACCGGCGATCTGGGTGGTGGTGAACTCGGCCATGTCCGCGACGGTCAGAGCTTCGAGCTGGGTCGCCGACAGCCCCTGAATCTGGCTCTGGGACAACGCGCCGAAGCGCGTGGCGTCCATGCCGACCACATTGGCCGCCGACAGCGCGCCGATCTGAGCCGTGGAGAAGACGCCGACCTGGCTGGTGGTCAAGGCGTTGAAGTGCGTGGCGCTGAGACTGCCGATATGGGTGGTGGTCAGGCCCGCGATCTGAGTGTTGTCGAGGGACGCCACCTGGGTCGAGGTCATGGCCGCGAAGGCGTTGGCGGAAATGCCGCCGATCTGCGACGCCGTCAGCGTGTCCAGTTCGGTGGTGGACAGCCCGGCGATGAGCCTGTCGGACAGCCCCCCGAACTGGGCGCCCGTCAGTTGACCGAGGCGGTTGCGGATATGTCCGCTTTCGAGCGCATGGACCTGGGTCGCGGAAAGGCCGCGGATCTGGGTGGACGACAGAGCCGCGAATTCGGTGCTCGTCATCTCCCGCAGGTTCGTTGCGTCGACCGCGCCTAGCTGCGTGGCGCTGAGGGCCGACAGCTGGGTGATCGTAAACTCTTCGAAATCGGCTAGGGACAGGCTGGCGATCTGGGTCGTGGACAGGCCGCCGATCTGCGCCGTCGACAGTCCAGCTACCTGGGTCGCGGTCAGGGCGGACAGGCTGGTCGCGTTCAAGCCGCTGAGCTGAGATCCCGTCAGGGCGGCGATCTGAGTCCCAGGCATGCCGCTGACCTGTGTCTCGGTCATGGCGCCGATCTGAGTGGTCGTCAGGCCCGCGAGCTGTGTCTTGGTCAGGCCCGTGACCTGCGTGACATCGAGGCTCGACACAGCCGTGGTGGACAGGCCGCCGATCTGGCTGGCGGAGAGCGCCGCGACCTGGACCGTGCTGAATTCCCGAACATCCTCGGGGCTCAGCCCGCCGATCTGGGTGGTTGTCAGCCCCTTCATCTGGGTCGTGGTGAGCGACGCGATCTGGGTCGCATCCAGAATCGAGAAGGCTGTCGAGGAAAGCCCGCTCAGCTGGGTGGCGGTCAGGGCGGCGATCTGGGTGGTGCTCAGGCCGCTGATCGCGGTCTCGCCCATGGCGCTGAGCTGGGTGGTGGTCAGCCCCTTCACCTGCGTCACCGACAAGGCGCCGACCGCCGTCGGCGATAAGCCGGCGATATTGGTGCTGGAGAAGGCCGCGATCTGCGTACTGGTGAAGGCGCGCAGCTGGGTCGTGGTGAACTCGGCGAAATCGTCCGCGTCCAGGCTCTTCAGCTGCGTGGCGGTCAGGCCGTTGATCTGCGTTGTCGTCAGCATCGCCACCTGAGTGGCGTCCAAGCTGGAGAAGGCCGTAGTCGACAAGGCGGCGATTTGAGAGGGCGTCAGCGAAGCCAACTGCTCGTCCGAAATCTCTCTGAAGGTCCCGGCAGACAGCGCCGCGATCTGGGTTGCGGTCAGAGCATTGAACTGGGTGGTGCTCAGGGCATCAATATCGGTCTTGTCGAACAAGGCCAGCTGCGTCGCTGTCAGCGCGCGGACCTGGGTCACGCCAAGAGCGCCCAACTGCGAGGCGTTGAAATCGGAGACCCCGGTCGCGGATAGCGCGGCGATCTGCGCCGCCGACATGGCGGCGATCTGAGTGGTTGTGAAGGAGACGACGTCGTCTCGATCGAACCCCTTCATCTGGGTGGCTGTCAGGCCGCGGATCTGCGTAACGGTCAGGCCTGACAGCTCCTCGGGCGTCAGCGATCCGATATTGGTGGCCGACAGCGCCGCGAGCTGGGCGCTGGTGAAGGCCGCGATCTGTTCAGGGTCGAATTCAGCGAAATCGTCTTCGCTCAGGCTGCGCAGCTGGGCGACCGAGATCGCGCGGATCTGGGTGGCTGACAGCGCGCCAACCTGCGCGGCGGTCAACTCGCCCAAGGCGGTGGAGGTCAATCCCGCGATCTGGCTCGCGGTAAGGGCGGCGATCTGATCACCGTCGAACATAGGCGTCAGTATGCCGACCTGAGCGCCGCTAAACGCGCCCATCTGGGTAGTGCTGAATTCAGCGATGTCCGCCGCGTCCAGAGCGCGAAGCTGCGTGGCGGTGAGCGACTTCAGCTGGCTCGTGGATAGGGCCTCGACCTGAGACTGATTGAGGGCGGAGATCGCCGTCGGCGAAAGCTGAGCGATCTGTGACGGGGCAAGAGCCGCGATCTGGGTCGGCGTCAGGGCCGCGATGCCGCTGACGTCGATGTCCTTTAGCTGACCCGTGCTTAGCGCCTTCATCTGGGTCGTCGTCAGCGGCGTGGTGCTGCTCAGAACCGCCAACCCTTCCGGGGTCAAGGCGTTGATCTGAAGACCCGTCATCATGTTGATCTGCTCTGGGGTGAACTCCCCCAAGTCCTCGATCGTCAGCCCCCGCATCTGCGACGCGCTTAGCGCGCGAACCTGGGTCGGGGTCAGCGACGCGATGTCCTCTTTGGACAGATCCGAAAGAGCCGTGACGGAGATCTGCATCACCTGCGCAGCGGTCAGAGCTCGCAGTTGGGTGATATTGAACTTCTCGAAATCGGCCACCTCCATCGACTTGATATGAGGAACGCCAAGCCGTCCGATCTGCGTGACCGTCAGACCCGCGACCTGATCTTCGGTCAGGCCTCTGAATTGAGTGGTGGTCAGCGCCCCGAACTGTGAAGGATTGAGGCTCGATATCTGATCGGCCGAAAGGCTCTTGAAGGCCTCCTCGGACAGCCCGGACACCTGGGCCATCGAAAGGGCGCCGATCTGGGTCGTGCTGAAGTTCGCGAGCATCGTCGGCTCGATCACGCCCATCTGGACGACCGCCAGCCCCTTCATCTGGGTGATATTGAGCGCGGCGAGCTGACTGGCGCTGAAGGCGCTGAAGAGCTCCGGCTTCAACGCCCGGATCTGCGCGGCGGAGAGCTGCTGAATCTGCGTCGAGGAGAATTCGGCGATATCGTCCGCACTGAGCGCGTTCAGCTGGGTGGAGGTGAGAGTTTTCAGCTGGGTTTCGTCGAGGCTGGCGATCTGATCGGCGTCGAGCGCCGAAAGACCCGTGCCGGTCAGGCCGCGAAGTTGGGTCGCGCCGAGCTGCCCCACCTGCGCGGCGGAAAACTCGCTGATGTCCTCTTCCGACAGTCCCTTCATCTGAGAGGCCGCGATCGCCCGAAGCTGCGTCGACGAAAGCGCCGCGATCTGGTCGCGGGTCAGGGCGGAAAAGCCCGTCTCGGTGAGCGCGCTGATCTGCGCTCCCGTCAGCCCCGCCACGGCGCCGATGTCGACCGCCGCAATCTGGCTTTCCGTCAGGGCCCGGATCTGGCTTTGATTCAGCACGGAGAGCTGGCCCGGGCTGAAGGTGATCCCGGCGGAAAGACGCGGAATCTGGATCCGCGTCAGCGCCTTCACCTGCTGCGGAGACAGGGTGGCGAATTGCTCGGCGCTTACGGCTTCGATCGCGCTGCTGTTGATGGCAGCGATCTGAGTGGGCCTAAGCTGCTGGAACTCCGACGGCGATAGCGCCTCGAAGAAGCTGGGCCCCAGCGTCGCGATCTGGCCAGGCGTCAGCATGGTGATCGGCGGAGTGTTCGAGACCGACGAAATGGTCATGAGGCGAAGGGACCTGATCCACAGCCCGGCGCGATCGAGAGTCCGGAGACGTACGCCCCCTGGCCCCTAGCGGGCTCCGCCGCTCTCCACGTAGCGACGAGGCCCGAGCGCCCGATCATCATCGACAGCCGGACGAGCCCCTGACCCCACCCGACGCGAACCGGCTACACCGATTGCGCCCCGTAAACCTATCTGATTCCCGCAGTAGTCGTGACTATTAGGGTTAAGCTGCAAAGGGTGCGGTCATCCGCGCCGAACAAGCACGACGCCACCGATCACCAGAGCCAGGCCCGCAAGTCGCGTCAGGTTCACCGGCCGCGCCGCGACGCCGAAACCGCCGAAATGATCGACAAGGACGCTGATCAGCAGTTGCCCCGCGACGAACAGGGTCATGGCCGAGGCCACGCCGATCCGGGGAATGGCGTAGGCCGCCGCAACGACGAAGACCGCGCCGTAGAGGCCGCCCATCCAGGCGTACCAGGGCGCCGCAGCCGTCGCTCCATAGTCTGGCCGCACGCGCAGGACCATCACCGCGATCAGCAACACCAGAGTGCCGCCGGCGAAGGACATCAAGGCGGCGTTGACCGGGCTGTTCAACGGCCGCGCCAGCAGGGCGTTGGTAGGCGCTTGGATGGCGGCCAGACCGCCCCCGACGAGGCAACCGATGATGGCGAAAATCAATGACTTGGGCATCCGCTCCTCAACCGTCCTTCAGATAGGCGAGCGCGCCCTGGGCGGCGGCGCGCCCAGTCGCAAAACAGGCCTGCAGGAGATATCCCCCCGTCGGCGCTTCCCAATCGAGCATCTCGCCAGCCACGAACACGCCCGGCAGCGCCTTCAGCATGAGTTCGTCGTCCACGCTGTCAAAGCCGACGCCACCGGCGGTCGAGATCGCGCGATCCATCGGCGCACAGCCCGTCAGCGTGACGGGCGCGGCCTTGATCAGGGCCGATAGGGCTGCTGGCGATGCAGGCAGGTTCAGACCGCACGCCTCGCGCAGCAGCCCGATCGCAGCGGGCGGCAGGTTCAGCGTCTTTCTCAGGAGGTTGGCGACGGACTCGCCCTTGCGTCCCCGCGCCAGCTTGTTCTCCAGCTGGGCGGCGGAAAGGTCAGGTCGAAGGTCGATCTCGACCATCGCGCTCCCCTGCCCCTCCACCCTGTCACGCAGCGGCGACGACAGGGCATAGATCCCGCCGCCTTCCAGGCCGTAAGCGGAGAGCATGATCTCCCCCTTCACCTGACGTCCGCCGAAGGACAGGCCGACCGCCTTTAGCGGCGTACCCGCGAACCGCTCCTTGAAAACGTCGCTCCAGGACACGGTGAAGCCGACGTTGCTTGGCCGGAAGGGCGCAATCCGGGCGCCGGCGGCCTGAAGGGTCGTCGTCCAGCGGCCATCCGAACCGAGCTTCGCCCAGCTGCCGCCGCCCAGGGCGAGGATCACCGCGTCGGCTGGGACAATTTCTTCTCCCGCCTGTCCCGTGAACGTCAGGTCGCCAACCTCGGTCCAGCCGGCCCAGGTAGAGCGGAGACGAAACATCACGCCCTGCGCCTCCAGGCGTTTCAGCCATTCACGCAGCAGCGGCGACGCCTTCATCGCCTTGGGAAACACCCGGCCGCTTGATCCGACGAAGGTCGGCTGGCCCAGATCCTCCGCCCACCTGACCAACGCCTTTGGCGGGAAGGCGTCAATCATGCCGCGCAGACGTTCGCTCGCCGGCCCGTAGCGGCGGATGAAGCGATCCTGCGGCTCCGAATGGGTGAGGTTCAGCCCGCCGCGTCCCGCCATCAGGAACTTGCGTCCGAAGGACGGCATGCGGTCGTGGACCGTCACCGACACGCCCGCCGCGCTGAGCACCTCAGCCGCCATCAAGCCGGCGGGGCCGCCGCCGATGACGACGACCTTGGGAGCGGTAGTTGTATTCATTGTGGGCTATCTGCCCCGCTCGTCGCGCATCGCCAAGCGGATGTTAGGGACGGCCGTCGCCGGGCGCCGCCGCCGCTTCGATCAAGGCCACGATCATGGCGTTCATAGGCGTGGCGATCCCATGTTTCGCGCCCAGGCGGACGATGACGCCATTGCGGGCGTCCAGCTCCATGGGCCGGCCGGCGGCGCGGTCGGCATGAAGGGAATTGACCCCATCCGTGGGGCCGGAGCGATAGCCGTCCACCACCGCTTGACCCATGTCGTCCGGCAGGGTCGCCCCCACCGCACGGCCGACGGCGACACACTCGGCCACCAGGGCTTTCATAATGTCGGCGATGGCGTCGCGGTGGGCGACGCCGGAAGGCTTCAGCGTCAGGGCGTTAACCGCGCCGGCGCAGTTGAGGGCCAGCTTGCGCCAAGCGGCGGTCTTGAAATCGTCCGTGGTCGAGACCGCGATTGAAGTATGTCCGAACAAATCGACGAAGGCGTCGCCGTCCGCACCCTCCGGAACCAGGATCGTGCCCATGCGACGCTGGCGGATCCGGCCCGGCGCGGCGCGCTCCGCCGGTATATCGACCACCGCCGGGACTATGGCGACGTCCGGAAGATGCGGCGCGAACCGCTCCACGTGCTCGACGCCGTTCTGCAGGACGGCCACGCGCGTCTGCGGTCCAACCAAGCCCTTCAACCAGGTCAGCGCCCCGGCGGCGTCATAGGCCTTGGTGCAGACCAGGATCCAATCAACTGGGCGAGCAGCGGCGGGATCGGTCAGAACTGCCGGCGTCGCGGCGATCTCTCCATCCGGCGTTTCGACCTGCAGATCATCAAAGGCGGTTCGGGCGCAGACGGTCACATCGAGCGCCGGGCTCTGGGCCAGCCATGCGGCGACCGTTCCGCCCACCGCACCCGGGCCGACGATAGCGATCTTCTGCATGGTCATTCCCTTTGGAAACCGGTGCCGAGGCATAGAGAAATAGGGCTGGAGCCGAGTCTTGAACAGCCGCCGCAAAGACCATGTCGCAACCTTACATTCGGCGGCGGCGTCCCCACCTGTCGAACAGCTCAGCTTGAGCACCACAAAAAAGGAGACGCCATGCCCCTGTTGTCCATGAGCCAAGTCACCGTTCCCGCGCTGCTACGCGGCCTTCGCATCCTGTCCGGCCTGCTGACGAAGGGCGAGGGCTGGGCCAAGGAGAACGGCGTCGATCCAGCGGGCCTGACCAGCGCCCGCCTGTTCGAGGACATGGCGCCCCTGACCGGACAGGTTCAGCGCGTCAGCGACACCGCGAAATTCGCCATCGCGCGCCTGAGCGATGTGGCATCCCCTTCCATGCCCGACGACGAAGTCACCTTCGCCGACCTGCAGGCCCGCATCGCCAAAACGGTCGCCTATATCGAGAGCATCGACGCCGCGAAGATCGACGGCAGCGAAGGCAAGACCATCGTCCTGAAATTCCCCAACGGTGAGTTCACGACCACCGGCTCGGCCTATCTGACCGGTTTCGTCCTGCCAAACTTCTATTTCCACCTGACCACGGCCTACGACATTCTTCGTCACAAGGGCGTGCCGGTGGGCAAGTTGGACTATCTGGGCGCCTGGATGTGACGACTCCCCTTGCGGGGTAATGCCGAAACCGCCCTACTCCCTGGGTGAAACTGGGGAGTATGTTCATGAGCCTGCGCGTGTCCGCCGCCATCGCGGTTCTCGCCATCGCATCATCCGCCGCGGCGCAGACGCCGGCGCAGATGGTCGACGCGGTCGCCGACCGTTTCGTCGCCGAGATGCTGAATTACAACCCCACCGCCGCCTACTCGACAGGTCTGAAGGCGCCCACGCACGCGCGCTACTACGACAATAGCGAAGCCGGCATGGCGGCGTTCGAGGCCAAGCTGGACGCCATCGAGGCCGACGCCCGCGCCATCGACGCCAAGACGCTGGACTCACAGCAAGCGATCGCTCTGGCGGTGCTGATCGACAGCCTGGAGTCCGATCGCGGCACGCGGGTGTGCAAGTCGCACCTGTGGAACCTGAACCACATGTTCGGTTGGCAGAGCTATCTGGTGCGCACTGCGTCGGACCAACCAGTCGGCGACGCAGACCTACGTGGTCAGGCGCTTCAGCGCGCGGGTTCCATTCCGAAGTTCGTGGCGACCGAGACCGCCAACCTGCGCAAGGGCCTGACCGAAGGGTACGCCGCGCCCAAGCCGGTCGTGGTCAGGGTCATTAAGCAGATCGACGGGATGATCGTCGCCGACCCGCTGAAATCTCCCTTCTATTCGCCCGCGTCCCGCGACAAGGACGCGGCCTTCGGCGCGGCCCTGGCCAAGGTGATCGCCGACCAGATCAACCCGGCCCTGAAGCAGTACCGCGACTTCCTTCAGGCCGAGTACATGCCCAAGGCGCGGGACACTCTGGGCCTCAGCGCCCTGCCGAACGGCGCGGCCTGCTACCAGGCGCAGCTGCGCGGCTACACCACCTTGGACCGCACGCCCAAGCAGGTCTTCGACCTGGGCTCGGCGACCGTCGCGGCCAACGCCGAGATCGTCAAAGGCCTGGGCCAGAAGCTCTACGGCACACAGGACCTGAAGGAGATCGCCAAGCGCACCGCCGAGACGCCCGCCAACAAGCTGGTCTCGGAAGACGAGTTCATCACCTATACCCGCCAGATCGTCGATAGCTCCCGCGTCGCCTCGGCGGCCCTCGTCACCAAGCTGCCGGATCAGGACATGGTGGTGAAGCCGTTCGAGCCGTTCATGCGCGGGTCCGGCGTCAGCTCGCACTACGAGATGTCGGCCGATCCGAAGAAGCCCGGAACCTATCGCATCGCTTCGGAGAAGTGGGCCAGCGAGACCAAGGGCGGGGCCGAGATCACCGCCGTGCACGAAGGCTGGCCCGGCCACCACCTGCAGATCGCCATGGCCCTGGGGGTGAAGCGCCACGACCTGTTCAAGGTCGCATTCAACTCGGCCTATGTCGAAGGCTGGGCCCGCTATTCCGAAGCACTGTCCGAAGAGGTCGGCATCTATACCAACGACTTCCCCAAGATCAGCCGCCGAATGTGGCCGGCGCGGGGCATGGTGCTGGATCCGGGCATCCACATCTTCGGCTGGACGCGGGAGCAAGCCGCCGCCTACGCCCAGGAAAGCGGTCGCTTCCAGGGTGACGAGGCCGATGACCTGGTGGATCGGATCGCCGTCCTGCCGGGTCAGCTGACCGCATATGACAGCGGCGGCCTGGAGATCTTCGCCCTACGCAAGCAGGCGGAAGAAGCGCTCGGCGCCAAGTTTGACCTGAAGGCCTTCCACGATGCGGTGCTGAAAAACGGCGTCGTGCCGCTGAAGGTCCTGCGGTCAGAGGTCGAGGCCTGGATCGCGGCGGAGAAAACCCGAAGCTGAGCCGCACAACTTTCGCGCGCATGTCGCAGAAATGAGGCTAGAGTGATCTTCGCAGGCCACGAGGCGGGCTCATCATCGCCCCATTCGAGGGCGAGCCTGCCGGCACCAGAAGAGGAGATCGCGATGACCGAGATCCACTATGGCGTTGTCCGGGTCGCCGGGCGCTGGCGCCTTATTGGCCAGGGCTTGAACCTGGACAGCTATGACAGCCGCAAGGCCGCCACCCGAGCGGCCCTGCGCCTGACATCCTTCGCCTCAGGCCTCGGCGTGCCCGTCGATCTGCATATGCAGGATGAGAACGGCGGCCTGCGCCGCAAGCGCATCAGCCTGGGCCGTGCCTAGCCTTCGCGGAAATACGGCTCGACCACGCCGTTCAGCTTCACGGTCATGGCTTCGCCCTTGCGATTGACAGCCTTGCCGACGCTGACGCGCACCCAGCCTTCGCTCACGCAGTACTCGTCGACGTTCGTCTTCTCTACGCCATTGAAGCGGATGCCAACGTTCCGTTCCAGGATTTCGGCATTGTAGTGCGGGTTGTTCGGGTTGACCGAAAGGCGGTCGGGCAGCGTGTCGGACATGTCGGCTCGCGTAAGAAATGATGAATTGGCGGCTCAATAGCCGGGCGATTGCGGCGTGAACAGCCTGATCCGCCATGGCGGAGCTTCCGGCCGGCTCCTAAATTAGCCGCTACTTACCTCTCCCCAGGCGATTCTCATGAAGACCGGCGCCCTGCCCCTGACGCACTTCCTGTTGGCGTTGGCCACGGTGTTCATCTGGGGGACCAACTTCGTGGTCATCCGCGTGGGGCTGGATCACCTGCCGCCCCTGCTGTTCGCCACCCTACGCTTCTCGCTGGTGGTTCTGCCTGCCATCTTCTTCATCAAGAAGCCGCCCGTGCCCTGGTCCAAGCTGGCCAGCTACGGCGTGCTGATCGGCGCGGGCCAGTTCGGCCTGTTGTTCATCGCCATGCGCGGGCACATCACGCCCGGCCTGGCCTCGCTGATCGTCCAGACCCAGGTGGTGTTCACCATCGGCATGGCCATGGCCCTGACCGGCGAGCGGGTGAAAACCTATCAGTGGTTCGCCCTGGCGCTGGCCGCCGCGGGCGTCGGCATCATCATGATGCATGTGGGGGGCGACGGCACGACGCCGCTGGGCGTGCTGCTGATCCTCGGCGCGGCGCTGAGCTGGGCCGGCGGCAACATGGTGGCCCGCAGCGCCGGTCAGGTGAACATGCTGGCCTATGTGGTCTGGTCCAGCCTGTTCGCCATCCCGCCCCTGTTCGCCCTGTCCCTGATCACCGAGGGCTGGCCCGCCATGGTCACCGGAGTCCAGAACGCCGACGCCGTCACCTGGGCGGCGGTGCTGTGGCAATCGGTGGGCAACAGCCTGTTCGGCTATTCGGTTTGGGGCTGGCTGCTGGCCCGCCATCCGGCGGCGACCATCAGCCCGCTGGCGCTGCTGGTGCCGGTGTTCGGCATGGGGGCGTCCGCCTTCTTCCTGCACGAACCGCTCCAGCCATGGAAGCTGGGCGCGGCCGCGCTGGTGCTGGGCGGGCTGGCGCTGAACCTGGCGTGGCCGACGGTCCGCGCCCGCTTCCTGACCCCGGCCGCCTAGCGTTTCGGACAGGCCGGAACGTCGAACGCGCCCATGTCCAGGCATCGGCCGTCGATGTCGGCCGGCGGCTTGGCGCCGACGAGGTTGGCCAGGCTGGGGCCGATGTCCACGGTTTCGATGGGATAGAAGCGTTCCTGCCCCTCCACGCCGGGCCACCAGAACAGGATCGGCACGCGACGATCGTAGCCCCAGGGTGAGCCGTGGCTCGCCAGGCTGCGTCCGTACCGGGCTGGGAAGGCGGTGATGCCCGGCTTGAAGGCCAGCAGGATGTCGGCCGAGCGGTTCGAGACCGCACCCACCGTCATGCGCTGCAGCAGGGTGAATTCCTGAGGGCTGGCCCCTACCGGCGGTGGCGGCGCGGCCAGCACCTCCTCAAGGCGATAGGCGCCGGCGACCAGCGGGTTCTTGCGGAAGACCTCGACCGCGACGTCGGCGACCTTGCCGCGCAGGGGCTCCGCCAGGCCCTTCCCATCCTTGTCGACGATCATGAAGCCGCTGCTGCCAGTGGCGAGGGGATCAAAGTCCAGGTTCAGCCGGCGGCGGACCTCGGCGTTGATCGACGGCAGGAAGGTCAGATCAATGCGGCCCGCTTCATCGAAGCCGCGGGCGTGCGAACGCTCCGGAAAATCCGAGCCGCCATGGTCGGCGGTCACGGCGACGACCACACCGCCCGGGACCTTCTTCAGCCGGTCGATCAGCAGACCGAGCGCGGCGTCCAGACGGTACATCTGCTCGCACATCTCCGGGCCCTGAGTGCCGTAGACGTGGCCGATACGGTCAGTGGCCGACAGGCTGACGCCAAGGGCGTCGGTCGCCGCGCCCTCGCCCAGCTTCTGCTCGTCCAGAAGACGAATGGCCGCCTCGATCGTCAGTTCATCCAGGGCCGGAGAGGTGTCGAACGCCGGCTTTTCCGGCGGCAAGCGCGAGGGCCAGGCGCGGCCCTCGATCGTCCAGTCGGCGGCGGCCTTGCGACAGACGTCATGGGTGTAGGTCCAGTCGGACCTTGGTCGGCCACGAAGGGATTGGTTCAGGGCCGCGACAGGGGCCAGACGCTTGGCGGCGTCCTGGCCAGGCTCGACAAACGTGGTCCAGCCGAAGCCGTCGACATACCAGAACGCTCCGTCGCCCTTCTGGCCCGCCAGATTGATCGCGCCGCGATCCTTGCCCGAAACGGCGAAGGAGCGGCTGCCCCGCGAAGAGGTCTTCAGCCAGTCGGCGAGGTTGGATACCCGCATGGCGCTGGCGCCCACACGGCCGTTCTCGCCCGGACCGCCGTCGGCCAGCGTGTTCTCCGGCACGGCGAGGCAATAGACTTCCTTGCCGGTGGCGCGATCGACCCAGTCGTTGGCCGGAATGCCGGTCTTGTTAGGTCGCTTGCCGGTGAGGATGGTGGAGTGCCCAGGACAGGTCTCAGTGACCGCGTGGCTCTGAAAGCCGTTGGCATAGACAAGGCCCTGGGAAAGCGCCTTCAGGCCGCCCGTGAAATCCGCGCGATGCTGGCTGAAGAGGTCGGCGCTGAACTGGTCGATGACGATGGTCACCACCAGTTTCGGCGCGGGCTTTTTCGCCTCGGCGGCTTGGCCAGCGCCAGCGCAGGCGAGAACGGCCACGGCGGCGACAGCCGACAGGCCGAGGCGGCGGATGGATTTCGTCATGGTCGCCGGCTCCAAGGCTGCTCGTCGGAGCCTTCTATGGCGCCATTTTCTTCGCTTTGGTGACGCTCTTTGTAGTTTTCTGGTCAATCGATGTTCATGGACCGCCGCTTGGCGTTCATCGCGGGCAGCGGCGCTTCAGTCGCAGACCGCTTGCTCGCGCCCAGGACAGTGATGGTCTGGCCCGCCATCCGGCTGAGAATTCAAATGCCAATCCGTCACTTATTGCCGGCCATCGCCTGGCTTATTCTATCGGCTCCGGTCGCAGCGGAAGCTGGCTACGCGGTTCAGCGGCCCGCCGACGCGCACGCGAGTTGCCAGGACTTGATGTCCGAAGGCAGAGGCATAGAGGCGGAAATCCAGAAGATGCGCGACGACAGCATGAAGCGCCTGGAAGCCGCCGGCGACGCCATGGTCGCGCGGCAAAAGGCTCTGTCAGCGTCCACGGCGATCATCGCCAGCACAGCGATCCTGGGAGCCAACCCCGTCGCGATCAATGGTGCGGCGGCCACCCTCAACGCCGCTGGCAAGGCGTCGCGCGACGCGACCATGATCGCCACCCACCAGGATGGCCAAAACACGGAAGCCGCCATTCGCCCTCGCGAACAGCGGCTCCTGCATCTTCAGACGACCTACGTGTCGCGCTGCCTCTGATCAGGTGTCGGACTTGAGGTAGATCTCGCCCTTCTCGCGGAACTTCTCGCTCATGTCGGCCATGCCCTGAGCGATGTCGTTCGGCGCCAGGCCGGCGGCGAACTCGCGCACCTCCTGGGTGATCTTCATCGAACAGAACTTCGGCCCGCACATGGAGCAGAAGTGCGCAGTCTTGTGCGCTTCTTTCGGTAAAGTCTCGTCGTGGAAGCTGCGGGCGGTTTCCGGATCGAGGGCCAGGTTGAACTGGTCCTCCCAGCGGAACTCAAACCGGGCGCGGCTGAGAGCGTCATCATGCGCCTGGGCGCCCGGATGCCCCTTGGCTAGGTCGGCGGCGTGGGCGGCCAGCTTGTAGGTTATGACGCCCACCTTCACGTCGTCGCGGTCCGGCAGGCCCAGATGTTCCTTGGGCGTGACGTAGCAAAGCATCGCCGTGCCGAACCAGCCGATCATGGCCGCGCCGATGGCTGAAGTGATGTGGTCGTAGCCGGGGGCGATGTCGGTGGTCAGTGGGCCAAGCGTGTAGAACGGCGCCTCGCCGCAGGTCTTCAGCTGCTTGTCCATGTTGGCCTTGATCTTGTGCATCGGCACGTGGCCGGGACCTTCGATCATGGTCTGGACGCCATGCTTCCACGCGACTTGGGTCAGTTCGCCCAGCGTCTCCAACTCGGCGAACTGCGCGGCGTCGTTGGCGTCGGCGATGGAGCCGGGCCGCAGGCCGTCGCCGAGGCTGAACGACACGTCGTACGCGCGCATGATTTCGCAAATGTCTTCAAAGTGTTCGTAGAGAAAGTTCTCCTTGTGGTGCGCCAGGCACCACTTGGCCATGATCGAGCCGCCGCGCGACACGATGCCGGTCACCCGCTTGGCGGTCAGCGGCACGTAAGGCAGGCGCACGCCGGCGTGGATGGTGAAGTAGTCCACCCCCTGCTCCGCCTGCTCGATCAAGGTGTCGCGGAAGACTTCCCAGTTCAGGTCCTCGGCCACGCCGTTGACCTTCTCCAGAGCCTGGTAGATCGGCACGGTGCCGATGGGCACGGCGCTGTTGCGCAGCACCCAGTCGCGGATGTTGTGGATGTTGCGGCCGGTGGACAGGTCCATCACCGTGTCGGCGCCCCAGCGGGTGGCCCACACCATCTTGTCCACCTCATCGGCGACGGTGGACAGCACCGCCGAGTTGCCGATGTTGGCGTTGATCTTCACCAGGAAGTTGCGGCCGATGATCATCGGCTCGACTTCAGTGTGGTTGATGTTGGCGGGGATGATGGCCCGGCCGCGGGCGATCTCCTGACGCACGAACTCCGGCGTCACGAAATCGGGAATCGAGGCGCCGAAGTCCTCGCCGTCGCGCACACAAGGCGCGTTCTGTTCGCGGCGCAGGTTCTCGCGGATGGCGACGTATTCCATCTCGGCGGTGATGACCCCCTTGCGGGCGTATTCCAGCTGGGTGACGGCGGCGCCGCCCTTGGCGCGGAACACCGGGCGCGGAGTCTTGAACTCCGGCGCCAGGTGCTTGCCGGCCGCGAAGCCGTTGTCCTCGGGCTTCACCTGACGGGGCTGTGCCACTTGCTCGACGTCGCCGCGGGCGAGCACCCAGGCTTCGCGGGTTCGGGCCAGGCCCTGCTCGATGTCGATGACAGCGTTGGGATCGGTATAGGGGCCGGATGGATCGTAGATCGTCACCGGCGGCTCATTGGCGCTCGGGTGGACGGCGACCTCCCGGAACGGGACGCGGATGTCGGGGAACAGTTCGCCGGCCTGATAGACCTTGCGCGACCCCGGCAGCTCGCCGGTAGCGACGGACTTCTCCAGCGCGTTCTTTTCAGAAATCGGAGTGTGGACGTTCATGGCGGGCTCCTTTGTTGCCAAGGAGACCCGGACCGCTTGCGCAGTTTGGTCTACGGAGAGCCTGAACCCGCCGCGTTCCCTCCCTTCGCCGGCATGACCCGGATCAGGTTCTACGGGTCGCGGGAGATACCCGCCTCTCAGGCGCTTAGGTGCGCCCCCCCGGTGAACAGAAGGGCAGCATACCTCAGCGAGATGCGGGTTGAAACCATCAGTTGGTCATCGGCGTCGCAGCCGCTTTGGCGACTTCCGCGTCACGAGCAGCCTGCTTGGCCGCTTTGCGCGCACGCATCTCGGTCGCCCAGGCCTCCTGATAGGACATGGCCCGCTGCTGACGCATCGCGCTGCCCGCGCGGCTGGCGCCATCCAGGCCTAGCCTGCGCAGCTCACGGGTCGTTTCGTTGTTAGCGATCGCTTCTGGCGACTTAGCGAAACCAGCGGCCGGAACCGCCATCAGCGCGGCGAGGACAAGCAGGGTTGGCGTTTTGCGCATGACTATATCCTTGTGGAGCAAGGGCTTGAGACTTCAGCATGCGGGATGACCAAATCTCTTGCAACCTGACAGCGAACGACATTGCAGGAGTTTAACTTGTAAGCGCTAACCGGAATTGGCAGGGAGCCTCTCCGCTTCAAGGATCATCGTTCATGTTTCGCGCCTTCGCCCTCGCCGCCGCTATGTTGGCGACCACCCCTGCTTTCGCCCAGACCGCGCCGCAGTATCCGCTGACCATTCCGGCGCCGCATGGAGCGGTGATCATTCCTGGCGCTGGGCACCAGCAGGCTTACGACTCCATCAAGTACGCGCCCGCACGCCGGGTCGGCGACATGATCTATGTGTCGGGCGTGATCATCGCGCCCGCCCCCAATGAGCCGAAGGATATGGCGGGGTTGAAGGCCTCCGCGCGCCGCGCGTTCAAGGCCGTCGACACCATGCTGAAAGCCGCAGGCGGCAGCTGGGATGACGTGGTGATGGTCAACAGCTTCCATGTCTGGGAGTCGCCGAACTTCAGCGGCTCCCGCATGGATCAGGTCACCGTGATGAACGAGGTCCGCGCCGAGTTCACCCAGGCGCCTCACCCCGCCTGGACCGCTGTCGGCACCAGCGGCCTGCTTGCGCCGACCGGCGTGATCGAGATGCAGGTCATCGCCAACATCCCGCAAAAGAAATAGCGGCTACCAGCGGCGCTGGCGGTCGCGACGGGCGTCCTCCGCCTGTCGCTCCATATCGCGCAGGCGATTGCGGTAGTCGCGCACGCGGTCATCGTAGTTGCGGTTGATGTCGGCCAGCCGCCGCATCCGGTCCTCGTCCGCTCGCCGAAGCTCGTCGCGCCGGTCATAGGGGTTGTTGCGGGCGATGTCGGCGCGGCGACGCTGATAGTCCTCCTGCGCGCGACGGACCTCCTCATCGCGTTGGCGGCGAGCGTCGGCCAGCTGCCGCTCCGCATCGTCACGCTGGCGGTCGATGTCACGGAGGCGGCGGTCAAGGTCGTCGTCCCGGCGACGCTCCTCATCACGTCGGCGATCCTGCTCCGCGCGATATTGGTCATGGGGCTGCGCGGAGGCGACCAACGGCGTGGCGGCGGTCACAGCGGCGAGAACGGTCAGAAGCAGAGCTTTGCGCATGGGCGCGGAACGGTGCGGCATGGCCGCAGGTTCCCGGACTATTGCGGCTCAATTCCGGCGGTCCGAAGCACGGCCAGCGCCGGCTCGACCGCCTGTCCATAACGACGCCAGCGGCCGATGCTGCCGGCATGAAGCGGGCTGCGCACCTGCACCGAGCTGGCGGTGGCCACAGGGTTCGGGTTCTCGTGAAAGGCCAGGCAGCGCTCATCCCAGTCCAGGCCGCAGAAGGCCAGCAGACGTCGCGTCTCGCCCTCCTGGTCGGCGATCAAGTTCTCGTATGCGATCTCGGTGAAGCGATCCGGCGGCAGGGTCTCGCGCCAGTGCGCTACGAGCCGGTCGAACAGCACATAATATCGGGCTGTCTCCGCCAGATCATAGGCGTAGTTGTAATAGGAGAACCCCGTAGCGAAGAGCTGGCGGTAGTTGCTCAGCACACTGTCCATCGCGCCGCGCCGCAGGCAGACGATGCGGGCGTTCGGCAACGCCCGATGGATCAATCCGGCATAGATGGCATTGAGCGGCATCTTGTCGACGAAGCGACCGCCGGGGCGCGTCAACGGGCGAGTGCTGTCGATGTAGGCCTCGCCAAGGGCGGCGAGATCCAGACGCGACGCGGCCTGCAAGGTCTCAGCGTCGAGGACGCGATTGGACGACGTATCGGCCATGCGCTTGGCGATCAGGGCGAAGTTGGACAGCTCGCCCGCCGAGGTCACATGCCGATGACTTGAAAGGATGCGATCGACAAGGGTCGTCCCGGTGCGCGGCAGGCCAACCACGAAGATCGGCTCGTCGGAAGGAAAGCCGCCCTTCACGCCCCTCGCGGTTTCCGCCGCCGCGGTGAATATGGATTCATCGTCCGCATAATCGTAGGCAAGCTGTCGACGCTTGCCCGCCTTGGCTCGGTTCAACCAGCTGAGCGAGGCGGGATGATCCCCCAGGTCCTCG
>CAJYMH010000004.1 GCA_913776195.1 uncultured Caulobacter sp.
TTCGGTTTCGCAGAATTTGCATAGGACGACCCCCGCGGTCAGTGTTCGGGGCCTGGGCCGGTTTCACTTCGATCCGGCGAACGCAGGCCAGGCTAAACTGAATAACTCTAACGGCGCGTCGAATTCATGCGTGAAAAGGCAAAATAGCGTTGAAAATCTGCGCGCCAGCAAAATCCCATCACGGCTTCCGGCGCATGGAAAGCGATATGCGCCCAAAACCACCGGAAATATCCTGGTGAGCGATCTGGCGGCGATTTCGGGCGCCGCTGCTTGATTGCTGGTCGATGAGGCTGGTCAGCCGCGGCGAACGGCGTCCAGGAAGCTGGCGATCAGGGCCGGATCCTTGAGGCCCGCCCCCCGCTCGACGCCGGAGGATACGTCCACCAGCGGCGCATCCGATTGTTCGATGGCCTCGCGCACATTCCAGGGATCGAGGCCCCCAGCCAGGAACCAGGGGCGGGCGAAGCGGCGCCCCTTCAGCAGAGTCCAATCGAACCGGGCGCCTGTTCCGCCAGGCAATTCGGAATCCTTGGGCGGCTTGGCGTCGAACATCAGGTGCTCGGCGACCTCCTCGAAGGCGCGCGCCGCTTCGATCTCCACGGAGGTGGAAACGGACAATGCCTTGATGACCCCGGCGCCGGTCCGCACGGCGATGTCGCGTACGCGGTTTGGCGCTTCCTTGCCGTGGACCTGGATCAGGTCCGGCTTTAGCGTCGCCACAAGCCGGTCCAGCAAGGCGTCGTCCGGATCAACAGTCACGGCGACGATCCTGGTCTTTGCGCGCGCCGGTATGGCGAGGCGGGCGGCGGTCTGCGGGTCGATGTCGCGTGGGCTCTTGGGAAAGAACACGAAGCCGATATGCGAGGCTTTCCCGTCGAGGGCGGCCGTAACCGCCTCGGGCGTCGACAATCCGCAGATCTTGGCCGTGGTCATGGGCGCGATGTGCGCTCTCAACGTTTGGCGCGCAAGCCTTGACAGCGTTGTCATCTACGGTGTCGATAGCGCTCCGCTAAAAGCGATAAAAATGATCGGGGAGGTTTCAATGGTTCAAGTCGGCGGCGCGCCGGTGAATGCGAGCGCTTCGAAAGGCAGCGGGTTTCTGCTGCCATGGGTGATCGTGCTGTTCTTCGCCTGGGGCTTCTCCACCTGCATGGTGGATTTGCTGGCCCCCGCGTTGAAGGCGGTCTTCACCCTCACCAACTTCGAGGCGGGGCTCACCCAGTTCGCCTTCTTCCTGGGCTATTTCGTCATCTCCCTGCCGGCCAGCGCCTTGCTGTCCAAGCTTGGCTATCTGCGGTCCATCGTCGTCGGCCTGCTGATCATGATGGTCGGCTGCCTGCTGTTCGCACCGGCCGCCAACGCCGGCGTGTTCTGGGGCTTCCTCGCGGCGTTGTTCATCCTGGCGTCGGGCATCACGATCCTGCAGGTGGCGGCCAATCCGATCGTCACCATGCTTGGCAAGCCGGAGACGGCGTCCAGCCGATTGACCTTCGCCCAGTTCCTGAACTCCTTCGGTACGTTCATCGCGCCGTTCATCGGCTCGGCCCTGATCCTCAGCCACATCGAGAAGGCCCCGGATCCGGCCACCCTGACCGCCGCCCAGCTTGAAACTCTGCGGCATACCCAGGCCCAGGCGGTGCAGGCGCCCTATATGGTAATAGCCGCCGTGCTGGCGGTGCTGGCCCTGATCTTCTTCCTGCTGCGCAACCACGACCATGCGCCGAAGCCGGAAAAGGCGCCCAGCCTGGGTGAGATGTTCGGCCTACTGCGCCGCAAGCGCCTGGCGTTCGCCGTGCTCTGCATCTTCCTCTATGTGGGCGCCGAGGTGTCGATCGGCACCTACATGACCACCTATCTGTCGCAGCCGGACACCCTGGCCCTGCCGCTAGCCAGCGCCGGCCACATGGTCGCCTACTACTGGGGCGGCGCCATGGTCGGCCGACTGATCGGCTCATGGGTCCTGGCCCGCGTTTCGCCGGGCAAGGTGCTGGCGGTCTGCGCCGTGGGCGCTAGCGTGCTGATCGCGGTCTCGGCCTTCTCGACGGGCTTCACAGCCGGCTATGCGATCATCGCTGTCGGCCTTTTCAACTCGGTGATGTTCCCGACCATCTTCGCCATCGCCCTGGTGGGCACGGGGACCAAGATGCCGGCGGCGTCCGGTCTGCTGTGCATGGCTATTGTCGGCGGCGCCCTGCTGCCGCCCGCCACGGGCTTCTTGGGCGACCATATCGGGCTGGGTCTGGCCTTCCTGCTGCCAGCCGCCTGTTACCTGGTGATCGCCCTGTTCGGCTGGACCTCGCGCAAGCCCGAGGTGGAGGTCGAACCGGCTCCGGCCATCACCAACTGATCCTTCAGAACGGCGGGCCTTTGCGGGTCCGCCGTTTTTCCTTAGCGGCCCAGACGATGGCCGCGCTCGACAGCAGGATGCCGGTCATCAGGCAGGCGACCGCAAGAATCCCTACCGGCGTGATACGGACCTCAGTCCGACCGCTGAACGGTCCCGCTTTGAATTCAGCGACGGCGGACTGCTCTTGGAGATAGCTGTTCTGGTCACCGGGCATCCCAGCCTCCTCACTTATAAGGCGACATGGAATAAGGCCGGTCGGCCTTGCCCGTCGCCCAGGTCTTGTTCGGCGTCGCCTGCATGACGAAGCGCAGCTCGCCGCCGGCGAGGATGTCCTCGTGGCGCAGAACCGCGCGCTTGAGCAGCTTGCCGTTCAGCAGGGCCGAGCCGACGTAGCGGTGGGTGTCGGACAACGCCTCGGTGACGATGGTGAAGCGTTTGCCGTTCGGAAGGTTCAGCGTGGCTTTCTCCACGAACGGGCGGCCGATGACGTACTCGTTCGAGCCCGGCGCCACCGGGTAGAAGCCCAGCCCCGTGAACACCAGCCAGGCCGACATCTGGCCCAGGTCGTCATTGCCAGACAGGCCGTCGGGCGTCGGCTTGTACTGGCTTTCCACGATTTGTTTCAGGCGCTCCTGGGTGCGCCAGGGCTGACCGGCGTGGACGTACTGATAGGCGGCCTGGTGGCTGGGCTCGTTGCCGTGGATGTACTGGCCTATCAGGCCGCTGATGTCCTCTGCATGGGAATAGTCCAGCTTGGAATTGTCGTAGTCGAACATGGCGTCCAGCTTGCCCACCAGCTTGGCGTCGCCGCCCAGATTGCGGATCAGGCCGGCGGTGTCGTGCGGCACGTACCAGCTGTACTGCCAGGCGTTCCCCTCGGTGTAGTCGGAGCCGTAGTTGATCGCCGTGGGGTCGAAGGGCTCGCGGAAGGCGCCGTCGCTTTTGCGGGCGCGGACGAAGCCGGTCTTCACATCGAAGACATTGCGCCAATGGCCCGCGCGCTTCTCGAACTTCGCGGCGGTCTCGGTCTCGCCCAGGTCGCGGGCCATGCGCGCGATGGTCCAGTCGTCGAAGGCGTACTCGACGGTCTTCGACGCGCCCTCCGGCGACTTGTCGATCGGCACGTAGCCGCGCGTCATGTACTCATCGAGCCCGCCATAGGGGCCATACTCGGCGCTGGCGGTCATGGCCTTCAGCGCCGCCTTGCCGTCGAAGCCGCGTATGCCCTTCATCCAGGCGTCGGCGATCACGGGCGTGGCGTGATAGCCGATCATGGTCCAGGTCTCCTGACCGTGGAACGACCATACCGGCAGGATGCCGAAAGGGCTCACCTTTTGCGCCGCCAGCAGGGAGTTCACGAAATCGGTGTTGCGCTGCTCCGGCTGGATCAGGGTCAGCAGAGGATGCTCGGCGCGATAGGTGTCCCACAGCGAAAAGGTCGAGTGGTTACGGAAGCCCTCGGCCTGGTGGACCGCGTTGTCCGGCCCTCGGTAGCGGCCGTCCACGTCCATGAACAGGGTCGGTCCCATCAGCGTGTGATAGAGCGCCGAATAGAGCGAGGCCTTGGTCTGGGCCGGGGCTTCCATCTCCACCGCCGACAGGGCCTGGTTCCAGCTGGCGCGGGCCGCGGCCTTCACCCCGTCGAAATCCCAGCCCGCGACTTCGGTGTCCAGGTTCAGCAGGGCGTTGTCCTCGCTGACCCCGCTGATCGACACCTTGACCAGGACCTCATCGCCCGCCGCCAGATCGCCGAAGTCCAGCGATCCAACCATGGCGCGGCCTTCGCGCTGGTCCGGATCAGGCTTGCCGTGGGCGGGCTGTTTGAACCCGTTATAGGGGATGTTCTGCTCGCGGTTGAGGAAGCTGTGGCTCTTGATCGGCCGCGAGAAGCGCATGGCGAAATAAAGCTGGCGCGCCGGCGCCCAGCCGCGCGTCTCGCGCATGCCGGTGACCGCGCCGTCAGGCCGCAGCCGCAGGCGGGACCACAGGACCTTGCCGTCGTAGTCGTAGATCGCGTGGCGCAGATCCACGACTACGTGGCCTGGTCCAGCCTTGGTGAAGCGGTAGCGGTGAAGGCCCACCCGCTCCGTTGCGGTCAGCTCGGCCTTCACGCCGTTGTCGAGCAGATCGACGGAATAGAAGCCAGGTGAGGCGGTCTCGGTCTTCTTGTCGATGCGCGAGCGGTAGCCCACGCCCGCCGCGCCAGGGTCCAGCCGGGCCTCGCCGCTCATGGCGGTGACCAGTATGTCGCCGAGGTCCGAGTGGCCGGAGCCGGAGAAGTGTGTGTGCGAGAAGCCGAGCACGCTCTGGTCGCCATACTGATAGCCGGCGGCCCAGGGATAGCTGTCCTTGCCGAAATGAGCAGTTTTGGTGTCAGGGCTGAGTTGCACCATGCCGAAAGGCACGGTGGCGCCGGGGAAGGTGTGGCCGTAGCCGCCCGTGCCGATGAAGGGATCAACGAAAGCGGCCGGATCCTTAGTCTCGGCCGTCGCCAATCCCGCCCCGACAGCAAGCGCCAGGGCGGCGCAGAAGCCCGTAACAAACCCGCCAGCCCTCATGGCCGCTCTCCCGCCGCTTGAATTTTCGCTCGGCACCTTAGCGGACGCGGCGTCTTGCGAAAGCAGGGTTCGATGGGTTGCGATCGGGGCCTGCCGCCCCGAAGACTAGGGACGCTTCTTGAGTTCGTCCCGGATTTCCGCCAGCAGGGCTTCGGTCGGCGTCGGCGCGGCTGGTGCGGCCTCGGCCTCTTCAGCGTGCTGACGGCGCAGGCTGTTGACAATCTTCACCAGCACGAACACCGCCGCGGCGACGATCAGGAACTGGATGATGGTGTTGATGAAGGCGCCGTACTGGATGGCGACCTTCTCGATCTCTTCGGTGGCCGGGTTCTCCGGTCTCAACACCCATTCCAGCTTGGAGAAGTCCAGGCCGCCGGTGGCCAGACCGATCGGCGGCATCACCACCTGATCGACCAGGCTCTTGACGATGCTGTTGAACGCCGCGCCGATGATCACCCCGACGGCGAGGTCGATGACATTGCCCCGCGCGATGAACTCGCGAAATTCCTTGATGATGCTCACAGGTGGCTCCTGAATTTTTGCCCCGACCCCTTTAGGCTGGCCGGGTTCTGATGGGCGGGTCAAGCTTGGCTGAACCCGCGGGCCATGAGAACGTTGCGCCAAAAGCGTCCGAGTTGTTTGGGGGAATACCAGTATGTTTGATGCGCCGCCGACCGTCGATGCGGTCGTGGTTACGGCTCCGCGCCTGCCGGACGCCCCCGCAGCCGCTGCGTTTTCCTCCGTCCAGATCGATCCCCGTCTTCTCGACGCCCGCCCCCGCGTGGATGAGGCGCTGAAGAGCGCGCCTGGCGCGTCCCTCTTTCGCCGCCAGGGTTCGGCCATCGCCAATCCGACGACCCAGGGCCTGTCCTTACGATCGATCGCGCCGTCGGGCGCTGGTCGCGCCCTGGTGACCTTGGATGGCGCGCCGTTGAACGACCCCTTCGGCGGCTGGGTGATCTGGAGCCAAGTCCAGCCATCGACCTTGGGCGCGGCGCAGATCGTCCGTGGCGCTGGCGCGGGTCCCTATGGGGCTGGGGCGCTGACAGGCGTGGTTCGTTTGCAGACCGCTGACGGAACCGCTGATGATCTGCAGCTGGAGCTGACCGGCGGCGAGCACGGCTATGGCCGTGCCGCGGTCATGGCGCGGGGCGCTGATCGTCGCCTGCTGATCTCCGGCGCCTACGAGCGTTTCGATGGTCAGACGCCCGTGCGCGGCCCGCGGCGCGGCGCGGCGGATGTGCAGATCGGGCTGGAAAGCATGGGGCTTTCGGCGGCTTTCGGCGACCAGGTCGGCGAGATTGAACTGGGCTTCCGGGTGGCCGGCTGGCGCGAGAAGCGCGGCGCGGGCCTGATGGGGGCGGACAGCGTCGCCTCTGGCAAGAGCTTGGCCGCCACCGCCGCGCGGCAGGCGGAAGAGGGGCGTCCGGGCTGGCGGCTTCAGGCCTGGGCGGTCGAGAGCGACCTGCGCAACGGTTCGGTGGCCACGGCCGCTGACCGCAGCACGACGACCGCCGCCAATGATCAGTACGCCACCCCCGCCGAGGGCTATGGCCTGAACGCCGCGCTGCGCGGGTCATGGTGGGAGATCGGCCTCGATGGCCGCCTATTCGAAGGCGAGAGCCGCGAGCGCTTCCGCGTCATGAACGGCGCTTTCACCCGAACCCGCGTGGCGGGGGGGCGGACCTCCGTGGCCGGTCTTTACGGCGAAGCTTGGCGTGAGCATGGCCCGCTGCTGATGACGGCCGGGGTTCGCCTTGACCGCTGGTCGTCCAGCGATGCGAAGCGCCAGGAGCGCGACATCCAGACCGGAGCGGCGACCCTGAACGAACGCCCCGCCGACCGCGAGGGGACCACGCCTACGGCGCGTGCGGGTCTGCGTTATGCGGTGAGCGACGCGCTGCACCTGCGCGCCGCCGCCTATTCGGGCTTTCGTCCTGCGACCCTGAACGAGCTGCATCGGCCCTTCAGAGTCGGCAACGACATCACAGAAGCCAATGCCGGCCTGGAGCCGGAGCGCCTGTTCGGCGGCGAGCTGGGCGTCGGCGGCGACCTTTCCGGCCTGACTTGGTCGGTGACCGCCTTCACTACCCGGTTGGAGGACGCCATCGCCAACGTCACCATCGGCGCCGGCCCGGGGACGTTCCCCATCGCCGGCTTCGTTCCGGCGGGAGGCGTGCTGCGCCAGCGGCGGAATGTCGGCCATATCGATGCTCTCGGCCTCGAGGTCGAAGCATCGAAGGACTTTGGGGAGAGCGTGCGCCTCCGCGTCGCTCTCTCGGGCACGGACGCCGAGGTGGACGGCGCCTCAGCCGCCCCACAGCTCACCGGAAAGCGTCCGGCCCAGGCGCCGCGCTGGACCGCCACGGCCGGCGGCGAATGGCGGATGAGCGCGATCCTGACCGCTTCGCTCGATCTTCGCTACGAAAGCGCGCGGTGGGAGGATGATCTCAATACGCGCCGCCTGTCCTCGGCCCTGACCACCGACATGCGGCTGGATGCGGACCTGGGTCGTCACGCTCGCCTGTTCGTGGCGGCCGACAACCTGTTCGACGCCAAGGTCGAGACGGTGGAGAGCGCCGATGGTCTGGAAAGCTTCGCGCCCGGCCGGCTGGTGCGCGCGGGGATCATTCTGCGCCGCTGAGGCGGCGCAGCGGTCTAGTCGTCGCCGTCGGCGTTGAGGCGCGCGCGCAGCTCCTTGCCGCTCTTGAAGAACGGCACGTGCTTGGCCCGGACATCCACGGTCTCGCCCGTGCGAGGGTTGCGACCGGAGCGAGCGGGGCGCGAGCGCACCGAGAAGGCGCCAAAGCCGCGCAGTTCGACGCGACCGCCCTTTTCCAGGGCGACAATCATCTGATCGAGGATCACGCCGACGACGCGCTCGATATCCTTTTGGGTCAGGTGCGGGTTTTCGCCAGAAAGTTTGGCGATCAGCTCCGACTTGATCATCTCGTCCCCCGACAGGCTAAGCGAAACACAAACACGCGCTGGTCGGCCCGCAGGCCTGACCTTTGCCCAAGGCGGCCTGAGTCTTCAAGGGGTTGCGCGATCAACGCCTAACCTTGTGGGGGTGACTAAATAGAAAACGGCGGCCCGGGAGACCCGGACCGCCGCAATCTTGATCACACGATCAGGCTTGAAGGACGCTTAGTCCTTGGTGGCCTTGTCGCGCAGGGCCGCGCCGAGGATGTCGCCCAGCGAGGCGCCGGAGTCCGAAGACCCGAACTGCTCGATGGCTTCCTTCTCGTCGGCCAGTTCCAGCGACTTGATCGACAGCGACACGCGACGAGCGGCCTTGTCGATGTTGGTCACTTGAGCGTCGATGCGATCGCCGACGGCGAAACGCTCCGGACGCTGCTCTTGACGGTCGCGCGACAGATCCGACTTGCGGATGAAGGCGCTCATCGGGGCGTCGTCTTCGCCAAAGCGAACTTCGATGCCGCCCGAGGTGATTTCCGTCACGATCACGGTGATCGTCTGGCCCTTGCGGTAGGTGTCGCCGGTCATCGGATCGCCGCCGAGCTGCTTGATGCCCAGGCTGATGCGTTCCTTCTCGACGTCCACGTCCAGGACGCGGGCCTTGACCACGTCGCCCTTCTTGTAGCGGGCCATGGCTTCTTCACCCGGCACGGTCCAGTCGATGTCCGACAGGTGCACCATGCCGTCGATGTCGTTGTCCAGGCCGATGAACAGGCCGAACTCGGTGGCGTTCTTGACTTCGCCTTCGACGTTCGAGCCGACCGGATGGGCTTCCAGGAAGGCGTCCCACGGGTTGGCTTGAGCCTGCTTCAGGCCCAGCGAGACGCGGCGCTTCGACGGATCGACGTCCAGCACGACCACATCCACTTCCTGCGAGGTGGAGACGATCTTGCCCGGATGGACGTTCTTCTTGGTCCAGGACATTTCCGAGACGTGCACCAGGCCTTCAACACCGGCTTCCAGCTCCACGAAGGCGCCGTAGTCGGTGATGTTGGTGATGCGGCCCGTGAACTTGGCGCCGACCGGGTACTTGGCTTCGACACCATCCCACGGATCCGACTGCAGCTGCTTCATGCCAAGGCTGATGCGCTGGGTGTCCGGATTGATCTTCACGATCTGCACCTTCACGGTGTCGCCGACCGCGAGCACTTGGCTCGGGTGCGAAACGCGCTTCCAGCTCATGTCGGTGACGTGCAGCAGGCCGTCGATGCCGCCCAGGTCGACGAACGCACCGTAGTCGGTGATGTTCTTGACCACGCCTTCGCGGATTTCACCCTCTTGCAGCTGCGACACCAGTTCGGTGCGCTGCTCGGCGCGGGCTTCTTCCAGGATGGCGCGACGCGACACGACGATGTTGCCGCGCGGACGGTCCATTTTCAGGATGGCGAACGGCTGCTCCTTGCCCATCAGCGGGCCGACGTCGCGGACCGGACGGATGTCGACTTGGCTGCCCGGCAGGAAGGCCGAAGCGCCGCCCAGGTCGACGGTGAAGCCGCCCTTCACGCGGCCGACGATGGCGCCCATCACCGGTTCGTTCTTGGCGTAAACGCCTTCCAGACGGGTCCAGGCTTCTTCGCGGCGGGCCTTGTCGCGGCTGATGACCGCTTCGCCCATGGCGTTTTCGAGGCGCTCCAGGAACACTTCGACGGTGTCGCCGACCTTCACGGTCGCCTTGCCGTTCTCGTCCAGGCCGAATTCCTTCAGCTGAACGCGGCCTTCGGTCTTCAGACCGACGTCGACGATCGCGAAGTCCTTCTCGATGCCCACGATCTTGCCGTGAACGACGCTGCCTTCCATGAAGTCGCGGCCGCCCATGGCGTTGTCGAGGAGCGCGGCGAAGTCGTCGCGGCTCGGGTTCATGCTCATATCGTCAGCCATGCTGATCTTGGTCTCTTAGGGTTGGGGGACGCCGAAAACGGTTGCGAACACCGGCGGTTCTCGGGAGTCCGGGTGAATTGTAGAGAAGAGTGATGTCCCGCGGCGGTCGGGGGTCGGCGCGTTGGATTTGGCCTTGCCCGGCTAGATGCCGGCCTTGGCGCGCGCCGCCTCGACGATACGGCGGGCCGCATCGATGGCGGCGTCTATAGTCTTTTCGGACGTATCCAGCAAGACCGCGTCCCCAGCCATGGTCAGGGGCGCGCTCTGGCGGCCGCTGTCGCGTTCATCGCGTTTGCGGATGTCGGCGAGGATGTCGTCATAGGTGACGGCCTCGCCCTGACCCGTCAGTTGCCGCCAGCGGCGATCGGCCCGGATCTCAGGCGTGGCCGTGACGAACAGCTTGGCCTGGGCGTCGGGGGTGATCACCGTGCCGATGTCGCGCCCATCCAGGACAGCGCCGGGCGACTGGGCGGCGAAGTTTCGCTGCAGGTCGAAAAGAGCGGCGCGGACGCCGCCATGCACGGCCACGCGGCTGGCCGCCTCGCCCGCCAGGCGGGTGCGCACCTCGGGCCTCTCCAGTTCCGCCAGATCCAGGCCTCGGGCGCAGGTTTCCGCAGCGCCGGCGTCGTCCAGGTCGCCGCCTCGATCCAGCAGGCGGACGCCGACTGCGCGATAGAGCAGGCCCGTATCAAGGAACGGCAGGCCGTAGTCCTTGGCCAGGACGCTGGCGATGGTGCCCTTGCCCGAGGCGGCGGGGCCGTCGACCGCGATGACGAAGCCCATGGGCTCAGGCCTCCTGGATGTCGGCGCCCAGGCCGCGCATCAGATCGGCGAAGCCTGGGAAGGAGGTGGCGATCATGCCTGGCTCGTCCACCGCCACGCCCGTTTGAGCGGCGAGGCCCAGGACCAGATGGCTCATGGCGATGCGGTGATCCCCATGGGTGGTCACGGTCCCGCCGCCGCGCGGCGCCTGCCCCGTGCCGGTGACGATCATGCCTTCCGGCTCCTCATCCACCTGCACGCCGCAGGCTTTCAGGCCATTGGCGGTCAGGGCGATGCGGTCGCTTTCTTTCACGCGCATCTCACCGATGCCGCGCATGACGGTCTGGCCTTCGGCGAAGGCGGCGGCCACGGCCAGGATCGGATACTCATCGATCATCGACGGCGCCCGCTCCGGCGGCACCACCACACCCTTCATCTTCGAATGCCGGGCGGTCAGATCGCCGACTTCCTCGCCGCCGGCCATGCGGCGGTTTTCGATGACGAGGTCGGCGCCCATCTCGATCAGGGTGTCGAACACGCCGGCGCGTAGGGTGTTGAGCATCACGCCCTCCACGGTCACCGACGATCCAGGGGTGATCAGGGCGGCTACGATGGGGAAGGCGGCCGAGGACGGGTCGCCCGGCACGTTCACATGGGTTCCGGTCAGCTTCTGACCGGCGGGAAGGCGGATGTGGCGCTCCCCGTCCTTGTCCTCGACGTCAACCGTCGCGCCGAAGGCGCGCAGCATGCGCTCGGTATGGTCGCGGGTGGCTTCGGGCTCGATGACCGTCACGTCGCCCGTCGCGTTCAGCCCCGCCAGCAGAACGGCCGACTTTACCTGGGCCGAAGCCATGGGCAGGCGATAGGCGAGGCCCTTCAGGTTTCCGCCGCGCAGCGTCAGGGGCAGGCGGCCGCGATCACGACCGATCCAGGTCGCTCCCATTTCGCCCAGCGGATCGAGCACCCGGCCCATGGGGCGGCCGCGCAGAGACTGGTCGCCGGTGAAGGTGGCGCTCATCGGATAGCCCGCCGCCGCGCCCATGATCAGGCGCACGCCGGTGCCGGCGTTGCCGCAGTCGATCACGTCGGTCGGTTCGGTGAGCCCGCCCTGACCCTCGATGCGCCACGCCTTGTCGCCGGTTCGCTCGACCTTGGCGCCGAAGGCCCGCATGGCCTCGGCCGTGCGCAAGACGTCGTCGCCCTCCAGCAGGCCCTCCACGGTGGTGGCGCCCGAAGCCACGGCGCCCAGGATCATGGAGCGGTGCGAGATCGACTTGTCGCCAGGGATACGGATGCGGCCGGACAGGGCCGTTCCGGGAGCGCTCTTCAGTCCAGCGGCGTTCGTGCCCAAAACGGGGTTCCCTAAAGCTTGCGTGAAGGTATTGATATGAGAGGGGTTTGCTTTTGACAGCGGGCCCCGCGCGTGGCAAGGGAGCCGCCGCTCATCGTCAAGCCCTTTCTAGAGGATCGCCGCCTTGGCCAATCCCGAACTCGGCGCAAAACAAATTTGCCCGAACTGCCAATCGAAGTTCTACGACCTGGGCAAGCGCCCGGCCGTCTGCCCGAAATGCGGCGAGCGGTTCGATCCGGAAGAGGCGATCCGCAGCCGCCGCGTGCGCGCCCGCGCCGTGACGCCGGATTACGACACCGACGACGAGAAGGAAGATCAGACCAAGCAGGCGGAGAGCGAGGACGGCTTCGAGGACGAAGCTGACCAGACGCCCGAAATCGACGAGGCCGCCGACGAAGTCGTCGAGACCGACGACGGTGACGACGTCGAGCCGGGCGCCCCGACCCCGGGCGGCGACGACCTGGGCGTCGACTTCGCCGAAGACGAGGATCTCGCCGAAGAAGAGGGCGAGGACGTGCCGTTCCTCGAGGACGAGGAAGAGGATTTCGAGGATGGCGACATCGACGGAATCCCCGGCGCCGAGGACGAAGACGAACAATAAAAATCGCGGCGCAAAAAATCTTTCCGGGAGGCTTGATCCGATCAAACTCCCGGAATAGGTTCCGCGCCTCGCTCGGGGGGACACACCAGACCCGCCGAGGGAACCGCAAGGTTCTGGGGCTATAGCTCAGCTGGTAGAGCGCTTGAATGGCATTCAAGAGGTCAGCGGTTCGACTCCGCTTAGCTCCACCATCAAGGCCCGGACGGAAACGTCCGGGCCTTGTCCTTTTCCGGTCCCGCCTTCTTCCGGTCAGGAACCTTCACCATAAGCATGGCGTTTTGGAACCCTGGACATCCCAGGCGGAGGAAACCCCATGCGTGTGAAGCTCATCGCTCTGAGCCTAGGCGCCGCAGCCATGCTGACGGCGGCCTGCACCACCACTGATCCGTACAGCTCGACGCCCCGGCGCAACAACACCGGCACCGGCGCCATCGCCGGCGCCCTGGGCGGCGCCTTGCTCGGCTATCTGACCAACACCAACAGCGGCGAGCAGGGCCGCAAGAACGCCCTGATCGGCGCGGGCGTCGGCGCTCTGGCCGGAGCCGGCATCGGCCAGTACATGGACCGCCAGCAGCGCGCGCTCGAGCAGCAGCTCTCCGGTTCGGGCGTCGGTGTCCGCCGCGACCGCGACAACCTGATCCTGGTGATGCCGTCCGACGTCACCTTCGCCACCAACCAGTCGAACCTGGACGGCCGCTTCCTGCCGGTGCTCGAGGACGTGGCCGGCGTGCTGCGTCAGTACGACCGCTCTATGGTCGATGTGATCGGCCATACCGACAGCAGCGGCGGCGATGCGATCAACCAGCCGCTCTCCGAGCGTCGAGCTTCCTCGGTGGCTTCGTATCTGATCGACCAAGGGGTCATGCGCGAGCGGCTCTATGTCGCCGGGGTGAGCTCCCGCCAACCGGTCGCGGATAACGCCACGCCTGACGGTCGCGCTCGCAACCGCCGGGTCGAGATTCTCATCCGTCCTTTCACCGGCTGATCCGACGGAGATTTCGAACACAGATCGGCGACGATTTGTGGGACAAAGCGCGACAAAAAAGGCCCCGCACGGATAGTGCGGGGCCTTTCCTTTGTGATCGCCGTGGAGGCGTCAGACTTCCTGGATCGCTGACAGCTTCCACGGACCGCCGTCCTGACGGACGAAGGTCCACACTTCCGTCTTCTGCACGGGTCGGTCGGCGTCGCCTTCGATTACCGCTCCGGTGGCGCGCTCGCGCACCACGTCGATGAACTCGTAGCGCATGGCGGCCGTGGCGTAGTCGCGGTCGCCTTCACGCCACGCCTCGGCGATGTCGGCTTCGAGCAGCTTGGTGTTCGAGATCTCATTGCGGCGGCCGTCCGTGGCGTTCTGGCCGAGCTCTTCGGCCAGATAGCCCATGACTTCCGGCGTGGTGCGCTCGCGCAGGCCGGCGTAGTCCTCGCGCCCGAAGGCGTCCTGGATTTCAATCAGCAGGCGCTCGAAGGTCTCGCGGTCCTGGCCGGTGACGCCGATCTCGTAGGTCTCGACCGTCGGCTGCGGCGCGGGCGCGTAGGCTGGGCTCGGCTCCGGCTGGGCGCGGCCGAAGCCTTGCGGATAGACCACATTACCGTCGCCGCCGTGAGCTTGGCGGTTGTTGTTCGACCAGCCGGCCGCATTGGCGGAGCCCGCCATGGCGGGCTCCTGGCGGCGGCGGAACATCTTGAACAGGCTGAACGCCAAGAAGGCGAGGCCGGCGATGAGAGCGATCTGCATCAGCATCGCGCCGAAGCCAGCCATGCCCGCGCCAAAGCCGTTGCCCATCAGCGCGCCGATCAGGCCGCCGGCGAGCAGGCCGCCCAGGAGGCCGCCGCCCAGACCGCCGAGGAATCCGCCGCGACGTTGCTGCTGCGGGGCCTGGGCGCCCTGACGGTTCGCCGCCGGCGTTCCTGGACGCGCCGCCTGTTGGCCGGGAGTCGGTTGGGTCATGGAGCGCTGGATCGGCGCGGCCTGCTGCGGGGCCGTCTGCGTCGTGCGCGGCGCCTGATAGGTGCGCGACCCACGGCTGCCGAAGCTGCCGCCCCGCCGCGCCGCGTCGGCCGTGTCCAAGCTCACCAAGCCGATGCACAGAGCGGCGCCCAGCACCGCCATGAGCTTGGATTTTCCAACGTTCATCACACACTCCCGAGAAAGGTCGCCTCCTATATAGGGTGTCCGGAGCGCGCTGAGCCGCCGCGTCGTCCGTCGCTGTGTGATTTTTTGTTGCTGGAGCCGCCTAGCCGCGGGGAACCTGAACAGCTCCGCTTCGTTATGGCTGAGCTAGTTCAGCAGTGTCCCCCAAATGATTGCGACTTCGCCCCGGCTCACAAGGCCGGGGCTTTTTTCCATTCCCACAGACGCGAAAACGGCCCCGGATCGCTCCGGGGCCGTCTCGTTTCGGGCTCTTCGGGAGTCCTAGTCTTCGTGGGTATGGGTGTCGGCGTTGGTCAGGCCGCCGGCGCTCCACACCTCGCCGCCGGTTTCGGCGAACCAGAAGGGCATGCGCTTGCGCATCCGCGTGCCGACCTCATCCATGTTGTCGTCATAGACGCGGCCGTTGGCGATTACGTAGCGGATCGAGGTGGTGTTGCGGATATTCTCCAGCGGGTTGTTGTCCAGAACCACGAGGTCGGCCAGCTTGCCGGCCTCCAGCGAGCCCAGATCCTTGTCCATGCCCAGCGCCTTGGCCGGGTTGATGGTGCCGGTCTTGAGCGCCTGATGGGTGTTCATGCCGCCCTGGACGAAGCTCCACATCTCCCAGTGCGAGCCCAGACCTTCGCGCTGGCCATGGGCGCCGATCGACACCGGCACGCCCAGATCGTTCAGTTCCTTGGCTTCGCGCGCCACATTGATGTGGTTGGCTTCTTCCTCCAGCACCTTGGTGGGACGGCGCGTGCCGCTGTCGATGTAGCGGCGCGGCACGTACTTGTTGAGGATCGGCTCCTTCCACACCTCGGTGGCCTGGGTCCAGTAAAGGTCGCCCGCAAAGCCGCCGAAGGCCACGACCAGGGTCGGGGTATAGGCGGTCTTCGATTGGCTCCAGAGCTGATCCACGTCCTCGTACATCTTCGCCACGGGCACGGAGTGCTCGATGGTGGTGTGGCCGTCGGCGATCATGCTCATGTTCATGTGGTAGAGCGAGCCGCCCTCCGGCGTGACCATCATGCCCAGTTGGCGGGCGGCCTCGATGATCTGCTGGCGCTGTTCGCGGCGCGGCTGGTTGTAGCTCTTGACGCTCCAGGCGCCGGCGGCCTTCAGCCGGCGCAGGTGGCCCATGGCGTCATCCAGGCTGTCGATCTGCGCCGTGCCGGCGGTGGTCGCCCCGTAGAGGATTTGGCCGGTGCCGAAGATGCGCGGCGCCACCACCAGGCCGGCCTTGCCCAGTTCGCTATGGGCGAAGATCTCGGTGGTGTCGTTGGACGGGTCGTGCAGGGTCGTCACGCCGTAGCCGAGCGAGGCGTAGTTCTCCCAGCTCTGCTGCGGGATGATCTCGTCGGCGCCCATGGAGCCGTGCCAGTGGGCGTCGATCAGGCCCGGGATCACCGTCTTGCCGGCGATGTCGATGACCTTGGCGTCAGCGGGGACGGAAACCGAGACGCGGGGACCGATCGCCTCGATCCGGTTGCCGTTCAGGACGACCACGCCGTCTTCGATGACCTCGTCGCCCTTCATGGTGATCAGGCGGCCGCCCGTCAGGGCCACGCGGCCGGTCGGCTTGTCATAGGCCTGCATGAAGCCAAGCTTGATCCCGGTCTCCGGAGGCTTGGGCAGGGTGGCCGGCGCGCCGTCGACGAAGGTGAAGCTGTCCTTCAGGTCGCGGCTGAACAGCTCATTGCCCAGCGACCATTGCAGACGCTTGGAGTCGCCCGACCAGTGCAGCCATTCGCCGGCGTCGCGAGTGACCTTGGCCTGCGGCAGGGCCGAACCCTTGGGCGCCATCTGCAGCGTCTTGGAGGAGGCCACGAAAGGCGCGACATAGACGTTGAACCGCTCGGTCCAGGCCAGCCACTTTTCGTCCGGCGAGATCGAGAACTCACTCGCCCACTGCGACGTCAGGTGAGAACGCTCGTCCCCGCCGCTGAGGCTGGCCGAGCGCAGGGTGCGCTTGTCGCCGTCATTGGTCATGAAGAACACGCGGTCCGACTTGGCGCCGAACTGCGGGGTTCCGCCTTTCTTGCTGATGCGGGTCGCCTCGCCGCCCTTGGCGGGGATCGCGTAGAGGCCGGTCTCGCGGGCGTTGACCGACGAGATCAGGAAGCCGTCGCGGGTGGCGCGATAGACGATGGTCTGGCCGTCCGGCGAGAAGACCGGCTCGATGTAGTCGCCCGGCTTGGCGGTGACCTTGCGGCCCTCGCCGCCCGTGGCCGGGATCACCCGGATCGAGCCTGAATCCTTGTCGTTCCAGGTCGTGTAGACGATGGAGCGGCTGTCGCGGGACCAGGACGGATAGAGTTCGAAGTGATCGTTCTGCCTGGTCAGCCGGCGCGGCGCGCCGTTGGGCAGGTCCTTGATCCACAGATGGCCGAGGGCTTCGAACACCGCCTTCTTGCCGTCCGGCGAGGTGGACGCCCAGCGGGTCATCTTGACCTCGAACTGATCGGGGGCGACCTCGACCGGGAAGCGGACGGCGTCGGCCACGCGGCGCGTCGTCGCCACGTGGAACGGGATCACCGCGGCGGTCTTGGAGGCGACCTCGACTCGATTGATCTTGCCGCCGGCCCAGAAGACCAGGGACTTGTTGTCGGGCGTCCAGGCGATGCCAGGATAGACGCCATGGATCGCCCAGGTCTCCTGCATGTCGCGGTCGAGGTGTTCATAGACCACCGTCTCGCGGCCGCTCTCGATATCGAGGACGTAAAGCTTGGACTGGAAGCGGTCGCGGCGGATGAAGGCCAGGGACTTGCCGTCCGGCGACGGCGTCGGGCGGATCGAGCCGCCGGGGCCGGTGACGAAGGGCTCGACCTCGCCGCTCTGGCGGTCGAGGCGCTGGATCACATAGAGCTGGGAATTGGGGTCCTTGCTGTACTCGAAGACTCCGCCCGGCGTGGTCTCATCGCTGAAATAGAGATAGCGGCCGTCCGGCGAGAATGCCGGCTCGCCGGTGTCCTTCTGCTGGGTGCGGCGCTCGGTCAGCTGCACGCCGTCGCCGCCGCCCCGGTGATAGAGCCACATCTCGCCGGCCCCTAGGGAGCGGCTGGACGTGAAGTGCTTGCGGGCGACGACAAACTCGCTGTCCGGCGTCCAGGCGGGGGAGTTGAGGAGGCGGAAGGTCTCCTTGGTGACCTGCTTCAGGTTCGACCCGTCGCGATCCATGATCCAGATATTGTCGCCGCCGCCGCGGTCGGAGGTGAAGGCGATCCAACGGCCGTTAGGCGAATAGCGAGGCTGCATGTCCCACGCGACGCCGCTGGTCAGGGCCTTGGCCTCGCCGCCGGCGATGGGCATGACATAGAGGTCGCCCAGCAGGTCGAAGACGACTTCCTTGCCGTCGGGGCTGACGTCCAGCGCCATCCAGGTGCCGGAGGTGACGTCGATCTTCACGTCCTTGCCCGGACCGGGGGGATTGGAGACGTCCCACTTGGGCTTGTCGGCCGGCTTGGCGTCCTGGGCGATGGCGGTGGTGGCGAACGCCATGGCGAAGCCGGCGGCGGTGGTCAGGAATAGGCGCTTCATAAGTCCCCCCGAATACTGAGGGGGCGACTCTTAACCCGCAGTCCGCGAGGCGCGCCAGTCGCAGTGTGCTGTTTACGCCCTGGGTGTGTTGGGGGGCGTGTCCGGCCAGGCCCGCACGATCACCGCCCAGGCGATGGCGCCGACGACGGCGGACAGGCCGCCCAGCCACTGTGCGGGCGTCATGCCCTGGGCCGCGTAGGCCCCCACCAGGGTGCTGACCAGGATCACCGCAGCGCAGGACATGTATTCCGACACGACGCCGACGGTCAGCAGTTTGAACATGGGATAGGCCCGAGGATGGAGAGGACGACCTCCCTTAACCATGGCGGCGAGCGTCGTCTCTGCGACATGGGCTCGCACGCGCGGTTGATGCGGCGGACGCTCGGCGGCATGTTGCGGCCATGGCGATCGTGACTTTGGTGCTGCTGCTGCTGTTGGCCGTCGTGGCCAGCGGCTATCTCGTGCGCATGCTGCCGGTGGCCGTGCCGCTGCCCCTGGTTCAGGTCGCCCTGGGCGCCGCGATCGCGGGCCTGGCAGGCGTCACCATTGATTTGCGGCCCGAAATTTTCTTCCTGTTGATCCTGCCGCCGCTGCTGTTCCTCGACGGTTGGCGGATGCCCAAGCACAACCTGAAGCAGGACGCGCGCCCGATCCTTCAGCTCGCCTTGGGGCTCGTGGTGTTCACGGTGGTGGGTATAGGCTTCTTCATCCATTGGATGATCCCGGCCATGCCGCTGGCGGTGGCCTTCGCCCTGGCGGCGGTGCTGGCGCCCACCGACCCGGTGGCGGTCTCGGCGATCACCCGGCGCACCCCTTTCCCCGAGCGGATCATGCGGGTGCTCGAGGCGGAATCCCTGCTCAACGACGCCTCGGGTCTGGTCTGCCTGCGTTTCGCCATCGCCGCCGCGGTGACCGGGGTGTTTTCGCTGCCCGAGGCTGTGCTGAACTTCCTGTGGCTGGCGCTGGGCGGCGTCGCCGTGGGCGCGGGCTTCACCTTGGCGGTCAGTTTCATCAAGTCGCGGCTGGCCCGGCGCTTCGGCGAGGATCCCGGCGCCGAGATCCTGATCAGCCTGCTGATCCCCTTCGGCGCCTATCTGGCGGCTGAAGCCCTGCACTGCTCCGGCATCATGGCCGCCGTGTCGGCGGGCGTGGCCATGAGCTATGTCGAGTTGGGCGGTCAGTTGCAGGCGGGCACGCGTGTCCGGCGCAGCGCCGTGTGGGACACCGTGGCCTTCACCGCCAACGGCGCGGTCTTCGTCCTGCTTGGCCAACAGATGCCCTCGATCCTTGAGAAGGCCGCTCGCACGGTTCGCCAGTCCGGCCACCACGAGGTGTGGTGGATGGCGGTCTACGTGCTGGCGATCACCGCAGCCTTGGCGATCCTTCGGTTCCTCTGGGTCTGGGTGTCGATCCGCATGGCCGGCCTGCGTCAGGCCCGACGCGACGAGCCTTTCGTGCGGCCTAGCTGGCGGATGGTGGCGGCGATCTCGCTGGCCGGCGTTCGGGGTGCGGTGTCGCTGGCGGGCGTCCTGACCATCCCCTTCTTCGTCGCCGACGGGTCTCTGATGCCGGCTCGCAATCTCGCCATCTTCCTGGCGGCGGGCGTCATTCTGACCTCGTTGATCCTGGCGGCCCTGGCGCTGCCCTGGGCCATGCGGGGGATTGAGGCCGCCGAGGAGCAAGGGCGTCACGGCGAGGTGCAGGCCGCGCGCGTGGCGGCGGCGAAGGCGGCGATCCGGGCCATTGAACAGATCCCGCCGGCTGCGGGCCAGGAAGAGCACGCCGACTTGCACGCCGAGGCGGCGGCGCGCGTCATGGGACTTTATCGACGCCGCATCGACGGCGGAGCGCGTGAGGGCGGCGACGCCGAACTGGTTCAGATGATGGAGGAGATCGACCGCAACCTGCGGCTGGCCGCCCTTAAGGCCGAGCGCGAGGAGCTGTTCGGCATGGTGCGCCGTCGCCTCCTCAAGGACGACATCGCGCGCGACCTGGTGCGGGAAATCGACCTGATGGAGACTCGCTGGAGTCGCTGATCGACGTCAGCCGCTCGGGAACAGCCAGGGCGCGCCGAGGGCCAGAATCTGGACGATGATCGCCGCGCCCAGGCCCCACGCCCAGGCCGGCACGGCAAGCCGGACAGGGCGCGTCGGTGTCCGGGCGAGGCCGGAAAGCGTCGTCGCCGGGGCGGGTTTGGACTGCGCTGTTATCAGCGAAGCTTCGCCGAGGTGGGTGTTGATGAAGCCCCAGTAGATTCTGAGCAGAAGCGCATCGCCATAGGCGCTTTCCGGTCTTGCGGGATCGTAGCGTAGGAGCGCGATCTGATCGTCCAGATCACTCACGCGAGTGCGCAGGTCCTTGCGGCTCAGCATGTCGCGCATTTCGATGAAGCGGGGCCCCTTCATGCCCGGCGGCAGGGGTTGCAGCACCTCGTCTTCCAGATCGTGCGCCACCACTACCACTTGGGAATCGAACATCTGGCCGATCAGAAGCACCGCCGCGAGGGCCGCGCTGGTGGGGGTCCACAGGCCGGGATGAAGCGCCTCCGCGTTCCAGGTCACCGTCACCATCAGCTTCACGACGCCGTCCATGTCGACGACGCAGTATTCGACCACCTTGGTGTGCCGACCTTCGGCGATCAGCCGCGACGCAAAGAAGATGGGCGCGTCCGGCAGCGGACTGTCCCGGTAGTCGTCCAGACGCGTGATCGTGCCAGCCCGTGACATCGCGAAATCCTCTGGGCGCGGAAGTCTCCGCCCTGCCGTCAGGGGATGACCGGCGAGGGGCGTCGCCAAGCCGCGACGCCCCATCGTCCTCGCGCTCCCCTAAAAGCGCGAACTTTTCACGTGCCGGTTTGCGAGCCGGCTGTTGTCCCGCTAGTTGCCGCTTATGCGCTTGCGGAGCAATGTTCGCCCTGTCGCAAGATATGATGACGCCATCCTGCGCGGGGTCTGCGATGGCTTGCTGGGCAAGCGTTTGGTGGGGGCGAGAAGAACCAGGATGAGCATCGACGACGCGGCTCCGGCGCCGCTCAAGGTCGCTTTGGTGGAGGACGACGCCGCGTTCCAAAATGCGTTCCGTACGGCCCTAACCACAGCTCCTGACCTCTTGATGGTCGGGGTCGCGGCTACGGCGGCGGAGGCGAGGGGGATGCTGTGCGCGCCGCCGGCCGATGTGTTGGTGGTGGATCTTGGGCTGCCGGACGGATCTGGGATCGAGATCATCGGCGAGGCTCATGCGCGCTGGCCAACCTGTGCGATCATGGTCGCAACCACGTTCGCGGATGAGCGCCACGTGATCGCCTCCATCGAGGCGGGGGCTAGCGGCTACTTGCTCAAGGATAGCCGCTTGGAGACGATCGCCGAGGACATTCGTACCTTGCACGCCGGCGGCAGCCCGATCAGCCCACGTATCGCCAGACAGGTGCTGATGCGTTTCCGGCCCGACGAACGTTCGGCGGCGACGCCCGAGAGCGACGCGGCGACGGGCGTTCCCAGCCTTTCTGATCGTGAGAAGGAGACGCTGCAGCTTATCACGCGCGGCTTCTCGTTTGAGGAGATCGCTGAGCTGATGAACGTATCGCGCAACACGGTCCTGACGTTCGTGCGGCGCATCTACGCCAAGCTAGAGGTCCGATCAAAAACCGAGGCGGTCTTCGAAGCGCGGGCGCATGGACTTCTTTAGGGCGCGTTGGTTTCCGTGGGCGGCCTTCGCCGTCGCCGGCGCGATCCTTTTGATGATAGCGCTTGTCTTCCAGGCTCGAGCCGGCGGAGAGCGCGTCACGGCGGCGGCTTTGACCGCGACGCAAACCATCGGGTACCAGGCTCCGCCAAGGGAGGCGCCGCCTAATCTGCAACGCGGCACGCCGATCGCCCTGCCTTATTCGCCCAAGCCCTTCGCATCGGTAGGGCTTGGCGCAACATCGATCTTGTCGCTGCCGACCCAGGTCAGTTGGTATTGGGTTGAGCTGCCGCCTCGAAACAATAACGGCCGACATATTTACCTTTACATCCCACGCCGCAAGTCCGACGGCACCTTGGCGATCTACGCGGATGGGAGGCTCATTCATCAGACACACTCCAACCTCCAGTGGAACGGCTCAAATCAACCGCTACTGATCGCATTTCCGCAGACCGACGGGTCTGAGCCCCCAAGATCGCTCCAGATTCGATTGCAACATGTGCGCGGAATCGGCGGCGCGCTCTCCTCAGTCTGGGTGGGCGATTACAGACAGCTTGCGCCGCGATATTCGGTTCGCGATTTCTTCCAAGTTCAGCTGCCGGCCTTTTCTTCGGTCGCATTCTTGTTCACGGGCGTGTTTGGCCTGCTTTTGTGGTTCGGCCGCCGGAACGAGCGCATCTATCTGCTGTACTTCGCGATGTCCGCCGCGTGCTTTGTGCGGATGCTGCACATCTTCTTGGGCGCGCGGCCCCTGATCGTTTCGGACGATTGGTTCGGCTGGCTGACCGTGGTCTCGCCCTATTGGATGATCTTGACGACGCATCTCTTTGTCGAAGAGCTGCATCAAAGGCGAAAGCCGATCCTAACCTGGACGATCGTATTCGCCGGCTCCGGTTGGACCATCGCCACCTTGCCGGGCCTGTTGGATCCAACGCTGATCTCGGTGCCGATCTACGTCAGTCTGCTATTCGTCGGCCTGATCGGCGCCGCAAACGCCATAGTCCAAGCTGTCAAAGCGCATTCTCGGGTCAGCCTGCTGATGGGTATCTGGTGCTTGGTGACGATCGGCGCGGGGATCTATGACCTATGTCTGCAGCAAAACCTCGTAAACATTGAGAACGTCTACCTCACAAACTTCACGGGGGTCGGGTTCACCCTGCTGTCCTGGTACGTGATGTACAGTCGCTATAGCGACGCTTTAGAGACGGCGACCAAGGCCAAGACGGATTTGGCGGAACGACTTGCTTTGCGCGAAGCTGAGCTGACCGCCAGCCATGCTCAGCTGCGTGAAATCGAGAACCGAGAGCTGTTGCACCGAGAGCGTCAGCGCCTGATGCAAGACATGCATGACGGCTTGGGCTCCAGCCTCGTCACCGCCTTGCGCGCATTCGAGAGCGATCGCGCCGCAGATATCGATGCGGTGGCGATTTTGCATGGCTGCATCGACGATCTGAAGTTGACCATCGATTCCATGGAGCCGGTGGAGACCGACCTTTTGCTGCTTCTCGCCACCTTACGTTTTCGCCTGCAGCCTCGCCTGGAGGCCAGCGGGGTCAAACTGGTGTGGCGCGCCAGCTCGATTCCGCCCCTGGAATGGCTGGACCAGCGTCACGCCCTCCACATTTTGCGAATCCTCCAAGAGGCGTTCACCAACGTCCTCAAGCACGCGGCCGCCAGCCAGATCGCCTTGACGATCCATGTGCAAGACGACCGCGTGCTGGTGAGCGTCCAAGACAACGGCAAGGGGTTTGAGCCCTCGTCACCAATCAGGGGGCGGGGCCTCGCCAATCAGAAAAGCCGCGCCGAGGCGATCGGGGCCGCCATCTCCTGGGCGCCATCCAGCCGCGGCACGACGCTCATCCTATCGTTGCCGATCACAAAGTCACTCGCGACGATCTGATCCTAGTTCAAGCGAGCGATGGGGCGCGACTGTCGAGCTCTTGCAAAGCTGTGGGGAGCCGCGCCCCACTGGGAAGTTACGCCCCCAGTGCCTGACCTTTCGATCAGATCTAAAGCATAGCCGTCACGCCGCAGGCCTTGGGTTACAAAGTGTTGCGGGGTTGCAGCGGCTGTAGGGCCTATCAAGCTTGAGGTCGGCCTTCCATCATGTAAGATTGGTTTCGACATAATGAGAGCGGATAGAGCCGCTAGTTCGTCGGGAAACCCATTATGAGACACGCCCTGAATATCGCCGCCCTCACCCTGGCCGCCTTGGCGGTCGTCAATGTCGATAGCGGCGCGGCGCGGGCGGACGTCATCCGACTCAACACCCCGGCGGTGGGTCTTAGCGCCGACCGGATCGGCGCTCTTCCGGACGCGGAGCGGGGGGCCTGGCTGGACTATCTGGCGCGTTCTCAAGCGCAGATGAAGGCGGATCGCGCCGCTCTCGCGGCGGAGCTTCCGCAGGGCGTGACCCCGCCACCGCCGCCCCAGGCCGTGGGCGCAAACAGCTACAACATGCCGCTGGATCGGCCCGCGAAGTGGTACGGCACCGCCGAGGCGTGGGCGATCGCCGACGCCATGGTGTCCTTTCAGACACCCGCTGGGGGATGGAGCAAGAACCAAGATCGCCGGATCGCCCGTCTGAAGGGTCAGCGCTTCTCCAACGACGCCGAGACGATGGAGCAGAACCCAGCCAATTTCGACGCGCCGGCTGATCGGTTCTGGACCTTCGTCGGCACCTTGGACAACGACGCGACCTGGACCGAAATGCGCTTCCTGGCCAAGGTCGCGGCCCAGGCGCCGGGACGCGAGGGCGACGCGTGGCGCGCCAGCGTCATCAAGGGCGTCCATTACTTGCTGAACGCCCAGTATCCGAATGGCGGCTGGCCGCAGATCTGGCCGCTGGAAGGCGGCTTCCATGACTCGATCACCTTCAACGACAACGCCGTTGCCAACGCCGCCATGGTGCTGCGTGACGTGGCCAACGGCACGAACGACTTCGGTTTTGTTCCCGTCGAGCTGGAGGGCCGCGCCGCCGAGGCGACCAAGCGGGCCGTCGAGGTCATCCTGCGGGCCCAGGTGCGCTATGGCGGCAAGGTGATGGGGTGGCCACAGCAGGTTGAGCCCATGCGTCTGGTTCCCACCAGCGCCCGCAACTACGAGCCCCGCTCGGTGGCCAGCGGCGAGACCACCGACATCCTGATCTTCCTGATGGGCGAGAAGAACCCGTCGCCCGAAGTCCGCGCCGCGATCCGAGACGGGGTCGCTTGGCTGGAGGCCACGCGCGTCTATGGCAAGTCGTTCGAAATGACCGACCAGGGCCGCAAGCTGATCGACAAGCCCGGCGCCGGACCGATCTGGTCGCGCAACTATGACATCGTCACCGGTCGGCCGATCTTCGGCGACAAGGACCAGACCATCCACGACGATGTGAATGGGATCTCGATCGGACGACGCAATGGCTATTCGTGGTGGATCGCGTCGCCCCAACACGCCTTGGACGTCTACGCCAAGTGGTCTGTCGCCCATAAATAGGGCGGCCGGGCAGGGGGCGGAGCCGAGTCACCCTTGCGGTAGGGTCTGTCCGTCGCCACCTAGAAGCGGAACCGCATCCGGCGCCGCTCCTGGGCCGGCGGCGGGAGTCGCTTCTTCAAGGGCTCCAGACGATGACGACCCGCACCCTGCTTTTCGACAGCCCTTTCCTGCTGGGCTTTGACCATACCCGTAGTCTCATCGAGCGCGCCGCGAAGGCCGCCGGTGAAGGCTACCCTCCCTACAATGTCGAGGCACGTGACGGCGGCGGCGTGCGCATCACCCTCGCGGTGGCCGGGTTTTCGCCCGAGCAGCTGTTCGTCCAGGTCGAAGACCGGCAGTTAACGATCGCCGGCCGCCGTGGCGAGGGCGAGGGGCAGGACAAGGCCTATCTCCATCGTGGCATCGCGGCCCGCGGCTTTGTCCGAGCCTTCGTGCTGGCTGACGGCATGGAGGTGGAGGCGGCCATCCTTGAGCATGGCCTTCTGCACGTCGACCTGGCCAGGCCGGAGCCGGAGCGTCAGGTCCGCACAATCCCCATTCGGACGGCCGGCTGAAGCTGTTCTCATAAGTAGACGTGTCGCGGCCGGCTGAACCGGCGGCCATGCGGCGCGTTGGAAAATCGAAGGAGGTGGTCGATATGACGCCTACACTGCAAAATCCGGTCTTCTCGAACGAGGCTTTCGCCGCGCTGGGCGCGCCCGACCTCGTCTATGTGCGCCCCGTGAAGGCGGCCGAAGTAATCCCCGACGCCGATCCCGAACAGGCGCTGTCTTTGGACCCGGAGCAAACCCTCTACGCCGTCTATCGAGCCGACGGCGCGCGCCTGGCGGTTTTGACCGACAAGGCGGCTGCGGTCGCCGCCGCGCTCGCCCACGAGCTGGCGCCGGTCTCCGTGCACTAGGATGGAAGACGGCCGCGCCGGTGGGCGCGGCCGGTTTCGATCAAGCGGCGGTGGTCGCCAGCTCGCTGCCCAGAACCACATGAATGGCGTCGGCCGATTTCGCCTGACGCAGCTGTTCGCGTACTTCCGGCTGACGCAGGAGACGCGAAACACGCGCCAAGGCCCGCAGGTGTTCAGAGGCCGCGGCGTCTTGCGGTGCGAACAAGGCCACCATCAAATCGACCGGCAGGTCGTCCACCGCGTCGAAATCGATTGGCTGCTCAAGGCGAACCACAACCGCGCGCATGCGATCCAGGCCCGGCAGGCGGGCATGGGGCACGGCGACGCCTTGGCCGACGCCGGTCGAGCCTGCGGCCTCACGCTCCAGCAGAGCCTCCAGCGCGTCCTCGGCGTCGACGCCAAAGGTGCGGGCCGCGATATCTGCAATCACGGACAGGGCTTGACGCTTGTTAGGCGCGCTCGCGCGCGGCGAGATAGCCCGCCGGTCCAACAACTCACCGATACTCATAGACTTTGAAAGCTCGCTCACGTCAGGCGGCCGACGCCCGGTCGAGAAACTCGGCCGGGCATAAACGCGCAGACTGTCTACTGGGTCCCGGTCGAAACGCCGTTATGTGCGGCGCCGTTCGCACGGCTCGAAGCATGCCCATTGGAAGTCCTTTCGGGATCGATCCAGCCGATGTTCCCGTCAGAACGTCGGTACACCACCGACAGACCGCCATGGGCGGCGTTCCTAAACACGATTGCCTGGCCTTCGGTCAAGTCCAACTCCATGACCGCCATAGAAACAGTCATCGTCTTAAGCTCGGCCTGTGTCTCGGCGATGACCATGGCGCTGGGCGCGCCATGATCGGCTTCGGAGAACCACTCCTCGTCGGCCTCGTCGTCCCGGTCGGGCGCGCGCAGCACATAGAATTGCGCCGTTTCAGCGCTTTTCGCCGCAGCGGCGTTGGTGTGGCTCTTCAGGCGACGCTTGTAGCGTCGGATGCGGGTCTCGATCTTTGCGAGAGCGGCGTCGAAGGCGCCGTGGGCGTCGCCGCCCAGCGCATGGCTCTGCAATTGCTGGCCCGACGCCAGAAGTACCGAGCAGTCCACTCGGAAGGCGTGGCCTTCACGGCTGACCACGACGTCGGCGTCGCCGCCGCGCTCGAAGTACTTGCCGATGCTGGAGGAAATTTCGTCGGTCACCCGCGTCCGCAGGGCATCACCGACAGCGACGTGTTTGCCTGAGATCTGGACTTGCATGAGCGTAGCGAACGCCTCCGTTTTGATACTGTCAAGCGGCGCCGCGGTCTTACGACCACGGCCAGAGATCGGCGATATGCCGAAGGCTCGCCACCACAACGCTCGCGCCCAGGACGAGCACGCAAACGCTGATGGCGGTTAGCAGGTACCCGGCGAGGGCGAAGACGCCGTCGCGCTGGATAAGCCCAAGCGCAAACGCCGACACCGCCGCCGCAGGAAGCAGGTTTCCGAGCGGAATGGGTATGATCAGGATCAAGGCCAGCGCGGTGCAGACTACGCCGATGACGCGGTCGCCCACGGGGCCGAACAGGAACTCCAGGCGCGGCCGCGAGACATGCTCCACCTTCTGGAGCATGGGGATCAGGCGCCCGAACGCGCTGCGCAGATCGGTCCGCCTCAGATTCTGATCGCTGACCCGGCGGGGAAGCCAAGGATGCTCGGCGCCCAGGGCCACCTGGGGCGAAAGAAGCACCAGCGGCGCGCCCAGGACCGTGGACGAGCCCGGCGGCAGGGGGAGCAGATTTGGGGCGGAGAAGACAAGCAGCGCGGCGCCGAAAGCACGCGGGCCGAACTCGTCCATGATTTCGCCGATCGAGACACTCGGCTCGGGCCGATCGCAGATGATCTGCAGAACCTCGGAGAGCCGGTCGTTCTCTTCCATGCGCTGGTCCCGTGATGACGCCCTGAGGTTTCAGAACGCACACACAGGATGTGGGGTTCAGGCGAGTTCGCGCAACCTGCGTCTTCTCTCGACCGATGACGGGATCTTCAAAGCTTCGCGATACTTGGCGACCGTGCGCCGGGCGATATCGACGCCGGCGGCCTTGAGAATATCGACCAGCGCGTCGTCCGAGAGAACCTCGGACTCTCGCGCCTCGCCGTCGATCAGCTGGCGAATCTTGTGCCGCACGCTTTGGGCCGAGTGCGCTTCGCCGCCGCCGGTTGAGGCGATGGCCGAGGTGAAGAAGAATTTCAGCTCGAAGACGCCACGCGGTGTGGCGATGTATTTGTTTGAGGTCACCCGGCTGACGGTTGACTCATGCATGCCGATGGCGTCGGCCACGGTCTTCAGGTTCAAGGGCCGCAGATGCTCGACGCCGAAAGCCAGGAAGCTGTCCTGCTGACGGACGATTTCGCTGGAGACCTTGAGGATGGTCTTGGCCCGCTGGTCCAGGCTCTTCACAAGCCAGTTGGCGGAGGAAAGGCAGTCGGAAACGAAGGTCTTGTCCTGGTCGCTGCGCGCGCCGCCGCTGATGCGGGCGTGGTAGCGCTGGTCCACCAGGACGCGGGGAAGGGTCTCGGCGTTCAGCTCCACGTGCCATAGCCCGCCCATGCCCTCGCGAACATGCACGTCGGGAACCACGGTCTGGGCGGTCTCGCCTGTGCTGAAGGCGGCGCCGGGGCGCGGGGTGAGGGCGCGGACCTCGGCGATCATCTCGCGCAGGTCCTCGTCATCGACCCCGCAGACCCGTTTCAGGTTGGGCAGGTCGCGGCGGGCCAGCAGATCCAGGTTGTCCAGCAGGGCCGCCATGGCCGGGTCATAGCGATTGCGATCCTTCAGCTGCAGCATCAGGCATTCGCGCACGTCGCGGGCGGCGACGCCGGCGGGCTCGAAGCCCTGGATCACCCCGAGGACGGCCTCGACCCGTTCGACCGGGCAACCCAGGCGGCTGGCGATCTCCTCAAGCTCTGCGCGCAGATAGCCGCCCTCGTCGACGGCGTCGATCAGCACCGCTGCGATGGCTTGGTCGGCGGTGGCGAGGCCGGCCACGGCCAACTGCTCGTGCAAGTGCTCCCACAGGCTCTTCTCGCGGCCCAGGGCGCCGTCCAGGCCTTCGTCGCCCTCGAAGGAGCCGCCGCGGCCGGCCTTGGACCAGTCGATCTGGCCGCCGGTGGGTTCGGCGCCGGTCTCGCCGGAATCACGCTCGCCGGGAGAGGCGTCGGCGTGGCTGTCGGAGGCGCCGCCGTCCATGTCGGCGGCCGCCGCGCCATCGGGGACCGTGTCGACGGCGTAGGATTCGGTGGAGGGCGCGGGGGCCTCGACCTCCGCCTCGGTCTCTTCGCGCTGTAGCAGCGGGTTCTTTTCCAGTTCGGCCTCGACGAAGGCCTGCAGCTCGAGATTGTTCAGTTGCAGCAGCTTGATCGCCTGCTGCAGCTGCGGCGTGATAACCAGGCTCTGGCCCTGCCGAAACTCGAGTCTTGGGCCTAAAGCCAAGACAGCCTCCTACGAAACCTCGTAGGGACTAGATGCGGTCATCATGGTTAACGAGATGCTACCGCTTGCAAGGCTTGGGCCAAGACGCCGCAGCGAGGGCGGCATCAGTCGTAGAGATTGCCCAGATAGACGCGGCGGACCTCGGGATTGCCGACGATCTCCTTGGGCGTGCCCTCGAACAGCACCTGGCCTCCGGCGATGATCGAGGCCCGGTCGATGATGTCCAGGGTCTCGCGCACGTTGTGGTCGGTGATCAGGATGCCGATGCCGCGACCCTTGAGGTAGGTGATCACCTCGCGGATGTCGGCGATAGCCAGGGGGTCAATGCCCGCGAAGGGCTCGTCCAGCAGCATGAAGGACGGCTCGCTGGCCAGGGCGCGGGCGATTTCGACACGGCGGCGCTCACCGCCCGACAGGGCGACGGCCGGGGACTTGCGCAGGTGGCCGATGCGCAGCTCTTCCAGCAGGCGATCGACAATGGTGCGCTGCTTGCGGGAGTCACGCTCACGCATCTCGACCACGGCGAGGACGTTCTCCTCCACCGTCATGCCCCGGAAGATCGAGGCTTCCTGCGGCAGATAGCCCACGCCCATGCGGGCGCGCTGGTACATCGGCTGGTCGGTGATGTCCTCGCCATCCAGGAAGATACGACCGCTGTCGGCGGCGATCAGGCCCGTGACCATGTAGAAGCAGGTGGTCTTGCCCGCCCCGTTGGGACCGAGGAGGCCGGCGACCTCGCCGCGCTTCAGGTGCAGGCTGACGCCCTTGACCACGGGGCGGCCGCGGAAGGCCTTGGCGATCCCGTCGACGAACAGGCCGTCCTTGGCCGGCGCGGCGGCGGACGCGGTCTTTGAAGCTGCGGAGACGTTCACGTGTCGATGAGTCCTGCTCAGCGCGCGCCGGAGGCCGGCTTGCTGTCGGGATAGAAGACGCCGCGCACGCGGCCCGGCTTGTTCCGACCGGTCACCGACGATTCCATCTTGGCCTCGCCGGTCTTGTTGTTGAGCGTCAGGCGCGAGCCGCGGGCGACGTTCTTGCCCTGGACGACGATCACGTCGCCGGTGACCACCACGGTGTCCTCGGCGGCGGTGTAGACGGCGCGGTCGCCGCGCACGGTCTGGTTCGGGGTCACGTAGTAGACCGGCCCCTCGGCTTCGAGACGATTGGTGTCGCCGCAGCGCGCCTGACCGCCTTCGCCGGCGCCGGCGCGGGGATTGGCGTAGACCTTGATCACCGCGGCGCGCAGGCGGGTGTTCTGCTGCAAGGCCTCGGCGTCGCCGCGCCAGATGGTGACGCACTGGCTGTTGATGACTTCGCTCTCATCGGCGGTGATGTCGATCGGAGCGCTGGAGTCGCGCGAAATCTGCGCTTGCGCCGCGCCGGCCATAAGGGTCGCCGCAAGGCCGACCGCCGCCCACCGCATGATCACTCGCCGTTCCTCCGTCACAGGGTCTCTTGGAGACCCTCTTAATCCTGATTGAGCCGCGCGCGAACCCTGCCGCGGAAGATCACGCGATCGCCCTTGTCCTCGACCGTGTAGCCATTGGCGTTCAACTGGGTGCCCGGACCTTCGCCGCGCACCGGGCCCTGGCCGACAACGCGACCGGCGCGGGTGTCGACATTGGCCTCCTCCGCCGCGAAGCGGTAGCCGCCGGCGTCGCTGAACTTCACGTCGCCCTGCAGCTTCAAGGTCCGATCGCTTTCGCGATAGATGCCGGTGCGAGCCGTCGCCCGGGTCTCGGACGGGCCGTTCATGGCCAGGCTGACGTCCGGCTGCTCCAGCTTGATGACGTTGATGTCGTTGTCGTCGCGCGCCGCGCTCTTGGCGCTGATGCGGAAGGGGCGGCCCTTCTCGTCGCGGCCGAAGAAACGCGGATTGGTCATGCGCACGACGGTCGAGGCCTTCTCCAAAGAGGGGGTCTCGCGGGCGAAGGCGTTCCAGACCACCTGAGCGCCCAGCATCAGCACCAGGGCGCCGGCGGCGGCCGGCAGGGCCCAGCGCAGGGTCCGCACCCTGCGCGAACGTTTGCGCCAGCGCTGCAGATCAGGCCGGGGCGAACGGTCGGTCATGGTTGCGGCTCGGGTCATGGGCGGACCTTAGGCGTGGGCGAAGATATCTGTCTCTTCCCAACCGGCGATGTCGAGCTTGGCGCGGGTGGGAAGAAAATCGAAGCATGCCTGGGCAAGGGCGGTGCGGCCTTCGCGGGCCAGCATGGCGTCGAGCCGTGCGCGGACCACATGCAGGTGCAGCACGTCGCTGGCCGCGTAGGCCAGCTGTTCGGGGCTGAGCGTGGCGGCGCCCCAGTCGGAGCTCTGCTGAGCCTTGGACAGCTCGACCCCCGCGCATTCACGGACCACGTCCTTCAGGCCGTGGCGGTCGGTGTAGGTGCGGGCCAGCTTGGAGGCGATCTTTGTGCAGTAGACCGGCGCGGTGGTCACGCCCAGGTGCAGGTCGAACATGGCGATGTCGAAGCGCCCGAAGTGAAAGATTTTGAGAATCTTCGGATCGGACAGCAGGGCCTTGAGGTTCGGCGCGTCATAGTCTGGACGGTTCAGGCGGACGATATGGGCGTCGCCATTGCCGTCGGAGATCTGGACGACGCACAGCTTGTCGCGCCCCAGGCGCAGACCCATCGTCTCGGAATCAACGGCGACTGAAGTCGCGCCCGCGAAAACGTCGGCGGGCAGATCGCCTTCATGAAGAAAATTGGCCAAGGGTCTCGAATGCTCCGGCGGTTCTGGCGCTTTTATATAGCGCGCCGCCGATTTGGCGCCCGCTCTTTTAGGTAGAAAAGAGCGATGGTGCCCAGGAGAGGACTCGAACCTCCACGGCCGTTAAGCCACTGGCACCTGAAGCCAGCGCGTCTACCAATTCCGCCACCTGGGCCCGCTCCGCATCCACCGGATCGGCGCGAGGCCGGGACCTTTAGAGAAGGCTTTTCAGCGCGTCAACACGTACCTTCGCTAAAAAGCATCTGCGTTGCGAATAACCGCTCGTTCGGGTATCTCGCGCCCCACAAACTAAAGGGATTTCCCATGCAAGGCTTGGTGACGGTTTTCGGCGGCTCGGGTTTCATCGGGACCCAAGTGGTCCGCGCCTTGGCCAAGCAGGGCTGGCGCGTCCGTGTCGCAGTGCGCCGTCCGCACTTGGCGTTCCGCATGCGCATGCTGGGCGACGTCGGCCAGATTCAGGTCGTTCAGGCCAATATCCGCAACGGCGCGTCGGTCGCTCGCGCGCTTGAGGGTGCGGAGGCCTGCGTCAATCTCGTCGCGGTGCTGCAGGAGCGGGGCCGTCAGGGCTTCCTGAGCCTGCACACGACCGCCGCCGGCAAGGTGGCCGAGGCGGCCAAGGCCGCGGGCGTCCAACGCTTCGTGCACATGTCCGCCCTTGGCGCCGATGCGCAGTCGAAGTCCAAGTACGCCCGCACCAAGGCGCTGGGCGAGGAAGCCGTGCGCAAGGCGTTCCCGGGCGCGGTGATCATCCGCCCGTCCATCGTGTTCGGTCAGGAAGACGGCTTCTTCAACATGTTCGCCCGCATGGCGTCCGTGGCTCCGGCCCTGCCGCTGTTCGGCGGCGGCGCGACCAAGTTCCAGCCGGTCTTCGTGGCGGACGTGGCCCAGGCCGTCGCCCTGGCGGCGACCAAGCCGGAACACGCGGGCAAGACCTTCGAGCTGGGCGGCCCCGCCGTGTTCAGCTTCAAGGAGATTTTGGAGCTCATCCTGCGCGAGACAGGCCGCAATCGTCTGCTGCTGCCGGTTCCGTGGTTCGCCGCCAAGCTTCTCGGCTCGGCCGGGGATCTCGTTTCGGGCGTCTTCCCGGCGCCGATCACCAGCGATCAGGTGATCTTGCTGCAGGCTGACAATGTGGTCTCGGGGACTCAGCCGGGTCTGGCCGAACTGGGCGTGTCGCCGACCACGGTGGAGGCGATCGTTCCGACCTACCTCTATCTGTATCGCAAGGGCGGCCAGTACGCCCCGCTGCCGGAAGGCGCGCTCTAGGCGCCGTCAGGCGTCCAGGCCGCAAGGCGGCCTGGACCTGCAGTCCTAGTGACGGGCCTTGCGGGCGGCGTAACGGGCGTCGCGCTTGGCCTTTTGTTCGGCGGCGGTCAGCGCCTTGCGTTCCTTGCGCTCGGCGCGCTTGGCGGCCAGGGCTTCGTCTTCGACGGCTTGTTGCGCCTGACGGGCGGCTTCCTGAGCGTCAGCGGCGGCCTGCTTGGCGGCGGCCTTCTGCTCGGCGCGCTCCTGGCGGACGCGTTCGACTTCGGCGTCGCGCAGCGCCTGGCGCTGCTCGAAATTGGGGTCGGTCACGGTCGCCTTGGGCTTCAGCTTGGCCACCAGGGCCTGACGGGCTTCGGCGGCGGTCTTCAGGCGATCGGAAAAGTCGACATTCTTCATACGTGCGTGCGGTCCTTGTAGAGGTCTAGGCTCGCGCGTCGCCGAGGCGTCGCGTGATGGAATCGAAGAGGATCAGGGCAGGTTCGGTTGCACGATCAGTGATCGAGCGCCGCAGCTAGGCGGACCGAACGATATTCAATCGCGCCCCTATAGCGCAAAACGGGCCTTTCCACAAACCCGGACCCGGCCGCCTAGCGGTCGGCAGGTTCGCGCAACGCCAGCTGAGCCAGAATGAACGACGTCACGGCGCAGGCGGTGACGCCCGCCACCATGGACAGCGGCTTGCCGTCGGCGAACAGGCCGGCGGCGGCCATGGTCGCCGCGCCGATGGTCACATGGATCGCTCCCATCAGCGCCGAAGCGGCCCCGGCGATGCGGCCGTGCGCCTCCATGGCCAGGACGCCGGTGGTCGGCATGACCAGGCCCAAGAAGCCCCAGCCGACAAACAGCAGGCCGCTCATCACCGCCAGACTGCCATGGCCCGTAGCAAATAGGCCGGTCAGCACGATCATGGAGGCGGCGAAGCCCGTGACCGCCATGCGCACCAGCCGCGCCAGGCCAAAGCGCTTGGACAGGGCGCCGGTGAACTGGGCGGCGGCGAAGAAGGCCGCCGCGTTGAAGGCGAAGAAGATCGCAAAGGCGCTTGGCGACAGGCCGTAATGGTCGATGATCACAAAGGATGAGTTGGCCACATAGACGAAGAAGGAGGACACGCCAAAGGCGCCCACCAGCACCACGCCCAGGTAATGTCGGTCCTTCATCAGCCTGCCGTAGCTGATCAGGGCGCTGGCCCAGGAGCTTTCGCTGCGCGCTTCGGGCGGCCGCGTCTCCTTCATGACGAAGATGCTCAAAAGCAGGCCCACCACAGCGGCGATGGCGGTGGCCCAGAATACGCCGCGCCACCCCGTGGCGGCGATGACCAGTCCGCCCACCGACGGCGCCAGGATGGGCGAGATGCTGAACACCAGCATGAGCAGCGACATCAGTCGCGCCGCATCCGGACCGGTATAGAGGTCGCGCACGACCGCGCGCGGCACCACAGACCCGGCGCAGGCGCCCACGGCCTGAACCACGCGAAAAGTGATCAGCGCCTCGATGGTCGGCGCCAGGGCGCAGCCGATGCTGCCGACGATGAAAAGCGTGAGGCCAAAATAGAGCGGCCGCTTGCGCCCCACCATGTCCGACAGGGGGCCATAGATCAGCTGGCAGACGCCGGAGGCGATGAAGAAGGCCATCAGGCTCATCTGCACCGCGGCGGGGTCGGCCCGCAGACTGGCCCCGATGGACGGCAGGGCCGGCAGGTACATGTCGATGGCGAACGGCCCGATTGCCGAGATCAGGCCAAGAACGACGGCTAGGCCGAAAAACTGACGGCTCGTGGCCATGACTGTCCCCAGGTGTTTGAAAAAGACGCGTCCTTGACGAAGGCGGACTGACGTCGGCCGCGTCCCGGCGGCCGTCGCTTGAGGCGCTTGCTATGCCGAACGACAGATGGGCTCAAGGGATCGCGACCAACACCCCCCAAAAGGGGCTTTTGAAGGGTGTATTGTTGCGATAATGCCGCTCGACGAACACGGGGGATGACAATGGCGGGATTTACGTCGCGAGACTTTACGCTGCCGGTGCGGGCGGGCTTTGAAACGGCCAACAGCCACGAAGTCGCCATCGCCGATTTCAACGGCGACGGTCGCCTCGACGTCGCCTTGGGCTATTTCCTCTATCCGCTCGAGGATCGGGCGGCGCCTATCCGTATCCTCGCTGGGGATGGCGCGGGCGGCTTCAGCGACGCGACGGCGGCGCTTTTTGGCCAGTCGCCTCCCGGCACCGTTCATACACGGCAGATCGTGATCGCCGACTTCAACAAGGACGGGCGAGCCGATGCGTTTTTCGCCGACCACGGCCT
>CAJYMH010000005.1 GCA_913776195.1 uncultured Caulobacter sp.
CCACGAACTCCTCGATCAGAGCGCCGACGTAGTCGACGAAGTGCGGACGCTGCGGATGGCGGGCGACCTGGGTCTTCTGCCAGGCGTCGAGCCCGGCATAGGCCTCGGCCCGCATCTTGCCGGCGCGAGCGCGCAGGGCGGCGATCTCGGCGTCGAACGCGCCTGGACCGGCCGTCTCCGAAAGACGGGAAAGTTCTTCGATCTTGGATTCGAGCTCGGCGATGGGCCGTTCGAATTCGAGATAATGCGCAGCCATGGAGTGTTGAACGCTTCCGCCCCGGGAAAGGCGCCGAAACTAGGGGGGACGGCGCTTCGGAGCAAGCCGCACGGGTTCACGCTGTCGTCAGGTCGGCCGAAGCCCCTTGCCCAAGGCGTGAAAGATCAGGCCTCGCACCGCCGCCTCGTCCGCTTCCGGCAGCTTTCCGGCCAGGCGCAGGCTCATCACCCCGTGCATGGCGGCCCAGAAGGCGAGACCGATCTGGTATGGGTCGCCGGCCACCACCCCCTCGTCCACCAGGCCCTGCACATAGGCGGTCATGGTGGCGCGCGACCGCTCCACCGCCGCCACCAGGTCGGGGTAATCGGCCTCGTTCGGTTGTGCGATGTCCACCATCAGGCGATAGGCCTGCGGGCTCTGCGTGGCGAACTGCATGTAGGCGGCGGCCACGGCCTGGGATTTGATCCGCGCGTCGCCGGTCGTGCCGGCATAGGCTGCTTCCATGGCCGAGGCGAAGCGCTCGAAGGCGCTGGTCCGCACGGCGGCCAGGATCTCATCCTTGTCCTTGAAATAGCGATAGGGGGTCATGGCGCTGACCCCCAGCTCCGCCGCCACCTGGCGAAGGGTCACGCCCTCCGCGCCCCGCTCGGCGAACAGCCGCTCCGCCACGGCGCACAGGCGCTCGCGGAAATCGGTGATCTCGGCGGTGGAGAGAACGCGGGGCATGCCCGCTGATTTACACCATAAATCAGCGGGAGCTCAAAATCAGATCAACGCGCCGTGGCAGTGCTTGAACTTCTTTTCCGAGCCGCAGGGGCAGGGCGCGTTGCGGCTGGTGCGGTCCCAGCCTTCCGGCAGGGCGGCGACCGGCAGGGCCTCGCGGGCCTGGCTGTCGCCCGGGGCGCCGCCGAACATGGCTGCGGCGCGTTCGTTCTCACCCGTCATCGGATCCATGTGGACCTCGATCAGGCCCGACGGTGTCGGCTCCGGGGTCGGGTCGGCCATCTGGATCTCGACCGTCATCAGCCAACGGGTGGTGTTGGTGCGCAGGTCGATCAGCAGCTTCTCGAACAGGGAGAAGGCCTCGGTCTTGTACTCGTTCAGCGGATCCCGCTGGGCGTAGCCGCGCAGGCCGATGACGTTGCGCAGGTGGTCCAGGTGCATCAGGTGTTCGCGCCACTGCAGGTCGATCATCTGCAGCAGGAAGTTCTTTTCGATCTGGCGGGTCTGCTCAGGGCTGAGCAGGGCCTCGCGCTCGGCGGCGCGGGCGTTCACCGCCGCTGCCAGACGCTCACGGATCTCTTCGTTGGCGATGCCTTCCTCGGCGGCCCAGTCCTTGAGCGGCAGGGACATGCCGAAGATGTGGCCGACGCGCTCCTCCAGGCCCTCGATGTCCCACTGCTCGGCATAGGCCTTGGGCGGCAGGTGACGGGCGATCAGGTCGTCGATGACGTCCTCGCGCATCTCGGTGACGATCTCGGAAAGATCGGTCGCCTCCATGAACTCCTGGCGCTGCTCGAACACGGCCTTGCGCTGGTCGTTGACGACGTCGTCGTACTTCAGGAGGTTCTTGCGGATTTCGTAGTTGCGCTGCTCGACCTTCTTCTGGGCGGTGGCGATGGCGCGGTTCAGCCAGGGGTGGGTGATGGCCTCACCTTCCTGCACGCCGAAGGTGCGCATGATCGCGTCCAGACGGTCGCCGGCGAAGATGCGCAGCAGATCGTCCTCGCAGGACAGGAAGAACTTCGACGTGCCCGGGTCGCCCTGACGACCGGTGCGGCCGCGCAGCTGGTTGTCGATGCGGCGGCTTTCGTGGCGCTCGGTGCCCAGGACATACAGGCCGCCGGCGTCCAGCGCCTTTTGCTTGTCGTCCTTGATCTCGATCTCGATTTCGGCGCGGCGCTTGGCTTCCGCCTCGCCCGTGACCGTGATGCCCAGGCCTTCCTGCTCTTCGCGCCACCGCGAGACCTTCAGGTCGACGTTGCCGCCCAGCTGGATGTCGGTGCCGCGGCCGGCCATATTGGTGGCGATGGTCACCGCGCCCGGAACGCCGGCGTCGGCCACGATCAGGGCTTCCTGCTCGTGATAGCGGGCGTTCAGCACGTTGTGCGGCAGGCCCTTCGTCTTCTTGCCGTTGATTTCGAAGACGTGCTTGTTCATCAGCTCCGAGAGCTGCTCCGACTTCTCGATCGATGCGGTGCCCACCAGGATCGGCTGGCCGCGGACGTAGCAGTCCTCGACCTGCTTCAGGATGGCGACGTTCTTCTCGGCCTCGGTGCGGTACACCTCGTCGTCGAAGTCGATGCGCTTGATCACCCGGTTGGTTGGGATCTCGGCCACGTCCATCTTGTAGATGTCGCCGAACTCCTGGGCCTCGGTGGCCGCGGTGCCGGTCATGCCCGACAGCTTGGAATAGAGGCGGAAGTAGTTCTGGATCGTCACCGAGGCCAGGGTCTGGTTCTCGGGCTGGATCTCGGCGCCTTCCTTGGCCTCGATCGCCTGGTGCAGGCCTTCCGACAGGCGTCGACCGCTCATCATCCGGCCCGTGAACTCGTCGATCAGGACGACTTCGCCGCCCTTGACGATGTAGTCCTTGTCGCGCGTGTACAGGACGTTGGCGCGCAGGGCCTGGTTCACGTGGTGGACCAGCGAGACGTTGGCGGCGTCATAGAGGCCGGCCGTGTCCTCGGCCAAGTGGCCGCCCTCGGTCAGCATCTCCTCGACGCGCTCCTGGCCTTCCTCGGTGAGGATGACCTGACGCTGCTTCTCGTCGTGATCGAAGGTCGCCGTGTCCTTGATGAGCTCCTTCACCAGGACGTCGATGGTCTTGTACAGCTCGCTGCGGTCTTCGGTCGGGCCGGAGATGATCAGCGGGGTGCGGGCTTCGTCGATGAGGATCGAGTCCACTTCGTCGACGATCGCGAAATTGTGGCCGCGCTGGACCATCTCGCGCACGTCATAGACGAGGTTGTCGCGCAGATAGTCGAAGCCGAACTCGTTGTTCGTGCCGTAGGTGATGTCGCAGCGGTAGGCCGCCTGACGCTGGCCCTGGCTCAGGCCGTTGACGATCACGCCGACGGACAGGCCCAGGAACTTGTAGACCCGCCCCATCCACTCGCTGTCGCGGGTGGCCAGATAGTCATTGACGGTGATGACGTGCACGCCCTTGCCGCTCAGGGCGTTCAGGTAGACGGGCAGGGTGCCGACCAGGGTCTTGCCTTCGCCGGTCCGCATTTCGGCGATGCCGCCGCCGTGCAGGACCATGCCGCCGACCATCTGAACGTCGAAATGCCGCAGGCCGATGGCGCGCTTGGCCGCTTCGCGGACCGCCGCGAAGGCTTCGGGCAGCAGAGCGTCCAACGACTCGCCGCCTTCGACGCGTTTCTTGAACTCAGCCGTCTTGCCCGCCAGCTCAGCATCGCTGAGGGCCTCGAACTGCGGCTCCAGCGCGTTGATCTTGGCGACCCGGGCCTGATGGCCCTTCACCTTGCGTTCGTTGGAGGAGCCGAAAAGCTTTTTGGCGAAGCCGAGCATGCGGGGAATTGTTCCGTGAAAACCGGTGGGAGCGAGGCTGCGGTCCTTTAAAACCGCTGGAAAATCCGCCTCGTTCAGCGCGCCGGAGACTTAAGCAGCGGTCCAGCCAGTGTCAACGCGAGCGGGCATATCTAGGCGTTGACCATGGGACATGGGACGCCCAAAGACGCAGAATGCGCCAGATTGTTCCCGTCGCCCTCGCCGCGATCCTCGCCGCCGGCTCCGCCCAGGCCGAAATCCTTACGCCGGAGCGCGTCTTCACCGGTTCCGACCTGAACGGCCCCAAAGCCCTGGGCGTGGCCCTGTCGCCCGACGGCAAGCGGGTCACGTACCGCAAGGCCAAGGTTGAGGATCAGAAGGTCACCGACCTGTGGGCCATGGACGTGAAGGGCGGGGAGCCCTACCGCCTCGTGGACGCCAACGCCTTGTCCCAGGAGGGCAAGACCCTGTCGGAGGCGGAGATCGCCCGCCGCGAGCGGATGCGCATCGCCCAGACCGGGGTCGTCGAATACCACTGGGACGAACAGGGGCGGTTCATCCTGGTCCCCGTGGACGGCGACCTGTTCCTGGCCGAGGCCGCCGGCGGCAAGGTCCGCCGCCTGACCGAGACGAAGGGCGATGAGGTGGACGGCAAGGTCTCGCCCCTGGGGACCTATGTCTCCTTCGTCCGCGAGCAGAACCTCTATGTCCTGCCCCTGGCCGGCGGCGCCGAGCGCGCCTTGACCACGGACGGCAAGGACACCCTGACCTGGGCCACGGCCGAGTTCATCGCCCAGGAGGAGATGGACCGCCACACCGGCTACTGGTGGTCGCCGGACGAGGCGAAGATCGCCCTGACCCGCGTGGATGAAAGCGGCGTCGACGTGGTGCCCCGTCTGGACATCGGCGCATCCGGCGCGACGTCGGTCGCCCAGCGCTATCCTCGCGCCGGCCGCCCAAATGCGGTGGTCGAGGTGTTTGTGCATGACTTGGCCAGCGGCGAGAAGGTCAAGGTCGACCTCGGCGCCGACAAGGACATCTATGTCGCCCGGGTGAAGTGGTCCGAGGACGGCAAGACCCTGTACGTCCAGCGCCAGACCCGCGACCAGAAGCGCCTGGACCTGCTGGCCGTCGATCCGGCCACGGGCGCGGCGAAGGTCATTCTCACCGAGACCTCGCCGCACTGGGTCGAGCTGAGCGACGACTTCAAGCCGCTCAAGGACGGCGCCTTCCTGTGGTCCTCGGAGAAGTCCGGCTTCCGCCATCTCTATCTGCACGCCGCCGACGGCCGCCTGATCCGTCAGGTGACCAACGGCGAGTGGCCCATGGACGCCCTGGAGGGGGTGGACGAGGCCAAGGGCCTGGCCCTGTTCTCGGCCTCCATCGACACCCCGCTGGAGCGTCGCCTCTACTCGGTCAGCTATAAGGCCCCCGCCACGCCCAGGGCTCTCACGCCCGCCGGCGGCTGGTGGGCCGTGGACGTGGCCGAGCGGGGCGGCGCTTTCGCCGCGACCTATTCGGACCCCGACACGCCGCCGCGGACCGCCCTGTACGACCCGACCGGCAAGCGCGTCCGATGGATCGAGGAGAACCGCCTCGACGCCAAGCATCCCTATGGCGCGTTCGTCAGCACGCACCGTGCTCCGACCTTCGGGACGATCAAGGCGGCCGACGGCCAGGACCTCTACTACGGCCTGACCACCCCGCCTGGCTTCGATCCGGCCAAGACGTATCCCGTTGTGGTGCTGGTCTATGGCGGGCCCACCAGCCAGACGGTCGCGAAGAAGTGGTATGAGCCGCGCGAACGCCTGCTGCTTGACGCGGGCTATATCGTCTTCCGTCTGGACAACCGGGGCTCGGTCAACCGCTCCGTCGCCTTCAAGACCGCTCTGGACCGCAGGCTGGGCACGGTGGAGGTTGAGGATCAGGTCGCCGGAGCGAACTTCCTGAAGACCTTGCCCTACGTCGATCCCGACCGCATCGGCGTCGTCGGCTGGTCCTACGGCGGTTACATGTCCCTGATGCTGCTGACCCAGCCGAATTCCGGCTTTTCGGCTGGCATCAGCGGCGCCCCGCCCACCGACTGGTCGTTGTACGACACCCATTACACCGAGCGCTTCATGGGCGCGCCGCAGGACAATCCGGCCGGCTACAAGGCCTCGGAAGTCGGACCGCGCCTGAAGAACCTGTCGGGCGACCTGCTGCTGGTCCACGGCATGAGCGACGACAACGTCATCTTCGAGAACGCCACCCGCGTCATGGCGCAGATGCAGGCCGACGGGCAGCCGTTCGAGACCATGCTCTATCCGGGCGAGCGCCACAGCGTGGTCCGCAGCCCGTCCAAGGGCCTGCACGTCTGGAAGACCTATCTGGAGTTCCTGGGCCGCAAGCTGAAGCCGGGAAGCTAAGCCTCCTACAGGGGAGGAGAACACTGGCGCCCGTCCGCGACTGGCGTTACGGAGCCTTGAAGCCGCAAGGAGTCTGCATGACCTTGTCCGCCAAACGTCCCGCCTTCCTGATCGTCGCCCTGCTGGCGGCGAGCCTCACCCTGGCCGCCTGCGGGCGGAACGCCGGGACCGAGAAGCCGCCAGAGCCCGGCGACGAGGTCGTGGCCCGCGTCGATGCGCGTCCGGTCTGGACCAGCGACGTGAAGCGCGAGGCCGTGGCCCAGGGCCTGATCGGCGAGGGCGACCCTCTCGATCCGTCCTCCGACCTGTTCCGTCGCGTGCTGGACGAGGTGGTGGACCAGAAGCTGCTGGCGGCCGAGGCCCTGAAGCAGAAGCTGGACAAGGATCCCGCCGCCCAGCGCCGCCTGGACGCCGCCCGTGAGCGCATTCTCGGCGACATGCTGGTCGAGGGCGTGGTCGAAAAGGCCGTGACCGACAACGCCATCCGCGGCCTCTATCAGGAGCAGCTGAAGCTCTCGAAGCGGTCGGAGGAGATCAAGGCTCGCCAAATCCTGGTCCCGACCCAGGCCGACGGCGACGCCGTGCGTAAGCTGCTGTCCACCGGCGCCTCGTTCGAGGCCCTGGCCATGGAGCGCTCCACCGACGCGGCGACCCGCTTCAACGGCGGCGACCTGGGCTACTTCACGGTCGACGTGATGCCCGAGGCCTATGCCGCCGCCCTGAAGGACGCGGCCGTGGGCTCCATCGTCGGTCCCTTCGCCACCGAGGGCGGCTTCGCCGTCGTGAAGGTGGAGGACAAGCGCACCGAGGAGCCGATCACCATCGAGGCCGCCCGCCCGCAGATCGTCCGCTTCCTGACCTATGATCAGGTCCGCGACCTGCTGGAGAAGCTGCGCGCCAAGGCCAAGGTCGAGACCCTGCTGCCCAGCCAGCCCGACATCCCCGGCGCGCCGCGCGAACCCGCCGCCGCCGCTCCCGCTTCCGCTCCTGCTGCCAAGGCGAATTGATGAGCCGTACGCCGTCCAAAACCCCGGCCAAGGCCGCCGCCCAGAAGTCCGCGCCCAAGAAGGCCGCGGCCGCCAAGAACGCGGCGAAGGCTGTGAGCAAGCCGCTGGAAAAGGTCGGGCAGGTCGTGGAGAACGCCCTGGACCCGCTGACCTCGGCCCTGAAGCGACCGTTCGCCGGCAATGCTCAGGCCCAGCAGGCCGCCGCCCCGGCCGGCGCGCCAGGCAAGCCAGGCCTGGCGGTCTCGCCCCTTGCCGTGCCGTTCCCGTCGATCCCGCCTATCGCCGGCGTCGAGATCGCCACCGGCCATGCGGGCTTCTACAAGCATGTCCGTGAGGATGTGCTGCTCATGCGCTTCGCCGAGGGCACCTCGGCGGCGGGCGTCTTCACCCGCCATGGCGTGGGATCGGCCCCGGTCGACTGGTGCAAGAAGCATCTGGAGATGAGCAAGGGCGAGAACGTCCGCGCCCTGGTGGTCAACGCCGGTTGCGCCAACAGCTTCACGGGCCGCCCCGGCGCCGACGCCGCCCGCCGCGTCGCCACCGCCGTGGCCAAGCGCCTGGATTGCCGCCAGCGCGACGTGATGATGGCTTCCACCGGAGTCATCGGCGTGATCCTGGACGACGCCAAGATCACCGCCCGCCTGCCCGAGATCGAGACCCGCCTGACCGCCGACGCCTGGGCGGCGGCGGCCTCGGCGATCATGACCACCGACACCTTCCCGAAGGGGGCCTACGCTGTCGCCGATATCGACGGCGTCACGGTGCGGATCGCCGGCATCGCCAAGGGCTCGGGCATGATCGCGCCGGACATGGCGACCATGCTGTCCTTCGTGGCCACCGACGCGGCCATCTCGCCCGCCGTTCTGCAGACCCTGGTCAGCCTATATACCCGCACCACGTTCAACGCGGTGACGGTGGACGGCGATCGCTCCACCAACGACACCCTGCTGCTGTTCGCCACCGGCCAGTCCGGCGCGCCGAAGATCAGCCGCGCGGGCGACAAGCGCCTGGCGGACTTCCGCGAGAAGCTGGAGCTGGTCCTTCACGACCTGGCCATGCAACTGGTCAAGGATGGCGAGGGCGCGACCAAGTTCGTCAAGATCACCGTCAACGGCGCCGACAGCCCGGCCAGCGCGCGCAAGATCGCTCGCACCATCGCCGAAAGCCCGTTGGTCAAGACCGCCATCGCCGGCGAAGACGCCAATTGGGGCCGCATCGTCATGGCCGTGGGGCGCGCGGACGAGCCGGTGAACCGCGACCGCATCGCCATCCGCTTCGGGCCCCTGACCGCCGCTCAGGACGGCCTGGTGGCGCCCGACTACAATGAGGCGAAGATGAGCGCTTACATGAAGAACGCCGAGTTGGAGATCTCCGTCGATGTCGGCGTCGGCCGCGGCTCCTCCACCGTCTGGACCTGCGACCTGACCAAACAGTACGTGGCCATCAACGGCGACTACCGGAGCTAGGTTCTCTTCTCCTGCCCCGCTTGCGGGGGACGGGACCACGAAGTGGTGGAGGGGCCGCGGACTGGGTGCCGACTCAGCAGAGCGCCCCCTCCGTCTCGTCGCTGCGCGCCGGTCCAGCTCCCCCGTAGGCTGCGCTACAGGAGAGGAGAGATATCTTCCTCCACCAGCGGGGCGTCGATGGTGCAGACGACCCCCGCCGGGTCAAAGCTCAAGGTCACCTGACCGCCCAACTCGGCGGCCAGCCCCTTCTCCATCAGGCGCGAGCCGAATCCGCGCCGCCTGGGCGGGGTGACGGTCGGGCCGCCGGATTCCGTCCAGACCAGTTGAAGCCGCCGGCCGGCCTCCCGCCCTTCAACGCTCCAGCGCACCGACACCTTGCCCGACGGCGTGGACAGGGCCCCGTACTTCACCGCGTTGGTGCCCAGTTCGTGCAGGGCCATGGCCAGGGACAGGGCCGTCTTCGGCGACAGGCGGGCCAGCGGTCCGTCGGCGATGAAGCGGTGCGGCTCCTCACCGGCGTGCAGGCGGGCGGCGGCCGCGACCACGTCCTTAAGGTCGGCGCCTTCCCAGTTCTCGTCGGTCAGGATGTCGTGCGCCTCGGACATGGCGATCAGGCGGGCGGTGAACGCCTCCTTGGCCTGGCTGAGCGACGTCGCGCCGCGGAAGGTCTGGGCGGCCACCGCCTGGACGCTGGCCAGGCTGTTCTTCACCCGGTGGTTCAACTCGTTGACCATCAGGCGTAGATGCTCGTCGGCCGTCTTGCGCTCGGTGATGTCGCGGGTCGATCCGATGGCCCGTAGCGGCGTGCCGTCTGGGGCGAAGATGGCGCGGCCCTTGGCCGCCACCCAGCGCTCGATCCCGTCATCCAGGCCGATGGTCCGGTACTCGATGTCATAGTCGTCGCGGATGTCGGGATTGATCGCCCGGCCGAACGCCTCGGCCACCCGCACCAGATCGCCGGGATGCAGACCGGCGTAGAAGTCGCTCAGGGTGATCGGCACGTTCGCCAGCAGACCGAACATCTGCCGAGTGCGGTCCGACCATTCCACATTGTCGCTCTGCAGGTCCACGTCCCAGAAGCCGACATCGCCGGCCTCGGTGGCGAGGCGCAGTTGCTCCTCGCGCATGGCGAGACGCTCCTCGGCGTAGCGGCGGTCGGTCAGATCGACGACCACGCCGGGAAACCGCAGGGCGCGACTCTGGCCGTCGAGGTAGCAACGCCCGCGGGCGAAGATCCAATGGACCTGCCCGTCAGCGGCGATGACCCGATACTCCTCGGCGAAATCACCGCCCTTTTCGAGCAACGATACGATCACCGTGTCGATGCGCCCGCGGTCGTCGGGATGGATGGCGTCGAAAAAGGCGCTGATGGGCGCGCCGTCAGCGGCGGCGACGGGTTCGACGTTGTACAGCCGCGCGAAACGCTCGTCGGCGTAGACCTTGTCGGCCGGGATGTCCCAGTTCCAGGTCCCCACGGCGCCGGCCGCGTCTAGAGCGAGCTCGTATCGCTCCTCGGAGGCGCGCAGGGCCCGTTCCGTCAGGACGCGGTTGGTCGTCTCCACCGCTGTGGCCATGATCCCGCCGACTCCGGTGGGCGAGGTGTCGTCCGGCACCGGACTGTAGCTGACCGTGAACCAGGCCGCCTCCAGCTCGGAACCGTGACGCTGGATGCTGACCGGCATGTCCTCGGTAAAGATCGCGCCGCGTTGGCCTGCGATCTGCTCCTGCTGCACGGGCAGGAGCTGTTGCGAGACTTCCGGCCAGATATCGGCGAACCGCTGGCCCAGAGCCCGTGGATGCTTGTCGCCAAGGATCGGCGCATAAGCGTCGTTGTAGAGGATCACCAGCTCCGGCCCCCAGCGCAGAGCCATGGGGAACCCGGAAGCGAGAATCAGGCCCAGGGTCAGGCGTAGGGCCGGCGACCACGTTTCGGGCGGGCCGAGCGGCGTCGTCGCCCAATCCATCCCGCGCATGCGCTCGCCCATATCGCCGCCCAGAGGGGCCGGCGGCAGGAAATCTGCGGCTGACGCAGTCTTCGCCTTCAAGATGCAAAGCTCCCCACGCCCTTGCGGGCATGGGGTTCAACCTTGCGGTTTAGCCGTCGAAGTCAAGCGGGTGAAACGCCTTAGTCGATGGGACTCCAGCGCTTTTCCGGCCCGGCGGCCGCCTGGCGCTTGGGGCCCTTGAAGCCTTCGCCGCCGGCGCGGTTGGGAACCGGCTTGGCGACGTTGTTGCGCTGGTCGCCGTTGCGGCCTTGGCCCTGACCGCCGCCCTGGCCTTGCGGGCGCTTCGGGCGACGCTGCTTGCGAAGGGCGCTTGGCACGTCGTCGCGCGGATCGACGGGACGGGCGTTGTTGTTGCGGCCACGACCGTTGCGGCCGCCATTGCCGCCCCGCTCGCCGCGTTCCGGCTTCTCGCCGGTCAACTCGGCCTCCACCGCCTGGGCGGCGGCGAGGGATTTGTCGTTGCGGCGGTCGAAGGCCGGGATGGTCTGGCGCGTGGTGCGCTGGACGTCCTTCAGCAGGCTGCGCTCATCATCGCTGCACAGGGTGAAGGCGATGCCAGAAGCGCCCGCGCGCGCGGTGCGGCCGATGCGGTGGACATAGGCTTCCGGCACGTTCGGCAGCTCGAAGTTCACCACATGGGTGACGCTGTCGATATCGATGCCGCGGGCGGCGATGTCGGTGGCCACCAGGGCGCGGCTCTCGCCGGCGCGGAACGCCGCCAGGGCGCGCTCGCGCTGTCCCTGAGTCTTGTCGCCGTGGATCGAGGCGGCCTCGACGCCGCAGGCGTTGAGATACTTGGCCACGCGGTCGGCGCCGCGCTTGGTGCGGGTGAAGACGATCACGCGCTTCAGAGCGCTGTCGGCGAACAGTTCGGCCAGCAGGGCGCGCTTGCGCTGCTGCTCGACGAACAGGACCTGCTGGTTGATGCGCTCCACCGTGGTGGCCTGCGGCGTCACCGACACCTGCTCGGGGTTTTTCAGCAGTTCGCCGGCCAGCTTGCCGATCTCGCTCGGCATGGTGGCCGAGAAGAACAGGTTCTGACGTTCCTTGGGCAGGTGCTGCACGATGCGGCGGATCGGGACGATGAAACCCATGTCCAGCATCTGGTCGGCTTCATCGAGAACGAAGATCTCGGTGCCCGACAGGTTGGCGCTCTTCTCGCCCAGGTGGTCGATCAGGCGGCCCGGAGTGGCGACCAGCACGTCGATGCCGGCGGCCAGGGCGCGCATCTGCGGACCGTACTTCACGCCGCCGAAGATCACGGCGACGGTCAGACCGAGATGGCTGCCATAGGCCTTGAAGCTGTCGGCGATCTGGGTGGCCAGCTCGCGGGTCGGCGACAGGACAAGCACGCGGCAGCCGCGGCGCGGCGCCGGCTTACGGTCTTCGGCCAGGCGATGCAGGATCGGCAGGGCGAAGGCGGCAGTCTTGCCGGTGCCGGTCTGGGCGATGCCCAGCAGGTCGCGGCCGGTCATGACCGTGGGGATGGCTTTCGCCTGGATCGGAGTGGGCTGGGTGTAGCCCTTGTCGGCCAGCGCCTTCAGAAGCGGTTTGGCGAGGCCGAAATCGGTGAACTGAGTCACGTAGTCTCTTTTCATAACAGACAGCGCGCAGCCGAGCGCAAGGCTCGGCCGCTGGGCGGTCGGGTCTTTGGGGAGCGCCCCGCGTGGCCCGGGCGGTCTATGTCGGAAATCTTTTCAGGGCGCTCGACAGGCTGGTCCCGAGGGACCCTCACGCGGCTGGAGCGCCGATAGCGTCGACTGAGACGCGAGGCCTATATCCTATGCTGCGGTGCAAAAGTCAAGTTTTGAGAGGGTTTGCGCCAATCCGTCAGGCCCTGGTTGCCTAAATCGCCCAACCCGGCGACACCTCGGCCATGGAAAAGAAGATCGTTCTCGTGGCCGCCGCGGCCTTGGTCGATGTCGATGGTCGTGTGCTGCTGTGCCAGCGGCCGGAGGGCAAGCAGCTGGCCGGTCTGTGGGAATTCCCCGGCGGCAAGGTCGAGCCGGGCGAGACCCCCGAACAGTGCCTGATCCGCGAGCTGGACGAAGAGCTGGGCATCCAGGTCGCCAAGGCGTGCCTGGCCCCCTTCGTCTTCGCCAGCCACGAATACGAGAACTTCCACCTGCTGATGCCGCTGTTCCTCTGCCGCCGCTGGGAAGGCTTTGTGCAGCAGAAGGAGCATGCGGGTCTGGCCTGGGTGAAACCCGCCGATATGGACAAATACCCCATGCCTCCGGCGGATTTGCCCCTGGTGGCGTGGCTGCGGGACCTGCTCTAGGCGTCGCCGCGCTTGCGCCGCACCACCTCCAGAGCCTCCTCCAGCCCCACCTGGGCCGAGCCGCGCGCCAGCGGTTTCTGCTGGCTGTCGTGCGGGACCCAGCCGGTGATGGTCAGGATTTCGAAGGTGGCGGGCACGCGGCCGTCGGGCTCGGCGAAGCGCTCCACATAGATCTGCAAGGCCCGCCCCAGCAGGGCGCGGGTCATCGGCTTGCGAGGGCGTTCTGACAGCACGCTGGTCTCGCCCATACGGCGCAGGTCGCGCAGCAGCTCGATGGGATGGGCGTAGCGCACGGTCACCCGGTCCACGTCCGCCACCGGCAGGGCGAAACCCGCCCGCGACAGCAGGCCCGCGGCGTCAGAATGGTCGGCGAAGGGCGAGACCCGCATGGCCGCCCCGCCGCTCAGCTCCGCCTCGGCCTCCAGCAGCGACTGCCGCAGCTCGGTCAGGGTCGCGCCGCCCAGGAACGAGCCGATGAACAGGCCGTCCGGCTTCAGCGCCCGCCGGGCCTGAATCAGCGCGCCCACCAGGTCGTTGGTCCAGTGCAAGGCCAGGGTTGAAACGATCAGGTCCAGGCTGCCGTCGGCGAAAGGCAGGCGCTCCTCGTCGGCGACCATCCGCGCGCCCACAGGACCAAGCATGGTCGAGGTGATCTCCGTCTCGATCAGCAGATCCACCTTGTCCGCCGCGTCGCTGTCCGCCAGCGCGCGCCGGAACGCGCCGCCCCGCGCGCCCAGATCGACGGCGAGCGGAAACCGTCGCATGATCGGCTCCAGGCGCCAGGCGGCGTCCTGGGCGGCGCGAGCCTTCAGGAAGTCAGCCTGGGCGTAGCCGGCGGCGGCGCGGTTCAAGCGGCGTCGCAGCAGATCACGGTCGAACAGTTTCGGCGGGGTGCTCATGGGCGCGCAACATGGCGATTTGCAGGGCGGCTGGAAACCGGGGCCGGCGCTGAATTCCGCTGGGCGTAGCGTTCTGGACCTGCTTTTGCCGTCTCAGGGGCTCGAGGGCGGCGCGGTCGCCACCCCTGGGCTGGGGGCGGAGGCCTGGGGCCGGATCACCTTCATCGACGATCCGGTCTGCGACGGCTGCGGCGCGCCGTTCGACTTCGACCCCGGCCCCGCCGCGCCCTGTCCCGCCTGCGCCGCCAAGCCAAAGGCCTACACCCGCGCCCGGGCCGCCTGTCTCTATGACGAGCATTCGCGCAATCTGATCCTGCAGCTGAAACACGCCGACCGCACCGACCTGGCGCCCTTGATGGCCAAGTGGCTGAGCCGCGCCGCCGCCGACCTGCTGGCCGAGGCCGACGCCATCGTTCCGGTGCCGCTGCATCCCACGCGCCTGTTCGCCCGCCGCTACAATCAGGCGGCGGAGGTGGCGCGCCCGCTGGCGAAGCTTTCCGACCGCCTCTACCTGCCCGACGCCCTGATCCGCCGGCGCGCCACGGGGACCCAGGGCGGCAAGTCCGGCTCCGGCCGCCGCCGCAACGTGGCGGGGGCCTTCTTTGTCCCGCCAAGCCGCGCGCGGCAGGTCGCGGGCCGGCGCATTATGCTGGTGGACGACGTGGTGACCACCGGCGCGACACTGGACGCCTGCGCCAGGGCGCTTCTCGCCGCCGGAGCGGTTTCTGTAACCGCCGCTGTCATCGCGAGGGTGAAAGACGCGCTCGAGGTGTCTATGTAGAGCTTCGACACCAATCTTGCGGATATGCGTTCGGCCCTCATGGCACACGTCACCATCTACACCCGCCCATTCTGCGGCTATTGCGCCCGCGCCCTCAAGCTTCTCAAGGACAAGGGAGCCGACTTCACCGAGATCGAAGCCGGTATGGACCCCAAGCTGCGTCAGGAGATGATCGACAAGTCGGGGCGCACGACTTTCCCGCAGATCTTTGTCGGCGATCAGCACATCGGCGGCTGCGACGACATCATGGCCCTCGATCGTTCGGGCAAGCTGGACCCGATGCTGTCCGCCTGATGCGATGACCCTTCGCGTCGGCCTGATCCAGACCCGCACTCCCGCCAGCCACGCCGCCAGCCTGGCGCAGCTGGAGCCCCTGATCCGCGACGCGGCGGGGCAGGGGGCGCAACTGATCCTGACGCCGGAAGGCTGCAACATCCTGCAGAAGGATCGCGCCCAGCTGCTGCCGCAGCTCACGGCGCTGGAGGACGACCCGGTGGTGCGCGGCCTTCAAGACCTGGCCCGTGAACTGGACCTCTGGATCGATGTCGGCTCGGCCCTGGTGAGGCGCGCGGACGGCAAGGCCGCCAATCGCCAAGCGGTGATCGATCCGTCGGGCGATATCGTCGCCACCTACGACAAGCTGCACATGTTCGATGTGGATTTGCCGACCGGAGAGACCGCGCGCGAATCGGCGGTCTATGAGCCGGGCGATCGGGCGGTATCGGCGGATACACCGTTCGGCAAGCTAGGTATGACCATCTGCTACGACATGCGTTTCCCGGCCCTCTATCGGGCGCTGGCCCTCGACGGAGCCAAGGTGATGATGGTTCCTGCGGCCTTCACCCGGCCCACGGGCGAGGCGCATTGGGAGATCTTGTTGCGCGCCCGGGCCATCGAGACCGGCAGCTTTGTCCTCGCCGCCGCCCAGGGCGGCTTCCACGAGGACGGACGCGGCACCTGGGGCCGCTCTATCGCCATCGGACCGTGGGGCGAGGTGATCGGAAAACTTGACCACGACGAGCCGGGCGTGTTGATCGCCGACCTCGATCTGGCGGCGGCCGACAAGGCCCGCGCCGCCATTCCCGCCCTCAAGAATGCGCGCGCCTTCGTCGGTCCCTAAATACAGATCATGATCAAGTACGCGCTTTCCTGCGAGCACGACCACGGCTTCGAAGGCTGGTTCGGATCGTCAGCCGACTATGACGACCAGTCGGCGCGCGGCTTGCTGGAATGCCCGGTCTGCGGCAGCGGCTCGGTGCGCAAACAGATCATGGCCCCCGCCGTGGCCGGGACGAAGGCGCAGAAAACCATCGTCCCCGAGGCCGACCCGAAGATGCGTGAGATGATGATGGAGGCCCTGGGCCGCGTCCGCGCCCATGTGGAAGAGAACTTTGACGACGTCGGCGACCGCTTCGCCCGCGAGGCGCGCGATATCCACGACGGCAAGTCGGAAGATCGCGGCATCTACGGCTCAGCCACGGCGAAGGAGGTTCAGGACCTCGTCGCCGACGGCATTCAGGTCGCGCCCCTGCCGCCGGCCCCGCCGAAGAAGACGGACGTCAATTAGCCTAGCGGTAGGTGTAGTAGCAGCGCTTGGCGTTCTTCTTGGCGATCTGGTGACCCGCCACCGCGCCGACCACCCCGCCCAGGACAGCGCCTTCGGTCTTGGCGCCGTTGCCGGCCACCGCGCTGCCCAATAGGGCGCCGCTGGCGCCGCCGATCAGGGTGCCGTTGTTGGCCTTGGATTTCTTGTAGTCGCAGACATAGACACGCTTCTTCGGCGCGGCCTCGGCCTGGGCGAGCGGGGCGGCCGCCACGCCGATGGCGGCGAAGGCGGCGAGGGTGATCATCGAAAGGCGCATTGCGGCGTCTCCGCGGCTGAAAAGGTCAGCCAGCGAAACGCGCGCCCATGCTCACGGTTGCCGTCAGGCCGACCGTTTCACCGTCATCATGTAATTGATGTCCGTGTCGTTCGACCGACTCCATCGCCCGGTGAGCGGGTTGTAGGAGACGCCGAACGGCCCCTGCACATCCACCGGCTCGCCGGCCAGGAAGCCGCGTACTTCTTCCGGCTTGAGGAACTTGCGCCAATCGTGGGTGCCCGCCGGCACCCAGCGCAGCACATATTCCGCTCCGACCTTGGCCAGGGCCAGGGCCTTCAGCGTCCGGTTCAGGGTGGCGACGATCATCAGGCCGCCGGGCTTCAGAAGGCGCGAACAGGTGCGGGCGAACTCGCCAGGATCGGCCACATGCTCGATGACCTCCATGTTCAGCACCGCGTCGTACGGCCCGGCGCCCTCGGCCAGCAGGGCCTCGGCGGTGCCGGCGCGAAACTCGATCTCCAGCCCCTGCTCGGCGGCGTGGGTGGAGGCGGTCTTGATATTGCGCTCCGAGGCGTCGACGGCGGTGACCTCGAAGCCCAGCCGCGCCATGGGCTCGGACAGCAGTCCGCCGCCGCAGCCGATGTCCAGAAGCTTCAACCCCTCGAAAGGTCGCCGCGCCTTCGGGTCGCGGTCGAAGTGCGCGCAGGCCTGATCGCGGATGAAGTTCAGGCGCACGGGATTGAACACGTGCAGCGGCGCGAACTTGCCGTGCGGATCCCACCATTCGGCGGCGATCCGGGAAAAGCGTTCGACGTCGGCGGGATCGATGGATGTGTAGGTCTGACTCATCGCCCGCCATTCTAGCGAGGCCTGGGACGCTTGTCCGCAAGCCCCTTATGACCAAGGTTTAATACCGGCGGCGCATCCGTCCGACGTATGCGACGCCTCTAGTTTGTGTCGATGCACATTTCCTGAGGTTTTCATGCGTTTCGCCGCCGCCGCTGTCCTTTTCGCAGCCCTCGCCGCCGCCGCCCACGCTCAGACGCCCGTAGCCACGGACCCGTATGCTCCAGGCAAGGCGATCGTCGAGGATGTTCAGAAGATCGTGACGCCGAACGGCATCGACGAGAGCGGCCCCATGACCCTGGGCGGCGCTCGCCAGTGGGTGTCCATCCGTGGGACCGACCGCGACAACCCGGTCATCGTCTTCATCCATGGCGGCCCCGCCGCGCCGGAACTGCCCATGGCCTGGACGTTCCAGCGCCCGTGGGAGGACTATTTCACGGTGGTCCAGTGGGATCAGCGCGGGGCGGGCAAGTCCTACGCCCTCAACGATCCGCAGGTCATCGCCGGGAGCATGACCGTCGATCGCTATCGCGACGACGCCATCGAACTGATCGATCAGGTCACCAGGAAGCTGGGCAAGCGGAAGGTCATCCTGATCGGTCACAGCTGGGGCACCATCGTCGGCCTGTCGGTGGCGGCCAAGCGGCCCGACCTGCTGCATGCCTATGTGGGCGCGGGTCAGGTCACTCATTTCCGTGACAACGAGCGCGTCGGCTTCGACGCCGTGCTGGCGGCGGCCAAAGCGGACAACAACGCCGAAGCGGTGAAGGAGCTGGAGGCGCTTCAGCCTTATCCCGGCCCCGGAGCCTTCGATCCGGCCAAGATCGCGGTGCAGCGCAAGTGGTCGATCCATTACGGCTTCCTGACCGCCTATCGCGACAACGCCAGCTACTACTTCAACGCCCCGCGTCTTTCCCCTGCCTATACGCCAGAGGATCGCCGGTCCTGGGGCAGAGGCAGCGAGCTGACCATCAACACCCTGCTGCCGAAGCTGGCCGAGGTGGACTTCAGCGCCACGCGGAAGCTGGAGGCCCCCATCTTCATGTTCCTGGGCCGCCGCGACTACACGACGCCGCCGGAGCCGACGCAGGCGTGGATGAAGGCCCTGCGTGCGCCGAAGAAGGAGATCGTCTGGTTCGACCATTCGGCGCACCTGATGATGATCGAGGAGCCCGGCCGCTTCCTCTACGCCTTGCTCGACAAGGTGCGGCCCATCGCCGAGCGGGCGGAGCCGGGCGCGCCGAAACGAAACTGAGCGATTTTTACGTCTTCGCGCATTGCGGCGCCGCATTTTGGCGTCTAGAAGGCGGCGGCTTGCGTCGGGAATGGGCCCTCGACGCTGAGCGCGCAATAAATAACCGCATCAAGGAACGACCGGTCTCATGTCCCGGCTGGTGATGAAATTCGGCGGCACCTCGGTGGCCGACCTCGAACGCATCCGGCGCGTCGCGCGCCTCGTGGCGGCCGAGGTGGTGACCGGCAAACAGGTGGCTGTCGTGGTCTCGGCCATGTCGGGCAAGACAAATGAGCTGGTCGCCTGGACCGACGGCGCCGGCGCGGCCGCGCAGGGCATCGATCCGTCGGACGACGAGTACGACACCATCGTCGCCAGCGGCGAACAGGTCACCGCCGGCCTGTTGGCCATGACCCTGCGCAACATGGGTCATCGCGCCCGGTCGTGGATGGGTTGGCAGGTGCCGATCATCACTGACGACGCCCACGGCAAGGCCCGCATCGACGACATTCCGGCCGAGAACCTGCTGGCCGCGTTCGAGGCGGGCGAGATCGCGGTCATAGCCGGCTTCCAGGGCGTCACCCGCAAGGGCCGCATCGCCACGCTCGGCCGTGGCGGCTCCGACACCAGCGCCGTGGCCATCGCCGCGGCCGTGGGCGGCGCCTGCGACATCTACACCGACGTGGATGGGGTCTACACCACCGACCCGCGCATCGAGAGCAAGGCCAGGAAGCTCGCCAAGATCTCCTACGAGGAGATGCTGGAGATGGCCTCCCTCGGGGCGAAGGTCCTGCAAACCCGTTCGGTCGAGCTGGCCATGGCGCAACGCGTCCCGGTCCGCGTCCTTTCAAGCTTTGTCGAGCCGGGCGAAGCCCCCGGCCAGGGCACCATCGTGTGCGACGAGGAAGAGATCATGGAAAAGCGCATCGTTTCCGGCGTCGCCTACAGCCGCGACGAAGCCAAGATCACCCTGCTGGGTCTGCCCGATCATCCGGGCGTGTCGTCGAAGATTTTCGGCGCCCTGGCGGACGCCAACGTCAATGTGGACATGATCGTCCAGTCGCGGGCCCGCACGGCCGAGACGGCGAACATGGAGTTCACGGTCGGCAAGCGCGACGCTCAGCGCGCCGTCGAGATCGTCCGCAGCCACCAGGCCGAGATCGGCTTCGAGGACGTGGCCGTGGACGAGGACGTCTCCAAGGTCTCGGTGATCGGGGTGGGCATGCGCTCGCACACCGGCGTCGCCAAGAGCATGTTCGAGGCCCTGGCCGCCAAGGGCGTGAACATCCAGGTGATCTCCACCTCCGAGATCAAGATCAGCGTGCTGATCGACGCCGCTTATACCGAGCTGGCCGTGCGTGCGCTGCACGCCGCCTACGGCCTGGACCAGCTCTAGGGCTCGCACCACAAGAAAGCCGCCGCCATGACGCCTGCGAAACAGAGCCGTCACGCTCTGGGGATCGCATGCGGCGTCGGGGCCGGAGCGCTCTGGGGCATCGTTTTCCTGGGGCCTCAGGTGCTGTCGGACTTCTCGCCGGTCGAGCTGTCTGCCGGGCGCTACCTGGCCTATGGCCTGGCTTCGCTATTGCTTATCGCGCCCATCTGGAAGCGCCTGTCGGGCCGCGTCACCCGCGTCGACTGGAAGGCGCTGTTCTGGCTCAGCCTGGCCGGCAACATCGTCTATTTCCTGTTCCTGGTGGTAGCGATCCAGAAGGCCGGCATCGCCGTGGCCAGCCTGATCGTGGGTCTAGTCCCGGTCAGCGCCAGCTTGTTTGGCGGCGGGCACTCCGACTCCCTGCGCCTGCGCGCGTTGATCGGTCCTTTGGCTTTGATTCTGGCCGGAGTGGCGGCGATCAACATCGATCTGTTCAGCCATGGCGGCGGACCGGACGCGACGACTTTCGATCTGATTTTGGGCGTGGCCTGCGCGGTGGCGGCCCTGCTGTCGTGGACCGCCTACGCCGTCTACAACGCCCGCCACCTGAAGGCCCATCCCCACTTCACCAGCAACGAATGGTCGCTGCTGACCGGCCTGATGACCGGAGCACAGGCCTTGTTGCTGATGCCGGCCTTCGTCCTTGGCCCCAAGCACGGGATGGACGCCTTTCCGCTGTTCTGGGGCGTGGTCACGGTCACCGCCATCGGCGCTTCGGTGATTGGCAACGCCCTGTGGAACGGCGCGTCGCGCATGCTGCCCATAAGCCTGTCGGGCCAGCTGATCGTGTTCGAGACCCTGTTCGCCCTGCTGTACGGCTTCGTCCTGGAGCACCGCGTTCCGCGTCCGCTGGAATGGCTCGCGGTCGCCCTGCTGATGTCGGGCATCCTGTGGTCGGCGCACAAGCACCGGGTGGCGCCGGAAAACGCGCACTGACCCTTCTCCGAACATGAACCTCACCTGAACTTGCGGGTTCAGATCGGGTTCAGGCCGCCCCCGCTAGGTTGGAGGCCACACTGAAGGAGGATCGCTATGACGCCGACCAAGTTCACCAAGATCGCTCTCGCCGCCACGCTCGCCGGCGCGGTGGCCCTGCCCGCGTCGGGCGCCCTGGCGGCCAGCCGCAAGACCGAGAACGCCCTGCTGGGCGCCGTGATAGGCGGCGTGGCCGGCGGCGTCATCGGTGACGGCAAGGGCTCGTCAGTCGCCCTGGGCGCCGTCGCCGGCGCGGCCATCGGCGCCGCGACCACCAAGGACAAGCGTCGCTACAGCAACCGTAGCTACAACCGCAGCTATCAGGCCCGCCCGGCCTACAACAGCTACGCCTATCGCAACGGGAATCGCGACCGCGGCTACTACAACGCCGGCTACCGCCAAGCCCAACGCGACTACGACCGTTACGGCTACTATCGCTAAGCCGACAGCACGGTCCGAATGACAAGGCCCCGTTCGCCTCGCGCGAACGGGGTTTTTCTTTGCCTGGCTCCGACTCCGCCCATAGGCTCCCGCTTCCATTTCGGGGGAAGCGTATGAAGAAGATCGCCGTCGCGGCCGCAGCCGTCGCAGCTCTATCCACGGCCGGCTCGGCCGTGGCCCAGGAACGTCCGGACCAGACCGCCTTCAAGGCGCTGTACAAGGAGCTGGTGGAGACCAACACCACCCTCTCCTCGGGAAGCTGCACCCTGGCGTCGGAGCGCATGGCCACGCGCCTCAAGGCCGCCGGCTATGCCGACGCCGACATCCAGATCCTGCACCCCGCCGACCGTCCCAAGGACGGCAACCTCATCGTCACCCTGGCGGGCAAGAACCCCAAGCTTAAGCCGATCCTGCTGCTGGCCCACATCGACGTGGTCGAGGCCAACCGCGCCGATTGGGAGCGCGACCCCTTCACCCTGGTGGAGGAGAACGGGTACTTCTACGCCCGCGGCGCGTCGGACGATAAAGCCATGGCGGCGGCCTTCACCGACAACATGATCCGCTACAAGACGGAGGGCTTCAAACCCGTCCGTGGTCTCAAGCTGGCCCTGACTTGCGGCGAGGAGACCCCCGACACCTTCAACGGCGTAGAGTGGCTGCTGAAGACCCACCCCGCCGCGCTCGATTCCGAGTTCGCCCTGAACGAAGGCGCGGGCGGCCTGCTGGACGCCAATGGCAAGCCGGTCTTCCTGGGCATCCAGGCCGGTGAAAAGGTCTATCAGGACTACACCCTGGAGACGACGAACCCGGGCGGCCACTCATCGACGCCGATCAAGGACAACGCCATCTACAATCTGTCGGCGGCGATCTCGAAGATCGGCGCCTACGACTTCCCCGTCGCCCTGAACGAGGCGGTGCGGATGAACTTCACCGAGCTGTCCAAGATCGAGTCGGGCGAAAGCGGCGCGGCCCTGGCCGCCGTGGTCGCCGATCCGAACGATCCGGCCAAGGTTGCGGCGGTGGCCAAGAACCGCGCCCGCAACAGCATGATGCGCACGACCTGCGTGGCCACCACGGTCAACGCCGGCCATGCGCCCAACGCCCTGCCGCAGCGTGCTCGCGCCAACGTCAACTGCCGCATCCTGCCGGGCGTGAACCCGAACGACGTGCTGAAGACCCTTCAGGACGTGGTCGGCGATCCGCGCATCAACATCACCCTGGCCGCCAAGCCGAGCCCGGTGAACGTGCCGCCGCCACTGGACGCCCGCATCACCGGCCCGGCCAAGACCGTCGCCGCCAAGCTGTGGCCGGGCGCGCCGCTGGTGCCGTCCATGTCGACGGGGGCCACCGACGGCCGCTTCACCAACGCGGCGGGCATCAAGACCTACGGCCTGTCGGGCATGTTCAGCGACGCCGCCGGCTCCAACGCCCACGGCCTCAACGAACGCATCCGCGTGAAGTCGCTCTATGAGGGCCGCGACTTCCTCTACGAGGTGACGAAGCTGTACGCGGCGAAGTGATCTCTTCTCCTGCCCCGCTTGCGGGGGAGGGGGACCGCCCCCACGGGACCGACCGAAGGTCGGCCCGAGGACAGGCTCCGGGTGGTGGAGGGGGCGCGGACTGGGCTCTGACTCAGCAGAGCGCCCCCTCCGTCTCGTCGCTACGCGCCGATCCTCCTCCCCTGTACGCTTCGCTACACGGGAGGAGAAGTTCTAGGCCGCCACCGCTCCGCCGGTGGCGGCCTTTGCTTTTGGCCAGGCCAACACGGGCCAGGCCAGCTTCGGCATCTTGAACTGGAACAGCGGCCGCTCGACCGGCAGGCAGTCCTCCAGCAGGGCGAGCAGAGCCTCCGGCGGCCCGTCGTTCAGGAAGTGATCCGCGCCGGGCACAGCGACGAATCGGGCCGACGAGCGGGTCGTCATATTGGCCGCCAGGCGTTCCGCCGTCTCCAGCGGGGCGAAGTCGTCAGCGTCGCCGTGGATCACGTGAACCGGCGCGCGCAGGCGGGCCAGGGCGATCTTCATCCGCTCCAGCTGGCCGGCCTGACCCATAACCTCCAGCACCGCGTTGCGCAGGTCTCGGGGGATCAGCTTCAGCACCTTGGAGCCCAGCTTGACCAGCATCCGCGCGGTCGGCCCCGGCTCGCCGAAGAAGCCGGACAGCAGGAGCAGCCCGGCCAGCCGCTGCTGGTCGGCCGCCTCGGCCATCAGGGTGGCGATCGCCGCGCCGTAGGACTGGCCGATGACCAAGACCTTCTGGCCGCGCTGCGACGCCATCAGCGGCGACAGCGCCTCGGCCTGGGTGCGGATGTCGCCGACATATTCCACGGGCTCGCTGCCTGCGAAGCCCGGACGATCCACCACCACCATCTCGCGGTTCTGTGGCAGGGCGGCCAGCACCGGAGCCCAGTATTCCGCCCAGGACGGCGCCCCGGTGACCACCACGTACTTGATCGGCGCCGGCCGGTCGCGCGGCGTGGTCAGGGCGCTGATGCGCCAACCATGCCCGCCGCCGGCCTCGAACGTCGTGCGCCGCACCAGGGTGTCGGGATAGCAGAGCGCCGTCGGCACATGCTCCGTGCGGCCGGACGCGGCGCTTTCGAAGCAGGCCCAACCCAGTTCCAGCACCCCCTTGGGACGCTTTCTCAGACCCAGCCCGCCAGTCTTCGTCGGTTCCATGAGGAGCCAACGCACGATCTTCGGCGCAGGTTCTCCGGACACGGTTCACGAGGGCTTGTGTGGCCGCCCCGCCACACCCATCTTCCCCTTCGTACCGGTGGTGCTTCCTGCAAGGCGACCGGTCGTATCCGCCTATCGAGGGGAACCCGTGCCAATGAATATCGACCTCTATTCCGACCGCGCCAAACAGGCGATCCAGTCCGCCCAAAGCCTGGCCCTGTCGCGCCGCCACCAGCAGCTGGCGCCCGAGCACCTGCTCAAGGTGCTGCTTGAAGAGAAGGACGGCCTGTCGCGCGCGCTGATCGAAAGCGCCGGCGGCAAGCCCGCCGTGGTGGACGCCGCCGCCGAGGCCCTGCTGGCCAAGATCGCCCGTGTCGAGGGCGGCTCCGGCCAGCTCTATATGAAGCCCGACACCGCCCGCGTCTTCGCCACCGCCGAGGCGGACGCCAAGAAGGCCGGCGACGCCTTCGTCACCACCGAACGCCTGCTGATCGCCATCGCCAAGGATGGCGCCGACGCGGCCAAGGCTCTGAAGGACGCCGGCGCCACGGCCAAGGCGCTGGAGGACTCCGCCGCCGCCATCCGCAAGGGCCGCACCGCCGACAGCGCCAACGCCGAGGAAGGCTATGACGCGCTGAAGCGCTACGCCCGCGACCTGACCCAGGCCGCCCGCGACGGCAAGATCGACCCGGTCATCGGCCGCGATGAAGAAATCCGCCGCACGATCCAGGTCCTGTCACGCCGCACCAAGAATAACCCGGTCCTCATCGGCGAACCCGGCGTCGGCAAGACCGCCATCGTCGAGGGCCTGGCCCAGCGCATCATCAATGGCGACGTGCCCGAGAGCCTGAAGGACAAGAAGCTCCTGTCCCTCGACATGGGCGCTCTGATCGCCGGCGCGAAGTATCGCGGCGAGTTCGAGGAGCGCCTGAAGTCGGTCCTCAACGAGGTCACCGCCGCCGAGGGCTCGATCATCCTGTTCATCGACGAGATGCACACCCTGGTCGGCGCCGGCAAGACCGACGGCGCCATGGACGCCTCCAACCTGCTGAAGCCCGCCCTGGCGCGCGGCGAACTGCACTGCGTCGGCGCCACCACCCTGGATGAGTACCGCAAGCATGTGGAGAAGGACGCGGCCCTGGCCCGTCGCTTCCAGCCCCTCTTCGTCTCCGAGCCGACGGTGGAGGACACGGTCTCCATCCTGCGCGGCCTGAAGGAGAAGTACGAGGTCCACCACGGCGTGCGGATCAGCGACAGCGCCATCGTCGCCGCCGCCACCCTGTCCAATCGCTACATCACCGACCGCTTCCTGCCCGACAAGGCCATCGACCTGGTGGACGAGGCGTCCAGCCGCGTGCGCATGGCCGTGGACTCCAAGCCCGAGGAGCTGGACGAGATCGACCGTCGCCTGGTGCAGCTGAAGATCGAACGCGAGGCCCTTTCGCGCGAGACCGACAGCGCCTCGCAGCAGCGTCTTGAAAAGCTGGAAGACGAGATCGACGACCTGCAGGGCAAGTCGGACGAGATGACCGCCCGCTGGAAGGCCGAGAAGGAGAAGGTCGGCAGCGCCGCCCAGACCCGCGAGGCCCTGGATCGTCTGCGCGCAGAGCTGGCTAACGCCCAGCGCGCCGGCGACTTCGCCCGCGCCGGCCAGCTGCAGTACGGCGAGATCCCCGCCCTAGAGAAGCGTCTCTCCGACGCCGAGGCCGAAGGCGAGCAGAAGGCCATGACGCCGGAAGTCGTCGACGCCCAGCAGATCGCCGCCATCGTCTCGCGCTGGACCGGTGTGCCCGTGGACAAGATGCTGGAGGGCGAGCGCGAGAAGCTGCTGGCGATGGAGGACGCCCTGCGCGGCCGCGTGGTGGGCCAGGATGAGGCTCTGTCGGCGGTCGCCGACGCCGTGCGTCGCGCCCGCGCCGGTCTGCAGGACCCCAACCGTCCCATCGGCTCATTCCTGTTCCTCGGCCCCACGGGCGTGGGCAAGACCGAGCTGACCAAGGCTCTGGCCGAGTTCCTGTTCGACGACGAACACGCCATCACCCGCATGGACATGTCGGAGTACATGGAGAAGCACTCGGTCAGTCGTTTGATCGGCGCCCCTCCCGGCTATGTCGGCTATGACGAGGGCGGCGCCCTGACGGAGGCGGTCCGCCGCCGCCCGTATCAGGTCGTGCTGTTCGACGAGGTCGAGAAGGCTCACCCGGACGTATTCAACGTCCTGCTGCAGGTGCTGGACGACGGCCGCCTGACCGATGGCCAGGGCCGAACGGTCGACTTCCGCAACACCCTGATCATCATGACCTCCAACCTCGGTTCGGAGTTCCTGGCGAACCAGGCGGAAGGCGAGGACGTCGAGGCCGCCCGTCCGCTGGTCATGGACGTGGTGCGCAGCCATTTCCGCCCCGAGTTCCTGAACCGGATCGACGAGATCATCCTGTTCAAGCGCCTCGGCCGGGCGGAGATGGACAATATCGTCCGCATCCAGCTGTCGCGGGTGGAGAAGCTGCTGGCCGATCGCCAGATGGCCATCGCCCTCGATCCGGGCGCCCTGCATTGGCTGGGCGACAAGGGTTACGACCCGGTCTATGGCGCGCGCCCCCTGAAGCGCGTGATCCAGAAGGAGCTGGTCGATCCCATCGCCCGCAAGCTGCTGGCCGGGGATCTGGCCGACGGCTCGGTGATCGAGGTCCACGCCGGTCAGGATGGCCTGGAGATCGGCAAGGCCGCGGTCCACTAAGCCGGGTCCGCAACAACAAGAAGGCCGGCGGGGTCGCCCCCGCCGGCCTTCTCACTTTCAGGCTCGTCTGAGCCTTAGAAGTCGTACTTCACCGACAGCCACAGGCGCCGCGGCTCCTGGTTGTTGGTGAACTCCGGCGCGTAGGACAGCGGCGTGCCGTACGGCAGCTGCTTCACGAAGTCGGTGTTCAGCAGGTTGTAGATCGTGGCGTTGATCGTCACGTTCTCGCGGACCCGATACGAGCCGCCCAGGTGGAAGATGGCGTATTCCTTATAGTCGCCAAGGGCGTTCTGCGCCGGGCCGGCCCCGCGATAGCGCGGGCTGCGGTATTCGCCGCGCACCCAGGCGTTCAGGTTCTCTTTGATCGTCCAGCGGAGGTTGCCGTTGACCATGTGCTCAGGCGTGTCGGTCAGGGGTTGGCCCTTGCCGGCGCCGCTCTTCTGCTCGCTGTCGGTGTAGGTGTAATTCACCCGGAGCGACCAGTCCTCGGCGAAGTCCCAGCGCGCGGCCGCTTCGACGCCGCGAGTCACCGCCTCGTCGATGTTGATCGACTGGCCGAAGGTCGCGGCGTTGGGGAAGAAGCCCACGTCCACGCAGCCGGCCGGGCCGCTCGCGCCGGCATTGTACTGCGCCTGGGTCAGGCCGAACGCGCAGTTGGCGACCGGAACGCCTGACGCGATCTTGTCCTTGAACTCGTTGTTGAAGACTGTGACGTTGAAATCGAAGCCGGCCAGGTTGTTGTAGTAAACGCCCAGTTCGCTGCTGGTGCTGGTTTCCGGCGTCAGGGTCGGGGTGCCGATCAGCGGCAGGCGGCCCTGCTGGCCGAAGCCGTTGATGCCGGCGGTCAGCTGCTCCAGACGCGGTGTCTTGAAGCCCTTGGCCACGCCGCCCTTCACGGTCAGCTTGTCGCTGGCCGTCCACACCAGATAGCCGCGCGGGCTGAACTGGCCGCCGAAGACGTTGTGGTCGTCATGGCGCGCGCCCACCGTCAGGGCCAGACCCGGAGCAAAGCGCCACTCGTCCTCGGCGAACAGCGCCCACTGCTCGTGGGTGAACTGGGCCGGCGCGACGCCGTCCGTCATCTCGGCGTCCCAATATTGGCCGCCGATGGTGAAGGCGTGCTTGCCCCACCGCGACTGCAGCTTGCTGTCGAAGATGGTGTTCACCGACTCCAGCGTCCGCGCGGTCCCGGCGCCGGGGACGCCCGGCGGGATGATGCGGCCCTCGGTCTCGGTGGTGTTGCGCGACAGGTTGCTGGAGATCGTGCCGATCGCCGTGCGCCAGTCATGGGCCAGGGCGATCTGCTCGCGCTTGAACTCCAGCGCGTCGCCATAGCCCCCGGCCAGGGTGTTGGTGCCCATCTGGCCGTTGGAGTTGTCGTACCACTGCTCCGACCAGTCGGCGTCCAGCCACAGGTCGTGATCCTCGTGCGGGGTCAGGCTGACGCGGCCGCCCCAGGTGCGGATCTCCGACTTGGTGGCGCTGCGGCCAAAGCCCGTGATCGGCGCGTCGACGCCGGCCACGTTCTCGTAGGTCAGGGAGGAGGCTTCGCGGTTCTGGAAGCTGCCGCGCAGCTGCACGCCCAGCAGGTCGCGGACGATCGGGCCCGACAGATAGGCGTTGCCGCCGTACATGTTTCCGAACTCGTCATCGCCCTGCAGCGTGCCGTCCAGGGTGACCGAGCCGGTCCAGGCCTCGCCGACCTTGCGGGTCAGGATGTTGACCACGCCGCCCATGGCGTCCGACCCGTACAGGGTCGAGACCGGGCCGCGCACGACCTCGATGCGCTCGATGGAGCCCATCGGCGGCATGAAGCTGGTGGAGGTTTCGCCGAAGCCGTTCGGGGTCACACTGCCGGCCGTGTTCTGGCGGCGGCCGTCGATCAGGATCAGCGTGTAGTCGCTGCCCATGCCGCGGATGTTGATGTTCAGGCCGCCGGTCTTGCCGACCGCCCCGCCTACATCTACGCCTTCGACGTTGGTCAGCACTTCGGCCAGGCTGGAATAGCGGGCCTGCTCCAGCTCGAGGCGCGGGATCACCGTGATGCTGGCCGGGGCGTCCACGACCTTCTGCTCGAAGCCGGAGGCGGTGATCACCAGCTGGTCAAGGTCGGCCGAACCGTCCGCGGCGACAGCGGCCTCGGCGAGGACGGGGCTCGATGCGAGCAAAAGGACGGCGGACGCCGCGCCGCCCATCAGGGCGCGGGCGATGGATGATCGTGACATGAAAGCCCCCGTTTCTTGCGAGGGTCTCGCATTATCAATCTAGCTTAAGCGCGCCTAATGATTTTGCGAATAATTCGCAATTGGAAACGCTTTGTTACAAATCCCGATGTTCGGCGATGCCCGATGTTCGGAGATAGGCGTGCCCAAGGGCCTAACGCAGGACGCCCTTTTTCATCAGCATCCACGCGTACCAGGCCAGAAACAGGCCGACGACGGCGATAACGGCGTTCATGTATAGCGCCGACGGGCCCATGACGTCGCTCACATGCAGGACGAGATTGCCGTAGAGGATGCTGACCGCGATGCCGGCCAGACTGACGACAAAGGCGTGGAGCGCCCACCGCACCCGCATCAGCAGCAGCAGCGATCCGGCCACCGACGCCCACACGCCCACGGCCCAGGCGGTCTCCATCACCACCGGCAGGTTCGCCACATAGGTCCGCTGTTCCGCCGTGAGCATGGCGAGGTACTGATCGTCGCCGATCTGCGTCATGGTGTAGTCAAAGCCGCCGAATGCGTTCCAGCACAGGCTCAGCACCCCGATCACCCACAGGTGCCACGGCGCCTTGGCCAGCGCGGCTTCCATCGTTCCATCCGTCATGGTTCAAGCCCTCCCTGCCGATTATGCGGAGGAGCGTGACACGTTTCGCAGAACGCCGATACTAGCTGGCGATGGCCTCGCGAAGGGTGGTGCAGACCTCACGTTCGCCTTCCCAGACCTCCACGTGCGAACTACTGGCGTGGCTGGCCAGCAAGGCGCTCGCCCGTTGGGCGGCGACGTGGTCGTCGGACAGTTCGGTCACGTCGAGGGAGGTGGACGCGCCATCGGCCCTGAAGATCAGGAAGGTGTAGATGGCCATGTGTAGCTCCGGCGCTTCAGGCGGGAGCTTGTAGGGGACCCCCCGGTCTCTCAGTCGCTGACGCCCAGACAACCTGGCCAGCGATATGCGGAGTCTTTCACGTAAAGGATGCGCGGTCTGTCGGGTCGGCGACAAACCGCGCCGTTCGTCCTCAGGCGGTGGCGAAGAAGCCGTGCTCGCCGCTGACGCGGACCTGGCAGGGACGGCCGCCGTCCTGCATCTGTCGGGCTTGCTTGTTGGCGGCCGCCTTGGCCTCTTCCTTGTTGGCGGAATGACCAAAGAATTGGCCGTCCAGTTCGACGGCCCAAAGGCCATCGAGGCGAGCGACGGTGAGAACCGCCCTTACAGTTTCTGTACGCATGGTCGAGAGTTTAGCATGTCCTGGGCGAAATTTCAGAATTTTTCAGATATTTCTTGCCGACGCCCCAGTTTAGTAGCACCATAACGGCGATCAAATATCGTTTGGATCGTCTTTCTGTCTGCCGAAGCCTTAGTGTTTCAGTCTTCGACGTTATTCCGACCCTCTCCGAAAATTTGACCTCGGCGTTCACAGTGGACCCGAGAACTCATGTCCGGAAGGGACACTAAAATGCAAATCGGCACCGTGAAGTGGTTCAACGGCACCAAGGGCTTCGGCTTCATCCAACCGGAAGAAGGCGGCGCTGACGTCTTCGTTCACATCTCGGCCGTGGAACGCGCCGGCATGCGCGGCCTGGACGAAGGTCAGAAGATTGGTTTCGTCCTCGAGCAAGACAAGCGCAGCGGCAAGATGTCGGCTGGTCAGCTGCAAGCCGTCTAAGACAACTTCGCCTCTTCAGGCGAAGATTGCAGAGCGCCTCTCCGGTTTGTCCGGGGAGGCGTTTTTCTTTGGGTCCTAATCCTGCTTCGAGAACTAGTCCTGCTTCCAGAACATGAAGGCGTCCCAGCCGCCGACGATGGCCTCGCGCGGCACGCCCAGCAGGTCGGTGACCAGCACCGCCGTCCCGATCAGCATCCCCGACGCCCCCGGAACCAGGAACAGCAGCGCCAGCAACGCCAGGATCCCCAGCGCCTCGAACTTCCTCACCGCCAGCTGCACCGGCGCCGGCAGCCAGGGCCGCAGCACCCCGTACCCGTCCAGCCCTGGGATCGGCAGCAGGTTCAGGATCAGCGCCGTCGCCTGCAGGAACGCCAGGAAGGCCAGGGCGACCACCACGGGCGAGGTCGCCGCCTCGCGCCAGCCCACGGCCACGATCACCGCCAGCACGATCAGCACCAGCAGAGTCCCCAGCGGCCCCGCCAGCGAGGACATCGACCGCCCCAGCCGGCTGCGCATCAGGTCCTCGCGCAGATAGACCGCCCCGCCGGGAAACCCGATCCCGCCCAGCGCCAGCGCGATCACCGGCAGGATCAGGCTGGTGGACAGGTCCGCGTACTTCAGCGGGTCGAAGCTCAGATACCCCTTGCCCACCACCTCGGTGTCGCCGGCCTTCCACGCCACGAACGCGTGCCCGAACTCATGCACCCCCACGCTGACCATCCACCCCGCCAGGACAAAGGCGAACACCAGCGGCCCCGACGGCGCTGCGGCCAGGGCCGCGCCGAACGCCAGGAACAGACCGATCAGGATGAACCCGTTGCGGGAGAGGGACACGAGGATGAGCCTTCAGCGGAGCAGGAGCGCGGTGTTTAGCACAGGCCGCTACCCGCCCGGATGCAGGCCCGGCGCTTCCTGGCCCGTGCGGCTGACATACTCGCTATAGCCGCCGCCGTACTGATGCACGCCCTCGGGCGTCAGCTCCAGCACGCGGTTGGACAGGGCGGCCAGGAAGTGGCGATCGTGCGAGACGAACAGCATCGTCCCCTCGAAGTCCGCCAGGGCCGTCACCAGCATCTCCTTGGTCGCCATGTCCAGGTGGTTGGTGGGCTCGTCCAGCACCAGCAGGTTCGGCGGATCGAACAGCATCTTGGCCATGACCAGACGCGCCTTCTCGCCCCCCGACAGCACCCGGCACGGCTTCTCCACATCGTCGCCGGAGAAGCCGAAGCACCCCGCCAGGGTCCGCAACGCCCCCTGACCCGCCTGCGGGAACGACCCCTCCAGGGACTCGAAGATCGTCTCTTCCCCGTCCAGCAGGTCCATGGAGTGCTGGGCGAAATAGCCCATTTTCACGCTGGCCCCGATGCTGACCACGCCCTGGTCGGGCTTGGTGTCGCCGGCCACCAGCTTCAGCAGGGTCGACTTGCCGGTCCCGTTGGCGCCCAGCACGCACCAGCGCTCCTTGCGCCGCACCAGGAAATCCAGCCCCGCATAGATCGGCTGCGCGCCATAGCCCTTGTGCACGTTGCGCAGGTTGATCACGTCGTCGCCCGACCGCGGCGGGCTCTGGAATTCGAACTGCACCGTCTGGCGCCGCCGCGGCGCCTCGACCCGCTCGATCTTGTCCAGCTTCTTCACCCGGCTCTGCACCTGGGCGGCGTGCGAGGCGCGCGCCTTGAACTTCTCGATGAACTTGATTTCCTTGGCCAGCATCGCCTGCTGGCGCTCATACTGCGCCTGCCGCTGCGCCTCGCCCAGCGCCCGCTGCTGGTCGTAGAAGTCCAGATCGCCGGAATAGGTGATCAGCTGGCCGCCGTCGATCTCCACCACCTTGCCGATGATGCGGTTCATGAACGCGCGGTCGTGCGACGTCATCAGCAGCGCGCCGTCATAGTTCTTGAGGAACGCCTCCAGCCAGATCAGGCTTTCCAGGTCCAGGTGATTGCTGGGTTCGTCCAACAGCATGCCGTCGGGCCGCATCAGCAGGATGCGGGCCAGCGCCACGCGCATCTTCCACCCGCCGGACAGCATGCCGACATCGCCGTCCATGCGCTCCTGGCTGAAGCTCAGCCCCGCCAGCACCTCCCGCGCCCGCGCCTCCAGCGCATAGCCGTCCAGCTCCTGAAAGCGCTCCAGCACCTCGCCATAGCGTTCCATGACGGCGTCCAGCTTGTCGGCCTGGTCCGGATCGACCATGGCCGCCTCCAGCACCGACATTTCGGCGGCTAGGGCGCTCACCGGCCCCACGCCGTCCATCACCGCGGCGACCGCGCTCTGGCCCGACATCTCGCCGACATCCTGGCTGAAATAGCCGATCCGCATGCCGGGATCGATCGACACCAGCCCGTCGTCGGGCTGTTCCTGGCCGGTGATCATGCGGAACAGGGTCGTCTTGCCGGCGCCGTTCGGGCCGACCAGCCCGACCTTCTCACCCTTCTGGATGCCCATCGAGGCTTCGATGAACAGAAGCTGGTGGCCGTTCTGCTTGGAAATGTTGTCGAGGCGGATCATGGGGCGCCTGCTAACGCGGGCGGAGGCGGAAGGCTAGCCTTCCGCCATCTCATTGTGCTCCCGTCCCCTGGGAGGCCGCGACCTAGGCTTGTGAAAGGCTCAGCACATTGCCGTCGGGATCGGCGAACCAGGCCACCTTCGCCGCGCCGTCCGGCGAGGTCCAGATTCCCGTCTCGTCCTGCCCCATGCCGTCATAGATCGTGAAGGTCACGCCCGCCTCACGCAGCGCCCGGACGGTCTCGCGGATGTCGCCGACGTTCCAGCCCAGCACCGGATAGGCATGCGCCTTGAAGTCGGGTAGGGCGGTCAACCGCACCAGCGCCCCCTCTGTCTCGAGGAAATCGCCGAACGGGTCGGAGCTCTTCACCCTCAGGCCCAGGGTCCCGCCGTAATAGGCCAGACCCCGTTCGCGATCGCTCACATTGACGAAGATAACAGGTACGCCGGCAGGCATGCTCGCCTCCATCGCTGACCGGAGCGACTGTGGCGCCGAAGGGCGAGGGCGGCAATGAGGGGGCTATTGTGACGTCGGGCATGCGCCACTAGCGGTCATTGGCAGGTGGCCAAAACTTGCCGTTCGCGACGATTGTTGGCGAGTGGCAAGGATGCGCCAAGAGCGGTCATTCGCTTTCCCATCTACGGCCTCCCACCCGCTACTCCCGCTACCGATACTCTCGCTACTCCGGGACCCAAACCGGAGACACCGGAGACATTTTCCGCCCGGCTTATCCGCTCCCTCCGGCGGCGTGGGAGGATGGGTCATGCTCACGCCGCCCGCCTTTCTCACCGACCCGCTGATCCGCCTGTCCGGGCGCTCCAGCGCCGCCCCGACCGCACCCGCCTCCCGCGACGGCGCTCGCCACGCCCGGCCTTCGGTGCGTGTCCTTATCCCCGACTCCTATTCGGCGCGTCGTCCGGTGGAGACAGTGGGCGCCGTCGCAGCTAGAACCGGGAGCATGAGCGCCGCTCCCTCCATCCCTTCCGCTTCGGCCCAGCGCGGCCGCGTTCTGATCATCGCCGGCTCTGATTCCGGCGGCGGGGCGGGCGTCCAGGCCGACATCAAGACGGTCACCGCCCTGGGCGGCTACGCGGCCACGGCGATCACGGCGATCACCGTGCAGAACACCCTGGGCGTCACCGGCGTGCATCCCATTCCCGTGGGCGTGATCGAGGCTCAGGGCCGGGCGGTGCTGGACGATATCGGCGCCGACGCCATCAAGACCGGCATGCTGGGCGATGTGGAGACGGTCCAGGCCGTGGCCCGCCTGATCCTGACCGCCGGGGGCGCCCCCGCCGTGGTCGATCCGGTGATGATCGCCAAGGGCGGCGCCGCCCTGCTGCCGACCGAGGCGGTGGAGGCGGTGCGTCGCCTGCTGGTCCCCCGCGCGGCCCTGCTGACCCCCAATGCGCCTGAGGCGGCGACCCTGACCGGCCTGACGGTCGAGACCACCGATGATCTGCGCCGCGCGGGCGAGGCCCTGCTCCGGATGGGCGCGGCCGCCGTGCTGATGAAGGGCGGCCACATCGACGGCGACCGCGTGGTCGATCTGCTGATCACCCCCGACGCCGAGACGGTGTTCGAAGGCGAACGCATCGAGACCCGCCACACCCACGGCACCGGCTGCACCCTGGCGTCGGCGTGCGCCACCGGCTTGGCCCAGGGGCTCAGCCTGACCGACGCCGTCGCCCGCGCCTGGAACTACGTGCACGAAGCCATGCTCCGCGCCCCGGGATTCGGGGCCGGCCATGGGCCGCTGGATCATGGTTGGACGGTGAGGCGGTGAGGGCGGTGACCAAGATGTTCTTCTCCTCCCCCGTCATGAAGGGGGAGGGGGACCGCGAAGCGGTGGAGGGGGCGACCGCCGGCTCCGCGCTTGAACTCGCCCCCTCCACCACCCTGCGGGCGGTCCCCCTCCCCCGCTGCGCAGGGGAGGAGAACTGATGACCGACCAAAAGCCCCGTCTCGAAGCGATCCTCCGCGCCACGCCGCAGCTGATGCAGGTGATGGAGACCGCCCGCACCCTGGACCTGCCCGACTGGCTGATCTTCTCCGGAGCCGTCTATCAGCCGGTCTGGAATCACCTGACCGGCCGCCCGGCCGACTACGGGCTGAAGGATTACGACCTCGGCTATTTCGACCCGGCCGACACCTCGTACGAGGGCGAGGACGCGGTGATCCGGCTGGTCGCCTCGGCCTTCGACGAGCCGCTCAGCAGCATGGTCGAGGTGCGCAATCAGGCTCGCGTCCACCTGTGGTTCGAGGGAAAGTTCCGCGAGCCCTATGTGCCCCTGCCCAATTCGGCCGAGGCCCTGACCCGCTTCGTCGCCCCGGCCTTCGCCGTGGGGGCGCGGCTGGAGACGGACGGGGCCATGACCATCGTCGCGCCCTTCGGCCTGGACGACCTGTTCGACATGGTGCTGCGCCCCAACCCCTCGCGGCCCCGGGCCGCCGGCTGGGCCAAGACGGTCGCTTCCGCGCTCGCCCGCTGGCCGGAGCTGAGGGTGGTGGAGGAGGACTAGCCCCGCCGGTAGACGTCCTTGTCGACGATCTCCATCCAGCGGTCGACGCCCTCTATCGGCTGGAAGCCGTACTGGGCGTAAAGGCCGTGGGCGTCGGCGGTGGCCAGGTTCTTGCGGCGCAGGCCCTGCAGGTCGGGATGCTCGGTGAAGGCCTGCATGATCGCCTTGCCCAGGCCGTGGCCGCGATGCTGTTCATCCACGAACACGTCGCACAGCCAGGCGAAGGTGGCGCGGTCGGTGACCACTCGGGCCATGGCCGCCATCTCGCCCGACGGCGCATACACGCCGAAGGTCAGGCTGTTGCGGACAGCCTTGTCCAGCGTGGCGCGGGGGATGCCCTGCGCCCAGTAGCTTTCCCCGCCGATCCAGCGGTGGGCGCGATCAAGATCGAAGCGGGCCTGATCGTCGCTGACGACATAGCCGCCGTGGCTCAGTTCATAGGTCATGGCGGGCCTTAAACGACAAAACCCCGGCCGGCGAAAGCGCCGACCGGGGCCTTGATCAGGGACGGACCCGCCCGGTGGGGGAGGTCGGCGGAGCCGTCCCTAGGGGCTTGCCTGGGACTTACCAGCGACGGTCGCGGCCGTAGCCTTGGCCGTAGCGGTCGCTGTCACGGCGCTCCCAGCGGACCTTGGCGGCCAGGCCGTCGAAGCGACGGTCCAGGTCGGCGCGCTCCCAGTTGTTCAGGCCGCCGCGGCGGTAGCGGTCTTCCAGACGGTTCAGGTCACGGAATTCCGCGCGCAGGCGATAGGCCTCGTTGCGGGTCAGCTGGCCGTTACGGACGCCTTGGTCGATGCGGCGGTCGATGTTGGCCTGACGTTGGTTGATCGACTGCCAGCCCTGGGCCAGGGCGGGGGCGGTCGTGGCGGCCAAGGCCGACACCGCGACGATCGGGATCAGGATCTTCTTCATGGCTCGGTTCCTCTCGAAACTTGCGTCGTCGGATTGACGACGTTGGGGAGAGGAAAACACGCGGAGCCTGAAACGGTTCTGAGCGGCTCGTTATGTTGCGTTCAGGTTCGTGAACCCGAAGCCCGGCCTCAGGCGGCCTTGACGATCAGGTCGCCGGCCGCGGCGCGGTCGATGGCCTCGTAAAGCTTGGCCACCTCAATGGGCTTGGCCACGTGGCCGTCCATGCCGGCGGCCAGATAGGCCTGGCGCTGCTGGTCAGAGGCGTCGGCGGTGACCGCCAGGATCGGAGTCCGGCCCCGCCCGGCGCGGGCTTCGGCGTCGCGGATCGCGCGGGCGGCGTCCAGCCCGTCCAGCACGGGCATGTGGATGTCCAGAAGGACGAGGTCGTAGTCCGCCTGCTCGCAGGCCTCGATCGCGGCCTGGCCGTCGCTGACGATGTCCAGGGTCACGCCGAGGGGGGCGAGGATGGCGGTGATCACCTTCTGGTTGGTGGCGTTGTCGTCCGCCGCCAGCACGCGCAGGGCGCGGGCCGGGATGCTGACCTTGCCCGCGCTCTCGGCCTTGGCCGCGGCCCGCTCCAGCGGCAGTCGCACGGTGAAGGCCGCACCCTCGCCGAGGCGGCTCTCGACGCTGATCGAGCCCTTCATGGCCTCGGCCAGCTCGCGGGCCAGGGTCAGCCCCAGGCCCAGGCCGCCAAACTGACGGGTGGTGGTGTCGTCGGCCTGAACGAAGCGTTCGAACAGCCGCAGGCGCTGCGCTTCAGAGATGCCGACCCCGGTGTCGGACACGCAAAGCTCCAGGGCCCCATCGTCGGACAGCGAGACGCGGGTGCGGACGGCCCCGGCGTCTGTGAATTTCACGGCGTTGGACAGCAGGGCGGCGACCACCTGGCCGATGCGCGCGGCGTCGCCCATCCAGCGGCCCATGGCCGGCTCCTCGACATGGACGTCGAAGGCCAGGCCCTTGTCGGCGGCGGCGATGGCGTAGGGGTCCGCGGCGTTCCACACGAGGTCACGCAGATCGAACGCCTCATTGGCCAGCTTCAGACGGCCAGCCTCGATCTTCGACAGGTCGAGCACGTCGTTCAGCACCGACAGGAGCATTTCGCCGGAGCGGCGGATCACCGTCAGCCGCTCCCGCTGGATCGGGCTCAGCTCGCCCATGGCCATGACCTCGGCCATGGCCAGCACGCCGTTCAAGGGCGTGCGGATCTCGTGGCTCATATTGGACAGGAAGTGCGACTTCATGCGGTTGGCGGCCTCCGCGTCGTCGCGGGCCTGGACCAGTTCGCGCATGGTGCGGCGCAGGGTGCGGTCGTTGGCGCCCAACTGACCGAGCAGGTCGTTAAAGCTGCGGGTCAGGTTGTGGACCACGTCGTCGCGGGCGGTCTCGTTCACCGGCTCGAACCGGCCGCTGGCGGCGATGGCGCGCATGGCGTGCGACAGCCGCTCCATGGGCGCGCTGATGCGGCGCGCCAGGCTGTTGGCCAGCAGCAGGGCGAAGCCGGACGAGCCAAAGAACAGCGCCCCGATCAGGGCGATGTCCTGGGGCGTGGTCTCCAGCACAGGGGGTTTGGCGCGATGCAGCTCGACGCGACCGACCGTGCGGCCATTCGAGGTGACGGGGGCGGCGACCGAAACGGTCTGCCCGACGGTCAGGTCGCCATGTGAGGCGATGATGCGGCCCTGGCCGTCACGCAGGATCGCCACGGTGACGCGCGGCGAGGCCGCGACGATGCGAAGCGCCTGGCGGGCGGCGGCGCGGTCGCCGCTGAGCACCGCGGGTGCTGCGTCGGAAGCCACGATCTGGGCCAGGATTTCGTGATTGCGGCGGCGGGTTTCGTTGGTCGAGGCTGTCTTCTGGAAGAGGAAGGTCAGGCACGCGGCCGCCAGCACGCAGACGGTGGTGACGAGCGCCGCCGCCGCGATCCGCCCCTGCAGGGTCGCGTGAGTTGAACGCGAAGATGACCGGCCGTCGCTGCTCATAGAACTCGCACACGCATGAGAAGACTTGAGCCCAGCATGGCCGATCTTCCCTAACGCTTCGCTTCCAGGGCGAGTAGCTCAATCGGCGGGCGAGTATGGTTAATAAAACGCTTATAGGCGTTATTAAGCTTGGCTGTTCGTTAAGATTTCATTTACCTTCTGCTTCGTCCTTAACAACGGAGGCGGCTGTGGAAAAAGCATTCGTGGCTCAACGCGTGGCGAACAAACTTTTCGCGACGGAAAACGCCATCGACTCGGCGATGCTGGAAGCGTCTGAGATGATGGCCGAGATGCTCAAGGCGCGGAAAGAACTGGGGGTTTCCGCCGTTGTCGGCGATCAAGCCAACGCCAAGCTGGTGCAAGCCATCGCCGCCCTCGGCGCCGCCCGCACCGCCATGGTCGAAGCTCACGGCGTGCTCGGCGAGACCAAGCTGCGCCTAGGCATTCGCACCAAGATGGCCGGTATCGAAATGAAGGAGGCGTCCGCCTCCCAATCTATCGAAGCCCGCCGCGAGGTCGGCTGATTCTTCGGCTCAACATTGCACGACTTTAACCTCCTGAACTCTGGACTTCGTCTAGAGTTCAGGAATGTCGCCTGTATTCGCGTTTATCGCCCTTTGGCTGATCTTTCTCGCTACGGCGATCTTCGCTTTAGCGCGCGGCGGTATGGCTGAGCGATTAGCGAGCCTTTGCGTCGTACTCGCCGCCCTGACGGTCATGGGCATTCATCAGTTGGCGCCGACCCCGACGATTCCCCTGATGCTTCTTGCGTTGGACGGCGTGCTGGCTCTGGCGTTGCTGGGTCTGGCGATGCGCTATGGCCGGGCTTGGCTTGGCGCCGCCATGGTGGCCCAGGCCATCCAGTTCAGCCTGCACGCCTACTATTTCATCGCTGAGCGCCGGCACGATCTGACCTACTCGCTGGTCAACAACCTGGTCACCTTCTCCATCGTCGGGGCCATCGTAACCGGCACGGTCGCCGCCATGCGCCGCAGGGCGGCGTAACGCCCACTCAGAAAATCTCCCCTTGTGCGCCCGACCGAAATGCGGTTCTTCGGCGGCGGGCCACGCTCTCCCAACGGAGCGCTGCTCATCTGTAAGGATGGGAGACATCGCTATGACGACCACGACCGCACCCGCGGCGAAACCGGCTTTGCGCCCCGCGCGCCCGGAATTCTCCTCCGGCCCCTGCGCCAAGCGCCCCGGATGGAACCCCGAAAATCTCACCAACGCCGTCCTCGGCCGCTCGCACCGCTCCAAGCCAGGCAAGGCGCGCCTGAAGGAAGCCATCGACCGCACCCGTGAGGTGCTGGAGGTCCCGACGGACTTCCTGATCGGCATCGTTCCGGGGTCTGACACCGGCGCGGTCGAGATGGCGATGTGGTCGATGCTGGGCGCCCGCCCGGTGCAGCTGCTGGCCTTCGAGTCTTTCGGCAAGGACTGGGTCACGGACGTCACTAAGCAGCTGAAGCTGCCGAACGTGGAGGTGTTGGACGCCCCGTACGGCAAGCTGCCTGACACTTCGAAGGTCCGCCCCGACGCCGATCTGGTCTTCACCTGGAACGGCACGACCTCGGGCGTGCGCGTGCCCAACGCCGACTTCATTTCGGCCGACCGTGAAGGCATCACTATCTGCGACGCCACCAGCGCCGCCTTCGCCCAGAAGCTCGATTGGACCAAGCTCGATGTGGTCACCTTCTCCTGGCAGAAGGCCCTGGGCGGGGAGGGCGCGCACGGCGTCCTGATCCTCGGCCCGCGCGCCGTCGCCCGGCTGGAGAGCTACACCCCCGCCTGGCCGATGCCGAAGCTGTTCCGCATGACCAAGGCCAACAAGGACGGCGGCAACAAGGTCAGCCTCGATATCTTCGAGGGCGCGACCATCAACACCCCTTCCATGCTCTGCGTCGAGGACGCCATCGACGCTCTGAAGTGGGCCTCGGCCATCGGCGGTCTGCAGGAGATGCAGCGTCGCGCGGACGAGAACCTGGCCGCCCTGACCCGTTGGGTCGCCAAGACCCCGTGGGTCGACTTCCTGGCCGAAGACGCTTCGATCCGCTCCAACACCTCGGTGTGCCTGAAGGTGGTGGACCCTAAGATCGCCGCCCTGTCCGACGACGCCCAGGCCGACTTCGCCAAGAAGCTGGCCTCCGTCTTGGAGAAGGAAGGCGCGGCCCTGGACATCGGCGGCTATCGCGATGCGCCTGCCGGCCTGCGCATCTGGTGCGGCGCCACGGTGGAGACCTCCGACGTGGAGGCGCTCACGCCTTGGCTAGACTGGGCCTTCGCCACCGTCTCGGCCGAGCTTCAAGCCGCCTGACCTTTGGCCGGGGCATGACCCCGGCCGACTTCCCCTTCACGCCCGAGCCGCGCCCACGGACGGCGCCTCGCGGCCCTGAATTTGAGAGAACTTCCATGACCGCTCCCCGCGTTTTGATCGCTGACAAGCTGAGCCCCGCCGCCGTCGACATCTTCAAGAATCGAGGCGTCGATTTCGACATCAAGACCGGCCTGTCCAAGGATGAGCTGATCACCGTGATCGGCGACTATGACGGCATCGCCATCCGCTCGGGCGCCAAGCTCGACAAGGATGTGATCGCCGCCGCCAACAAGCTGCAGGTCATCGCCCGCGCCGGCATCGGCGTCGACAACGTCGACATCCCCGCGGCCACCGCCAAGGGCGTGGTGGTGATGAACACGCCGTTCGGCAACTCGATCACAACGGCGGAGCACGCCATCGCCATGATGTTCGCCCTGGCCCGCCAACTGCCGGCCGCCGACGCCAGCACGCAGGCCGGCAAGTGGGAGAAGAACCGCTTCATGGGCGTGGAGCTCTACGCCAAGACCCTGGGCCTGATCGGGGCCGGCAACATCGGCGGCATCGTCGCTGATCGCGCCCTGGGCCTGAAGATGAAGGTCATCGCCTATGACCCGTTCTTGTCGCCCGAACGCGCTGTGGAGATCGGCGTCGAAAAGGTCGAGCTGGAGGATCTGCTGGCCCGCGCCGACGTCATCACCCTGCACACGCCGCTGACCGACAAGACCCGCAACATCCTGTCGGCCGAGAACCTGGCCAAGACCAAGAAGGGCGTGCTGATCGTAAACTGCGCTCGCGGCGGCCTGGTGGACGAGGTGGCCCTGCGCAAGCTGCTGGACGACGGCCATGTGGGCGGCGCCGCCTTTGACGTGTTCGTCACCGAGCCGGCCAAAGAAAACCCGCTGTTCGGCTCGGACAAGGTCGTTGCTACGCCTCACCTGGGCGCCAGCACCAACGAGGCGCAGGAGAACGTCGCCCTGCAGGTCGCCGAGCAGATGAGCGACTACCTGCTGACCGGCGCGGTCACCAACGCGCTCAACAGCCCGTCGATCACCGCCGAAGAAGCCCCTAAGCTGAAGCCCTACGTGGCCCTAGCCGAGAAGATCGGCGCCCTGGCCGGCCAGATGGTCGACTTCGGCATCAAGGCCATCGACATCGCCTACGAGGGCGACGTGGCGGCCCTGAACGTCAAGCCGATGACCTCAGCGGCCCTGTCTGGAATCCTCAAGCCGATGCTGGCCGAGATCAACATGGTCTCCGCTCCGGCCGTGGCCAAGGAGCGCGGCATCACCGTCTCCGAGAGCCGCCAGGAGGTAAGCCCCACCTATGACAGCCTCATGCGCGTCACCATCACCACCGAGAAGGGCAAGCGCGGCTTCGCCGGTATCGTGGTGGGCGGCGCTCCGCGCATCGTCGAGGTGAAGGGCATGGAGCTGGACGCGGCCTTCTCGCCTGCCATGCTCTACGTCAACAACCTGGACAAGCCGGGTTTCATCGGCGCGCTGGGCGGTTTGCTGGGCGAGGCGGGTGTCAACATCGCTACCTTCAACCTGGGACGTGTGGGGGCCGGTGACGACGCCATCGCCCTGGTCGGCGTCGATCAGGCGCCGGACGATGCGCTGTTGGCCAAGATCCAGGCCCTGCCGCACGTGAAGGAAGCCCGGGCTCTGCGGTTCTAAGTCCGATGTGGAAGGCTGCTGCGATCCTGTTCAAGGGCCTGTTCGCAGCCGCCTGCGTCGTGGTCGTCTGGCAGGCCCTTGGCCCGCCGGACGGTCCCGGCTCACTGATCCCGTGGGACAAGGCCCTGCATGGCGGAACCTTCTTTGTCCTGACGGGGATGGCTTTGCTGGCCTTCCCGAAGATGAAGCTGTGGCGGGTCAGTCTGCTGATGCTCGGCTTCGGGGGGCTGATCGAGATTCTCCAGTCCCTGCCGTTCTTCGACCGGGACGCTGAGTGGGCGGACCTTGTGGCGGATGCGGTCGGGATCGGCGCCGTGATCGGCGTGGCTGTCGCCGTCGCCCTGCGCAGGAAGCTGCCGGCTTAAGCGTAAGCCAGGTGTTCAGCCAAGAAGTAGAAGCGCCAGTCCAGCTTCAGGATATTCTCAAGCTCGCGGAAGCTGGGCGGCTCGTAGCGCGACACCACATGCAGCGGCTTGTCGCGGATCTTTAGCACCTCGACGAGGAGCACCAGCGAGGTGTCGACCGAGGCGATGCGTGACGCCCGCTCGATCACTGTGCACCAGTCGAACAGGGTGTAGCCCTCGACCTGCTGAAGGCGGACCTCCTTTTCCGGCGCGCGGTGCGGGAAGGGGATCATACGGCTGGAGCAGTTCTCATTGATCAAGGCGTAGGGGACGCCGTCGTCCAGGCCGAGATGGCGGAACAGCGCCTCTTCCTTGGACAGGTTGCGTTTCAGCTCCACATGATCGGCCCAGTCGTCGAACTCGATCCCGGCGACCTTGTACTTCAGCTCCATGGTCAGTTTGGGGGCGTACCGCCAGCTGAAGAACAGCGACAGGTAGGTGTAGTTCGGCCCCTCGATCGGGGTCATGGCGATCTTGTCCGACAGGAACATCACCTCGTCCCGGAAGTCGAACGGGCCTTCCAAGATAGGGGTCTCGATGTTCCCCGGCATGATCAGGGCGTCATAAACCCAGGCGTGCTTCTGCAGCACGGGCATGATCACCCGCCGGCCTTCGGCGGCGTAGGCCTTGGCGATCTTTTGAATGAAGAAGATGTCGCCCACCATGCCAGGCTGGAAGATGATCACGGGCTTCATGAGGGCGCTCGGAGAATCAGAATCTGCGGCCAGTCTCGCATACCTGCGCCATGGGGCGAGGGCTGTGACGCGTTGCCGTCCGGCGAGATGAAACTGGACTCCGAGCTTCGGACTTATTAGAACAAAAGCGGAACATTTAAGCACGGGATCCGCACATGTCCGGTTCGCGCGCCGCGCGGCTTTCGGTCTTGAAGGGCCAGATCGCCGCCCTGGAGGCGGGGACTCGGACTCTGAGTCCTGTCCTGCCCTTTGGTGATCCGCGCATCGACGGCTGCTTTCCTCATGGCGGCCTGCCCCTGGGCCGCTGGCACGAGGTGGCGGGCGAGGGTCTGGAGACGGAAACCGCCGCCTGCGCCGCCGGCTTCACCGCACTGATGGTCGGCGCCTTGGCCCGTAAGGGCGAGGTCGTCTGGGTTCTGCGTCGTGATGACCTGCACGCCCCAGGCCTGTCGAACCTGGGCTTTCCCGTCGATCGTCTGATCCAAGTCTGTGTGCGCGACGAGGCCGAGGCGCTGGCGGCGCTGGAGGATGCTCTTGGCTCCGTCGGCGTCGTGGCGGCGGTGGGCGAGGTCGAGGCCCCGGATCTTCGCGCCGGGCGGCGACTGCAACTGGCCTGCGAACGGCGTGGGGCCACTGGTTTCATCATCCGCCGCAAGCCGTTCGGCGGGCCGCCGCGGGGGAGGGCGGAACCCTCGGGCTCCGCCTCGGCCACCCGCTGGCGGATCGGGGCCGCGCCGACCCAGCCGACGCCCTGGGGGCTGGGGCCCCCTCGCTGGCGGGTCGCGCTGGAACGCTGCCGGGGCGGACGGCCCGGCGAATGGCTCCTGCAGCAAAGGGAGGACGAAGATGGCGCGCATCCTTTCGCTGTGGTGCCGGAATTGGCCGATCACCACCTGGCGCCGGAAGAACGTCGCAGGGCCTGAGGTCGAGGGGGGCGTCCGTCCCTTCGCTCTCATCCAGTCAGAGGCCGGAACCCGTAAGCTGGCGGCGGTGGATGAGGTGGCGGTCGCCCTGGGCCTGTTCGCGGGGCAGAAGGCGGCCGACGCCGCGGCCCTCGTGCCGGAGCTGGACTCCGCCGATTACGATCCGTCTGGCGATGCGGCGGCGTTGGAGGCGCTGTGCGATTGGTGCGTGCGCTTCTCGCCGGCCGTGGCGGTCGATGGAGCGGACGGCTTGTTCCTCGACATCACCGGCGTCTCCCATCTGTGGAGGGGGGAGGCGCACATGGCGGCCGATCTGATCGCGCGCCTAGCGGCCAACGCCATTTCGGCCCGCGCCGCCGTGGCCGATACGGCGGGCGCGGCCTGGGCCTTGGCGCGGTTCGGCGACAAGCGGGTCGCCGTTGTTCCTGCGGGAGGTCAGGCGGAGGCTCTGCGGTCCCTGCCCATCGCCGCCCTGCGTCTGGATGCTGCGGCGGCGGCCCAGCTGCCGCGCCTGGGCCTGACCCGGATCGGCAAGATCATGGACCAGCCGCGCGCCGCCCTGGCCCGCCGGTTCGGCATGGGGCTGATGTTGCGTCTGGATCAGGCGCTGGGTGGATTGGAGGAGGCCCTCGCTTTTCGCCGCCCGCCGACCCCGTGGTTCGAGCGCCTGGCCTTCGCCGAGCCGATCAGCGCGCTGGAAGATCTGGAGCGGGTCACCGACGACATCCTGGCCGCCATGGCCGAGCGCCTGAACGCGCGAGGGCAGGGCGCACGGCGCTTCATCCTGACCTTCCACCGGCTGGACGGCCGGGCGCACAGCCTGTCCGCCGGCCTGTCGCGGCCAGGGCGGACACCCGCCCCCATCGCCCGCCTGCTGAAGCCCAAGCTGGGCGAGATCGACCCCGGCTTCGGCATCGAGGTCGCCACCCTCTGCGCCGAAGACGTCGAGCTTTTGGCCGAACGGCAGGTGCGGCTGGGCGATGACGCCGAGGCCCTGGCCCAGGAGGGCGTCGCCGCCCTGGTCGATCGGCTGACCGCGCGCCTGGGCGAGGGGCGGGTGTTCCGCACCCTGCCGGTGCAGAGCCACGTGCCCGAGCGCGCCGTGCGCAGGGGCGAGGCCCTGGCCGACCTGACCGAGGGCTGGGACCCTGACAAGCCGCGCCCGGTGCGACTGTTCCGTCAGCCCGAGCCGATCGAGGCCATGGCCCTGCTGCCGGACAACCCGCCCTCGCGTTTTCGGTGGCGGGGACGGATGCACACGGTCACTCGCGCCGAGGGGCCGGAGCGCATCGGCGACGAATGGTGGCGACGGCCCCTGGATCAGGTCAGCAGCGACCGGGTGCGCGATTATTACCGCGTGGAGGACGCTGAAGGCGCGCGGTTCTGGATTTTCCGCTCAGGCCTCTATGGCGGCGAGACCCAGCCGCGCTGGTGGCTGCACGGGCTGTTCGCATGACCCGGTACGCGGAGCTTCAGACGACGACCAATTATTCCTTTCTGCGCGGCGCCTCGCACCCGGGGGAGTTGGTCATCGCCGCCGAGGCCCTGGGCATGGAGGCGGTGGGCATTACCGACCGCAACAGCCTGGCCGGGGTGGTGCGGGCCTGGACGGAGGCCAAGGAGAGGAAGGTCCGCGCCCTGACCGGCTGCCGGCTGGACTTCATGGACGGGACGCCCAGCCTGCTCGTCTATCCCTCCGACCGGGAGGCGTTCGGCCGCCTGACCCGCCTGCTCACCGTCGGCCAACGCCGGGCGAAGAAGGGCGAGTGCCATCTGACCTGGAACGACTTCCTAGAGCATTCAGAGGGGCAGCTGACCCTGGTCGTACCGCCAAGGTTGCTGGACGAAGCGTTCGAGCGTGACCTGACCTTGATCGCGGGCGAACTGCGGGGGCGGGTCTGGCTGGCGGCGAGCCGTCTCTATGCAGCCCAGGACATCAAGCGATTGTCGCATCTGGCGGAGCTGGCGGGAACCCATCGCGCGCCCCTGACCGCCACGGGCGACGTGCTCTATCACGGGCCGGAGCGGCGGCCGCTGCAGGACGTCCTGACCTGCATCCGCCACAACTGCACGATCCAGGAGGCGGGGTTTCGGCTCGAGGCCAACGCCGAGCGCCACATGAAGCCCCCGGCCGAAATGGCCCGCCTGTTCGCCCGCTGGCCGGACGCCGTGGAGCGGTCTGCGGAGATCGCCGAGCAGATCGACTTCGACCTGAAGCAGCTTCGCTACGAGTACCCCGACGAGCCGGTGCCGCCGGGCAGTACGGCCATGAAGCATTTGACCAAGCTGTCCTGGGAGGGGGCTAAGAACCGCTACGGCGGGACCATCCCCCAGAAGGTCCGCGACCTGCTCCGCAAGGAGCTGACCCTCATCAAGAAGTTGAAGGTCCCCGACTACTTCCTGACGGTGAACGACATCGTCCAGTGGGCGCGGTCGCGGCCCGACCCGATCCTGTGCCAGGGGCGGGGCTCGGCGGCCAACTCCTCGGTCTGTTTCTGCCTAGGCGTCACGGCGGTTGATCCGACCAAGCCGAACCAGGACCTGCTCTTCGCCCGTTTCCTGTCCGAGGAGCGGGGCGAGCCGCCGGATATCGACGTCGACTTCGAGCACGAGCGGCGCGAGGAGGTGATGCAGTACGTCTATGACCGCTACGGCCGCCATCGGGCGGCGATCTGCGCCACCGTCATCCATTACCGTCCGCGCAGCGCTATCCGGCAGGTGGGCAAGGCGCTCGGCCTGACCGAGGACATCACCGCCGCCCTGGCCAACACCGTATGGGGCAGTTGGGGCGACGGCCTGCCCGAGGCGCACATCCGTCAGGCGGGGCTCGATCCCGACAATCTGGAGATCCAGCGCGCCGTCGCCCTGGCCACCGAACTGCTGAAGTTTCCCCGTCACCTGTCGCAGCACGTGGGCGGCTATGTGCTGACCAAGCGCCGGCTGGACGAGACGGTCCCCATCGGCAACGCGGCCATGAAAGACCGCACCTTCATCGAATGGGACAAGGACGACATAGACGAGGTCGGCCTGATGAAGGTCGATATCCTGGCGCTCGGCATGCTGACCGCCATCAAGCGGGCCTTCCGCATGCTGCAGAAGGATCACGGAGAGAAGATCAACGACCTCGCCGACATCCCGCAGGAGGCGCCGGAGGTCTACGCCATGCTCCAGAAGGCGGACTCCGTCGGCGTCTTCCAGGTGGAGAGCCGGGCGCAGATGTCGATGCTGCCCCGCCTGCGGCCGGAGAACTTCTACGACCTCGCCATTCAGGTGGCGATCGTACGGCCTGGTCCGATCCAGGGGGACATGGTCCACCCATATCTGAAGCGGCGGCAGGGGATCGAACCCGTTAGCTATCCCGCGCCGCATCCCGATCACGGGCCGTCTGATGAGCTGATGTCGATCCTGGAGAAGACCAAGGGCGTGCCGCTTTTCCAAGAGCAGGCCATGCGCCTGGCTATCGAGGCGGCGAAGTTCTCGGAGGCCGAGGCCAACCAGCTTCGCCGCTGCATGGCGACCTTCAAGAGCCTGGGCGATCTGGGCGTTCACAAGGAGAACTTCATCGGCGGCATGGTGCGCCGAGGCTACGATCTCGACTTCGCCCAGCGTTGTTTCAAGCAGATCGAGGGGTTCGGCTCTTACGGCTTCCCCGAAAGCCACGCGGTCAGTTTCGCCCTGCTCGTCTATGCCTCGGCCTGGATCAAGTGCGTTTGGCCTGACGTATTCTGCGCGGCCCTGATCAACAGCCAGCCCATGGGGTTTTACCAACCGGCGCAACTGGTGCGAGACGCCAGGGACAACGGCAAGGTGGAGGTGCGGCCGCCCGACATCCTGTCCAGCGACTGGGACTGCACCCTCGAGAGGGCGAGCCAGCCGGGTTCAGTCCTGAAGGCGGTGCGGCTGGGCCTGCGTCAGATTCGTGGTTTCAAGAAGCCGGAAGCCGAGCTGCTGATGCAGGTGCGGATGAAGGATGGTGCGAGCGAACTCGCTCACTTCGCCCAGGCCGGCCTGTCCCGTCGCTCCCTCGAACTCCTCGCAGAGGCGGACGCTTGCCGCTCCATCGGACTGGACCGCCGACAGGCCCTGTGGGCGGTGAAGGGGCTGGCGCCGGAGATACGGGCGAAGCGGGAGACGCCGTTGCTGGCGGGGCTGCCGCTGTTCGAAACGGCGGCGAATTTGCCCCAGATGACCGCCACCCAGCATGTGGCCGAGGACTACCGCACGGTCAGCCTGTCGCTGAAGGATCATCCGGTGCGCTTCTTCCGGCCTCGGCTGGAACGGATGGGATGCACGCCGGCCGAGGCGCTCAAGAACCTCAAGGACGGATCGTCTGTGACCGTGGCCGGGCTGGTGCTGATCCGCCAGCGCCCCGGCACGGCCAAGAACGTCACCTTCCTGACCCTGGAGGACGAGACCGGCCCCATGAACGCGGTGATCTGGCAGCGCCTGTTCCAGGCGAACCGTCGCACGGTCATGACCTCCGGCTTCCTGGCGATCCACGGTAAGATCCAGAAAGAAAGCGGCGTCATCCACGTTGTGGCGGACGGGTTCGACGACCTGTCCCACTGGCTGCCTCGCCTGAAGGAGGAGCCTGGGGAGCAGATTCAGGTGCGGTCACGCGTCACCGGCCGCCTGATCCGCAGCCGGGACTTCCACTAGACCGCCGACGGCAGCTCCAACTCCACCAGCAGCGGCAGGTGATCCGAAGCTTGGCGGGCGCGACCGTCATAGGGGCTTTCCACCGCGCAGACCTTGATGTCGCCCGCCAGGAAGACGTGGTCGATCCGCATGAAGGGGAAGTTCGACGGGAAGGTCGCGGTCGGCGGACGCGGCCGGCCAAGCTGGGCGTCGCGCATGGCGGCCCGCAGCATGCGATAGGTCTTGGAATAAGGCGTGGCGTTGAAATCGCCCAACAGGACGGCGGGCGCAGTGAACTGCTCGTCGGCCAGCCACTCGTCAATCAGGGCGGCGGCCTGACGTTGCTGCTCGCGGGGAATCAGGCCCAGGTGCGTGTTGATCACCTGCAGCTCGCGCCCGCCGCCGATGTCGATGGCGACCCAGACCGCCCCGCGTGGCTCCAATCCCGGCACGCGCTTGTACTGGGGCAAAGAGTCGGCGCGGATAAGGCGCTCCGGGAGGGCGGTTAGGATGGCGTCGCCGTAGAGCTCCTCCTCCACCTTCATGGCCGGGTGGAAGCGGGACTTCATCTTCAACAGTTCGGCCAGTTTGTGGGCCTGGTCTACGCCGCGCGTGCGGGCGCGGCCGACGTCGAGCTCTTGCAGGGCCACCACGTCAGGACGCAGAGCGGCGATCACCTCGGCGACACGCTCCACATCGAGGCGACGATCGACGCCTACGCAGCGATGGACGTTGTAGGTGACAAGGCGAAGTTTCATCCGCCGAAGAGATCGTTCCTGGGGGCTTGAGGTTCCGTCGGCGAGGCGCTTTCTCCACGCCGGCTGAGCAGGAAAAGGGCCGCTTCAGACCGCCAGTTCTCGATGGACTTGGTCGGATCGATGGCGCGGGCAGGCCGTCCTTCCGTCAAGGCGGCGCATGCGTCGATGCGCAGGTCCAGGTCCTCGCACAAGCTCAGGAAGTCGGCGAGCGTGCACAGGTGGATGTTTGGCGTCGACCACCAAGGCTCGGGCAGGGCGCGGGTCTCGGGCATGCGTCCCCGGCTGACCAGCGACCAGCGCACACGCCAGTGGCCGAAGTTGGGGAAGGAGACGATCGCGCGATCGGCGATGCGCAGCAGCTCGCCCAGTACATGGCGGGGGTGGCGCACAGCCTGCAGGGTCTGGGACAGGATCGCGTAGTCGAAGGCCTTGGCGGCGAAGTGGTCCAGGTCGCGGTCGGCGTCCCCCTGAACGACGGCCAGCCCCCGCGACAGGCCGGCGGCGACGCCTTCGGGGCTGATCTCGACCCCGCGGCCGTCCACCTGCTTTTCCTGGGCCAGGATCTCCAGCAGTTCGCCCTCGCCGCAGCCCACGTCGAGCACGCGCGAGCCCGGCCGCACCAGGCGCAGGATCTCCTTGAAGTCCTCGCGGATCACCGGCCTCACGCGATGCCCCGCGCCTGATCGGCCGAGGCCATGAAGCCCGACAGGGCCGCGTTCATCACCGGCTCGTCCAGCAGGAAGGCGTCATGACCCTTGTCGCTTTCGATCTCGACGAAACTGGCCCGCGCGCCGGCGGCGTTGAGAGCCCGCACGATGTGGCGGTTCTCGGCGGTGGGGTAGAGCCAGTCGGTGGTAAAGGACAGGACGCAGAAGCGCACGTTGCGCGCCTTCTTGAACGCCTCCGCCAGGATGCCGCCGTGGCTTTGGGCCAAGTCGAAATAGTCCATGGCCCGGGTGATGTAGAGGTAGGAGTTGGCGTCGAAGCGGTCGACGAAGCTGGCTCCTTGGTGGCGCAGATAGCTCTCCACCTGGAAGTCGGCGTCAAAGCCCCAGGAGAGGCCGTCGCGCTGCAGTTCGCGGCCGAACTTCCGCTGCAGGGCCGGTTCGGACAGATAGGTGATGTGCGCGGCCATGCGGGCCACGGCCAGACCCTTTTCCGGCCGCACGCCATGCACGGCGTAGGAGCCGCCGCGCCAATCCGGATCGGCCATGACCGCCTGGCGGCCGACCTCATGGAAGGCGATGTTCTGGGCCGAGTGGCGGGCCGCCGAGGCGATGATCACGGCGGAGAAGATCTTCTCCGCATAGTCCGCCGCCCATTGCAGCACCTGCATGCCGCCCATGGAGCCGCCGACCACGGCGAACAGGGTCTCGACCCCCAGCGCCTCGACCAGCATGGCCTGGGCGCGAACCATATCGGCGATGGTGATCACCGGGAACGACAGGCCATAAGCCTGGCCGGTGGCCGGATTGATCGAGGCTGGACCCGTGGAGCCCATGCAGCCGCCGATGACATTCGAGCAGATGATGAAATGCCGCGCCGGATCCAGCGGCAGGCCGGGGCCGATCAGACGATTCCACCAGCCGGGCTTGCCCGACACCGGGTGCTCTCCCGCGCAGTGCTGATCGCCCGTCAGGGCGTGGCACACCAGGACCGCGTTGGACTTGTCGGCATTCAGCTCGCCGTAGGTGCGGTAGGCGATCTCGAGGGGGGCGAGCTGGCCGCCGGAATCGAGTTGCAGCGGCTGTTCAGCGGGAAACCGCCAAGTGCCCCCGTCGCCGCAAAACGCCTGATTCATGGTCGCCGTCGCCACCGTCATGAGGTCTTGGACCTTTTGGCGCTACGCCTGTCAACCGGCGCTTTGAGCGGGTCGCGAGCAAGGCTAAGAGGGGCGGCATGGAACGGCTTATTCTTATGCGTCACGGGGCCGCTGAGCGGCGCGGCCCCACGGGCGGCGACTTCGACCGGGCGTTGACCCCCCAGGGGCGCATCGACGCTGTGTTGATCGGCGAAGCCCTGGCCAAGGCGGGCTTCTCGCCGGACTTGGCCCTCGTCTCCGAGGCGCGCCGCGCGCAGGAAACCTGGGCCGGCGCGAATGAGGCGTTTCCCACGGCACGGGTCGAGAACCGCGCCGATTTCTATTCAGCCAGCAGCCAGACCGTGCTGTCCGTGGTCGAGGAGCAGGGGCCCGGCACGGTGATAGTGGTGGGACACAATCCGACGCTTCAGGACCTGGCCGTGGGCCTGCTGAAGGCGGGCGGGGCCTCGCCGGCGCTGATCGCGCGGGTGGAGATGCGTTTCCCGCCCGCCACCGCCGTGGCGTTCAATTTCGACGAAGCCGGACGCCCGCAGCTCGATGGCTTGTTCTACGCCGCCGACCACGGCGGGCGGGGGGCCGAATGAGGCCTATCTTCAAGATCATGAGCCGGGCCGAGTGGGCGGCCTTCCAGGCGGAGGGCGAGTTCGGCGGTTCGGCGGTCGATCTGGCGGACGGCTACATCCATTTCTCCGCGCCCGATCAGGCCCAGGAGACGGCGGCCAAGCACTTCGCCGGCCGTGACGATCTGGTGCTACTTACCCTCGACGCCGACGTGCTTGGCGATAAGCTGGCCTGGGAGCCGTCGCGGGGCGGGGCCCTGTTTCCGCACCTTTACCGCCCCATCGCGTTGAACGAGGTGGCCGCGTGGCGCGATCTGCCCCTTGGGGTCGACGGCGCGCCTCAACTTGGTGATCTTTCCGAATGAGTTTTCACGATCTCGCTGCCCGCGCCATGCACCTCTTCGATCCGGAGGATGCGCACGGGCTCGCCATCAAGGGGCTGAAGGCCGGCCTCGGGCCGCGCAACCACATCGATTTGCCGGCCCTGGCGACGACCGTGGCGGGGCTCGAACTGCCCAACTGCATCGGCTTGGCCGCCGGCTTCGACAAGAATGCCGAGGTTCCGGACGCCATGCTGGCCGCCGGCTTCGGCTTCGTCGAGGCTGGGACGGTGACCCCGCTGCCCCAGGCGGGCAATCCGCGTCCGCGACTGTTCCGCCTGACGGAGGATCAGGCGGTGATTAACCGCATGGGCTTCAACAACGAGGGACTGGAGGCGTTCGCCTCGCGCTTGTCGCATCGTCAGCGCCGCGGCGTGGTCGGGGCCAATATCGGCGCCAACAAGGACGCCGACGACCGGGTCGCGGACTATGTGAACGGCCTGTCCCACCTCTGGGGTCTGGCGGACTATTTCACGGTCAACATCTCCTCGCCCAACACGCCGGGCCTGCGCGCTCTGCAGACCAAGGCGGCGCTGGAGGAATTGCTGGGTCGTCTGGCCGAACGCCGCGCCGCGCTTGCGCCTGAAGGAAATGTGCCCGTCTTCCTGAAGGTCGCTCCCGATCTGGAGGACGGCGAGGTTGAAGCCATCGTCGAGACGGCGGTCGAGAACGGCCTGGACGGGATCATCGTCTCCAACACCACCATCGCCCGGCCCGACACCCTGAAGTCGGCTCTGGCCTCGGAGACGGGCGGCCTGTCCGGTGCGCCGCTGACGGAGCGCTCCACCGCCGTGTTGGGGCAGTTCTTCCAGGCCGCCGATGGGCGCATCGCCCTGATCGGAGCCGGCGGAGTCGGCGGCGGGGCGGCCGCCTACGCTAAAATCCGCGCCGGCGCCCAGGCGGTGCAGCTCTATTCAGCGCTGGTCTATGGCGGGCCAGGCTTGGTGGTCCGGATCGCTCATGACCTGGCGGCGCGGCTGAAGGCTGACGGTTTCACCTCGGTGGCTCAGGCGGTCGGCGCACGATGAGCCCGGAGAGCCGCGAGAGCACCTGGCTTGTCGCGGCCAAGATCGCGCCCGTGATCCTGCTGGCCGTTCTGGCCGCAGTGGTGTTCTTCAGCGGCCTGTGGAAGCACCTGACCATCGAGGAGTTGCAGGCGCGTCACGCCTATCTGTCGGCCTTTGTGGACCAACGACCGGCGGCGGCCGTCGCCATCTATCTGTTCGCCTATGTGGTTGTAGTCTCGCTATCTCTTCCGGCGGCGTTGTTGCTGACCTTGTCGGGCGGCTTCCTGTTCGGACCGTGGCTGGGCGGATTGCTGGCGGTGACCGGGGCGACGGCTGGATCGACCGTGATCTACGCTGCTTGCCGCACGGCCTTTGGCGGGATGATGCAGAAGCGCGCCGGCCCGGCCCTTCTGCGCATAGAGGATGGCATCAAGAAGGACGCCTTCCACTACCTGCTGACCCTGCGCCTGATCCCAGCCTTTCCGCTGCTGGTGATCAATCTGGCGGCTGGGCTGGTGGGCATTCCTTTGCGGACATTTCTGTCAGCCTCTTTCCTGGGCATGGCGCCGAGCTCCCTGGTCTACGCCAGCATGGGCTCCGGCCTTGGGCATCTGTTCATGCAGGGGCGGCCGGTGAACCTGAGCATCCTGGTCGAGCCGCGCGTGGTGTTGCCGCTGGCCGGGCTCGGCGCGCTGGCGGGGGCGTCCATGCTCTATCGCCGCCTGAGACCTCGCCGTGAGGAGCAATAGCCGCGTTGCCCGGCGCGGGCAGGTGAAGTAACGGATGACCATGGACGCCGCGCCGTCTCCCGCGCCGGAAGCACCGGTCGAGCGCCGCTTTTCGTGGCGGGGCGGCCTGTCGGCGCGCCTGCTGTTGCTCACCACTCTTTTTGTAGCCCTGGCGGCCCTTCTGGTCCTGCCGCCCGCCCTGGCCGCGTTCGAGGAGCAATGGCTGCTGGAGCGGGTCCGAGCGGCCGAACTCGCGTCCACCGTGGCCGAGGCCGATCCCAGCCTGAAGATCAGCGATCGCATCTCCGCCCAGCTTCTGGACGGGGCAGGGGTGGTGTCGGTGGCGATCCAGAGCGACGGCGCCCGCCGCCTGGTCCTGGCCGCGCCGCGCGAAATCCGCACGCCCTATCTGGTCGATCTGCGCAGCCAGAACCCAGGCTCTTGGCTGGCCGCGCCATTCTTCACCCTGTCGAGCCGAGAGGGCAGCCTGGTCCGCGTGGTGGCCGAGCCGCAGTTCCGCGAGGCGGAGTTCGTCGAGATCCTCACCCCTGACGCGCCGCTGAAGGCCGACCTGCTGGGCTACCTCGCCCGCCTGGCGGTGGTGACCGCCTTCGTGGCGATCTTGGCCGGGGCGCTGGTCTATCTATCGCTCAACCGCTTCCTGGTGGCGCCCATGCGGCGGATCACCCGGGCGATGGAGCGGTTCCGGGCCGATCCGGAAGACCCGAAGGCGCGCATCGAGCTTTCCGGGCGCCTCGACGAGATTGGTCGCGCCGAGGCTGAGCTGGATCGTATGCAGGCTGACCTTGTTGCGGCCCTGAACTCTCGCGCCCGCCTGGCGGCCTTGGGCGAGGCGGTAGCCAAGATCAATCACGACCTGCGCAACATGCTGACCAGCGCGCAGATCGCCTCCGACCGACTGGCGGCCATCGGCGATCCCAAGGTGGCCGCCGCCCTGCCGCGCCTTGAGCGGGCTCTTGACCGGGCGGTGACCCTGGCCACCAACGTGCTCACCTACGGCAAGACGGACGAGGCGGCGCCGGACGCTCGCCCCCTGCCTTTGAAGGCCGCATTGAAGGCGGCGGCGGAGGAGGCGGGTCTGCCGACCCCGCAGGTGCGGTTCGCCACTGGCGTCGACACCAAGGTCCGCGTCCTGGCCGATCCGGACCAACTGCACCGCATTCTGGCCAATCTGCTGCGCAACGCTCGCCAGGCGATCGAGGCGCAGAGCGGTCGCCGGGGGAAAATCCAAGCCTCGCTGGTCGTTGAGGAAGGCGTGTCGATCATCCGCATCTCAGACGACGGTCCCGGTCTGCCGGAAAAGGCGCAGGAGAATCTATTCCTGCCCTTCGCCGGCTCGGCCCGTCGCGGCGGCACGGGCCTGGGACTGGTCATCGCCCGCGAGCTGGCCCAAGGCCACGGCGGCGACCTGTGCCTACTGCGCTCGGGGAGCGACGGAACCGTGTTCGAGCTGCGCTTGCCCGGTGCGCCTCCCTCACTGAAGGGGCGGGGCTAAAGCCCTTTCGCCACGCCCTCGCGACGAGGATCGGCTCCGCCTTCCAGGACGCCGCCCTCGCGCACCACCACGCCATGCAAGCCGGAGGTTTCGTTCTGGCCAGGCTTGATGGCGACCCCGCGGGCGATGATCTGATCCGCGACGCCGGGAGCGAAGCGGTCGACCTCGCTGGAGAAGCTGTCGGCGCGAGCCACCATGTTGGGCAGGCTGATCGCGTCCTGCATGGACAGGTTCCAGTCTATCAGGCCGACGATGGCCTTGAGATTGTACGACAAGATAGCGTTGCCGCCCGGCGAGCCGACGGCGGCGTAGAATTTGCCGTCCTTCAGGATGATGGCCGGCGCCATCGAAGAGCGCGGGCGCTTGCCTGGGGCCGGCATGTTGGCCAGCGGGCCGCCGCGGACGTCTTCGGGATAGCGGCTGAAGTCGGTCAGCTGGTTGTTCAGGAAGAAGCCGGCGACCATCCGGCCCGAGCCGAACAGGCTCTCCACCGTGGTGGTCATGGAGACCACGTTTCCTTTTGGATCGACAACTACGAAGTGGGTGGTGCCGCCCGGCTCCTGGGTCTTGTCGGCGCCGCGGGGCTCGGAGCCCGGAGGTGCGCCATGGGTCGGGACCGGCCCCGCACGGTCGCCGATGAGCTTGGCGCGCTCGGCCACATAGGCCGGGTCGAGCAGGCCCTTCACAGGCACCTGCACGAAGTCCGGGTCGCCCACATAGCGGTCGCGGTCAGCGTACATGACGCGTTCGGCCTCAGCCAACTGCACCCAGGCGACGGCGTCGTTAGGGCCCCGCTTGGCGATATCGGTCTTCTCTAGCATCGCAAGGGCCTGCAGCAGGCCGACGCCGCTGGACGGCGGCGGGGGCACGCAGACCACATAGACGCGGTAGGGCTGGCACAGCGGCTCGGCGATCTTGGGTTTGTAGGCCTTGATGTCGGCGACGGTCAGGGTTCCCGGGATCGGGTTTTGGCGAACCTTGGCGGCGATGGCGGCGGGGATGGCCCCTTCGTACATCGCGCTGGGCCCCTCCTTGGCCAGGCGTCGGACCGTCTCGGCATAGGCGGGATTCTTGAGGATGTCGCCGCCCTTGATCTTGGTACCGTCAGCCTTGGTGAAATAGGCGACGGCGTCGGGGGCGGCGGCCTGGCCGCGGTTCAGGCCGGCGAGCTGGGCCAGGCGAGGGCTGACCACGAAGCCGTCCGCGGCCAGCTTCTCCGCGTCCTTGAACAGTGTCGACCAGGGCGCGACGCCGTGCTGTTTCTGAGCGAGCGCCAGCATCGCCACGGCGCCGGGCGCGCCAGTGGAGCGGCCCGACATGATGGCGTCGATATAGGACAGGGGCTTGCCGTCGGCGCCGATGAACATGTCGGCGCTGGCGCCGGCCGGCGCGGTCTCGCGGCCGTTGTAGATCGTGATCTTGCCGGTCTTGGCGTCGAAGTAGGTCATGAACGCCCCGCCGCCGAGACCGGAGCTCTGCGGCTCAACGAGGCCAAGGACGGCCTGCACGGCCACCGCGGCGTCCACCGCCGAGCCGCCGTCGCGCAGGACCCGCAGGCCCGCATCCACCGCCAGGGGGTTGGCCGCGGCGACCATGGCGCGCGGCTGGGTTTGGGCTTGGGCCGCGTCGAAGACGCTGACGGTCAGGGCGATGGCGGCGGCGAGACTGAGCAGACGGCGCATGGCGTTCCTTGGCGTTTGGACGGCGCGCACCATAGGCCCCGCATTGCGAGGCTTGAAACCCCCAACGCTCTCGACGACCAGCGGTTTGGGCGAGTGACGTGTTATTGATCGCACATTACGCATGCCGATGATCGGCGACCCGTGCTACGGCGGCCGCCATTTTTAGAGGTAGACGGATGAAACTGAACAAGGCGAGCGTGGCGCTGGTCCTCGTGGCCACGGCCAGTGGGGCGGGCGCGCAGGCGCCGGTGAAGCAGGTGGTGACTGGGCCGATCGCCGAGTATTGGGTCAGCGCTGAGACCATGAGCGGCATGGCGGGGATGATGAGCGGCGGTCAGCCTTCGCCCCAGGCCATGATGGGCATGATGATGGGCGGCGGGCCGAAAGCTTCGACCAACCACAACCTGACGCTGCAACTCGGCTCGTCCCGCAAGATAGTCGGGCCGTCGGCTCAGCACACGCCCACGGCGGCGCTCGGCACGCGCGGCGCGCTGCCTCTGGTGACCCCGACGGTGATCCGGCCGGAGCGAGAGGACGGACTGCAGGTCCCGCAGCAGTTCGAGAAGCCGCGCGGCAAGATCCTGCTGTTCTGGGGCTGCGGCGCCCAGACCCGCCAGGGACAGCCGGCGGTGCTCGACATGTCGAAGCTGGGTACGACCTCGGCCCCGGCCTTCGCGGCGGCGTTCAAGCCGCTGAACTACACCGCCATGAAGCCGCCGTCGCCGCAGCGCCATGCCACCTACGGCGTCTGGCCGAACGACCGCTCGCCCATGAGCGTGCCGTCGCGCGGCTCCCTGGCCGGAGAGCATGTGGTGTCGGGCAATTATACGCCGGACATCCGCTTCAACCTGACCGCGGCGCAGGACTTCCTCGCGCCGATCGCCCTGCAGGCGCGCGAGACGCCCGCCGGCGCCAGCCTAAACTGGAACGCGGTTGGCGGCGCCAAGGCGTTCCTGGCCTCCGCCGTCGGCGGTGGGGACCGCAACACCGTCGCCTTGTGGATCTCCAGCGAGGCGCAGGCCGCAGCCTTCATCGCGCCGGATTATTTGAGCCAGGGAGACATAGCCCGTCTGGTTGAGCAGAAGCAGCTGATGGCGCCGCAGACTACGACATGCGCCCTGCCCAAGGGGTTCGTGGACGCCGCCCCCTCGGCCATGGTCAGCCTGGTCGCCTATGGCGGGGAGGCCGACTTCAGCCATCCGCCGCGTCCGGCCGATCCGAAGGTTCCCTGGAACATCGAGTGGACCACCAAGGTCCGCTACCGCTCGGCGACCGGTACCGTCCTCGGCATGGGCGATATGGGGGGAATGGGCGGCATGGATATGTCCGATGAGGAGGACGAGGATGCTCCCGCCGCCCGTCCGACCCAGCAGCGCGGCCGTCAGCAACAGCCGATGTCGCCTCAGGAAGCCGCTCGGCAAGCCATGAAAAAGGGGCTCGGCGGACTGCTCGGGAACTGACGAAAAAGGGGGCGCGAAAAAAACCTGGAAACCGGCTTGCGCTTCGCAAAAGCCCAGACTAGGTTCCGCGCCTCTCGACGGACCCCTTGGGTCAACGAGATGCGCGCCCGTAGCTCAGCTGGATAGAGCATCAGACTACGAATCTGAGGGTCGGACGTTCGAATCGTTCCGGGCGCGCCATTATCTCCTGAAAATTCAGAAGCATGCCGAGGCCCAATCAGAGGCTCGCATGGGCCGTCCGCGCGCCTCGCTTGCTGCATTTCGAGTTCGAATATATAAAACATATACAAAACGTATATGGAGCGACGCTGGTGGGCATCGTCAATATTGAGGATGAGCTGCACGAGCAGCTGCGTCGGGGGAGCAAGGCTTCCTACCGGTCGATCAACGCCCAGGCGGCGTTCTGGATCAGGATCGGCATGCTTTGCGAACTGAATCCTGGTCTGACCTTTCAGGAGCTGGTGGCGCGCGAGCTGAAGGCGGCGGGCGTCGATACGCCCAACCTTGAGGCCTCATCCGCATGACGAAGACGCCGGACGAAGTCGAGCTGATGGCGGAGTCGGGACGCTTGTTGGCGTCGGTGTTCACCTATCTGGAAAAGCAGCCCCTGGCGGCAATGAGCACCTTGCAGGTGAATGACCTGGTTGAGGCGTTCATCGTCGATGAGCTGAAGGCCCGGCCCGCCAGCAAGGGGCAGTATGGCTACGCCTTCGCTTTGAACAGCTCACGCAACGCGGTCGTCTGCCATGGCGTGCCGTCGGCGGACGAGGTCCTTCGTAGCGGCGACATCGTGAATTTCGACATCACCCTGGAGAAGAACGGCTACATCGCCGACTCCAGCAAGACCTTCCTCATCGGGGATGTGGGGCCGGCGGCGAAGCGATTGGTCCGGACTACCTACGAGGCCATGTGGAAGGGCATCCGCGCCGTGCGTCCGGGCGCCAAGCTGGGCGATGTCGGACACGCCATCGAGCGGCACGCCAAGCGCGCAGGCTATTCGGTGGTGCGCGAATACTGCGGCCACGGCATCGGGCGCGAGATGCACGAAGAGCCCCAGGTGATGCACTTCGGCAGGCCGGGAACCGGGGTCACGCTGCGGGAAGGCATGGTCTTCACCATCGAGCCGATGCTCAATCAGGGGCGTCGCGCGGTCCGAGAAGAAGACGATGGCTGGACCGTCGTGACCGAGGACGGAAAGCTCTCGGCGCAGTTCGAGCACACCGTGGCGGTCACCCGTGACGGCGTCCGCGTTCTGACCTTGCGACCGGATGAGACGCCGCCGATCGCGTGACCGCGGAGGGGAAATCCGCTAAGGCGCTTATTCATTGCTGTTCCATCATCGCGGGCGCCGACGGGCGCCCGTCGTCGTTCGGGAGAGGCGTTCATGACCGACTGGCTGCAGGTGACGCGCGGGGATGCGCCGCTGATCGTCAGCTTCCCTCACACTGGAACCGACATTCCCGCCGAGGTGGAGAGCGGCCTCGTCTCGCCCTGGCTGGCGCGGCAGGACGCCGACTGGTGGATTCACCGTCTTTACGACATGGCCGAGGGCCTGGGCGCCACCATGGTGCGCACCGCCATCTCGCGGACGGTGATCGACGTGAACCGCGATCCGTCGGGGGCCTCGCTTTATCCTGGGCAGGCGACGACGGAGCTTTGCCCGACCACGACCTTCGACGGCGATGCGCTCTACAAGCCCGGCCAGGCTCCGGACGAGGCCGAAGTAGGCCGCCGGCGCGATGCCTGGTTCACGCCCTATCATGACGCCTTGGCGGCCGAGGTGGAGCGTCTGCGGGCCCTGCACGGTAAGATCGTGGTCTATGAGGCCCATTCGATCCGCTCGCACGTGCCGCGCCTGTTCGACGGCGAACTGCCGAACTTCAACATCGGCGATAATGACGGAACCACTTGCGATCCGGCCTTGCGCGCGGCGGTGGAGGCGGCCTGCGACGTAGAAGGGTTCAGCCGGGTGACCAACGGTCGCTTCAAGGGCGGCTGGACTACGCGTCACTACGGCCGTCCGGCCGACGGCGTGCACGCCATCCAAATGGAGCTGGCGATCCGGGGATATATGGACGAGCCGGCGGCCTTCACCCCGGAGAATTGGCCCCCCGCTTACGATACGGAGCGGGCGGGACCGATGCGCGCAGTGTTGTCGAAAGTTTTGACTGGGGCGATGGCGTTCGCCAAAAACTGACAACGCTGTCCTTCGAGGCGCGCAAAAACAGCCAGAAGCACAGCTTTCGTCCAAGATATTGCAGAAAACCGAGGCCAGTTAAGGCGCTGTTTAACATGTCGCTTTGACAAAACAGTCTCGGCGTCCCACCTGTACGAACTTATTCGCCTTCCTGTCGGGGTGGGCTTTCGGAGCGGATAGATTCATGCCTCGTGTGCACAAGGCCATCGTCCTGGCTGCAGGACAGGGTAAGCGTTTGTCGCCGTTGACCGACAACCTGCCCAAGTGCCTGATCGATCTGTCCGGCCGCACCGTGCTTTCATGGCAGTTGGCGCACCTGCACGCCATCGGCTTGACTGAGGTGGTGGTGGTCACCGGCTTCAATTCGCACGCCGTGGAGGCCGAGGTCGCCCGCACGCCGCTGCCGGGCATGACGGTCCGTTGCCTGTACAACCCGTTCTATACGGTGTCTGACAACCTCGCGACCTGCTGGCTGGTCCGTGAGGAGCTGGCCGGCGGCGCCCTTATCCTGAACGGCGACACCCTGTGGGAGCCGGAGATCGGCCGTCGCCTGCTGGACGCCCCCGCCGCCGACATCACCGTCACCGTGGACCGCAAGGCGCGCTACGACGCCGACGACATGAAGGTTCTGACCGACGGCGACGAACTGCTGGCCATCGGCAAGACGATCACCGAGTACGACGCCGAGTCGATCGGCTTCCTGCGCTTCTCGCCCGAAGGGGCTCGCCGCTTCATCACGGTCATCGACCAGATTCTGCGCGATCCGGCCGAGGGATTGAAGCGCTGGTACCTGTCGGTGATCAACCAGATCGCCCAGGAGCAGGGCGGCGTCGCCATCCAGAGCATCGAGGGCCTGGAATGGGCCGAGATGGACTTTCCGCACGACCTACAGCCTAACCGTGAGCTGACGGCCCGCTGGATGTCGAAGGAGAGCGTGGCGGCTTAAGGCTGCTCGCCGGTTATCTGGCGGACCAGATCAAGGTCCGCCGGCTTGTCCACATCAACCGCCGCCAGACCGTAGTTCGAACGAACTGCGGCCGCCTTCACGCCCGCGCGCCGGCCGATGTCGGCGATGGCCTGGTCCAGAGTGAGCCGACCCAGGGCGAACCGCACCAGAGTGCCGAGACCCAGGATCATGGCGATGCGCCAGGGCTTTTTGCGGTGCGCCTCCACCGTCCGCCAAAGCTCGATCGCCTTCAAGGCGTCGGGCGTCTTCAGCAGGAACAGGTTGCAGCCGCTATAGCGGCCGTCGCGGAAGGTCAGCCAGGTGCGCTTGGTCTCCGGCGCGTCGCGGCGCACGGCGGCCTCGGGCGCCAGGAGGGCGGCGATATCGCAGCCGGCGGGGGCGTCGGCCATGAACTGCTTCACCCACTGCGGCTGCAACAGGGCGTGATCCACGGTGGTGACCAGCAGCGGCGCGCCGAGGGCCTGGGCGGAGCGCAGGACGCTGAGACTCGGCCCGGCCTCCGGAGCGATGAGTTCAACCGTCACGCCCGCGGGCGTAGCGGCCGGCAGAGCGGCCAGGAGTTCGGCGTTGTTCGCGCAGACGCCGATGCGGGTCGCGCCAGCTGTCGCCAGAGCTTTCAGCACGCGCGCCAGCAGGATATCGCCTTCGAGCTTGATCAGGCCCTTGTGAGCCACGCCGGCATAGGCGGATACGGCGTCGGGTTCACCCCGGTCGCCGGCCAGGACGAGGGCGGTGAAGGCGGTCACGGCAGGGTCTTCTGGTAGAGGCGATAGGTCTTGTAGGCGACGGCCCCAACCCGCTCGCAGATGTTGCGCATGGGCAGGTTGTCCTCGAGAATCCAGGACAGTTCGACCTTGTGATAGCCCTTCTTGCGCGCCTCGGTGGCGGCCAGGTCGATGAGCTGGAACGGCAGCATCATGCCGCGCCGCGTGGCGGCGAACTTGCGGCGCACGCCCATCAGCGGCACCCGCAGGGACTTCACCCGCGCCACTTTCAGCCGCCATAGAAGCTTGGCCCAGCCGAACGGCAGCAGCTTGCCGTCCAGGTCGGCGATGGCCTCGTTGACATTGGGCAGCAGGACGATGAAGCCCGCGCTCTCGCCGTCGATCTCGGCGAACCAGACCAGATCCGCATCGATCACCGCCTTCAGGCCCTTGGCCATGTGTCGGGTCTCGGCAGCGGTTGAAGGGGTGTAGCCCCAGTTGTCGGACCAGGCGTCGTTGGCGATGTCGGTTAGGGTGTGCACCTCCTCCTCGAAACGCTTCATGTCCAGCTTGCGCAGGGTCACGCCCTCGGCCGCGCCGCGTCGCACGCGCTTCAGCACTGCGTCGGGCAGGTCCTGGGTCAGGTCAGCGAGATAAGCATAGACATCCTTGGCGCGGGCGTAGCCTTGGCGTTCGATCTGGCCGCCGGCATGAGGGGCGTCATGGCCCATCAGCAACATGGGCGGGGTGTCGAAACCATCGACCAGCAGGCCGACCTCTTCGTTCACCGACAGATTGAAGGGGCCCATGGCGGTGTCGCAGCCGCGCTCTTTCAGCCACGCCTCGGCGACGGCGAACAGGGCGGCGAACACGGCCGGGTCATCCTCGGCGGCGATCATGCCGAAGTGGCCGATCTTGCGGGTCGGATCGACGGGCGCCAGTTCGTCGATCTGGGCGCTGATCCGGCCCACGTCGCGGCCGTCGCGCACGGCCAGCCACATCTCGACCTCGGCGTGCTCGAAGAACGGGTTGGACCTGGCCGACAGAGCTTCCTGCCGCTCGCTCATCAGAGGCGAGATCCAGTTCGGATCGTCCTTGTTCAGGCGCATGGGCACGCGGATGAAGCGATCGAGATCGGCGCTGGTTCGCACGGGCGTGACGATGACGCCCGCGTCGGCATGGCTGTCGAAGGCCATCATCCCTCCAGGGTAAGCAGTACGGACGCACCGAGCGCCGAGAACATCAGCGGCGCGGTCCAGGCGCCGAGCCAGGGCCAGATGACCCCGCTTTCGCCCAGGGCGGTGATCAGGCCGTCCAGCACCATGAAGCCCATGCCGCCCATGAGGCTCACGGTCATGATCGTCGCCCCCTGGCCGCTGCGGAAATTGGCGGCGATCAGCGGCGCGGCCAGGATCAGCATGACGAAGGCGCCGGCGGGCGCGGCGAATGCGCGGTTCCAGCGGACGGCGTAATAGCTTTCCGGCCGTTCCGATCCGCCGCCCATGAGGGCGCGGCGGGCGGAGGAGGCGGAGCCGTTGTTGTCGGTGGCGAACAGCACCTGCACGTCGCCGGGATGCAGGGGGTTGTTCCAAGCCATGCGCGCGGCCGACCCCGGCTGTGCGGCATCGCTGGCGAAGCGCTCGAAGGACGGAGTGATCAGGGACCAGCTTCCGTTCTCATAGACAGCCGCGGGGGCCTGAACGCGTTCGGTCACTGCGCCAGCGGCGTCGCGGCGATAGATGATCACCCTCTCCAGACGGCGGCCCTGGTCGTCACCCATCGTGGCGGTCACCAGATCCGGGCCGATACGGAAGGAGCGGGTCTCGGGGCCCTTGCGATCGGCGGCCGGGGCGGTGTCGCGCCACCAGGCGCGCAGGGCGGCGTCGGTGCGCGGGCCGATCACCTCGGTGGCGGCCAGTTGCAGCAGGAAGGCGCCGAGGGCCACCGGGATCGCCATGCCGGCGATGCGATAGACCGAGATGCCCGCCGCCCGCATGGCCACCGCCGCGCTTTCACGGCCCAGCTGGGCGAAGGCGAACAAGCACCCCGCCAGCACCGCCAGCGGCATGGCCTGGTCGATCATGCGGGGCAGGCGCAGCAGGGAGTAGTAGGCTAGGCCGCCGGCGCCCAGGCCGCGATCGAGGATGTCGTTGGTGACGTCCAGAAGGTCGAGCAGCTGCAGCACCGACAACAGCACCAACAGGGCGGCGAGCACGCGCGTGGCGGTCAGCGATGAGACGTAGAGGGCAAGCTTCATGCCGGCTTCTTCTTGCTCTGAACGGCCTTTTCGCAGGTCGTGATGAAGACGGCGATGTGTTCGGCGATCTTGCTGATCGGCGTCTCGCCGGGGCGGTCGCGGCTGCCCAGGAACATCCAGACGCAGAAGGCGCAGAAAAACAGGAACGGCGTGCCTGTGCCGAGCAGGGCGGAGGCGCGGCCGCTTTCGGCCAGCCCCGCGCCGGTCTGCAGGCTGTGCTGGAACGCGAACAGGATCAGGCCCGCCACGATGAGGCCGGGCGCGCGGCGGGCGCGCTTGGCGGCCAGGCCTAGGGGGAAGGCCATCAGCGGCAGGAAGGGCAGGAAGAAGGCCCGCGCCAGTCGGCTGTAAAGCTCGGCCAGCAGGGTCTGCTCCGGCAGGATCGACTTGCCGGAGGCGGCCTGACGCCACAGCTCGTCCAGGGTCAGTTCGCGCTCGTCGCCGCCACGGGCGCGTAGCAGCTTGGCGGCGCCGGTGAGCGGGGCCCGCAGGGTCCAGTCGTTGAAGCTTAGGATCTGGTAGGCGCCGCGCGCGTCCTGTCCGATGCGACGGCCGTCGGTGAGGGTGACGATCACCTCCTTGCCGCCGAACTCCGGCTGGATGCGGCCGACCCGGGCGGTGACGATCTCCTCGCGGCCGGCTTCGTCACGGCGGCGGATGAAGACGCGCTCCAGCTTCTGGCCGGCGGGGTCCGCGACGTCGGCGGTGATCAGCACGTTATCCTGATCGATGAAGGCGCCAGCGGGCAGGCGTCCATTCCAACCGGCGTTAAGCGCCGAATGCATGACCGCCCGATAGGCGTAGCGGCTATAGGGCTGGATATAGCCGAACACCACCAGGCTGAAGAGTGTCAGGCCGACGCCGAGGATCACGAACGGTGTGGCCAGGCGCGTCAGCGACACGCCGCTGGCCAGCAGGCTGTCGACCTCGGAGTCCGTGTTCAGCCGGGTGACCACCACGAAAAGGGCCACGAAAAAGGCGATCGGCAAGGCCAGGCCGATATAGTGCGGCACGAGGTTCCCGCCGAGGGCGACCACGAAGCCGAAGCGGTCGTTGCTTTGCGACAGCAGGTCGAGCAGGCGCAGAGTCCGCTCCAACAGCAGGGTCACGACCGTCACGCCCAGGCAGGCGACCAGCGGCCACATCACCAGACGGATGAGATAGCGGTCGAGCAGGGGGAGACCGAAGGTGGGAAGCTTGACCTTAGGCACCCGCGCCCCGCCATTCGCTGCGAAGATGTTCGGCCAGTCGCGATGCGGCGTCCATGTCGAGCTCCACCGTTTCGGCCAGATTGGGAACGGCCGGCCAGCCAGCGTCCCGGAACACGCGGCCTTCATGCTCGCGCACGCCCTCATATCGCGGGATGACGTGGAAATGAACGTCGGGATCGACCATCATCAGCGCCAGATAGTTGATCTTCTGGAAGTTCACCACGGCCCGCAGCATCGCCTCGGTCTGCTGGACAGCCTGTTGCAGATCAGCGTAGGCCTCGATGCTGAGTTCAGCCAGCGAACGGGCCGGCTCCTTGCATATGAGAACCAAAGACCCAAATGTGGGTTGCTTTGGCCGCACAAGCACAAGCCAACGGTCCGTCTCGGCGACCTTGGTGCGAGGAAAGCCGAAATTCAACGCTGTGGGATTGCTCACGGACCTGCCTTCTGGCGGCCTTCGCCGCTGCTTTGCATCATAGGGAGTCGCCGATTTTCATGAAAGCGCGAACCTTGCTGGTGGGCGCGGCCGGGGCGGTCGCAGCCATGGCGATGGGTTCGCCGGCGCTCGCCCAAAAGTGCGAGGGCGTGGGATCGGCCAAGCTGACCGTCCAGGTGTTGGGCGTCCGCGCCGCCAAGGGTGAGATGGCGGTGACGATCTATCCGGACAATCCCAAGCGTTTCCTGGCTCCTAAGGGCAAGCTGCATCGCGTGCGCGCGCCGACCACGGCCCCGATGACGACGGTGTGCTTCAATGTACCGCCCGGAGCCTACGCCGTGGCGATCTATCACGACCAGAACGGCGACCGGGATTTCAACCGCAGCGTCATTGGCATGCCGACCGAGGGCTTCGGCTTCTCCAACGACGCGCCGACCAAGGTGGGCCTGCCGTCGTTCGAAGCGGTGCGCTTTGTGGTCAAGGATGACCTGACCATCCGTTCGACCCTTCGGTACCTGAAGTAGTCAGGCGTCCAGCCGGTACTGGCCCAGCGCCTGGATCGCATCGCCGTCGGGTGCGAAGCCGCGGATTTCGACGCGAACAGTCCAGCCGTTTGCGGCCTTGTCGATCTCGATCCCGTGCCAGCGGGCGGCGTTGTTTTTACCCACCGGGCGCTGGGAGGCTGATGGCGCGCAGACGGCTGGGATCGGGCCGTCCGGCCCCTTCACCGAACCCAGCAGCGGCACATGTGTGTGGCCGTGCAAGATCAGCTCCGCCCCATGCCGGCCTAGCACCTCGCGCAGCGCCTTCTGGTCGGTCAGCGCCTTGCGCGGCGAGCCGCCGGGCGTCGGCGGGTGATGGATGGCGATGACGCGAAACAGGCCGCGCGCCTTGAGCTCGTCCAGCAAGGGCGCCAGGCGCGCCAGCTGGGCGTCGCCGCACGTCCCCGTGGCCAGGAGGGGGGCGGTGGGCAGGCCCGTATTTACGCAGATCACGGCGACGTTCTCGCGCACGCGCACTTTGGGGAAGGTTTCGGTCGGCGCGTCTTCCAGCCACTCCGCCCAGGGATCGAAGCCGCCCCGCCCCGCCAGGGCGTCATGATTGCCAGGTGTCACGGTGACGTCGCGCGCGTCCCCCAGGCTCTGCAGCCAAGCGCGGGCGGCGGCGAACTCCTTGTCCGCGGCGAAGTTGATCAGGTCGCCGGTGATCACCAGATGATCGGGGGCGTAGGCGGCGATGTCGGCGACGATCGCGTCGAGGATTTCGCGTTTGTGGTGCCTGCTTCGCTTGCGGCGCCACGACGACCAGCTGAACAGCCGCTTGGTCAGGGCATAGGCCGGCGTCATCGACCCGGGAGGCGACGGCAGGTGAGGGTCGGAAAAATGTGCGAGACGGTACACGGCGGGCCGGTCGGTTTCTGGTCAGTTAAGCCGAACCTGCGTATCAAGGCGGCCAGTTTGCAAGGGGTGGTTTGCAGGTGACGATCGTATCGGGCGCCGAAGAAGGCCGCCAGCCCGTGGGGCTGGTCGTGGGCGAGGGGGGTGTTCGGATCTGGGGCATGACCTCGACCGAGCGCCTGCAGCGTATCTTCCGCCGCGTGGGCGTCGAGCCGGTGACCGCAGTGCCCGCCGACCGCGATCGCGTCGTGGTGCTGGCCAACGCCGGCTGGGTGTTCGATGAATCCCTGATCAAGGCCCTGGCCGGGCAACCAGGCGTCGCCTTGGTGGATGAGGCCGGCGCCGTGACCGCAGTCTGCGTCACCGCCGCCGATGCGCCGGCCGCCGCCGCCGATCCGTCCAGCCTGCCGCTGAAGCGCCTGACCGCGCTGGAGCTCGGCTCCGCCTATAACAGCGCCCTGCGCAAGCGCGAGGCGCCGGTGTTGGAGCGCTTGACCGCCGACCGCGTGCGGGCGGTGGAGAAGCGCCTGTTCCAAGGCTCCTACAAGGGTGTCACCGATCTGGTGACCAAGTATGTCTGGCCGGCGCCGGCCCGGGTCGTCACCCGCTGGTGCGCTCTGGCGGGCATGACGCCGAACCAGGTGACCATGATCGGTTTCATTCTGGTGCTGGCCGCGTTCGGCCTGTTCTGGACCGGGCACTTCGTCCTGGGTCTGGTCTGCGCCTGGATCATGACCTTCCTCGATACCGTGGACGGCAAGCTGGCGCGGGTGACCCTGACCTCGTCCAAGATCGGCAACGTCTTCGACCATGGCATCGACCTGATCCATCCGCCCTTCTGGTGGTGGGCCTGGCTGGTAGGCGTGCAGGCCGGACCGCACCCCCTGCCGTGGGAGAGCGTGTTCCTGGCCATCGTCGCGGGCGGCTACATAGCCCAGCGGATCGAGGAGGGAATCTTCCTCGGCCGCTTCAAGCTGGAGATGCACGCCTGGCGTCCGTTCGACAGCTTCTTCCGCCTGATCACCGCGCGCCGAAACCCGAACCTGATCCTGCTGACCCTGTCGGTCCTGATGGGCCGCCCGGACCTGGGCCTCGCCGCCGTGGCGCTGTGGACGGTGATCTGTTTCGTCGTCCATGCCGCGCAGATCGTGCAGGCCGCCCGCGCGCCCAAGGGCTCCATCACCTCGTGGCTGGCCGTCTGAGATGATCCCCGGCGTCATTCGTAATCCCAAGAGCCACGGCAACCGGGGCGTCGGCCCGCTTGGCGCCGGCGACGGCGCCTGCCTGTTCGCCGAGCCTTCGACGCCGGAAGACCTGGCCGAGACCCTGCGCCGGTTCGCCAAGGCTGGCGTCGAGCTTCTGGTCATCGACGGCGGCGACGGCACGGTGCGTGAGGTGCTCACCGCCATGCCCGAGGCGTTTGGCAAGCGTCAGCCCCTGGTGGCCGTGCTGCCGTCGGGCAAGACCAACATGCTGGCCCTGGATCTGGAAGCTCCGCGCGACTGGTCCTTGCAGGACGCATTGAAGAAGGCCGAGGCCGCGGACCCCGTGACCAAGCAACGCTCGCCCATGGTGATCAGCTGGCCGGAGGGCGGGCACCCCCCGTTGCAAGGTTTCATCATGGGGGCGGCCGCCTTCGTGCGCGCCACAAACATGGCGCAGACGGTCCATGCCTGGGGGGCGTTCCATAACCTGGCCGTGGCCGTAACCTTGCTGGGCGCTGTGTTCCGCACCCTGACCGGCGATGACAGCTATGCCTGGCGGGGCGGCGTGCCGATGCGTGTCGCCGCCGATGGTGAGGCCGGCTATGTGCGCTCGCGTTTTCTGTTCCTAGCCACCGCGCTGAAGCGCATGCCGTTCGGCCTGAGGCCATTCGGAGAGCCGCGCTATGGGCTGAAGTTCCTGGACGTCGATGCACCCCCCAAGCGGCTGCACAAGGCGATTCCGAAGCTTCTGAAGGGGATGGGGACGGAAGAGCTGGCCGCGGCCGGCTATCGCCGCGGCGACGCGGAAGTCCTGAACCTGTGGATTCCCGAGCCCTTCGTGGTCGATGGCGAAATCTATCCCGGCGGCGCGGTGGAGGTTCGGCTGGGCGCGCCCGTGACCTTCCTGGCGCCATGAGCACGCTTTCCGATCTCGTCGCCGAGGAGCTGGGCCAGCCTGTCCCGCCTGCGATCCGCGCCTTCGCCGAGCATCTGGCGATGCGTGAGGGCGTGCGGGCGGTGCTGTTCTACGGCTCGATCCTGCGCACTGGCGATCTGGACGGCGTGTTGGACTACTACCTGCTCAGCGATCGGCCAGGGCGGCGCGGGCCGTTCGGTCTGGCCAGCCGCTGGCTGTGGCCGGACGTGAGCTATCACGAGCTTGAGGTCGAGGGCCGCGTTCTGCGCGCCAAGGTCGCCAGCATGAGCTTGGAGCAGTTCCGGGCCGCCGCCGAAGGCCGCACCCTGGACACCACCATCTGGGCGCGGTTCGTACAGCCGACACGGCTGGTCCTGGCCGCTGATGGCGTGGCGAGGCCGCAGGTGGAAGGGGCCGTGGCCGCCGCCGCCGTCACCGCCGCCCGCTTCGCCGCCGTTTTAGGGCCGGAGCGGGGCTCCGCCGATGATTTCTGGGCGGCGCTTTTCCGCCAGACCTACGCCGCCGAGCTGCGGGTCGAGGCGCCGGGGCGCGAGCGTTCGATTCTCGACGTCGATCCCGCGCGCTATGCCGAGCGCCTGACCGCCGCATGGACGGCGGACGCGCTGGCCTTCAGCGACCTCGACGGCCGACTGGCGCCGCAACTGTCAGAGGCTGACCGACGCCGCATTCGGCGCGCGTGGGCCTTGCGGCGGATCATGGGCAAGCCGCTGAACGTGGCGCGCCTGATCAAGGCGGCCTTCACCTTCGAGGGGGCGGCCCGCTACGCCGCTTGGAAGATCGAGCGTCACACAGGTCTGCCGGTGCCCCTGACGCCCTGGCGCGAGCGTCATCCGGTGCTGGCCGCGCCGGGCGCGATCCTGAGGCTGTGGAAGGCAAAACGCGCCCGGTCCTAGAGGACGGGCGCGTTCGCGAAGTTCAGATCAGCTTGAAGACGCTCAGGCGGTGGCCGCGCGCTTCACGTCGCTTTCGATCAGGCCGAAGGTCTCGCCGACCTGCTTGAACATGCCAAGCACGGCGTCGATCTGCTCGTCGCTGTGCGCGGCGCTGACGCTGGCGCGCAGCAGCGGACGCGCGTCCGGCGTAGCCGGCGGCAGGGCCAGGTTCATGTAGACGCCAGCCTGCATCAGGGCGTTCCAGACGCCGATGGCCACCGGCTGGTCCGGCAGGGCGATGGCGACGATCGGGTTGCAGGTCGGGCCGGTGACGAAGCCCATGCCGTTCAGGCCGTCGTACAGGCGCTGGGCGTTGGCCATGACGCGTTGGCGAAGGCCTGGGTCCGTCTCCATGCGGTGCAGGGCGGCGGTGGTCGAAGCGACCGTGGCCGGCGGCAGGGAGGCGGTGAACATGTACGGGCGGCAGGTGACGCGCAGGACCTCGAACCCATCCAGGTTCGAGACGCAGAAGCCGCCGATTCCGGCCAGGCTCTTAGAGAAGGTGCCGACCACGAAGTCGACGTCCTCTTCGACGCCGACCAATTCGGCTAGACCGCGGCCCTTCTCACCGAGCACGCCCATGGAGTGGGCTTCATCGACGAGCAGGTAGGCGCCCATCTCGCGCTTGACCGCGACCATCTCCTTCAGCGGGGCGACGTCGCCCAACATGGAGTAGATGCCTTCAACCACGATCAGGCGTTCGCCCGGGACGTCCTTCAGGCGGTTCAGGCGCTTGTAGAGGTCTTCGGGGTCGTTGTGGCGGAAGCGGATGACCTCGGCCATGCCCAGACGCGACGCGTCATAGATCGAGGCGTGGCTGTCGGCGTCCAGGATCAGGTGATCGCCACGACCCACCAGGGTCGAGAGCATGCCAAGGTTCGCCTGATAGCCGGTGGTGAACACCATGGCGTGCTTACGGCCGTAGAAGCGCGCCAGCTCGGCTTCCAGGCGGCGGTGGCCGTCGAAATTGCCGTTGGCGATGCGCGAGCCGGTGGTGCCGGCGCCGCTTTCGGTCAGCGCGCCGGCGGCGGCTTCGACAACGGCCTTGTCGAAGGTCAGGCCCAGGTAGTTGTGCGACCCCAAAAGGATGGTGCGGCGACCGTCGATGATCCCCTCGGTCGGCGAGAGAACCTGTTCGAACTTCACGTTGAACGGATCAGCCCCGGCGTTGCGGATAGCCTCGTAGGCCTGGGCATAGGCCAGGTGCTTGTCGAAAAGGCCCATGTCCTAGTTTCTTTTCTTGAGGTCTTTGATGAGGCCGGCGAGCTGGCCGGCGGTCTGGACATCGGCGAGCCGATCCAATGGAATGGAGAGATCGAAGGAATCCTCGAGCTCCATGACGATGTTCATCAGGGCGAGGCTATCGACTTCGAGATCGCGCATGATGTCGGTGCCCTCGGACACTTCAACGCTGCGGCCAAGAACGCTTTCAGCCGCGCGGCCGATTTCGCGTAGGGTAAGATCAGTTACTGCTTCCAACGGTGACGCCAGCCCGGATGTGGTGAAGGTGTTCAACAGCCCCCGCTGCCGTGACACCATTGTAACAAAAACGTGGGCGGTTGAACGGCAAATTTAAAGGGGGGGCAACCAGCCGTTGTTGCGATACCACGACACGGTTTGCACGAAACCTGGTTTCAGACCCCATCGGGGTGCGGGAAGTCGTCCATTGTGTTCTTTAGGCGACACCGACCAGTCGGGATGAAGGATCTCACGAGCCTTCTCCGAGGTCAGCATTGAGGCGCTGCTTCCTTTGGCCGCAAGGCTTCCGAGCCTGCCGACAAGCTTCACGACGCCTCCAGGAAGCTTGACCAGGCCAGGCTTTCGACCGACCGCCTCGGACGCGGCTTGCATCAATTCAACCCAGCTGTAGCCGCCGAGATTTTCATCGCACAAGGTCGCCAGAGGGCCGGGTTTCGCATCAAGAGCGAGGGCGGCGATCTGGGCGGCGGCGTCCTCCACGTGCACCAGAGCGATGCGCGCGGCCGAATCAAACACCGGTAAGAGCGGCGCCCTGGCGGCGGCCTTGAAGAGAGCGAAGGTCTCCATGTCCCCGGGGCCGTAGATGGCGGGCGGTCGCACGATGGTCAGCCGGTCGCCCAGCCGGGCGGCGACAGCCTCCTCGCCCGCGCGCTTGCTGGCGGCGTAGTGGGACAGTTGCGGCTCGCGCGCCACCAGGCTGGAGATCAGCAGGAAGCGCGCCGAGGGCGCCATCCGGTTCGCGGCGTCCGCCATGGCCACCGCGCCGTCCAAGTTCACGGCGTCGAACTCGGCGCGGTTGCGAGCCTTGATGAGGCCGGCGCAGTGCACCACCACATCCGCCCCGGCGCAGAGCCGGTCGAGGGCGGCCTGATCGGATAGGGAGCCCAGAACGATCCGGGGCTCGATATCCCGCCAGAGGGGATGCACCGGATCGCGGCGCATCAGGCAGCGGACTTCGAAGCCCGCTTCGGCCAAGGCGCGCACCAGGTGGCGGCCAAGGAAGCCGGTGGCGCCGGTGACCGCCGCCACGGCCATGTCAGGCGGCTTCCGGCGTGAAGGCTCCGGCGATGTAGCTGGCCTTGGCCTTGGAGCGGCTCAGCTTGCCCGACGAGGTCTGCGGCAGGGCGTGGGAGCCGACCAGTTGCACCTTCGCCTCGATGCTGTGGCGCACGCGCAGGACGTTGGTGATCTCTTCGATCAGGGCGCCGCGCACCTCGGGATCCGAGCTGCGGCATTGGGCCAGGACGACGATCGCTTCCTCGCCGTCACCGGCGACCGAGAAGGCGGCTACATCGCCGCTGCGCAGGGTCGTGATCTCGGCTTCGGCGGTCCATTCCAGGTCCTGCGGCCAGATATTGCGGCCGTTGAGGATGATCAGATCCTTGGCGCGGCCGGTGATGACGATCTCGCCTTCGACAAAATAGCCAAGGTCGCCGGTGTCGAGCCAGCCGTCCTCGGACAGCACTTCGGCGGTGATCTCAGGCTGACGGAAGTAACCCTTCATCAGGCTGGGACCCCGGGCGAAGATGCGGCCCACGCGACGCTCCGGCAGGATCGAACCATCGATATCGCGCACTTCCAGCTCGTGATGCGGCAGCGGCGGGCCGCAGCGGGCGAAGGCGCGAGCCGGCGCGTCGGGCGTGCCCGCGACCGCGATGCCGTCATGTTCCAACTTGTGCAGGTCCAGGGTCTCGGCCACCAGACCGCCGTTCAGCGGCGCCATGCTGAGCGCCAGGGTCGCCTCCGCCATGCCGTAGCTGGCGAAGTAGGCGCGCTTGTCGAAGCCGATCTTGCCAAAGGTCTCGGCGAAGGCCTGCAGCGGCTTCATGCGGATCATGTCGCCACCGATGCCGGCCACGCGCCACTTCGACAGGTCAATGTGGTCGATGGCGGCGCTTTCGCCGCGGCGGGCGCACAGTTCGAAGCCGAAGCTAGGGCTGTAGGCGATGGTGCCGCCGTTCTTGCTGATCAGGTCGAGCCACAGCAGCGGACGACGCACGAAGGCGCCGGTGGGCAGCAGGTCCACCGACATCTGGCTGGCCATGGGGCTGAGCAGAAAGCCGACCATGCCCATGTCGTGATAGAGCGGCAGCCACGAGACGGCGCGGTCGTCGGCCTTAACCTTCAGACCGTCGCGTGTGATGGCCACGGCGTTGGCCATCATGGCGCGGTGGGTGACCAGCACGCCGGTCGGGAAGCGCGTGCTACCCGACGAGAACTGCAGATAGCAGGGGCCGTCCGGCATGATGGCGGGCAGTTCGGCCGAGCCTTCCGGCAGATCGCGGATCAGGCCGTAGGTCTTCACGACCGCCTGCTCGGCGGCCTCCTTGATGAACTCCTGCATCGACTCAGGGCCGAACACGGCGGCGGCGTCGGCCGACTGCAGGAGGCGGGCGATCTGGGCGATGTACGGCGCGCGGCCGCCGAGGGCGGCCGGCAGCGGCAACGGGGCCGGGATCACGCCGGCGTACTGGCAGGCGAAGAACCCTCGTACGAAGTCGCCGTCGGTCTCAGCGATCAGGCCCACGCGGTCGCCGCTCCTCAACCCGCTCGCCAGCAGGCGCTGGGCCAGGGCCAGGGCGTCCGTGCGCAGGGTCGAATAGGGCAGGGCCTCGACCAGCTCGCCGCGCAGCGAATACAGGTTCATGCCGGTCTGGCCGGTCGCGGCGTAGTCGAGCGCCTCGGTCAGGGTAGCGAAGTCGGCGAGGCGAAGAACGCGGTCTGGTGCGGTGGGCGTGATCATCAGTCGGGGTTTCGCTCGCTTTTGACAGCGCTATCAAGCGTTTCGGTTTCAGGATTGAGGCGGTGGCCGCGCCGCAGCGCCCATAGCATGCCCAGGCCCATAAGTATGCCCGCGCCGACAAGAGCCGCCCCGGCGCCGTTCGGGCCCCAGGCGCGCACGACCGGCGTCAGCAGGCCCAGATACAGCACGCAGACCGCCAGGCGAACCCGCAGAGCGGCGCCGGCCTGACCAAGAGAGACCAGCATGGGCTCAAGCGGCAGGGCCCAGATGGCCACCACGGCGGCGGCGACCTGCCAGACCATGACCTCTTCGGCGTCGGCGAAGGCGGGACCCATGACCAGGGTCAGGATCGGACCGCCAGCAAAGATCGTCACCAGCAGCAGCAGGGTGGCGACACCACCGCCCAGAAGCCCGACCTGCACCGCCAGCTTGGCCATGGCCGCCTCGCCCTTGGCGGCGCGCAGGCGGGCCAGCTCTGGATAGAGGGCGGGGATCATCAGCTTGGCCGGCTTGGCCAAGGCGTCGGCCACTTGCCGGCCTACGCGCCATAGGGCGGCAGGCGCAGGTCCCATGATCGCGCCGATGACCAGGGTGACCACATGGGTGAACATCACGTCCACGGTGGCGCTGAAATTGGTGGCCCAGGCGAAACGCCAGGCGCCGGGCATGCCGGTGGTGAGGGGACCCTTCCACGACCAGTCGGACAGCAGGCCACGCCGGCTCATTTCTTGCGCGGAAACGATCGACAGATAGGCGAATTGCGCCACCGTGCCGGCCGCCCAGACCAGCAGGAAGGCCTCCAGGGGGGCGTTCAGCCACCAGGCGATCAGGCCGCCGGCCAGGCGTACGGCCGACTGGATGGCGAACTGGGCCGACATCAGGTCGAAGCGGTTGAAGAGGCGCAGCAGGCCTAGGGGCGTGGCCGGCGCCATGGCGATGATCGACAGGGCGTAGAGCGCCGCCGCCGGGGCCTGGGCCACGGTCCAGCCCAGCTCTTCATCGAAGACGATGGAACCGGCGACGCCCAACGCCACCCCGACTAGGCCGCTGACAATGTCGAGGAACAGGGTGAAGCGCACCACTCGCTGGAAATCGGCTTTGCGGCCCTCGGCGAATGGCGCGGCGCCGTAGTTGAGCACCGTCTGCCAGGACTGGAATTTCACCGCGTCCCCCATCAGCTGGGCGAAGGCGTTGATCAGGACGAGCACGCCAAGTCCCGACGCGCCGAGCGCGCGGGCGGCCACCGCCATGTAGGCGAGGCTGATGACTGCGTTTACGACCCGGCCGCCGAGGAGAACCCCCGTATTGGCCAGGACACGACGCAGCAGGCCTGTCGTCTGGAGCTGCACGGGGCTTTAGCGTCGAGGCGTGTCGCCGGAAAGCTCGGCGACCCAGGGATAACGCTCGGCCTCCTCCCCGTCGTAGCCCAGGTTGAACACGGTCGGGCTGCGCGGACGTTCCTTAGCGCCGTAGAGCGTGCCGAGCAGGGCGTCGGGCCAGTAGGTGATGATCCCGTAGTTGCCGTTCTCGTTATGGAAGTGATGGGCCATGTGCAGCATTTTGATGCGCGCCAGCCACTTGTTCTTCGGGATGTAGTTCAAGTGCTGGATACAGTGGCAGAACTCGTACACGCAGGTCATCAGTAGGCCCGTGGCCAGGGCCGTGAACGCCGCGCTCCAGCCACCGATCAGATAGCCCACCGGCACCGTGGCCAGCGAGATGGTCGGCAGTGTGTTGGTTAGCGAGCCGAACAGAACGTCCATGCGGTTCGGCTGCTGGTGATGGTCGTAGTGGATGCGCTTCCACAGGGTGGCCGACCACTTCATGCGGTACAGCCAACGGCCGTGCAGGATCCAACGATGCAGGCCGTACCAGACCACCGGATACAGGAACTGCGCCACAGCGAACGCCGCCAGCAGGCGCCAAGACTCGACGCCCGCGCTGGTGGCCACCGCACCCCAGATCGTCGCCGCCGACAGCACCAGGTAAACCAGCACCGCGGGATAGGTGAAATAGACGATGGTCAGGCGCTTCATATCCATGCGCCCGAGATCGTAGCGCAAGGCGGCGTCGCGGATCCGCTCTAGAGCGGCTGGGGAGGTGTCCTTGGTCATGATGGCCGCGTTTGCGCCTTCTCGAGGCATTTCGCAACGGCTTGCGCCGCGCGCAGGGATGAGGGTTCTGGTCGCAGGTCGAAGGTTTCGGCCAAGCCCGCCAATTGTTCCGGTTCGTAAGTCGCCCGCTGCGCGAAGGCGCGGTCCAGAGCGGGCAGCGCATCATCGACCGTTTCGGCTACAGGACCGAACCCCCAGTGGCGGTAGTCCTGGTTGTCACGCCACGCCACGCCATGGGCGTTGAGGAACGCCGCCGGCCGGGGTTTGCGCAGGAACTCGTAAATCTGGCTGCTGACGTCGCCCAGATAGGCGTCCGCCAGGGTGGTGTAGGTCATGTCGATGGTCGCCGTCCCGCCCAAGTCGATGCGGATATTGGGATGACCTTTGAACTTCGCCAGCCTTGCGCGGTCTTGAATGTTCGCGCCGTCGAAAAGACGGATGTGCGGCGCGAAGACAAGGTTGTAGCGCTCCTGCGCGGCGAACTGCTCCAGCACCTGCATGCCCCAGGCTGGCCAGGAGCTGATCTGCGGGTCGAAGTGGGGATTATAGACCACCGTGGGACGATCGTTGTCGAACAACCGCGTCTGGGCCGGTGGGATAGCGTCGATCAGATCAAACTTCGGATAGCCGACCACAGCGCAGCGATCTGCAGCCACCAGGCCGGTATCGACCATGCGGGCGCGATACTTGGGGCCCGAAGCCATCACCAGGTCGAAGACGCCAAGGCGTGGCTCGAACGGCCCCCCTCGGTCGCCCGCGCCATGCTGAGTGTAGACCAGCTTGGGCTTGGTCAGACCCAGCCGCCGGACCATCGCCGTCGTGCGCTCAGGCGTGACGATGGCGTCGTACCGGCTCAACACCCGCAGGTTCGCCGCCAGCATGAGGGCCTTGGGCGGGGTCGAGGCGCCGGGACGGCGCAGCTTTCGCAGCGGCGCCGGACCCAGAAGCTTCAGCTTGATTGGCGCCCCGCCTAGCTTGGCGATCACCTCGCGCAAGTAGGTCAGGTGCCGAGGCGTCACCGCCAGAGCGTGGACCTCTATGTCCGGCCAGCCACGCGCCAGCTCCACCGCGATGGTGATGCTGTGCAGGATCTGATGCCATTGGGCGATGTAGAGGAACGCCACGCGGCGCTTGCGTCTGACGGGATTAGGGCGCCCGGACGCGCCGCCCTTGATCTGCTTCACTGGAATGCACCGAGCCCCACCCTCAACGGTTCATCCCACAGGCGGAGGCTTACGACAATCGGATGTCAGCGGTGCGACGCGCCCTCATGGGCGAGAAGCCAGCGTTTGCGCTCCAGTCCGCCGCCATAGCCGGTCAGGGAGGCGTCAGACCCGATCACCCGGTGGCAGGGGACGACCACGCCGACGGGATTGGCGCCGTTGGCGGCGCCCACCGCACGCACGGCGTTCGGCCTGCCGATGGCTGCGGCGAGAGCGCCGTAGGTGACGGTCTGGCCGGCCGGGATATCGCGCAAGGCCTTCCAAACCGCGCGCTGGAAGTCGGTGCCGCCGGTCTCGGTCGCCAGGCCGTCGATGGCCGACAGGTCGCCGGCGAAGTAGGCCGCCAGGGCGTGGGCGGCGGCTGACGGCGGCCCTTGCCGGGGCTCGATCGCCACCGGCTTGCGGTACTGGCATTTCAGCAGCCGGTGCATCCGCGCCTCGTACTCGACCCAGTCCAGGGCACGCAGACGACCCTGGTCGTCGGTCAGCAGGATCAGCGTCCCCGCGGGGGAGTTCAAGGTCTCGCGATAGAAGGTCTGGTCGGTCATTTGGGCACCATGGCCCAGCCGCAGTATCGGCGCTGGCGGTTTTCGGACGCGATGCATGGGCGTACAGACATGTCCGAAAGTCGCCAGACATGAAGCCCTGGGCGGCGCAGGCTTGGACCATGGACCTAGATCAAGACGCCTGCTACCGCGCTGTCTCCACCCGTGACGCTCGTTTCGACGGACGCATCTTCGGCGGCGTGAAGACCACCGGCATCTACTGCCGCCCGATCTGTCCGGCGCGAACGCCCAAGCGCGAGAACATGATCTTCTACCCCTCCGCAGCCGCGGCCCAGGAGGCGGGTTTTCGCCCCTGTCTACGCTGCAGGCCGGAGACCGCGCCTGACCTGGGGGCCTGGCGCGGTTCGTCCAGCACGGTGTCGCGGGCGCTTGGCCTGATGGAGGCCGGTGCGCTGGACAACGCCGACGTCGAGACCCTGGCCGGTCGTTTGGGCATGGGCGAGCGACAACTGCGCCGCCTGTTCAAGAGCCACCTGGGCGCCTCGCCCATCGCGGTGGCCCAAACGCGGCGGGTGCTGCTCGCCAAGCAGCTAATCCACGAGACCCGCCTGCCCATGAGCGAGGTCGCGCTCGCCTCCGGTTTCGGCAGCGTTCGGCGCTTCAACGAGACGTTCCAGCAACTGTTCGGCCGACCGCCCAGCGCGCTTCGCCGCGCGCGCGAGGAGGTGTCCTCCGGTCCCCTGGGCGAGGTGACGATCCTGCTGCGTTACCGGCCGCCCTACGACTGGAAGACCATGCTCGACTTCCTGCGCGTGCGGGCGATACCCGGGGTCGAGGTGGTGGAGACTGACCGCTACATCCGCACCATCGATCTCGACGGCGCCCAGGGCGTGGTCGCGGTGGAGCCGGGTGAGGGCGATGCGTTGAAGGCGGTAATCCGTTTTCCGAAGCTGTCTTCTCTTCCAGCAATCATCGCGCGGCTTCGGCGGGTGTTCGATCTGGCGGTGGATCCAGATGCAGTCGGCCGTCATCTGTCCGCCGATCCCGTGCTGGCTCCGCTGATCGCCGCGCGGCCCGGCCTGCGCACTCCCGGGGCCTGGGATGGGTTGGAGCTGGCCGTGCGCGCCGTGCTCGGTCAGCAGATAACGGTGGTCGCCGCCATCAATCTGGCCGGCAAGATGGTCGCCGCCCACGGCGAGCCGCTGAAGCACCCCGATCCAGACTTCCCCGCCTTGACCCACGTCTTCCCCACGGCGCAGCGGCTGGCGGGGGCGGACATCGCGGCTTTGGGCATGCCCAGGGCGCGCGGACAGGCGCTGTCGTCCCTGGCGGCGGCTGTGGCCGCCGATCCCCATATCTTCAGCGCTCGCCGCAGCCTTGAGGAGGCGGTCAGTCAGTTGAAAGGCCTGTCCGGCATCGGAGATTGGACGGCGCAGTACATCGCCATGCGGCAGATGCGCGAACCAGACGCCTTTCCCGCCGCCGACATCGGCCTGATGCGGGCTCTGGCGGACGAGGCCGGCGTGCGGCCTACTCCGAAGGAGTTGCTGGCCCGCGCCGAGGCGTGGCGACCCTGGCGCGCCTACGCCGCCCAGCACCTGTGGGCGGCGGACGCGACATAGCCTAGGCGTCGAACTTCGGGCGGTCCTCGACCAGCTCCACACCGGTTATCTCGTAGTGGATGAGTTCGGCGATATTGGTGGCGTGGTCGCCGATGCGCTCCAGGTTCTTGGCGATGAACAGCAGGTGCGTGCAGGCGGCGATGGAGTCCGGGTCCTCGGCCATGCGGGCCAGCAGACTGGCGAACAGCTGCTCGTAGTGCTCGTCGATCTCGGCGTCCTGGGTCCAGACATCCACCGCTTGGCTGACGTTGCGCGCGCCATAGGCGTTGAGCACCGCACCCAGGCGGGCGGCGACCAGTCGGCCCATGCGCTCAACCGGACCAGCGAAAGAGGCGGCGTTGGTGGGGCCGATCTTCAAGGTGCGCTTGGCGACGTTCTTGGCCAGGTCCCCGCAACGCTCCAGGTTCATGGCGATCTTCATAGCCGCGATTGGGCGGCGCAGATCGTCTGCCATGGGTTGGCGCAGCGCGATCATGCGGACCGACTTGCGCTCGATCTCGATGGCCAGGGTGTCCAGGGCAGGATCGCGCTTGATCGCGCGCTCGGCCAGCTTGCCGTCGCCCTGGAAGATAGACGAAAGCGCATCATCGAGCTGCGACTGGGCCAGCACGCCCAGCGCGATGACGCCCTCGGTGAGTTCGGTAAGCTCGTTCTCGAAGGCCGTGACGGTATGTTCCATGTCGGGTCTTCCTGAGGTTTAGCCGAAGCGGCCGGTGACGTAGTCACGGGCCCGCTGGGTGACGGGATTGGTGAACATCTGCTCGGTGGGTCCGAACTCCACGAGGTTCCCCAGGTACATCAGGCCGGTGTAGTCCGAGCACCGCGCCGCTTGGCCCAGGTTATGGGTCACGATGACGATGGTGTAGTCGGTCTTCAGCAGGGCGATGGTCTCTTCCAGGCGCGCCGTGGAGATCGGGTCGAGGGCCGAGGCCGGCTCGTCCAGCAGCAGCACTTCGGGCTTGATGGCGATGGCGCGGGCGACGCACAGGCGTTGCTGCTGGCCGCCTGAAAGGCCGAGCCCCGACTCCTTGAGCTTATCCTTCACCTCGTCCCAAAGCGCCGCGCGGCGCAGGGCCTCCTCGACGCGGGCGTCGGTCTCGGCCTTGGACAGCTTCTCGTACAGGCGCATGCCGAAGGCGACGTTGTCGTAGATCGACATCGGGAACGGGGTCGGCTTTTGGAACACCATGCCGACGCGCGAGCGCAGGGTCGGCAGGTCCAAGGCCGAACCCAGGATGTCCTCGCCGTCCAGCAGGATCTTCCCGCTGGCCTTCTGGCCCGGATAGAGCGCGTACATGCGGTTCAGCGTGCGCAGCAGGGTGGACTTGCCGCAGCCCGACGGGCCGATCAGCGCGGTCACCGCGTTGCGCGCGAAGCCGACGCTGACCCCATGCAGGGCGTGCTTGGCGCCGTAGTAGAAGTTCAGGTCCTGGATATCGACCTTCACCTGATCGGCGGGAACCGGTGTGATGGCGGTTTCGGGCGCGCCGTCGTGCGAGGTTGAGAGGGGGGCGTTCATGAGCGGCGGGGCTCCCTGGCGACGAAGCGCGCGATGATGGTGACGGCCAGCACGGTGATGGCGATGAGCAGGGCGCCGGCCCAGGCGAGGCGGCGCCAGTCGTCATAGGCGCTGAGCGCGTACTGATAGATGACAGCCGGCAGGCTCGCGGTCGGCTTGCCCATGTCGAGGCTGAAGAACTGGTTGTTGAGGGCGGTGAACAGCAGCGGCGCCGTCTCGCCGGTGATCCGGGCGAAGGCCAGCAGGGCGCCGGTCAGGATGCCGCCGCCGGCCGAGCGCCAGAGGACGGACAGGATAGTGCGCCACAGGGGCGTGCCCAGGGCGACCGCCGACTCCCGCAGGGCGCCCGGCTGCAGCAGCAGAACATCTTCCGTGGCGCGAGTGATGACCGGGGCCGCCAGCAGGGCCAGGGCAGCCGCGCCGGCATAGCCGGAAAAGCCGCCGAAGGGCGCGACCAGGATGCCGTAGATGAACAGGCCGATGAGGATCGACGGCGCCGACAGCAGCACGTCGTTCAGGAAACGGACGACTGCGCCATACTTGCTGTCGCCGGCGTATTCAGCCAACCAGGTGCCGGCCAGGACGCCGATGATCAGGGCGCCGAGCATGCCCATGACGCACATCATCAGCGAGCCAAGGATGGCGTTGCGCAGGCCGCCTTCCGACCCTGGCGCCGGGGTGTCCTGGGTGAAGACCGCCATATCGAGGCCGCCCAGGCCCTGGGTGAGCAGGGACCAGAGTATGGCCGCCAGGAAGGCGAGGGCGATGAAGGTGACCAGATAGCAGCCTGCGGAGAACAGGCCGTTGGCGATCTGGCGTTGGGTCGCGCGAGCGGATTTCATCAGTGCTTGCTCTGGCCGATCAGCAGGCGGGCGAGGCCCAGCACCGCGAAGGTGATGACGAACAGCATGAGGCCCAGCGCCAGCAGCGAAGAGGTGTGGGCGACGCTGGTGGCCTCGGTGAACTCGTTGGCGATGGTCGAGGCGATGGTCGATCCGCTGTCGAAGATCGATTTGGGAAAGCCGTGCGAGTTGCCGATGATGAAGGTCACCGCCATGGTCTCGCCCAAAGCGCGGCCAAGGCCCAGCATCACCGCGCCGATGGCGCCGCGGCGGACGTAGGGCAGGGTCACCGAGGAAACGACCTCAAGCCGGGTGGCGCCCAGGCCATAGGCGCTTTCGCGCACCTGCGGCGGCACGGTCAGCAGCAGTTCGCGCAGCATCGCCGCCATGAAGGGCAGGATCATGATCGCCAGGATGATGGCGGCGGCCAGGATGCCGGTGCCGTTCGGCACGCCCGCAACGAGCTTCTCCCACACAGATCCGACCGGAGCGGCGGTCATCAGCGGCACCTGGACGTGCTTGGAGAAGAACGGGGCGAACACGAACAGGCCCCACATGCCGTACACGATGGAGGGAATGCCGGCGAGCAGCTCGACCGCCGTGCCGATCGGACGGCGCAGGACTGTTGGGCACAGCTCGACCAGAAAAATGGCCACGCCGAATGCGATGGGCAGGGAGAGCGCCAGGGCCAGGGCGGCGGTGATGATCGTCCCGACCAGGGGCCCCGCCGCGCCGTAGACGTCGGTCACCGGGTTCCATTCGGACGAGGTGATGAAGCCCAGGCCCATGTTCTGGAACGCAGGCCAGCCGCCGATAGCCAGGGTGACGATGACTCCGCCCAGTGCGGCGAGAAGGGCGGTGGCTGCGGCGAAGCAGAGGCCCTGGAAGATGGGATCGAAGCTTGCGCCCTTGGGCCTTGCGGGCTTCACGCCCGGCGATGCGTCTGCGGTCAGGGTCATCAGGCTATCCAAAGGGGCGGTCGCGAACGCCTACGACGTTCGCGACCAAGGGTCTTCCGGGGGAGGATCAGTTGCAAGCGACAGCGGCGATCGGCGGGTCCGAGCACGCGGCCAAGAAATGTCGGTTCATCGCCGTCTCCTGCCGCTTCGACGCTGGTTCGTTGCTTCACAGCGGCGTTTAGTGTCGGTCAGCGACGCTTCTATGTGAGTTTCATGATGGTTTCATGACAGTGCGTCTGACGCCTTTGAGCCAGGGCGCGTCGAACCGGCGCGTGAGGGTGAAGCGGAACATTTGAGGCTAGGCGGGCGCTTCTAGAGCTCCAACAAGGAGAACCGCCGTGAAAGTCAGTGAAGTCATGACGGCTCAAGTCGTCACCGCCAAACCGGACACCTCGATCCGCGAGATCGCGCGCCTGATGTCCGAGATCGACAGCGGCGCCATGCCGATCGTCGAGGAAGGAAAGGTCTCAGGGCTGATCACCGACCGCGACATTGTCGTGCGGCTGGTCGCCAAGGGCGGCGACCTCGACGGACCCGTTTCGGAGGTGATGAGCTCGGATATCCAGAGCTGCCGCGAGGACGACAACCTCGCCGACGCCACCGCCAAGATGGCCAGCCACAGCGTCCGCAGGCTGGTCGTGCTGAACGACGCCGGCCGTCTGTCTGGGATCCTGTCGCTGGGCGATGTGGCCCAGGACTACGGAGCCAAGGTCGTCGGCGCGACCCTTGAGGAAATCTCCTCCGCGCCCGCCGATCACTAGCGACCGCCAGCCGCGAAGAGGAAACGCCGCGCTCCGATGGGGCGCGGCGCCTTCTTATCAGCTGAGGTCGAGCGCGTAGCCGGCCGAGCGGACGGTGCGGATCGCGTCGATGTCGGCGTTGGCGTTCAGCGCCTTGCGCAGGCGGCCGACGTGGACATCGACGGTGCGCAGGTCGATGTAGACGTCCGGACCCCAGACGGCGTCCAGCAGACGCTCGCGGCTGAAGACGCGGCCGGGGTGCTGCAGGAAGTAGTCGAGCAGCTTGAATTCTGTCGGACCAAGCTTCACTTCGCGGCCGCCGCGCTTCACCCGGTGGGCGACGCGGTCCATGACGATGTCGCCGTGGGCCAGCTGGTCATCGGTCAGGCCCGGGCGGCTACGGCGCAGCAGGGCCCGAACGCGGGCGGTCAGCTCGGTCATGCCGAACGGCTTGACCAGATAGTCGTCAGCGCCGGTGTCGAGGCCGCGGACCTTGTCCGTCTCCTCGCTGCGGGCGGTGAGCATGATGATCGGCACGTTACGGGTCTGGGCGCGGCCACGCAGGCGGCGGCAGACCTCGATGCCCGAGACCTTGGGCAGCATCCAGTCCAGGACGACCAGATCGGGCGTGTCCTCGCCCATGCGAAGAATGGCGTCCTCCCCATCGGCGGCGTGCGTGACGCGATAGCCTTCCTTTTCCAGGTTGTACTGAAGCAGGGCGGCCAAGGCGTCCTCATCCTCGACGACGAGAAGGTGCGGTTTCACAGCGCCAAATCCTCATTGGGTGGTGAATCAAGCGAGCTCCACTTGGGACGCTGCGCCGTCAGTTCTTCGCCGGTGATCTCGAAGTGGATGATCTCGGCGATGTTGGTGGCGTGGTCGCCGATCCGTTCGAGGTTCTTGGCGATGAACAGCAGATGGGCGCCGGTCTGAACCGTCGCCGAATCCTGCCGCATCAGTTCAAGCAGCTCGCGGAACAGGCTTTCGTAGTGATCGTCGACTTCCTCGTCGCGGCGCCAGACGCCCAGCGCGCGGTCGAAATCGGTGACGGCGTAGGCGTCCACAACCTCGTTGAGGCGGGAAGAGACCAGGCGGCCCATGCGCTCGATGGCGCGCATGATGCTGGTGGGGTCGGCGTCGGCCAGGACCAGGCTGCGCTTGGCGATGTTGCGCGCCAGGTCCCCGCAGCGCTCCAGGTTCATGGCCAGCTTCATGGCCGAGACCGCGCGGCGCAGGTCCACGCCGCTGGGGCCGAAGGCGGCGATGAGGGCGATGGCGCGGCGCTCGATGTCGGCCTGCATGGCGTCGAGGCGGACATCGCGTTCGATCAACTGGCGAGCCATGCCCGTATCGCGCTTGGCCAGGCAATCGACAGCGTCAGCGACCTGGGCTTCGGCTAGGCCGCCCATTCGGGTCACTTCAGCAGCGAGTTGGCGAAGTTCGTCGGCGCAGGAAGCGTCCACGGGCGGTCTCCGTTCGGTGTCACCTAATAGCGGCGGCACATGACAGTTTTGCGACGGTGAGCGCTAGTGTGTGACAGGAAAATAGGCTGTGAACGTGGTTCCCTGGCCTTCGGCGCTTTCCACGACGAGGCCGCCGCGGTGGCGGTTGACGATGTGCTTGACGATGGCGAGGCCGAGGCCCGTTCCCAGGCGCTCGCCGCTCTTTTGGCCTTCCACGCGATAGAAGCGTTCCGACAGGCGCGGCAGGTTCTGGCGCGCGATGCCGGGGCCATCGTCGGACACCCGGATGACGGCGTAGCGGCCATCCGCCGCATCGGGCGTCAGCAGCGAAAGCCGCGCCGCGCCGGGGCGGGATGGCGTCGCCGCCGCGCCCGCAGGAGCCAGAACAACCTCGACCCTCACCTCGCCGCCATCGGGAGAATATTTGGCGGCGTTGTCGATCAGGTTCTGCAGAACCTGCACCACCTGGTCGCGATCGCCTTGGATGAGGGGCGGGGGCGAGGGGATGGTGGGGACGATTCGGACGCCACGCTGGGCGTGCATCGGACCGCTGGCGCTCATCACGTCGTGGATGGCCGACTTCAAATCGACCTCGCCGGACGGCGGGATGTGTTCGTTCAGCTCGATCCGGCTCAAGGACAGCAGGTCGTCGATCAGGCGCGCCATACGGCCCGCCTGGGCGGCCATGATGCCGAGGAAGCGGTCGCGGGCGACGGGGTCGTCCTTGGCGTGACCTTGCAGGGTCTCGACGAAGCCGGTCAGGGAGGCGAGCGGCGTGCGCAGCTCGTGGCTGGCGTTGGCCAGGAAGTCGGCGCGCATACGCTCGTTGCGGCGGGCGTCGGTCTCGTCGCGCAGGATCAGCAGGACCTGACGGATGCCGCTGGAGGTGTTGGGCAGGGGGCGGACCAGGGCGCGCCACCAGCGGGGCTGGGCGCCGTAGGTTTCATAGTCGGCCTCGGCTCCGCCGTCGCTCAGGCCCTGATCCACGGCCTCCAACAGGCGGGGGTGTCGCAGGACGGAGACCAGGGGCGCGCCCTCGGCCGGGATGCGCAGCAGGGTCTGGGCGGCGGTGTTGGCGAAGGTGATGGTCCGGTCGGACGGATCATTCAGGGCGCCGGCGGCGACCACCATGACCGGATCGGGAAGGCGTTCGACGATTTCGTCGGCGTCGGGCGCCTGGGGCATGCTTCTAGACCTCGCCTTTCGCGCCGGCGGCGCGGTGGAACAGCTTCAGGCTGCGCAGGCGTGCAAGCTGCGCAGCGTCGTCCACGTATTCGGCGGGTGCGACAAACGCGTGACCAGCGTCATAAAAATAGACGGGAAGGTCGGGGAAGGCCTCGATGATGCGGTCCGACAGGGCCGGCGGGATCAGTTCGTCGCGCTTGCCCAGGTGAAGGATCAGCGGAACCTTGGGCGCCTCGTCCAGGTGTTCGACGATCTGATGGCCGTAGAAGGCGGACACGGCGGTGACGCCGGCGCAGCGGGCCGCCGCAACCCAGGCTGCCGTGCCGCCCCAGCAGAAGCCCATGATGAAAACCGGCTGCTTCAGCCAGTCGATGGCCGCCTGGATGTCGCCCGCCGTCCTGTTCCAGTCGGTGCGTTCGCCGAACTCCATCTTCCGCTGGCGGGCGGCCGGGTCGATGTCCGTGTCCGGGAAGCCGCGCTCGAACCGGTCGAGGAGGCTGGGGACCAGCACCTCATAGCCCTGGTCGGCATAGGACTGGGCCAGGTCGCGCAGGTGAGGCGTCACGCCCCAGATGGCGTGCAGCATGACGAGGCCGCCGCGCCGCGCATCGGTCGGCGCCGCGTGGAAGGCGTCGAAGACGTGGCCGTCGGCGGCGTTGGTCAGTGGAACGACATCGCCCATGGGATCAGCCGGCGTTGGCGGCGAAGAGTTCGCGGGTCAGGCGTCGGGCCTGGACCGCGTCGTCAGCGTCTGAATCAGGCCTGCCTTCGTTATTGAAGCCGTGGCCGGAGTTTTCCCAGATGTGCACGGGCACGTCCGGGTGGTGCTTGCGGATCGCCGCGGCGACGCCGTCGGCGGGGATGTGCGCGTCCTTGCGGCCCAGGTGGACGATCACCGGACAGTTGAGGTCGAGATCGGCGTTCTCGGCGACCAGGCTGCCGTAATAGCTGGCGCTGGCCGAAAGGCGCTGGCACCGGCCGGCGGCGAGCCAGGCCAGGGAGCCGCCGTAGCAGTAGCCGACCACGAAGACCGGCCCGCGCGGATGCAGCTCGTCGATGCAGGCCTGGATGTCGGAAAGCGCCGTGCCCAGCGGGTGTGACAGGGCGTGGGCGCGGCCGCGGGCGAAGCCTTCGGCATCATGCTCGGCGACGAAGCCGGGTTCGTAACGGTCGAAAAGGGCTGGAGCGATGACCTCGTAGCCCGCCTTGACCCAGCGCTCGACGTCCACATGGATGTAGGCGTCGAGGCCGAAGATCTCCTGCAGCACCACCACCCCGCCGATCGCCTCGCCATCCGGGACGGCGTGAAGAGCGGTGAATTCGAACCCGTCGCGCGAGCTCTTCAGGGTGATGGTCTGCATGAAGCCTCCTGCGAGGGTGGTCCTAGACGTTGAAGCGGAAGTGCATCACGTCGCCGTCCTTGACGACGTACTCCTTGCCTTCCGAACGCATCTTGCCGGCTTCCTTGGCGCCGGCTTCGCCGCCGAGCTTCACGAAGTCGTCAAAGGCGATGGTTTCGGCGCGGATGTAGCCCTTTTCGAAGTCGGTGTGGATGACGCCGGCGGCCTGCGGGCCGGTGTCGCCCACATGGATCGTCCAGGCACGGGCTTCCTTGGGGCCGACCGTGAAGTAGGTCTGCAGGCCCAGCAGGTTGTAGGCTTCGCGGATCAGGCGGTTCAGACCGGGCTCTTCGAGGCCCAGGGTCTCCAGGAACTCGGCGCGCTCGGCGGCTTCAAGCATGGCGATCTCGCTCTCGATCTGGGCGGAGATCACCACGGACTTGGCCTTGTCCTTGGCGGCGCGTTCAGCGACCAGATCGGAGAACTTGTTGCCCTTGTCGGCCGAGCCTTCATCGACGTTGCAGACATAAAGAGCCGGCAGCGAGGTCAGCAGCTGCAGCATATGCCAGGCCTTCTCGTCTTCCTTGTCCACGCTGGCGGCGCGGGCCGGACGGCCTTCACGCAGCTGGGCGAGGGCCAGATTGATCAGGCGCAGGGTGTTGGCGGCTTCCTTGTCGCCGCCTGACTTGGCCTTCTTCTCGATGGCGGGCAGGCGTTTCTCGAGGCTTTCCAGGTCGGCCAGCATCAGCTCCATCTCGATGATCTCAAGATCGCTGAGCGGGTCGATACGGCCCTCGACGTGGGTGATGTCGTCATCCTCGAAGCAGCGGGCCACAAAGGCCACGGCGTCGCAGTCGCGGATGTTGGCCAAAAACTGGTTGCCCAGGCCTTCGCCCTTGGACGCGCCACGGACCAGACCGGCGATGTCCACGAAGGTGATGCGGGCCGGGATGATCTCCTTGGAGCCGGCGATCTTGGCCAGGGCGTCCAGGCGCGGTTCGGGCACGGCCACGTCGCCGGTGTTCGGCTCGATGGTGCAGAACGGATAGTTGGCCGCCTGGGCCGCCGCCGTCTGGGTCAGGGCGTTGAACAGGGTGGACTTGCCGACGTTGGGCAGGCCGACGATGGCGACTTTCAGGGCCATGGAGCACTCGCAGATTTCGTTGGCGCGCGACCTAGCACGGATGGGCGGTTTGACGAAACGGCGGGGTCGAGTGTCTCCATCCGTGAACCCGGCGCGAGGGGGCGGGGATAGGGTGCGCGCCTAACGGCGGCGCGAGGCGCCAGGCGTGCCGGATGGCGTTGAACTGGGCTTATCGGGCGGGCGGCGGAGCTTTCCATGGCTTCATCATGCGCCTGTCGGGGCGGAGGCGGATGAGGAGGGCGCCGATGTCTCCACAAAGGGGTCGAGAGTCGCCGGAGTATCGGTATCGGATGTCTCCACTCTTCTCCTCCCCTGCGGAGCGCGGGGAGGGGGACCATGCGCAGCATGGTGGAGGGGGCGTGACGGGGCTCGGTGTGGCGGGGGCCCCCCCCCCCCC
>CAJYMH010000006.1 GCA_913776195.1 uncultured Caulobacter sp.
TTCCCCAGCTCCACGTTCAGACCCAGCGAACGCATTTCCTTGATGAGCACGTTGAAGCTCTCGGGAATGCCGGCCTCGAAGCTGTCGTCGCCACGGACGATGGCCTCGTAGACCTTGGTCCGGCCGGCCACGTCGTCGGACTTCACCGTCAGCATCTCCTGCAGGGTGTAGGCGGCGCCGTAAGCTTCCAGAGCCCAGACCTCCATTTCCCCGAAGCGCTGACCGCCGAACTGCGCCTTACCGCCCAGCGGCTGCTGGGTGACCAGCGAGTACGGGCCGATGGAGCGGGCGTGGATCTTGTCGTCGACCAGGTGGTGCAGCTTCAGCATGTAGATGTAGCCGACCGTGACCGGACGCTTGAACTGCTCGCCCGTCTGGCCGTCGAACAGGATCGACTGACCCGAGGGATTCAGCCCAGCCATCGACAGGTGGTCTTCGATATCGCTGATGTGCGCGCCGTCGAAGACCGGGGTCGCGAAGGGCACGCCCTTGGAGAGGTTGCGGGCCAGCTCGACCAGCTCTTCTTCCGTTTCGGGCAGGTCCTCGTGATCGCCGTAGATCTCGGTCAGACGCTTGGTCAGCTCGGCCTTCTGGCCACCGTTCTGCCAGGCTTCCAGCAGGCCGGCGATCTGCTTGCCGAGACCGGCGGCAGCCCAACCGAGGTGGGTTTCGAAGATCTGACCGACGTTCATGCGCGAAGGCACGCCCAGCGGGTTCAGCACGACGTCGACGGCGGTGCCGTCCTCCAGGTGCGGCATGTCCTCGATCGGAAGGATCTTGGAGATGACGCCCTTGTTGCCGTGGCGGCCGGCCATCTTGTCGCCCGGCTGAAGCTTGCGCTTCACGGCCACGAAGACCTTGACCATCTTCATGACGCCCGGGGGCAGTTCGTCGCCGCGCTGCAGCTTGTCGACCTTGTCCTCGAAGCGACGGTCCAGGCGCTTACGGGCTTCGTCGAACTGACGGCGCATGGCCTCCAGCTCACCCATCGCCTTTTCGTCGTCGAGCGCGATCTGCCACCACAGGCCCGGCTGGATTTCAGCCAGCTTGTCGGCGGTGACTTCACCGCGGGTCAGACCCTTGGGACCCGACACGGCGGTCTTGCCGACGATCAGCTCGCGCAGACGCGCGGTCATGTTGCGGTTCAGGATCGCGAACTCGTCGTCGCGGTCCTTGCCCAGACGGTCGATCTCGGCGCGTTCGATGGCGAGCGCGCGCTCGTCCTTGTCGACGCCGTGACGGTTGAAGACGCGCACTTCCACGATGGTGCCGGCGACGCCCGGGGGCAGGCGCAGGCTGGTGTCGCGGACGTCGGAAGCCTTTTCACCGAAGATGGCGCGCAGGAGCTTTTCTTCCGGCGTCATCGGGCTTTCGCCCTTCGGCGTGACCTTGCCGACCAGGATGTCGCCCGGCTGCACTTCCGCGCCGATCGCCACGATGCCGGCTTCGTCGAGGTTGCGCAGGGCTTCTTCACCCACGTTCGGGATGTCGCGCGTGATCTCTTCCGGGCCAAGCTTCGTATCGCGGGCCATGACCTCAAATTCCTCGATGTGGATCGAGGTGAACACGTCGTCGCGGACGATGCGTTCGGAGATCAGGATGGAGTCTTCGAAGTTGTAGCCGTTCCAGGGCATGAACGCGACGAGCGCGTTACGGCCCAGAGCCAGTTCGCCCAGCTCGGTCGACGGACCGTCGGCGATGATGTCGCCGGCGTTGATCTTGTCGCCCACGCGGACCAGCGGACGCTGGTTGATGCAGGTGTTCTGGTTCGAACGCTGGAACTTCGACAGACGATAGATGTCGACGCCCGGCTTGTTCGGGTCCTGCTCCTGGGTGGCGCGGATGACGATACGGGTGCCGTCGATCTGCTCGACCACGCCGGTGCGGCGGGCGACCACGACAGCGCCCGAGTCACGGGCCACGACGCCTTCCATGCCGGTGCCGACCAGCGGCGCGTCGGACTGCACCAGCGGCACGGCCTGACGTTGCATGTTCGAGCCCATGAGGGCGCGGTTGGCGTCATCGTTTTCGAGGAACGGGATCAGCGCCGCGGCGACCGAAACGACCTGCTTCGGCGACACGTCCATCAGATCGACGGCTTCCTTTTGCAGAAGCGTCGGCTCGCCGTTGATACGGCCGGGGACCAGGTCCTCGACGATCGCGCCTTCGGTCAGCTTGATGTTGGCCTGGGCGATGACGTGCTTCGCCTCTTCCATGGCCGACATGTAGACGACCTCTTCCTGCTGCTTGCCGTCGACCACGCGACGGTACGGGCTTTCGATGAAGCCGTACTTGTTCACGCGGGCGTGGGTCGCCAGGGAGTTGATCAGACCGATGTTCGGGCCTTCCGGCGTTTCGATCGGGCAGATGCGGCCGTAGTGGGTCGGGTGCACGTCGCGCACTTCAAATCCGGCGCGCTCGCGGGTCAGACCGCCCGGGCCAAGCGCCGACAGACGGCGCTTGTGGGTGATTTCCGACAGCGGGTTCGTCTGGTCCATGAACTGCGACAGCTGCGAGGAGCCGAAGAATTCACGGACAGCGGCGGCGGCGGGCTTCGCGTTGATCAGGTCGTGCGGCATGACCGTGTCGATATCGACCGAGCTCATGCGTTCCTTGATCGCGCGCTCCATGCGCAGCAGGCCGACGCGGTACTGGTTCTCAAGCAGCTCGCCGACCGAACGGACGCGGCGGTTGCCGAGGTTGTCGATGTCGTCGATTTCGCCACGGCCGTCACGCAGACCGACCAGCAGCTTCAGGACGGCCAGGACGTCTTCCTTGCGCAGGACACGCATCTCGTCGGAGGCGTCCAGCTCCAGGCGCATGTTCATCTTCACGCGGCCGACCGAAGACAAGTCGTAGCGCTCGCTGTCGAAGAACAGCGACTTGAACATGGCTTCGGCGGCTTCGACGGTGGGCGGCTCGCCCGGACGCATGACGCGATAGATGTCGAACAGCGCGTCTTCACGCAGGGTGTTCTTGTCCACGCGCAGGGTGTTGCGCATGTAGGCGCCGACCGTGACGTGGTCGATGTCCAGCACGTCGATGGTCGAGAAGCCTTGCTCGGCCAGGGCCTCGATCGAGGCGGGGTCCAGCTCGTCGCCGGCTTCGGCGTAGATTTCGCCGGTCGAGAAGTTGACCGCGTCGCGGGCCAGGTAGCGGCCCGTCAGGGCTTCCGGCGCCAGCAGCAGGGTCGACAGGCCATTGTCGGCGAACTTCTTGGCGTTGCGGGCCGAGATCTTTTGGCCGGCCGGAGCCACTTCCTCGCCGGTGTCGGCGTTGATCAGGGCAAATTCCGGCTTCACGCCGCGCCAGCGTTCCGGCTTGTACGGGGTGGCCCAGCCGCCTTCACGCTTCTCGAAGGGAACGACGTCGTAGAAGGTCGTCAGGATCTCTTCGCCGTCCATGCCCAGGGCATAGAGGAAGGTCGTGGCCGGCAGCTTCCGGCGACGGTCGATACGAACGTAGACGATGTCCTTGGCGTCGAACTCGAAGTCGAGCCACGAGCCGCGGTACGGGATCACGCGGGCGGCGAACAGCAGCTTGCCCGAGGCGTGGGTCTTGCCCTTGTCGTGGTCGAAGAACACGCCCGGCGAACGGTGCATCTGCGAGACGATGACGCGCTCGGTGCCGTTGACGATGAACGTGCCCTTGTCCGTCATGAGCGGGATGTCGCCCATGTAGACGTCCTGCTCCTTGATGTCCTTCACGGAGCGGGCGCCGGTCTCTTCCTCGGTTTCGAAGACGATCAGGCGAAGCTTGACCTTCAGCGGCGCCGCGTAGGTCATGTCGCGCTGGATGCACTCTTCGACGTCGTACTTCGGCTCTTCGAATTCGTACGAGACGTATTCGAGCACGGAGCGCTCGTTGAAGTCCTTGATCGGGAACACCGACTTGAAGACGGCCTCGATCCCCTCGTCGCGACGCTGACCGCTATAGGTCTCACGCTGCAGGAATTGTTCGTAGGAGGACCGCTGAACCTCGATGAGGTTCGGCATCTGCACGGCTTCGGGGATGCGGCCGAAAGACTTCCGGATCCGCTTCTTGCCGGTGAACGATTGCGCCATTGATGTTCCCTGTGGGCCCGGAACGGAATCCGGGCTTCGGCTTTTTGTCGGTGTGTCCACCCTCGCCGCCCTTTCGGGCGAAGGACACGATGACAAAGCCCTTTTATTTCAAAGGGCTCCCCTTCGCAGCGGTCAGAGGGCCAGGACCGCGCCTCGGGGCTGAAACGACCAAGGACCTGCGCGCAAGACGCACCTGTCCCAATCGAATCTTATTTGAAGCACGCGGATATAATCCGCCGAGGGGGATAAGCCAAGAGGCTATCCACAGAAACCTGACGGATTCCGGGTCGCCGAGACGGCGCTTTCCGATCCCCGGAACTTACGCTTAAGTCCGGCCTCATGAAAGCCGTCCTTTTGGCCGCCTCGGCCCTGTCGCTCTCCTTCTCCGCCGCTTTCGCCGCGCAGAACCCTCCGCCCCAGCCGATTCCGATGACCCCGCCGATCACGGCGGCCCAGGACGTTCCCTATCCGGGCACGATCAAGCTGTTCGTCGACGCCACCGACACCGACCGCCGCATCATCCGCGTGAAGCAGTCGATCCCCGTGGACAAGGCTGGGCCCTTCACCCTGCTCTATCCCGAATGGCTGCCCGGCAACCATGCCCCGCGTGGCCCCGTGGACAAGGTCGCCGGCCTGGTGATCACCGCCGGCGGTCAGCGCGTCGACTGGACCCGCGATCCGGTCGAGGTCTACGCCTATCATGTGAACGTGCCGCAGGGCGCGACCAGCCTTGAGGTCGAGTTCCAGTTCGTCTCGCCGGTCAGCACCGACCAGGGCCGCATCGTCGTGACCAACGAGATGATGAACCTGCAGTGGAACCAGCTGGCCCTCTATCCGGCTGGATGGTTCACCCGCCAGATCCCGGTGGAGCTGCAGCTGCGCCTGCCCGACCAGTGGAAATTCGGCGTCGCCATGGACGTCGCCGGCGCCGCCGACGGCGTCACCACCTTCAAGCCCGTCTCGTTCGAGACCCTGGTGGACAGCCCGATGTTCGCCGGCCGCTACTATCGCCAGTTCGACCTCGACCCCGGCGGCCGCAGCCCGGTGAAGCTGAACGTGGTCGCCGACCGCGAGGAGCTGCTGGCCGCCACGCCCGAGCAGATCGAAAAGCACCGCAATCTGGTGAAGCAGGCCGACAAGCTTTACGGAACCCGCCAATACGACCGGTACGACTTCTTGCTGTCGCTCACCGACCGCATGGGCGGCATCGGGCTGGAGCATCACCGCTCCAGCGAGAACGGCGTACCGCCGACCTATTTCACCGATTGGGACAAGCACGCGGCCAACCGCGACCTGCTGCCCCACGAATACACGCACTCCTGGAACGGCAAGTTCCGCCGCGGCTCGGACCTGTTCACGCCGGACTTCTCGGTTCCCATGCGCAACAGCATGCTGTGGGTCTATGAGGGACAGACTCAGTATTGGGGCTATGTCCTGTCGGCCCGCTCCGGCCTGCTGACGAAGCAAGAGACGCTGGAGGCCATCGCCTCCACCGCGGCCACCTACGAGGCCCGCGTCGGCCGCGTCTGGCGCACGGTGCTGGACACCACCAACGATCCGATCACCATCGCCCGCAAGGCCGAACCCTGGACCAGCTTCCAGCGAGGCGAGGACTATTACTCGGAAGGCCAGCTCGTCTGGCTCGACGCCGACACCCTGATCCGTGAGAAGACCCGCGGGAAGAAGTCCCTGGACGACTTCGCCAAGGTCTTCCTCGGCGCCGAGGGCAAGTTCGACGGCAGCTATACGCCCCTGACCTACGACTTCGACGGCGTGGTCGAGGCGCTGAACAAGGTGGTCGCCCACGACTGGGCCGACTTCCTGAAGGCGCGCATCTACGACGTGGCGCCCAAGGCCCCGCTCGATGGTCTGGCGCGCGGCGGCTACCGCCTCGTCTACAAGGAGACGCCCACCGCCTACTTCAAGGCGAACGAAGGCCGTCGCAAGAACACCGACCTCACCTACTCCCTGGGCGTGGTGCTCAGCGGCGACGGCAAGATGACCGCCGTGCAGTGGGACGGCCCCGCCTTCAAGGCCGGCCTGACCAACGCCGGCCAGATCATCGCCGTGAACGGGATCGCCTATGACGCCGACCGCCTGAAGGCGGCGATCACCGAGGCCAAGGGCGGCGCTAAGCCGATCGAGCTGCTGGTGAAGACGGCCGAGCGCTACCGCACGGTCCAGATCCCCTATTCCGGCGGCCTGCGCTATCCGGCGCTGGAGCGGATCGAGGGAACCCCGGCGCGTCTGGACGACATCCTGACGCCCCGGAAATAAGCGACTAGGAGCGGATCGCGATCAGGGACTTCGTCAGCCCCGCGATCCGCTCATCCGGGAACGCCGCGTCCGCGAAGAGATAGCGGAACTGGGCCTTGTTCAGCAGGCGAGCGCTCTGCACCGTCGCCATGGCCTCGCCCATGTCGGCGGCCTTCTTCTCATAGCCGTGACGGCGGCGGAGCATGGCCTTGGCGCGGGACTGCTCGCTGCGCCAGTGGAAGAACCAGCTGCAGAAATGGGGCTCGTACGGGAAGTCCCAGTTGGGCGTCTGCACGTAATAGCGCGGCGCGAGGCGACGGACCTCGCCGGCGAAGGCGCACATCCGCGCCCAGTCGCCCACATGCTCGATCACCGAATTGGAATGGACGAAGTCGAAGCTGTCGGCGGCGAACCCCGGCAAGGCGCAGGCGTCGCCCTCGATGCTGCTGATCAGCGGATCGTCCGAGACGAAGCCCTGGATGTTTACCGAGGTGATCGACACCTTGCAGCGCTCCAGCATCCGACGATCGAATAACCGCCAGTAGTTCGGCTCACCGCCCAGGTCGATGATCCGGCAACGCCCATGCTCGGCGGCGATGGTCTCGATGACCTCGGCGATGCGCCGCGTGCGCGCCAGACGAAAGCGCGAGGCCTTGGAGGCGGGATCGTTGAAAGGCTGGATTTCGGCGTCGAACATGGTTGCCGAAGCCTTAACTTCACCGCGCCGCGCCTGTCAAAACCCTGCTCGCTGAACGCGTATATCTTGCCCCGCTCCACCCCATGAAAAACGCCCCCGGATTGCTCCGGGGGCGTTCTCGATAGCGTCAGAGCTGACGCCGACCAGATTACTTGATCTGGACGGTGGCGCCGGCTTCTTCGAGCTTCTTCTTGGTTTCTTCGGCGACTTGCTTCGAAACGTTTTCGACGACGTTCTGCGGAGCGCCTTCGACCAGGTCCTTGGCTTCCTTCAGGCCCAGGTCCGGACGAACGCCGCGAACTTCCTTGATCACGTTGATCTTCTTGTCGCCACCGTTCGTCAGAACGACGGTGAACTCGGTTTGCTCTTCAGCGGCTTCAGCCGGAGCGCCAGCAGCGCCGCCAGCGGCGGGGGCGGCGAACGCGACCGGAGCGGCGGCGGAAACGCCCCACTTTTCTTCCAGCAGCTTGGACAGCTCAGCGGCTTCCAGAACCGACAGGGCGGACAGGTCTTCGACGATCTTTTCGAGCTTCGACATGATAGTTCCTTAGAGGATGAGGGATGTTGGGGAGATGACTGACAGTCCGCTTACGCGGCGTCCTTCGTGGCGTAAGCGTTGAAGACGCGAGCGAGCTGACCCGCCGGAGCCTGCAGAACGCCGGCGACCTTGGTGGCCGGAGCGTTGAGCAGCCCGATGAGCTGGCCGCGGATCTGGTCGAGCGAGGGCAGGGTCGCCAGGGCCTTGACGGCCTTCTCGTCCAGAATGGTCGTTTGACCCAGGATGCCGCCAACGATGGTGAACTTGTCGTTCTCCTTGGCGTACTGGGCGACGACCTTGGCGGCGGACACCGGATCGGCGCCGTAGGCGATGGCGACCGGGCCGACGAAGAGGGCGTCGCCCGCTTCACCCGCCGAGCCGTTCAGGGCCTTTTGCACCAGGGTGTTCTTCACCACCTTCAGCGAAGCGCCTTCCTTGCGGAGGCGCAGACGCAGGTCGGTCATTTCCGCAACGGTCAGACCCATGTAGTGGGTCACGACGACAGCGCCGGAGTCAGCGAAAACGCCCTTGAGCGTCTCGATCGACTCTTGCTTTTGAGCGCGGTCCATTGCGGTCTCCTACTCAGTTACAGCGGCCGGACCATCCGGACGCCGATATTGACTTCGCGGCGAAGGGATCGCTCCCATCGCGCTTGGTCGGTCTCGACTGTCCGAAGGATGCACGAGCCGCGCGCTCATCCGTCGGAACGGAAGGGTGCGAGCAGAGCTCTTTGCTTCCCCGTCTCCCGGCGGCTGGAAAGGGCTCTTCCCAGTTACGGCGTCAGTGACCCTGACGCCCCACAGTTCTCGGACAGGTTTTCGCCGCCACAAGGGCGACGGAAGCGGCGCGTATAATGGAAAAGCCCGCGATACTCAACCCCGCCGCCGCTGAGGCGTTGAGCTGCCGCGATAAAGGAGCATCCATGGCCTACGAACTCTACTACTGGCCCACGATCCAGGGCCGCGGCGAGTTCGTCCGCCTCGCCCTTCAACAGGCCGGCGCGGACTATGTGGACATCGCGCGCGGCCACGAGGACGACGGCCAGGGCGTCCCCGCCCTTACCGCCTATCTGGAGGGCGGCGCCACGACCCGGCCGCCCTTCGCCCCGCCCTTCCTCAAGGACGGCGATGTGGTCGTCGGCCAGACGGCGGCGATCCTGCTTTATCTGGGGCCAAAGCTGAAACTGGCGCCGAAGGCCGAGGCCGACCGCCTTTGGGCCCATCAGATCCAGATGACCATCGCCGATCTGACGGCCGAGGCGCACGACAGCCATCACCCCGTGGGCCTGGCGCTCTATTACGAGGACCAAAAGAAGGAGGCCAAGCGTCGCTCCAAGGAGTTCCGCAAGCAGCGGATCCCTAAGTTCCTGGGATGGCTGGAGACGATCCTGAGCGCCAATCCCGCCGGCGACCAATGGCTGGTCGGAGACAAGCTGACCTACGTCGATCTGTCCGCCTTCCAAGTGGTGCAGGGGCTGCTCTACGCCTTCCCCAAGGCGACGAAGAAGACGCTGAAGGAGACGCCGAAGCTTGCTGCGCTTGCCGTGCGTGTGGCCGATCAGCCGAGGATCAAGGCCTACCTGGAAAGCGACCGCCGTCTGCCCTTCAGCGAAGAAGGCGTTTTCCGCCGCTACGAGGAGCTGGAGTCCTGAGAGCAAAGAAAAAGGGCGGAGCCTTGCGGCCCCGCCCCTGATCTTGTCGCAGTCGGTTGTCGCTTAGGCGACGACCGAAGCCGCGTCGATCTTGAAGCCCGGGCCCATCGTCGAAGACAGGCTGATGCGCTTCACATAGACGCCCTTGGCGCCCGAGGGCTTGGCCTTGTTCAGGGCGTCGACCAGAGCGACCACGTTGGCCTTCAGCGCGTCCTCGGTGAACGAGGCCTTGCCGACGCCGGCGTGAACGATACCGGCCTTTTCGACGCGGAACTCAACGGCGCCGCCCTTGGCGTCCTTGACGGCCTGACCGACGTTGGGGGTCACGGTGCCGACCTTCGGGTTCGGCATCAGGCCGCGCGGACCCAGCACCTTACCCAGACGGCCGACGAGGGCCATCATGTCCGGCGTCGCGATGACGCGGTCGAAGTCCATGAAGCCGCCGTTGATCTTTTCGTACAGATCTTCAGCGCCGACGTGTTCCGCGCCAGCGGCCGTGGCTTCATCAGCCTTGGCGTCCTTGGCGAAGACGGCGACGCGGACGTCACGGCCCGTGCCCGACGGCAGGTTGACCACGCCGCGGACCTGTTGGTCGGCGTGACGCGGGTCGACGCCCAGGTTCACCGAGATCTCGATGGTCTCGTCGAACTTGGCCTTGGCGTTGGCCTTCACCAGCTTGATGGCTTCGTCGAGCGCGAGGTTCGCGTCGCGGTCGCCGGTCCAGGCTTGAATGCGCTTTGCTTGCTTTGCCATGACTTAGGACTCCACCACTTTCAGGCCCATCGCGCGGGCCGAGCCCTCGATGATGCGGGCCGCGGCTTCAACGTCATTGGCGTTGAGGTCTTTCATCTTCTTTTCGGCGATCTCGCGCAGCTGGGTGCGGGTGATCGAGCCGACGGTCTCGCGACCGGTCAGCTTGGCGCCGGACTTCAGGCCCGTGGCTTCCTTCAGGTAGAAGGTGGCCGGCGGGGTCTTCGTCACGAAGGTGAACGACTTGTCCTGATAGACCGTGATCACGGTCGGCAGGGGCGTGCCCTTCTGGACGCTTTCGGTCCGTGCGTTGAACTCTTTGCAGAAGCCCATGATGTTCACGCCGCGTTGACCCAGCGCCGGCCCGATGGGCGGCGAAGGCGTGGCGGAGCCGGCGGGCACCTGCAGCTTGATATAGCCCAGGATCTTCTTTGCCATAGTCTCCTCGGTGGCCGGATATCCGGCCGGTTGAGCCGTGGTGCGGGCTTGGCGTCCCTCCCACGGATTTGATGGACGGCCCGAAGGCTGTCCGGTCTTCCCCCGCCGCCTAGGCCGCGGGGAATTTCGTCATCAGGCGGTTTTCTCGACCTGATTGTATTCCAGCTCGACCGGGGTCGCCCGGCCGAAGATCGAAACGGTGACGCGCAGGCGGGCGCGTTCTTCGTCCACGTCCTCCACGGAACCGGTGAAGCTGGCGAACGGACCGTCGGTGACGCGCACCTGCTCGCCGATCTCGTAGGAGACGGTGGGCTTCGGACGCTCGACGCCCTCTTCGATGGCGCCGACGATGCGCTGGACTTCACGTTCCGGCACCGGGGTCGGCTTCGAGCCGCCCTGGGCGCCCAGGAAGCCGGTGACCTTCGGGGTGTTCTTGATCAGGTGATAGGCTTCGTCGGTCAGGTGCATCTTCACCAGCACGTAGCCGGGGAAGAACTTGCGCTCGGCGTTGACCTTGCGGCCGCGGCGGATTTCGACGACGTCCTCGGTCGGGACCAGGATTTCCGAGAAGCTGTCTTCCAGGCCTTGCGACTTGGCTTGCTCGAGGATGCTGTCGCGCACCTTCTTCTCGAAGTTCGAGTAGGCGTGGACGATGTACCACTTGTGGTTCGGGTTCGAGCCGGTTTGAGCGTTCATCGTCTTATCCTGCGTTCACCAGGGCGAGGATCTGCGACACGCCGGTGCGCAGGACCCAATCGACCACAAAGAAGAAGATCGAGGTCATCACCACCATGATGAAAACCATCAGCGAGGTGATCCAGGTCTCCTTGCGGGAGGTCCAGGTGATCTTCTTCGCCTCGGCCATGACCTGGTCGAAGAACTTGGCCGGGCTGACCCGCTTCTTCGGCGCGGCTTCAGCCTTCAGCGCGGAAGCCTGACCCGCAGGGGCCATCGCCGCCGCCGTCTTGGCGGCGCGGGCTTTCATCGCTGACGGGGTCGATCCCGGTTTCCTGGCCATAAGCGGCTCGCGACCTTCTAAAACTGACATGACCGGCTGCGCGCGAGGCGTAGCCGGCTCTTCATATAGGTAGTGGCAGGAGTGGAGGGACTCGAACCCCCGGCCCTCGGTTTTGGAGACCGATGCTCTACCAGCTGAGCTACACTCCTAGACGTCGGCTTTCGCCGCAGTCCTCCGGGCAATGAACAGCGCGCCGGGAAGCCGTTGAGCCTTCCGGCGCGCTCGGCTCATGCGCCGGAGCCGGCTCGTTTAGCAGCGACATGATCGCGGAGCAAGGGGATCGGACAGCCTCGCGGCCCATATCCCCAAGCGGATCGAAGCACGCGGCGGAGGCGTTTCCAGACCAGCTCCGCCATCACAGAGGAAACGCCCCGTGGATCAAGCCGCACACAAAGACGACCGACCGTCCAATCGAGAGACGGAAAACGAGAACCTGAAGCCGGGACGCGAAGGTCAGCCGCCCCGCCCGGCCACAGAGCCAGCGGGATCAAAGCCGAGCCAAGACAGCGGCGAGACCGCCACTGATCCAGGCTCGGGCGAGACCAAGCCCGACAAGGATTAGTCACCCCGGGTGAAGTCCGGCGCCGCGGCGCCGGACAACCCTGGAGGCTATTGCGCCTTGGGCTCTTCCGTCGCGGCGACGACGGTCGGCGCGGCTGCTGAGCAGCGAAGGCTCAGATACTCCCACTTCACATCGGTCAAGACCTTGCCGCAGTCGGACGTCTGGCCGTTGTCCATGCCCGTGACGGCGACACTGACGCCCTTGGTCGGATCCGGAGCGGGCGCGGCCGAGGTCACGTCATACATCACCCCGCCGGGACCGCGGAGCGCCACGCAGGTGGCGCCGGTCGAGGCGTTGGTGGCTGGCCGTGCGCAGCCGGAGACATTTATGGCTTTGCCCGCGACCGCCGCGACCTGCGTCTGGGAGCCGGTTCCGGCGTTGCCGCAGGCCGACAAGGCAAGGATCGAAAACGCGGCGACAGCCGCGCCTTTCAACAACGCTACGCGCATCCATCCCTCCGTATATTTTACGCTCTCTGGTGGAGCGCGGACGACTCTGCGCCTCGATACAGGAGTCGGCAACGCATATTTTGACGTTCGACGTAAAAGCATTCGCCATTTTTGACGTGATTGAGAATTTCATTGCGCGGGCCGCATCGGTTGACATCGCCCCCTCGCGCATCACATGACGGTGCGCCGTCCGATGGGCCGTAGACGGCGATGTTGAGACACGTGCGTCGATGCAGGCGCAAAGGAACCTTCCGGCCATGACCGACACGGCACTGCAGACCTCACCCGCCCCGGCGCCTTCGGGCGCGCACCATGTCGAGACGGTGCTTTGGGTGAAGCATTGGACCGATCGCCTTTTCAGCTTCGCCATCACGCGGCCGGCGTCGCTGCGCTTCCGCTCGGGCGAGTTCGTGATGATCGGCCTGCCGCCGCGCCCCGAACTGGGTGAGACAAAGCCGATCCTGCGCGCCTATTCGATCGCTTCGCCCTGCTTCGCCGAGGAGCTGGAGTTCTTCTCGATCAAGGTGCCGGACGGCCCCCTGACCTCGCGCTTGCAGCAGATCAAGGAAGGCGACCAGATCCTGCTGGGCAAGAAGCCCACCGGCACCTTGGTGCTGGACGCGGTGAAGCCGGGCAAGCGCCTGTTTCTGTTCGGCACCGGCACCGGCCTCGCCCCTTGGCTGTCGGTGGCCCGCGATCCCGACGCCTATTCGCGCTTCGAGAAGGTGGTCGTCGCTCACGGCGTGCGCGAGGTGGAGGAGCTGGCCTATCGCGACTTCTTCACCAGCGATATTCACGAAGACCCCCTGGTCGGCGACGAGGCCAAGACCCAGCTCATCTACTATCCCACGGTCACCCGCGAGGCTTTTGAGCGCCAGGGCCGCTTCACCACCCTGGTGGAGACCGGCCAGCTGTTCCGCGATCTGGGCCTGCCGGGCGACAAGTTCGACCCCGAACAGGACCGGGCGATGCTCTGCGGCTCCATGGCCATGATTAAGGATCTGGCGGCCATCCTCGACAGCCACGGCATGAAGGAAGGCTCCAACGCCGAACCGGGGGACTATGTCCTCGAACGCGCCTTCGTCGGCTGACGCCCGCAACCTGACCGTCGAGGAGGCGCGCCGCCGCATGCTGGCGCGCGCCGCTTTCCTCGGCGTCGAGACCGCCCACCTATACGACGCCGCCGGCCGCATGCTGGCCGAGGACGTCTTGGCCATCCGCGACCAGCCGCCCTTTGACGCCTCCGCCATGGACGGCTGGGCGGTGCGCGCCGCCGACCTGAACGGCCAGCCCCTGCGCATCGTCGGCGAAAGCGCCGCGGGCCACGGCTATTCCGAGACCCTTCAGGCTGGCGAGACCGTGCGCATCTTCACCGGCGCGCCCATCCCGGCTGGCGCCGACCGCGTGGTGATCCAAGAAGAGGCCGATCGCGTCGGGGATCTGCTGACGCCGCGAGCCACGCCGGACGCCCCGGCCTTTGTCCGCCCGCGCGGCGGCGATTTCCGGGCCGGGGATATGCTGCTGCACAGCGGCGATATCCTGACGCCCTGGCGGCTGGCCCTGGCCGCCGCCGCGGGCCGGACCGCCCTGGCCGTCGCCCGCCGCCCGCGTATCGCCATCCTGACCGGCGGCGACGAGGTGGTCGCTCCCGGCGGTGCGCCCGGCCCCTGGCAGATCTTCGACTCCGGCTCGGCGGGTTTGCTGGCCCTGGCTCGGCAATGGGGGGCGGAAGCGCGGGGCTATCCTCTCATCGGCGACGATGAGGACGCCATCGTCGCTCAAGCCTCCGAAATCACCTCCGCAGTCACCGCTCCCGCCAATGTTTCTGCCTCCCAATTCTCCGCCGACCTGATCGTCCTTATGGGCGGCGCATCAGTGGGCGAGCACGACCTGGCCAAGCCAGCCCTCGCCCGCCTCGGCCTCGTGCTGGATGTGGAGACGGTGAAGGTGCGGCCGGGCAAACCGACCTGGTTCGGCAAGCTGGCCGACGGCCGTCTGGTCCTGGGCCTGCCTGGCAACCCGGCCTCCGCCTTCGTCTGCGCCGAGCTTTTCCTGCGCCCGTTGGTAGAGGCCATGACAGGCGCGACGCCCGGCCCGATCATGGAGACGGCGGCCCTCGCCGCCGCCTTGCCCGCCAATGGCCCGCGCGAACACTGGATGCGCGCGCGCCTGGAATCCGGCCAAGACGGCGTCGCGCGCATCCGCGCCTTTCCCGATCAGGAATCCTCGCTGGTCACGGTCTTCGCCCAGGCCGACGCCCTGCTCGTGCGCCCTGCCGGCGCTGGCGCGGCGGCCCCAGGCGACATCGTGCGGATGCTTCGCCTAGGCCGCGTGTAAAGTAAATACTTTACACAAAATCGAGACGCCGTAGAAATCGCATGCTAAGCCTCGAACCGAGTCCGCGAACCGCGGGCGGGACGGCAAGGTTTCGGGAGCACGGCGTGGGTCGAGCGGGCAAGTTCGCAGTTCATGTCTTGTTGGCCTTCCTGGCCGCTTTCATCTCCTGCGCCATCTGCGTCGGCGGGACCTGGCCGGTGCCGGCGATCATCGCCTCGGCCCTCGGTTTCGCCGCTTGCGCCGCCGTCGTCGAACTGGTGATCCAGATCGAGCGCGCGCCCTGGCGCTTCGTGGCCCTGGGCGACATCCTGCGCCTGGCCCGGTCGTCGGCTCTGGCTATGAGCTTGTTCACGTTCATCGTCTGGGCGACGCCCGTGGGTCTGCCCGGCGGCTGGCGTTCGGCCCTGCTGACCCTGATGGTCTATCCCGGCTTCCTGGCCGGCCTGCGTATCGTTCGCCGGGCCATGCACGAAGGCTCGCTGGTCGAGGTCTTCATCGGCGGCCATATCGCCACCCGCTCGCCCCTGCTGATCGTCGGCGAGGCGCATGAGGCCGACGCCTTCCTGCGCGCCCCGACCACCGCGCTGGGCCAGACCTATGCGGCCATCGGCGTGGTCTCCCCCTCCACGCGTGAAGTGGGCGAGGAGTTCCGCGGCGTCTGCGTCCTGGGCGACGTCAGCCAGTTCGACGAAGTTCTGATGCGCCTGCGCGAAAGCAACATCGCCCCGGCCGCCATCCTGTTTCTGTCGCATCCGGCCAGCCTGCCGGGCCTTGGCCCAGAACGCTTGGGACGCCTGAAGAGCGAGGGCGTGCGTCTGCTGCGCCAGCCCGGCGGCGTGGTCGAGCTGGCCAAGGGCCCCTCCGTCGCCGGCCTGCGCGAGATCAGCCTCGAAGAACTGCTGGCCCGCGCGCCGGTGCAGCTGGACATGAATGCAGCCCGCGAACTGGTCGCCGGCAAGCGCGTGCTGGTGACCGGCGCCGGCGGCTCGATCGGTTCGGAAATCTGCCGTCAGGTGGCGGGTTGCGAGCCGGCCAGCCTGACCATGCTGGACGCCTCCGAAGGCGCCCTCTTCCAGATCGGCCGCGAGATCGCCGAGGCCTGGCCCGACCTGCCGCAGCACGAGGTCCTGTGCGACATCCGCGATCGCGCGCGCCTGTCCTCCTGGTTCGCCGACAAGCAGCCCCAGATCGTCTTCCACGCCGCCGCGCTCAAGCACGTGCCCCTGGTGGAGGCCCACCCCTGCGAGGGCGTGCTGACCAACGTGTTCGGCACCCGCAACGTGGTCGAGGCCGCCCGCGGCGTCGAGGCGGCGCATATGGTGATGATCTCCACCGACAAGGCGGTCGATCCGTCCAGCGTCATGGGCGCCACCAAGCGCATGGCCGAGACCCTGGTGCGCACCAGCGCCGGCCCCACCCGTTTCAGCGTCGTGCGCTTCGGCAACGTTCTGGGTTCGGCCGGTTCGGTGGCCACGGTGTTCCAGCACCAAATCGAGAAGGGCGGCCCTGTCACCATCACCGACTTCGAGGTCGAGCGCTATTTCATGACCATCCCCGAGGCGGTGAAGCTGGTCCTGCGCGCCGCCGCCCTGTCGGCCGCCGAGGCGGAACCGGAATCGGGCGTTCTGACCCTGGAGATGGGCGAGCCGGTGAAGATCGTCGATCTGGCCCGCCGCATGATCGAGCTGAACGGCCTGATCCCCGACAAGGACATCGAGATCCGCGAGATCGGCCTGCGTCCCGGTGAGAAGATCAGCGAAGAGCTGGTGGATATCGGCGAGGCCGCCCGCGCCCGAGCGCCGGGCATCCTGGAGGCCATTCCAGGCGCGCCGCTCACACCGCTCGCCGAGACCGACCTGGCGGCTTTGGAAGCCCAGGCCCGTCAGGGCGACGCCGGCGCGGTGCGCGCCACCCTGTTCCGCATCGTCGAGCAGACTCGCCAGCTGACCGCCACCCGCCGCGCGGGCTGATCTAAAGCCTCAGCAGTCGTCGCGCCCATCCATGATGCAGGGCAGCAGTTCGGTCAGGTCCTGTTTCAGCCGCTTGCGGCGGTTCCAGGGATTCCAGGCGTCCTTCGTCGTCGTCGGATCGCCCAGGTGCCACTTGGCGATGAAACGGGCGAACGGACCCGGCTTGCGGGCCTCGGCATGCGGCAGTCGGCGCGGTTTATGGTCCAGGGCGTTGATCGCCGCCGCCAGTCCGCCGTGCGCGGCCATGGCCGCTCCCACCTCGTCCCCGCGCCGCTCCATGTAGTGACCGACCAGCCGCGAGCGGAAGGCGCGGATCGCCATGCGTGTCGCCTCCCCGTCCGGCCCGTGCTCGGCCTCCAACGCCACGTCCAGTTCACTGTCCAGACCCGTGGAGCGGTTGTTCAGGTTGGCCGACCCGATCCGCAGGAAGGTGTCGTCGATGATCGCCACCTTGGAATGGACGATCACCGCGTTGCCTCCGGGCGTCAGGGGCGTATAGGCCGAGAACCGACCCTGCACGTCCGCCGCCCGCAGGCGATGGATGGCGGCCGAACGGGCGCTGTCCATGGTGATCTGGTCGAAATAGCTGGGGCTGTGCGCCGGCCCGATGGCGACGATCTCCGGCCCGTCCGCCTCCAGCAGCCGCTCCACCAGCGCCTCCACGATCAGGGGAGACGTCAGGTACTGGTTCTCCAGCAGGATCAGCCGCTTGGCCGCGGCGATGGCGTCCAGGTGGAGGCGCAGGCATTCGCCATGCCCCTTCTGCCCCTTCCAATCGGATGCGGTGCGCGCCAGGGCCACCGACTGCCGGCGAGCGTGTATGGCCACACTGTCCGGCCAGATCATCTCCCGCTCCGGCGGCAGGGGCGTCAGCGGCTCCCCGGTCGCCGTGCGCCAGCGCTGGGCGAAATGCTCGCACAGGGCGTGGCCGACCGGCCCCTCCATCATCATCGACACCTCGTGCCGCGCCGGATAGCGGCGGCCGTTGGGCAGGCGGCGGCGAGGGTCGTGGTCGTCGTGGTGGCAGGTGTCCCAGCGGTCCGGGCCCATGTCGCCGCCGCTGATGAAGGCCAGACGCCCGTCGATGATCACCGCCTTCTGATGGTGGCAGGCGCTCATGGGCAGGCTGTTGTCGAGCCGGAACTTGACCCGCGAGTCGGCGAAATAGGCCTGGGCGCGCTGCGGCGCCAGCCATTGCGAGGCGGCGATGGGCGGCGGCATGTCCCAGGCGAGGATGCGTACGTCCAGCGCGGGGTTCAGCGCCGCCATCCGCCGCAACAGCAGGCCTAGGCGGTCCGCATGCTCCGGATCCTTACTGATCGGGGAGCGGTCCGGCGTCAGGCGGGTAAGCGGATCAAAGGTCCAGGCCAGGATCCAGATCGACGACTTCGCCTTGAGCAAAGAGGCTTTGAGAGCGGCGAAATAATCGGCGCTGTCGATGAGAAACGCGACCCGGTCAGCCCGCTCCTGCCGCCAGCAATTGACGCCGGGACGGATGACTTCCGTCGCCTCGCTCATTCGCGCCTCATCCAGAGTCCCGACATCCCACATGCGCGGGGAACGCGCGAAACCGGCCTACGGCTCCGCTAGATTTTAATTAGCCCGAGATCGCCGAGGCGTCGCGCTCGCCCGTGCGGATGCGCATGGCCTGCTCCAGGTCGATGACGAAGATCTTGCCGTCGCCGATCTTGCCGCTGTTGGAGGCGGCGACGATGGCGTCGCTGACCCCGGCCACCAGATCGTCGGAAACCGCGATCTCCAGCTTCACCTTGGGCAACAACTTCACCTCGTATTCGGCGCCGCGATAGATTTCGGTCTTGCCCTTCTGACGGCCGTAGCCGCGTACCTCGGTGACGGTCAGGCCCGACGCGCCAGCCTCGGTCACGGCGTCCAGCACCGCATCGAGCCGGCTGGGTTTGATGATCGCGACGATCATTTTCATGCAGTGTCTCCGAGCAAATCGAGCGGCATAAGCTAGGCCTAAACCCCTGTCGTTTCCAAGCGATCCGAACTTCTGACAGGCGGAAGCCCGGCGGGCGCCGGCTGCAGGGCGCCGGGAACCAGCACATGCGCCCTGGCGCGCACGCCGCGCGGCTTCACGGCGAAGGTCTGCTTCACCGCCTCCATCAGGATGATGCCCGCGAATCCGGGCCACAGCCGCGCGCCAGCCTGTTCGAACCCCTCGGCCCAGCGCGAAAAGGTCGTCATCGGCGGCACGTACAGGGCGCGGGTGTAGCCGGTCGGCTCCAGCTCCGCCTCACGCAGCAGGCTCTCCAGCTGCAGGCGGGTGAAGGGGCGGCCGTGGCCGAAGGGGGTCTTCTCCGCATTGGCCCAGGCCCCGTTGCGCGCCGCCACGGCGACGATCACTCGCCCTGTGGGAGCGGTGACGCGGCCGATCTCGCACAGCAACTCCAGCGGATCGACGCTCTCCTCCAGGGCGTGGACCGCGAGAACCCGGTCGAACATGGCGTTGCGGAACGGCAGGTCGCCTTCCTCCACCAGCACCGAACGGTTGCGGCCATGGCGCGGCCAGACCTCGACCCCCTGGGCGGCCGGCATGGCGGCCAGAACCCGGCGGGGGCGATGATCGAGGTATTGCAGAAACGGCGTGGGATAGCCGACGCCGAGCACGTCGAGCCCGGCGGCGTCGCCCCAGGCCTCGCTGACCTTGCGAGTCAGCATTTCGCGCGCGGCCTTCCCCAGGGGCGAGCCGTAGAAAGCGCGGAGTTCGAGCACATCGCGGCGCATAGACGTTCTATAGCGGAGTCGGAGGCGATAGCGTTACGTCCATTGGGCCGGCGCGCAAATCGCCATAGATCGAGGGAAGCCTCATGACGATCACCATCCACCAGTTTCCCTGCTTGTCGGACAACTACGGCTTCCTCGTGCGCGACCACGCCACGGGCAAGGTCGCGACCGTCGACACGCCGGACGCCGAAGCCATCCTGGCCGAGGCCGCCAAGCTGGGCTGGTCCGTCGACCTGATCCTCAACACCCACTGGCACCCAGACCACGCGGGCGGAAACGCGGCGATCAAGGCCGCGACCGGCGCCCAGATCGTCGGACCGAACGAGGTGACCCGCATCGCCCCGCTCGACCGCCCTGTCGCTCACGGGGACACGATCATGCTGGGCGAGACCGCCTTCGCCGTCATCGACAGCGGCGGCCATACGCTTGGCCATATCGCCTATCATGACGCCGCCGACGGCGTGGCCTTCGTCGGCGACACCCTGTTCGCCCTGGGCTGCGGCCGGCTGTTCGAGGGCACGGCCGAGCAGATGTGGGACAGTCTTTCCCGCCTGACCGCCCTGCCCGACGACACGCAGGTCTATTGCGCCCACGAATACACCGCCTCCAACGCCCGCTTCGCTCTGTCTCTGGAGCATGACGCCGCCCTGGCGGCGCGCGCCGAGGCGGTCTTCGCCGCGCGAGAGCGCGGGGAGCCCACGGTCCCCACGACGATCGGCCTGGAAAAGACGACCAACCCCTTCCTGCTGGCCGGAGACGCCGAGCGTTTCGCGGCTGTGCGCGCGGCCAAGGACGCCTTCAAGGGATGAGCCACCAGCCGGCGGACATCGTGCGCCTTCTGGACCTGCGCCCTTGGTCGGGCGGCTGGTGGAAGGAGATGGGCCGCTACGAGGACCCTTTCCGCATCCAGGGCCTTCTGCTGATCCAGGCCGGCCGACCCGTCGACATGCTGATGGAGGCGGTCGAGGTGCTGAAGCTTAACAAGGGCGCCCCGGTCGCCGTCACCTTCACCTCCCCCGCAGGGGAGGTGTTCGGCTGCACTTTGAATGAAGATCAGCAAACGGCCGGACCTGCCGGATGGCGGCGGGAGATTCAGTGCCCTTCGGGATGGAGCCTGCTGACCCGGACCTTGATGCCCGGCTATCCGTTGGACGAGCCCGCCGTCCCCGACGCCCAGGTCGAGCGGGAGCCGGAAACCGCCGTCAGCGCTCCTCGGCTGCGGCGGCGATCTTTTCGGACGACGGTCGCCCGGCCAGGCCGAGGTCGGGGGTGACGGTGATACGCACCACGCCCTTCTTCAGGTGAGCGGAGGGCTTCTTGCCCTCATCGATCACCACCTTGTCGATCTTGGAGATCGCCTGCTTGCCGCCCGGACGGCGGACCAGCCGCGCCACCGCGTCGGCGGCTAGAGAGGCCGCATCAGCCGCCAGCGCCGAAGATTCGGCGGTGACGTCCGCCTCGAAAGAAATCAGCCGCTGGGCGGCGCGGCTGGCTTTGGCGCTGGCGGCGGCCAGGCGCTGCAGCACCGCGCTGGGACTTAGCGCCGGCAGTCGGATCGGTGCGACCTCGCCCGCCACCGCCGCGGCCGAACCGCCGGGCCGCTGCTGGGTGAAGACGATCATACCGCCCAGCTTGGTGGCCCGCAGGACCGGCTGCCCCAGGTCGTTCTTGTAGATGATGTCCCCGCGCGGCGCGGCGTGGGGCTCCAGGGCCCACACTTCGGACTGCCCCTCGAAGCGCAGCAGAGGACGGGACTGGCTGCGGTCGAAGACGAAGCGCTGACCGGTCTCGGACACATAGCGCGCGGCGGGCGGCGGCGGAGCGCGGCGCATCTCGTTACGGGAATTGTAGAGGGCTTCGCGCAGGCTTCCCGCCTGGGCGAGGACAGGCGAAGCGGCCGATAGCGCCGCCAGCACGCAAAGCGCGCCCGTCCCGTTGCGAACGGCGGCCCGGAAGATCGCCGATCTACGTCCTACCATGTGTTAAGCAGATGCATCCCGACTGGGGCGGATTTTGGACGTGCCACGCCCCAGTCTTGACGCCTCATAGCGCCGCTATCAAGCGGCTCTCGCCGTTTAGGCGGCCATGTACTGACCGCCGTTGAGGGTGAGTGTCGCGCCGGTCACAAATCCCGCGCGCTCCCCGGACAGGAAAGACACCATGTCGGCGATCTCCTCGCCCTTGCCCAGGCGGCCGACAGGAATTCCGGCGATGATGCCCTGCAAGACGTTCTCCGGCACCGCCGCCACCATCTCGGTGTCGATGTAGCCGGGGCAGATGCAGTTCACGGTGATGCCCTTCTTGGCGTTCTCCAGGGCCAGCGCCTTGGTGAAGCCGATCAGGCCGGCCTTGGCCGCCGAATAGTTGGTCTGGCCGACCTGGCCCTTCTGGCCATTGATCGAGGAGATGTTGACGATCCGGCCCCAGCCGCGCTCGCGCATGCCTTCGATGACCTGACGGGTCATGTTGAAGGCGCTGTCCATGTTCACGCGGATGACCTCGGACCATTGGTCGTAGGTCATCTTGTGGAAGAAGCCGTCGCGGGTGATGCCGGCGTTGTTGACCAGCACGTCCACCGGTCCGAGCTTGGACTCGACCTCGGCGATGGCGCGGGCGCAATCCTCGAACACGCCCACATTGCCCTTCACCACCGTCACGCCCAGTTCGGCGGCGCACTTGGCGGCGGCCTCCTCGTTACCGGAATAGCCGGCGGCCACTTCCAGGCCGTCGGCCTTCAGTCGCTCCACGATGGCGCGACCGATGCCGCGCGTTCCGCCTGTGACGAACGCTACTCTCGCCATGTACTTCCTCCCTCTGGATTTTATAGTTTTGGTTGTCGTCACGTCAGTTGTCGAGGCGGTCAGACCGCCTCGAGACACATGGCGACGCCCATGCCGCCGCCGATGCACAACGTCGCTAGGCCCTTCTTGGCGCCCGAGCGCTTCATTTCATGAAGCAGGGTCGTCAGGATGCGGGCGCCCGAGGCGCCGATGGGGTGTCCGATGGCGATGGCGCCGCCGTTGACGTTGGTCTTGGCCGGGTCGAGGCCCAGTTCGCGGACCACGCACAGGGACTGGGCGGCGAAGGCCTCGTTGCTTTCCACCAGATCCAGGTCGGCCACGGTCCAGCCGGCCTTCTCCAGCGCCTTCTTGCTGGCCGGGATCGGGCCGGTGCCCATGATCTCCGGCTCGACGCCGGCGTTGGCCCAAGACGCTATGCGGGCCAGCGGCTTCAGCCCGCGCTTGGCGGCTTCCTCGGCGCTCATCAGCACCACGGCCGCCGCGCCGTCATTGAGGCCCGAGGCGTTGGCCGCGGTGACCGAACCGTCCTTGGTGAAGGCCGGGCGCAGACCCGACACGCTTTCCAGCGTCGCGCCGTGGCGGATGTATTCATCCTGATCGACGACGGTGTCGCCCTTGCGGCCCTTGATGGTCACCGGCGCGATCTCGTCAGCGAACTTGCCGGCCTTCTGGGCGGCCTCAGCCTTGTTCTGGCTGGCGACGGCGAAGCTGTCCTGGTCGCCGCGCGTGATCTGCCAGCGGCTGGCGATGTTCTCGGCGGTCTGGCCCATGTGATAGCCGTGGAAGGCGTCCCACAGGCCGTCCTTGATCATGGTGTCGACAAAGCTCAGGTCGCCCATCTTCTGGCCGTTGCGCAGGTGGGCGGCGTGCGGCGCCTGGCTCATGCTTTCCTGGCCGCCGGCGACCACGATATTGGCGTCGCCTGTCGCGATCTGCTGGGCCGCCAAGGCCACGGCGCGCAGGCCCGAGCCGCAAAGCTGGTTCAGGCTCCAGGCCGGGCTCTCCACCGGAATGCCGGCGTTGACCGACGCCTGACGGGCCGGGCCCTGGCCTGCGCCGGCCTGCAGCACCTGACCCAGGATCACCTCGTCCACATCCGCCGGGGCCACGCCTGCGCGCTCGATGGCGGCGGCGATGGCCACCTTGCCCAGCTCATGCGCCGGCAAGCTGGAAAGCGCGCCGTTGAACGCGCCGACCGGCGTGCGAGCGGCGGAGACGATGACGATGTCGGTCATGAGAATAACTCCCGTGGTTCCCGTGAGGCCGCCGTCTCGGTCCGAGCAGCGGCCTTCATTATTGTGCAGTGCGGTAGAATGCATGCCCCACGCCCGGAGTCACGCATCCATTTTCATCGACACACGCCTGTCGTCTGACCACTGGCGCACCCGGCGGCTATGCACGATACTGCATCGCAGAACGGCCGCACGGGCCGCGCGCTTTGGGAACGAAATGTCCGAGAACAACGAAGCCGCTGAAGGCAAGGCGAACGCCAAGTCCGGCGAACGCGTCGTCATCAAGAAGTACGCGAACCGCCGCCTCTACAACACGGCGTCAAGCTCCTACGTCACGCTGGAACACCTGGCGGAGATGGTGAAGGAGGGCGTGGACTTCGTCGTCTATGACGCCAAGACCAACGAGGACATCACCCGTCCAGTCCTGACCCAGATCATCTTCGAGGAAGAGAGCAAGGGTCAGACCCTGCTGCCGATCCAGTTCCTGCGTCAGCTGATCGGCTTCTATGGCAACTCCATGCAGGCCTTCCTGCCGAGCTATCTGGAGCTGTCCCTGGAAAGCTTCGCCAAGCAGCAGGAGCGCATGCGCTCGCAGTTCGAGACCCTGACGCCGGGCGCGTTCTCGGCCAAGGGCTTCGCCGCCGGCGCCTATGAAGAACAGATCCGCCAGAACCTGGCCCTGTTCGATCGCGCCATGAAGATGTTTTCGCCCTTCGCCTTCACGCGCCCGGGCGAGGAGGAAGCCGCGCCGCGCGCCGCCGAACCCGCCGCCCCCGCGCCGCAGCCGGCCGCCGCCGACGAGTCCCTGGCGGACCTGAAGCGGCAGCTCGACGCCATGCAGCAGCAGATCGAGAAACTGGCCTCCAAGCCGTGACCACGGCTTCTTAACGAACGCCGGCCTAGGCTTTTCGTCGATGACTGATCCGATCGACCCGACCCGTCGCCTGCCCGCCCCGCGCCGCGCCTTCCGCCGCGCGGTGGACGCGCGTGCGACGGACGGCCATCCCGGCGACGCGGAGCCGGAGGTCGAGACCGTCCATGTGAAGGAAGAGGTTGAGCCGGCGCCCCGCTCGGGCTTCACCGCCTTCGCCGCTCAGCTTCTGGGCCAGAACGGTCAGAAGCGCGGCCTGCGCGGCGGTCAGGAAACCCTGGACACCGCCCGCAGCACCTATCTGGGCGCTGAATGGTCCGGCGGGAACGACCGTCGCCGCAAGAGCGGACGAGGCAAGCAGACCGAGGTCTGACTGGCGCCCGTCTTGCTGATCGGGAACGAGCCCTGGAGCCGTTCCCTTGTCCCTGCTGTCTTTCCGCCTGTTCGACGTCGCCTTCGTGGCCCTGATCTTCACGATCCTGACCTAGCGGTCGGCGCCCACCGGAAAATAACGCCTACAGTTCGCTGACGCCGCCGGGCTGGCGGGCCCGAGACTGCAGCCACATCACCCCGATCAGGTCGGAGAACGAGGCCTTCAGCCGGCCGAAATTCGTGTACTTCGACGCCCCGGTCTCGCGGGCCCGGTGATTCACCGGCTCGAACGCCGTCTCATAGCCTTCGCGCATCATCATCGCCGGCAGATAGCGGTGCAGGTGGTCGAAGTACGGCAGGCGCAGGAAGGCCTCGCGGCGGAACACCTTCAGGCCGCAGCCGGTGTCGGTGGCGTTGTCCTTCAGCAGCTTCTGGCGCACCCCATTGGCGAAGCGCGAGGCGTAGCGCTTGGACCAGCTGTCCTGACGCTTCACCCGCTCGCCGCCCACCAGGGCCAGGGTCTCCGGCCCGGCGGCCAGACGATCCACCAGACGCGGCGCATCGGCCGGATCGTTCTGGCCGTCGCCGTCCAGGGTCACCACAATGGCGCCCCGCGCGCCCAACACGCCGGTGCGGACGGAACGGCTCTGCCCCGCGTTTTTGGCGTGGCTCAGCACCCGAAGCTGCGGAATCTCGCCCTTCAGGGCGGTCAGGCGCGCGGCGGTGTCGTCGCGGCTGGCGTCGTTGACGAAGACGATCTCGAAGTTGCGGCCGGCGAAGGCGGCGGCGATCTCGCGCGCCAGGGTCGGCGCGGCGCCGCTTTCGTCGAAGACCGGCACGACGATGGAGACGTCGGGGTTCGCGTTCTTTGCGTTCATCCGCCCTCAATAGCCGAAAAGACCGCGCGGGGAAGGTTAAGGATCACCCTGCCGCGTTCATGCTATCAAACGCTCCATGAGCCTCGAATCCCGTCTCGACGCCCTCAGCCGTGGCTGGCGCGCCCCTCTCTTCGCGGCGCTGATCGCCATGATCGCCGGCCTTCCCGGGCTGTTCGCCGTGCCGCCGCTGGATCGGGACGAGTCCCGCTTCGCCCAGGCCACCGCCCAGATGCTGGAGAGCGGCGACTATGTCGTCATCCGCTTCCAGGACCAGCCGCGCTTCAAGAAGCCGGTGGGGATCCACTGGATGCAGGCGCTCAGCGTCAAGGCCCTAACGGAGGTCGAGGATCGACAGATCTGGGCCTGGCGCGTCCCGTCCCTGCTCGGCGCCATGCTGGCCGCCGCCGCCTGCGCCTGGGGCGCGGGGGCGTTCTTCCGTCAGCGCACCGGCCTGATGGCCGGCGCGATCCTGGGGACCGGCTTCCTGCTGTCGACCGAGGCGTTCATCGCCAAGACCGACGCCATGCTCTGCGGCCTGACGACCCTGTCGCTGGCGGCCCTGGCCCGGCTTTATTCGGCGGCCAATGGCGGTCCCGCGGCGGGCCGATGGACGCGGCTGTTCTTCTGGCTGGGCCTGTCCCTGGGCGTGCTGGTCAAGGGACCGGTCAGCCTGCTGGTGGTGATCTTGGCCTTGCTGGCTCTGTGTATCTGGGACCGCAAGGCCGCCTGGCTGAAGGGGCTGGGCTGGACCTGGGGCGCGGCGGTGTTCGTGCTGGTGGTCGCCCCCTGGGCCTGGGCCATCACAGTGGCCACCGACGGCGCCTTCTGGGGCACGGCGATCGGCGGCGACCTGGCGCCCAAGCTGGCCGGCGGCCATGAAAGCCACGGCGCCCCTCCCGGCTACCACACCCTGCTGTCCTTCTTGCTGACCTTCCCGTCGGCGCTCGTCCTCCCAGCCGCGCTCGCCCTGGGCTGGAAACGCCGCAATGAGCCCGGCGTACGCTTCGCCCTTTGCTGGCTGATCCCCACCTGGCTGATGTTCGAGCTGCTGCCGACCAAGCTGGCGCACTACACCCTGCCGGCCCACGGCGCCCTGGCCTGGCTGATGGCCGCGTCGCTGGAGCAGCCGCTGGGCCGCATCAGCCGTTGGATCGGCGCCGTTCTGGGCGTGCTGGGCGGGGTCGTCTTCGCCGCCGCCAGCATCTACCTGATGTCGGAATACGGCGACGCCTCGGACGCGACGGCGACGGCCATAGCGGCGGGCCTGTTCCTGCTGGCCGGCGGCGTCGGGGCCTATCTGCTGGTCAACCGCGCCGCTGGGACCGCCGTCGTCACCGCCCTTGTCCTCGGCGTTCTGGCGCACAGCGCCTTCTTCGCCCTGCTCGCCCCGCGCCTGGAGCCGCTGTGGACGTCCAAGCGCGTGTCCGACGCCCTGCGTGAAGCCCGCATCGACCCGCGCGACGGCGTGACGCCCGGCCCGGTCGAGGTCGCCGGCTACGCCGAGCCCAGCCTGGTCTTCGCCCTAGGCGCCCGCACGGGCCTGGGCGACGCCCCCAACGCCGCCCAGGCGGTGCTGGAAGGCCGCCCCGCCGTGGTCGAGTCCAAGCAGGACGCCGACTTCCGCGCCGCCCTGGCCCGTATCGGCCTGACCCCGCATCCGGTCGCGGTGGTTGACGGATTCAATTACTCCACCGGCGATCCCGTCCGCCTGACCCTCTATCGCGGCGAGCCGGAGATCGACAGATGAGCCGCTTCATCCAGATCGTCGAGGTCGGCCCGCGCGACGGCCTGCAGAACGAGGCCGCCGTCCTCGAGCCGGAAGAGCGCGCCGTCTTCATCCAGCGGCTGGAAGCCGCCGGCGCCCGCCGCATCGAGACCGTCTCCTTCGTCAATCCGCGCCGCGTGCCGCAGATGGCGGGGGCCGAAGAGGTCATGGCCGCCCTGTCCGCCAATCCCGACGCCTCGCGCATCGGCCTGGTCCTGAACCTGAAGGGATGGGAGCGCTGCGTCGCCGCAGGCTGCGACGAGGCCAATGTGGTGGTCTGCGCCTCCGACGGCTTCGGCATCCGTAACCAGGGCGCCTCGGTCAGCGAGCAGCTCCAAACCCTCGCCGCCGTGGTCGAGCATCGCAACGCCAACGGCGGACCGCCTTTGACTCTGACCATCTCCGTGGCCTTCGGCGATCCCTTCGACGGCGAGGTCAGCGACGATCAGGTGGCCGCCATCGCCGCCGAGGCCCACGCCCTGAAGATCGGCGAGATCGCCCTGGGCGACACCATCGGCGTGGCCGATCCCTGGACTGTCCGTCGTCGCATCGAGGCGGTCCGCAAGGCCGCACCTGACGCCCGCCTGCGCATGCACTTCCACGACACCCGCAACACCGGCCTCGCCAACGCCTACGCCTCGGTCGAGGCGGGGATCGATGTCCTGGACGCCAGCGTCGGCGGACTGGGCGGCTGCCCCTTCGCCCCCGCCGCCACCGGCAACATCGGCACCGAGGATCTGGTCTACATGCTGGAGCGCGCCGGCTTCGACACCGGCTACGACCTCGACGCCCTGATCGCGACGGCGAAGGTCATGTCGGAGCGCCTGGGCAAGGCGCCCGCCTCATCCCTGGCTCGGGCCGGCGGTTTCCCGCCGCGCTAGATCCGGCGGCGGCGAAGCCATTCCGCCGCTTCCGGCTGCAGCCAGGCCGCGCCGCGCGCCCGGAACTCCGCCGGCGTAGTTCCGAACACCCGCCGGAAGGCCGCGCCGAAATGGCTGTGGCTGGAGAAGCCCAGGTCGATCGCCAGGCCGGTGATGTCCTCGCAATGCGGCAGCTCGACCAAGGCCCGGCTGAGCCGCAGCTGCAGCTGGTACTTGTAGAGCGGCTTGCCCTCCGTCCGGCTGAACTCCTGAGTCAGGTAGACCGGCGAGACCCCGACCGCGCCCGCGATATCGGCCAGGCTGAGACGCTCGCACCCGCGTTCGTGGATGAGCTGCTTGGCCCGCTCCACCACCTGGGACGGACGTCCGCGCGGTGTTCCGTCCGACTCGAAGATTTCCTGCAGGATCTGGATCGCCAACTCGTCCGCCTCCAGCGGGCCGTCGGCATGATCCGCCAGCATGCGAAGCCGGTGCGCCGCCAAGGTCATGGATGGCCCGCCCGGCCGCGACAGCTCCCGGAACAGCTCGCTGGGACGCGCGCCCACAAGCCGGCAGAGCTCCTCCATCACCTCCGTGGCCGGAGCGACGATGGCCACCGCATGGCCCATGTCGCGCACCGGATGGACGTCGGCGTATTCGATACCCGCCGGGACCATCAGCACGCTGTTGGCGTCGATCACGGCCGAACGACGCCCCACCTTGTAGGTGAACACCCCCATGTAAGGCAGAGCCACCTGATAGAGACAGGTCGCGCCCGAGGGCGGCGAGTCATGGGCGGCGGATATGTCCAGGATAGTGGCCGAGGCGCTCTCGCTGACCACTCGGCGGTAGGTGATGGGCAGGCGCAGGCCCGTGTCGGGATCGACCCTGCCGACCGATTGCCGTCGCGCGCTATCCAGGGAAATGACCGTCATCAGCAGTCCTCGGGCTCCACCGCGCCGACAAACGGCATCGATGACACATTCGATTTCGAACGAACGCCGCCCGAGGTTACACCCGGGCGGCGGGATCGCAGCTAGTTGGCGACTTGGGCGAAGGCGTAGCGCCAGCCCTGGGGCGTGCGGGCATAGGTGTCGGTGAACCAGACGCGGCGGTCGAAGGTCGTGCCGTCGGCGCGCGTCCCCTTGACCCAGATGCGGGCGGTAACCGTGGCGGCGTCGCCGAAGACGTGGACCATCTGGGTACCCGGATCCTCGTCCTGGACCTCGTACTTGGTCGCCTTGGCCTTGGCGATCAGCTCCGCGCGGGTCTCCAACCGACCATCGCCGTAAACCTGCACGAAGTCCTCGTGGAGAATCTTCTCCATGGCGGCGATGTCGTTGCGCTTCACCGCCGCCTGATAGGCGACGTCGATGGCGGCCAGGTCTTCCTTGTCGCCGGCCTTGGCGGCCTGCGGGGCGATCACCGCAGCGGCCGCCAAAGCGCCCAGAACCATCTTGCTCAGCTCCACAACAAATCTCCTCGTGTTGAGGAGGTGAAGCTAGGGCGAGGGCCTATGGGGCCGTTATCAGGATATTCAGGTCGCCGGCGCGCCTAGATTCGCTGGCCGGTCAGCTTCCAGAGGGCTGGGCGTGAGACCGCCATGCCGATGACCAGAGGCGCCAGCAGAACCGCCGCCGCGCGCGGGCCGAAGCTCTTGGCGCGCTTGATGAAGTAACGGGCGAGGCCCATGCCCTTGTGGAACTCCACAAACAACGGGCTCTTCAGGCTGGTGTGCCCCAGGTGCACGACTTTGGCGGTCGGCTGGAACAGGACCTCGCCGCCCAGCTCGCGGGCGCGCCAGCAGATGTCGATGTCCTCCACATGGAGGAAGTAGCTTTCGTCGAAGCCGTCCAGGGCTTCGAAATCCTCGCGGCGCAGGGCGAAGCAGGCGCCGGAGATGACCGGCGTCGCCGTCGTCGCCATAGGCATGGCGTCAGTGGTTTCGCGGTGGATCTCATAGCGCTGCAGGCTGCGGAACCGGCGGCTCAGCTGACCAAAGGACAGCAGGCTGGTCCACGGCGTCACCTCGCCCCGACGCGCGCCGCGCTGCTCGGTGCCGTCCTCGTTGATCACGCAGGCGCCGACCAGGCTCGGGATCGGCCGGCCCTTCAGGGCCTGGACCAGGCTGCGGATGCAGCCTTCCTGCAAAAAGGCGTCTGGATTGAGAAACACCACGTGCCGTCCGCCCGCCGCCCGCGCGCCCATATTGGCGCCCTTGGCGAAGCCGACATTGCCGTGGCCCTGCAGCAGGCGGACCCGGGGGTCCGTCCGCTCCAGGATGCGCAGCATCTGTTCGTCCCGTTCGTCCGAGCCGTTATCGACGATGACGAATTCGTCGACCATCGGCTCGGCCAACACCTGTTTGATGCTTGACGTCAGGGCCTCGCCGGTCCGGTACACGACCATCACGACAGAGACGCCAGGCGTCACGGGCGTGGCGCCCATGATCATTTCAGATGCGGGACGAACAGAGACGTTCATGCAGGCTCCACCATTGCGCCCGTCCGGGCTGCCGGCCGCACGAAGGGTGCGGTCCGCAGGTCCGGCGGCGTGGCTTCGTCGGTCAGGGCGCAAACCGCCTCCGACAGCGACAGGATCAGTTGCCCCTCCCCGCCCAGGCGGCGGATCGCCACCTGGCCGGTCTCGGCCTCCTTGCGGCCGACCACGACAATGGCCGGAACCTTGGCGAGACTATGTTCCCGGATCTTGTAGTTGATCTTCTCGTTGCGCAGGTCGGTGGTCACCCGCAGGCCGGCGGTCCGCAGGGTCTCGGCGACTTGATTGGCGTAGTCGTCGGCGTCCGAGGTGATCGTGGCGACCGTGATCTGGGTCGGCGCCAGCCACAGCGGGAAGGCTCCGCCGTAGTTCTCGATCAGAATGCCGATGAAGCGCTCGAACGACCCCAGGATCGCCCGGTGCAGCATGACCGGACGCTGTTTGGAGCCGTCCTCGGCCACGTACTCGGCGCCCAGGCGCTCCGGCAGGACGTAGTCCAACTGGATCGTGCCGCAGGTCCAGGTCCGGCCGATGGCGTCCTTGACGATGAAGTCCAGCTTCGGCGCGTAGAAGGCGCCGTCGCCCTCGGCGATCACCGGCTCCACGCCGGCCTTGCGGGCGGCGTTCAGCATCTGGCTCTCGGCCTTGTCCCAGAACTCGTCCGAACCGGCGCGCTGCTCGGGCCGGGTGGCCAGGGCGATGTAGTCGGTGGTCATGCCCAGTTCGCCATGCACCGTCTGGCACAGGGTGATGAACTTGGCGGTCTCGTCCTCGATCTGGTCTTCGCGGCAGAAGATGTGCGCGTCGTCCTGGGTGAAGCCGCGCACGCGCATCAGGCCGTGCAGCGAGCCCGACGGCTCGTAGCGGTGGCAGGCGCCGAATTCGGCCATGCGCAGAGGCAGGTCGCGATAGGACTTCTGACCGAAGTTGAAGATCTGCAGGTGGCCCGGGCAGTTCATCGGCTTCAGCGAGAGCTCTTCGCCCTCCACCGTCTCGCAGACGAACATGTTGGGGCGGTACTTGTCCCAGTGGCCGGACTTCTCCCAGAAGGAGCGATCCAGGACCTGGGGCGTCTTCACCTCGATGTAGCCGGCGGCGTCCAGCCGGCGGCGCATATAGGCCTCCAGCGTGCGCCACAGGGCCCAGCCCTGCTTGTGCCAGAACACCATGCCCCGGCCTTCTTCCTGAATGTGGAAAAGGTCCATGGCGCGGCCGAGCTTGCGGTGATCGCGCTTCTCCGCCTCCTCGAGGCGGGTGACATAGGCCTCCAGCTCGGCCTCAGTGGCCCAGGCGGTGCCGTAGATCCGTTGAAGCTGGGCGTTGTTATGGTCGCCGCGCCAGTAGGCGCCGGCCAGCTTGGTCAGCTTGAAGGCCTTGCCCACATGCTTGGTCGAGGGCAGGTGCGGCCCGATGCAGAGATCTTTCCAGTCCCCCTGCCAGTACACGCTGATCGCCTCCGTTTCGGGAAGATCACGGATGATCTCAGCTTTGTAGACTTCCCCGATCGATTCAAAATGCGCGATGGCTTCATTTCGATCCCAGACCTCACGACGAATTTTTTCGTCGCGGTCCACGATCTCGCGCATCTTCGCTTCGATCTTCGGCAGATCGTCTAGGCTGAACGGCTCTTCGCGGGCGAAATCGTAATAGAACCCGTCCTCGATGGCCGGGCCGATCGTGACCTGGGTGCCGGGGAAAAGCTCCTGCACCGCCTGGGCCAGGACGTGCGAGGCGTCGTGGCGGATGATGTCCAGCGCGTCGGGCGCGTCGCGGGTCAGCAGCTCGAACTTGCCGCCCTCGGTCAGCGGGCGGTCCAGGTCCAGCAGCTTGCCGTCCATGCGCACGAGCACGGCCTTCTTCTCCAGCGATTTGGAGATGGAGGCGGCGACGTCACGGCCCGTGGCGTTCTTCGGATACTGACGGTGCGAACCGTCGGGAAACTCAAGGTCGATCATGCTTCACATTTCCATCGGCGTGATCGTTCGGCGTCTTCGCGCCCAACTGATTCACGCGATGTCGCAGGATTAACCGGCGGCGGGTCGTAGCCCCATCCCCCAAATGGGTGACAACGGCAGATTCTCCGGAACGCCAGCCAAGAGCCTTTGACAGGTCCATGCCCTTTCAAGACCTGTGCCGCATACTCCGAACACGTCGGCATGTAACGACACCTCGGCCCCAGAAGAGGCGAAAGGATCGACTTGTAGGCCTTTAAGGCACAGTCGATGGTGCGGTCGTAGAGGTTCATGCCGGCGCAGCCGTACAGTAATAACTTAACCCGTTATCGCAGATGCTGCGAAAGGATCAAGCCGCGCCGGCGGTGCTAGTTCGTGTTTTCGTCACGTCGCGCGTGCGACGGGCAAGCTCAGCGGCCTGGACGGCCTCGACCGCCGCATCGAACGCCAGCAGCGTCGAGGCGTGGCGGGCGGGATAATCCTTCACCGGCTGCAGCACGGAAAGCTCCGAAAACCGGCCCACGGGAGCGGGGCCATCAGTCTTCAACATAGCACGCAGGGCGTCTCGCGTAACCGTGAGCTCGGCAAGATCGGCCCCCACCACCTGCGCGCCCAGCACCGCCGCGGCGGCCTGTCCCAGGGCGCAGGCCTTCACGTCCTGGGCGAAATCGGCCACCCGGCCCTGATCGTCCAGGACGACATCGACAATGATTCGGCTGCCGCACAGCTTGGCGACGCGATCGGCGCTGCCGTCCGGATCGGCCAGCCGGCCGGCGCGCGGCATGTCGGCCACCAGGGCCAGCACGCGGGCGGAATAAAGGTCGTCGATCATGGGCCTTATTTGGCGCTGACCTGGCGTTCCTGCCAGATGGCCTCGGCCTTTTGCCGAAGCGCCTCGCCCATGGCCTCGAAACCGGCCTTGATCGCGCCGCGCTGCTTTTTGATCAGGAATGCGCCCAGCCCGGCATAAAGTTCTCCATTGGAGAAGATCACGCCCTCGCCGCTCATCGCCTCGATCTCGAAATAGCGGATCGAGCGGACGAAGCCGTTCATGCCGCTGCGGCGCAGATGGAGCTGCTCATAGGGCACCCACTCCATCACCGTGGTCTCAAGCTTGTCGCCGTCGGCGTCGGTCAGCACAAGCGACGCGCCGATGCGGATCGCGCCCTCGGCGCCCGGATACAGCGGATTCCACGACGCCCAGCCCGGCAGGTCGGCCAGCAGCTCCCAGACCACCTCGGACGGAGCCTGGATGCCGATGCGATGTTCGTACTTGAAGGTCATGGCGCGCCCTTTAGCACAGGACCTGTCAGGCGCGGAAACCGATCCCGCTGTCCCGCTGATAGATCACCAGATCCAGCGACGGCGCCTCGTGACCCAGGCGGCTCAGGATGTCGTGGGCCTGGCCGCGATGGTGAGTCTGATGGTTGAAGACATGGGCGAGCGCCGCCCAGAGGGGCTGGGCCACCTGCATGCCGTCCGCCTTTCGGGTCCAGCGGAAATCCGCCGCCAGCTGCTCGTCGTCCAGCCGGGCCACGAAGTCGACCAGCTTGCCGTCCTCCACCTCCCGCGCCACCCGCAGGGCGCCGAAGTCATCGAAGAGAATGGTGTCCAGTGTCCACGACGGCGCGGTGCGGCCATTGAACCGCGCGCCCCAGATACGATCGGTCAGCAGAATGTGGTTCAGCGCCCCGTGCAGGGAACGGAAAAACGCGCCCTGGTCGGACTTGTAGTCCGCCTCCGCCACCTCGGCGCAGGCGGCGTACAGCCGCTCATTGGCCCAGCCGTTGTAGCCGGCCATCATCCGGCAGTGTTCATGCAGGCTCATGTGACGCTCCCCCGCGCGGAAAAGAGCGGAGTCTGGCGGCGCGAGCAAGCCGCTCTCTCCTCCCCCGTGGAAACCGGGGAGGAGAGAGCGTTACTCCTTCAGGCGCCAGGTCGCGCCCTGCGGACCGTCCATGACCTCGACGCCCAGCGCCGCGATCTCGTCGCGAATGGCGTCGGCCTGGGCCCAGTCCTTGGCCTTGCGGGCCTCGAAGCGGGCGGCGATCAGGGCCTCGACCTTCTCCTTCAGGTCGTCGCCGGCCGCGCCCTGGAACCAGGTCTCCGGCTCGACGGTCAGGAAGCCGAGGAAGTTGGCCGCTTCCAGCAGGGCCGCCAGACGACGGCGCGCCTGGTTGATCGACGCTTCCTTGCGCTCGACCAGGGTCAGTTGTTCGCGAAGATCGCGATACAGGCTGAACAGCGCCGCATAGGCCGCCGGCGTGTTCAGGTCGTCCGACAGCGCCTCGTAGAAGGCGGCCATGTCGCTTTCGCGGGCGTCGTCCGGATCGTCCACGCCCAGGCGCTTGGCGTCGAGCAGCGCCTGATAGCAGCGGTCCAGCGCCTCGCGGCTCTGTTCCAGCAGCTCCGGCGACCAGTCCAGCGGCTGGCGGTAGTGCGCGCTCAGCAGGGCCCAGCGGATCACCTCGCCCGGCACGGTCTTCAGCAGTTCGTGCGGCAAGATGACGTTGCCCAGGCTCTTGGACATCTTCTCGCCGGCCATATCCAGGAAGCCGTTGTGCATCCAGTAGCGGGCGTAGGTCGGCAGGCCGTGGGCGCAGCGGCCCTGGGCCACCTCGTTCTCATGGTGCGGGAACTGCAGGTCGATGCCGCCGCCGTGGATGTCGATCGGCAGACCCAGCTGGGCCTCGATCATGGCCGAGCATTCGATGTGCCAGCCAGGACGGCCCGCGCCCCAAGGGCTTTCCCACACCGGCTCGTTCGGCTTGGACGGCTTCCACAGCACGAAATCGGCGGGATGGCGCTTGTACGGCGCGACCTCGACCCGCGCGCCGGCGATCATGTCGTCCAGCGGCCGGCCCGAAAGCTGGCCGTAGTCCGCGAAGGCCTGGGTGTCGAACAGGACATGGCCCTCGGCGGCGTAGGCGCTGCCGTTCTCAACCAGCTTGCCGATCTGCTGCAGGATGGCGTCGATGTGATCGGTCGCCTTGGGCTGCAAAGTCGGACGCAGGGCGCCCAGCGCGTCCATGTCCTCCAGATAGGCGGCCAGATACCGGTCGGTGATGACCGAGATATCGACGCCCTCGTCCGCCGCCTTGGCGTTGATCTTGTCGTCCACGTCCGTGACGTTGCGCGCATAGACCACCGCGTCTTCACCGAACTCCTTGCGCAGCAAGCGATAGAGCACGTCGAACACCACCACCGGGCGAGCGTTGCCGATGTGCGCGTAGCCGTAGACCGTCGGCCCGCAGACATACATCGTCACCCGCTCCGGATCGGCGGGAACGAAGGTCCGCTTCTGGCGGGCCATGGTGTCGTGAAGCTTGAGGGTCATGTTGTGACGTTACGGCAGAGGTTGCGGAGGGGGTGGGGCGCCCCATATAGCTATGTGTCCGGCGCATGACCACGCTTAGAGCGCGGCGCCGATGTGATGGGTGGCACGCGTAATTCCGGAGCGACAGGCGCTCCGGCGCAACTCAGCCCTGGAAAGACCTCGACCCTATGGACGCTTCTACCCGCGAGCGAACCCTCATCGGCGTGCCCGGTGTTGATCTTGAACCCGTGAAGCGCCCGTCGCGCGAAGAGGCCATGGAGGCGGTGCGCACCCTGATCGCCTGGGCCGGCGACGATCCGCGCCGCGAAGGCGTGATCGATACGCCCAAGCGCGTGGTCGACGCCTATGGCGACTGGTTCTCCGGCTATCAGGCCGACGCCGCCAAGGAGCTGTCGCGCACCTTCGAGGACGTGCAGGGCTACGACGATCTCGTCATGCTCCGCGACATCGAGGTGGAAAGCCACTGCGAGCACCACATGGCCCCGTTCCTGGGCCGCGCCTATGTGGCCTATATGCCCACCAACAGCGTCGTGGGCATCTCCAAGCTGGCGCGTGTGGTGGAGATCTTCTCCCGCCGCCTGCAGACCCAGGAGACCATGACCCAGCAGATCGCCGACGCCATCTGCGACAGCCTGAAGCCGGCCGGCGTGGCCGTGCTGATCGACGCCGAGCACCAGTGCATGACCACCCGAGGCGTGCACCACCGCGACGTCTCGACCATCACCACCCAGTTCCGCGGCGTCTTTAAGACCGACGCCGATCTGCGCCAGCGCTTCTTGGACTTTGTGAACCGCAAGTAGCTCAGGCGGTCGGATCGACCCCATCGGTGAAGGGCGCGGGCCGAGAGGTCCGCGCCTTTTTCACATCCGCCTCCCGCGGCGGATGGACCAGCGACACCAGCACGTAGGACAGCAGCATCAGCAGATACCAGGCCCCGAGCTTGGAGATCGACACCATGCGCCAGCCGTCGCTCTGGCTGGGATAAACCCAGGCGCGACCCAGCGTGCCCAGGTTCTCCGCGAACCAGATGAACAACGCCACCAGCAGCAGCCCGACGATCACCGGCATCCGCCGCATCTTCAGGTCCGGCGTGAAGGTGAACCAGCTGCGCCCGAAGATCACGAGCGAGAACACGTACAGCACGCCCCGAATGTCGGGCAGGTAGTGGTGGGTGAAGAAGTTCAGATAGGCCAGCAGGGCCAGGATCCACGGCGCCCAGATCGGCGGGTAGTTGATGAACTGGATGTCGAACAGCCGCCAGATGCGGGCGATGTAGCTGCCGACACAGGCGTACATGAAGCCGCTGAACAGCGGCACGCCGCCGATCCGCAGCAGGCTGGGCTCCGGATAGACCCACGAGCCGTGCGCGGTCTTGTAGATTTCCATCATGGTGCCGACCACGTGGAAGATGGCGATCACCAGCGCCTCGCGCGGCTTCTCCAGCCCCAGGACGATCAACCCGCCCTGGATGGCGATGGAGGCGACGACGAGAAAGTCGTAGCGGGCCACCGGCGCATCCTTGGGCCACAGCAGCATGGTCCCGACCAGCAGCAGCAACATCACCGCCCCGAACAGGCAGGCCCAAGCCTGCTTCAGCCCGAACAGCAGGAACTCGTAGGCGTAGCCCTGCCAGCGGCCGCGCTGCGCCCAGGGACGGGCCCAGCGATCCAGGTCCGCCACGCGCTGCTTGATACGGTCGTTGAGGTTCATGCCTAAACGAGGCTATCGCATCGCGGCCCGATCAGCGCCATAAGCCTTGGCATGAGCAGCTTTCCCACCGCCCCCGACAAGCACGCCCTTGAGCGCGGCGAGGCCATCGCCCCCCGCTTCGACGCCGCCGGCCTGGTCGCCGCCGTGGCGACGGACGTTCATACGGGCGAGGTGCTGATGCTGGCCTGGATGAACGACGAGGCCCTGCGCCTAACCTTGGAAACTGGCGAGGCGCACTATTTCAGCCGCTCGCGCAACGCGCTCTGGAAGAAGGGCGAGACCAGCGGCCAGATCCAGAAGGTCGTCGAACTGCGCGTCGACTGCGATCAGGACGCCGTCTGGATCAAGGTCGAGCCGCAGGGCGACGGCGGCGCCTGCCACGTGGGCTTCAAGTCCTGCTTCTATCGCGTGGCCGAGGACGGCCGCCTGGTCGAGCGGCCGTAACCTCCCCTATTCTCAGACTTCCGACAGGGCCTCGACCCCGCCGCCGGCCGCCGGTTTGACCGCGTAGGTCTTGAGGGTCCGCGTCTCGTACTTGGGCGACAGGACGGTGGAGACCGCGATCAGTTCGCCCTTCGCCGTCTCCTTGTTCAGGGTCAGCAGCACGAAGCCCTTGGTGTGGGCGTCGCAGAACACGACCTCCTTGTTACGCTCCATGAACGCCGGCCCGATCGGGGCTTGCGGCAGGTAGTCGCCGAACCCCGGGCTGGTGATCGACGATGCGCCGAACTCCGCCGCCACACGCTTGCCGTCGGCGTCATGCAGGTCGTTGACCCAGAAGGTGTGGCTGTCGCCGGCCAGGACGATCGGCGAGGCCTTGGCTGCGGTGAACGCCGCATAAAGCCGCTCGCGCTCGACGGGATATCCGTCCCAGCTGTCCAGGTTGCTCGGCACGTCGAAGGCCGACAGGGCCGTGGTCTGCGCCAGACGGGTCTGCACGAACTCCGGCAGGCCGGCCTGAAGCGCCGCCCACTTTTCCGCCCCCATGGTCTTGGGCAGGTTCGGCGCGGCCACGCGGCCCATGACGACCTGATTGCCCAGCACCTGCCAGGACGTGCCCGACTTGACCGAGGCCGCCAGCTCTTCCGCCAGCCACTTCTCCTGGGTCTCGCCCAGAAGGCGGCGCGACGGATCCTGCCACTTGGCGGCGAAGGCCTTAACGTCAGGCTTGCCGTCGACCATGGTGAGGTCGGTGTCGTAGTCGAGCTGCTTGCTGCGCGCGGTCAGGCGGGTCTCGACCATCAACAGGGTCGCCACGTCGCCGAACTGGAAGCTGCGCCAGGCGCCCTCCAGGCCGTTGGCCGTCTGGCGGATCGGCATCCACTCGTAATAGGCCTTCATGGCCGCCGCCTTGCGCGCCGCCCAGTCGCCCTCGCTCTTGTCGGGGTTGTGGTTCTCTGCGCCGCCAAGCCAGGCGTCGTTGGCCGTCTCGTGATCGTCCCACACGACGATCCACGGCGCGCGCGCATGGGCGGCCTGCAGTTGCGGGTCGGTCTTGTAGTGGGCGTGACGCGTCCGGTAGTCGGACAGGGTGACGATCTCGTGCGGCGGCAGGTGCGTGCGGCCGATCTTCGCGCCGACCGCCATGCCGTAGTCGTTCGGGCCCGCGCCGTACTCATAGATGTAGTCGCCCAGGTGCAGCACCGCGTCCACGCGCGGCAGGGCGGCGATGGCGCCGTAGGCGTTGAAGAAACCGGCCGGAAACAGCGAGCACGACGCCACCGCCAGCACCACGTCCTTGGTCGCTCCCTTGGGCAGGGTGCGGGTGCGGCCGGCGGCCTGGTCGCCCTGCGGCTTGCCGGCCAGGATCCGACGGAAGCGATACCAGTAGTCCGTCCCTGGCTTCAGGCCCGTCACGTCCACCTTGGCGGTGAAGTCACGGCTGGCGTCGGTGGACGCCTGCCCCTGCGCCACGATCCGCTTGAACTGCGGATCGGCGGCCACGTCCCAACGCAGGGCGATGGTCTCAGTGGTCTTCAGGTCGGACGGCGTCGCACGGGTCCAGATGATGACCCGGTCGGCCAGCGGATCCCCGGAAGCCACGCCATGCAGGAACGACACCCCGCCGGCATAGGTCTTGGCCGGCGTGACCGCCCCGACGGGCGAGGCGGCGCCAAAGCCCAGAAGCGCCAGTGCGCCACGACGATTCATCTTCATGATCGGTCCCCCCGTTTTTCCGCAGCCTAGCGCCGGATCGTCAGGCTGACACCGTAGTAGCGCGGCTCGCCGGCGATGAAGGTGGCGATGCCGAAGCCGTCGCCGGTGTTGCCCGCGTCCTTGATGTAGTCCTGCTTGAGGACGTTGTTGGCGAAGGCGCCGACCTCCCACGTGCCGTCCTCCGGCGCGTAGTTCACCCGCAGGTTCAGCAGGCCATAGGCCTTCTGGAACTCGTCCTGGATCTTGTCGGCCGACTGCAGATCGGGACGGTCGTTGTTGTTGTCGAAGAACACCTTGGACTGCCAGGTGTAGGTCGGAACCACCGACATCTTGCCCTGCATCACCGGGAAATCGACCTTCGCGCCGAACGAGGCCGAGTGGTCCGGCGAGAGCCGGAAGCTGTTGCCTTCGAACAGGCCGATGTCGAAGCGCGCGTGGTTGTAGCCATAGGTGGCGAACAGGCGGGTGTTCGGGTTCGGACGCCAGTTGGCCTGCCCCTCGAAGCCGTAGGCCGAGGCCTTGCCCGCGTTGATGCTGACCACCTGGCCGGCGTCGTTACGGATCGAGGTTTGGAAGTTGTCGTACGCGTAGTCGTAGATCGAGCCTTCCAGGGTCAGGGTGCGGTCCAGGAACTCGCCCTTGGCGCCGACCTCGATGCTATCGACCACTTCGCCCGGCAGGATGTTGTAGCGGACATTGCCGCCCGGCGTGGTCGGCGCCGCGACGCCCAGCACCTTGGGCCGGCGGCCGCGGGCATAGGACGCATACAGGCTGACATTGTCCGTCGCCGCATAGCGGGCCACGGCGCGATAGGTGATCCCATCATCGTCCAGCGAGCTGTATTGCGGCTTGCCGCCCGGAGTCGGCTGGGCGATCAGGCCGCGCGCCACGGTGGCGGTCGAGCCGCCCAGGACCGAGCCGCCGTTCATCAGCACCGCCGAATAGCCGCTGGTCTTGTCGTCCTGGGTGTAGCGAACACCCGCCGTCAGTTCGAGGCGGTCGATGGGACGCCAGGTGGCGTCGGCGAAATAGTCGTACGAGGTCGTCTCGCCATAGTTGGCGAAGGCCTCGCGGTGATCGGCCTTGAGGGCCGCCAGGGCCGGCAGGTTCAGGATCGCCGGCAGCGGCAGACCGTTAGGCTTGGGCAGCTGGCCGGTGGAGACCAGGGCGTAAACCTTTTCGTTCACCGACAGCGGCACGCGTTGCGAGCCGTTTTCGTGGAAGTAGCTGACCCCGGCGAAAGCCGTGACCTTGCCGCCGTTATCGTAGGCCAGGCGCAGTTCCTGGCTGGTCTGGCGGCCCCAGGCCACCTCGGCGAACACGAACAGCGGCAGCGAGAAGCCGTCGGCGTCGAAGACTTCCGTGCCCTCGAAGCGGCGATAGGCCGAGATCGACGACAAGGTCAGCGCGTCGCTGATCTTGTAGTCGGCTAGGGCGGTCATGCCGTAGACCTTACGCTCCAGGCCCAGCGGCAGGTTGTTCTCAAAGCCCGCGATGCTGGTCAGGGCCGCGCCCGAATTGCGGCCCAGGTCGCCGATCACCGCGCCCGTGGTCGGGTTGGTCGGCGCGTAGGTCAGCGACTTGAACGAAGTGCCGCTCGGGCTGTCTTCCTGATAGTTGGCGACCACATCGATGTTCAGGCGGTCGTTGGGCTGAAAGCGCAGAGCCACCCGGCCGGCCTTGGTGTCGGTGGAGTTGAAGTCCTCGCCGCCCAGCAGGTTCTCGACGAAACCGTCGCGCTGCTTGACCCGGCCGGACAGACGCACCGCGAAGGTGTCGGACAGCGGCATGTTCACCATCGCCTCGCCCATGACGTAGCCGTAGTTGCCGACCTCGCCCCTGGCGGCGAAGCCGAAGGCTTCGGTCTTGGCTTTCGCCTGGACGATGTTCACCGCCCCGATCAGGGCGCCCCGGCCGTACAGGGTCGATTGCGGGCCTTTGGCGATCTCGATCCGCTCGTTGTCGAACAGCTCGACGTAGGAGCCGCGCGACTTGGAGATCGACACGCCGTCCTGGAAGACCGAAACGCGCGGCTCGTTGGTCGCCTCGCCCGAGTCCGAGGTGATGCCGCGCATCACGAAGCCCGGATTGTTCGGCGATTGGTTCTGCACCTCGAAGCCGGGGACGTAGAGCGACAGCTCCTCGAACTCCTGGACGCCGATCTCCTCCAGAAACTGACCGGTATAGGCGGTCAGGGCGATCGGTACGTCCTTGACGCTCTGTTCGCGCTTTTGGGCGGTGACGATCAGGGTGTCCACCGACGCATCGACGGCCGCGTCGGCCTCGGCGTGCGCCTGACCGGCGAGAATGGCGACAAAGCTGGTCGCGGCCAGCAGCAGGTTACGCTTCATGGAAAAACAGCCCCCATCGAATGATGGGGGCTGCGTAAGCTTCACCGATGTCCGGGACGCGACCGCCCCGTGACGCATGCGTGAAAATGGTCGTCGATCAGTTGAACTTCCACGCCATCGACACGCCGTACATGCGCGGCGCGCCGGCGATGAAGGTCGGCAGGCCCAGGCTGTCGCCGGTGTTGCCGGCGTCGATGATATATTCCTTGTCCAGGGCGTTGTTGACGAACGCCTCGACCACCAGCGGGTAGTCCGCCGGGGTATAGGCCAGCCGCAGGTTCAGCAGGCCGTAGGCCTTCTGCAGCTCGTCCTGCGCGGCGTCGGCCACGAAGACGCGCGGCGGGCGCTGGTACTGCGGCAGGTCGTTGTTGTCGTCGAAGAAGATTTTCGAGCGGTAGCTGTAGCTCGGGCGGAAATCGAACTGGCCGCCCAGGGCGTCCATGCGGAACGAACCGCCCACCGACAGCGTGTGGTCCGGCGACAGACGGAAGTGGTTGCCGTCATAGGCGCCCCCGTCGAAGCGGGCGTGGCTGTAGGCGTAGGTGGCGAACAGATCGACATTCCCCGCCACGGTCCAGTCGGCCTGGCCTTCGAAGCCATAGGCCGTGGCCTTGCCGGCGTTGGTGGTGATGAACACCGTGCCCTGCTGCTGGATGGTCTGGAAGTTGTCGTAGTCGAAGTAATAGACCGCGCCTTCCAGACGCAGGCCCTGCTCGCGCAGGTGGGTCTTCACGCCGATCTCGTAGCTGTCCACCGTCTCGGCCTCCACGCGCTCAAAGCGCGGGGCGGCGTAGGGGGTGGTCGGCGGGCCGGCCTGCATCACTTCCGGACGACGGCCGCGCGCGTAGGACGCGTAGATGTTGGCGTCGTCGGTCAGGGCGTAGCGGCCGACCAGGCGCCAGGTGAAGCTAGAATCCTCGTTGTCCGCCGAGAACGCCTGGCCGTTGCCGGTGGTCGGCTGGAAGGTCAGGCCGAAGTTCGGCAGTTGGGCCGCCGGGATCTGTTGGACGATCGGCAGTTGCAGCCCGCCGATGATGCCGTTGGCCAGGGCCAGATTCCCCGCCGTGCCCGTGGCCGCCAACTGGGCCGCGCCGATGACGCCGCCCAGGACCGAGCGCCCGCCGATGGTGGCCGACGAGAACGTCGTGGTCTTCTCGTCGCGGGTCCAGCGCAGGCCGCCCGACAGCTCCAGGCGGTCGGTGGCGCGGAAGGTCACGTCGCCGAACAGGTCGATGCTGTCCAGGTCGCCCCGGTTCAGGGCCGTTTCCTGATGGTTGGAGCGCAGGTTGGCGGCGATGGCGCCGGCCTGGGTCGGGGTCAGCAACAGGCGGTTGCCGCTCAGCGCCGCCGCGATGCCCTGCACTAGGGCGCCGGTGAAGGCGGTGTTGTTGAACACTGCGGCCGGGGCCGGGGTGGTGGGGGCGAAGCCGAGGTTCGCCGCGCCGGCGTTCAACTGGCCGGTCAGGACCGCCAGGCCCATGCGCTCGTCGAACTGCAGCGGAGTGCGCTGGCTGCCGTCTTCATGGAAGAAGTCGCCGCCAAAGAAACCGGTCCAGCGGCCGCCGGCGTCGTAGTTGACGCGCAGCTCCTGGCTCCACTGGTTGCCCTTGCCGTGATTCAGGCCGGTCAGGATCGGCAGGGCCAGGCCGTCCGGATCATAGACTTCCTTGGACTCGAACTGACGCCAGGCCGTCACCGAAGCCAGGGTCAGGCTGTCGGTCAGCTCGTAGTTCACCAAGGCGGTGGCGCCCTGCACGGTGCGATCCACGCCAAGGTCGCCCTGGCCAAAGCTCGCGGGGGCGGCCAGAGCCGCCGGCTCCCACGGCTCACGGCCCGCCAGGACTTGGCCGGTCAGCGGGCTGGCGGGCGAGAAGCCGCCGGACTTAAACGCCGTGCCGGTGGGGTCGTCGTGCTGGTAGTTGTAGATCAGGTCGGCGCTCAGCTTGCCGCCAGAACGGTACGACAGGGTGCCGCGCACGGCGTAGGTGCTGATCGAGTTGAAGTCGTCGCCGCCCAGGGCGTTCTCGACGTAACCGTCACGTTCGCGCAGGCGGCCGGCCAGACGCACCGCGAACTGCTCGTTCAGCGGCAGGTTGACGTAGCCCTCGGCGTTGACCTGGCCGAAGTTGCCGCCGCCCAGCTTCGCCCAGGCGGACATGGCCGACGGGTCGGCCTTGGCCTGGATCAGGTTCACCGCGCCGATCATGGCGCCGCGGCCGTACAGGGTCGATTGCGGCCCCTTGGCCACTTCCACGCGCTCTAGGTCGAATAGCTCGATGTAGGAGCCCTGCGCCTTGGAGATCGACACCCCGTCCTGGAACACCGACACCCGCGCTTCGGCGGTGGCTTCGGTGGAGTCCGAGGTGATGCCCCGCATCACGAAGCCCGGATTGTTCGGCGACTGGTCCTGGACCAGCAGGCCGGGGGTGAATCGCGAAAGCTGCTGGAAGTCCTGCACGCCCAGCTTCTCCAGCCGGTCGCCGCTATAGGCGGTCAGCGCCATGGGCACGTCGATCGCCGCCTGCTCGCGCTTTTGCGCGGTGACGATCAGCTCGTCGATCAGGTCGTTGCTCTGGGCCTGCGCAGCGCCGGCGACGAGCGCCGATAGGCTGACCGCGGCCAGAAGGCTGGTTTGAAACGGACGCATCTATTATCCCCCCTGCATGACCGAGGCGCGGCTCCGCCGCCCACTCCACCCGGTTCTGCCACTCTGGTTGTGACGCCTATATGAAGAACCGTGATGCGCGAAGACTTGCCTGAAGACGAAACCGATTTCGAAGTGCGGCTGGTGCAGATTGGTGACGCCGCCGCCGGCGAGCGGCTGGACAAGGCCTTGGCCTCGGCCGCTCCGGAGCTTTCGCGCGCCCGCCTCCAGGCCCTGATGGCCGACGGTCTGATCCGCCGCGACGGCGTCCCCGCGACCTCCGGTTCGGCCAAGGCCCAGCCCGGCGAGTACGAAATCCTGATCCCGCCTCCTGCCCCGGCCGAGCCGCGGCCCGAGGCGATCCCCCTGACCGTGCTGTTCGAGGACGCCCACCTGATCGTCGTCGACAAGCCGGCCGGCATGGCGGTCCACCCGGCTCCGGGAACCGACAGCGGCACCCTGGTCAACGCCCTCCTGCATCACTGCGGCGACAGCCTGTCGGGCGTCGGCGGGGTGGCGCGCCCCGGCATCGTTCACCGCCTGGACAAGGAGACGTCGGGGGTCATGGTCGCGGCCAAGTCCGACGCCGCCCATCAGGGCCTGTCGAAGCTGTTCGCGACCCACGACATCGACCGCGTCTATGTGGCTCTGACCCGTGGCGCGCCCTACCCGTCAAAAGGGACAGTGGACACCCAGATCGGCCGCTCCAGCAGCGACCGAAAGAAGATGGCCGTGCTGAAGACCGGCGGCCGCCAGGCCATCACCCACTATGCGGTGGAGAAGACCTTCGGTCCGCAAGAGAAGCCCTTGGCGGCGCGTGTCTCCTGCCGCCTGCAGACCGGACGCACCCATCAGATCCGCGTTCATATGGCTTCGAAGGGGTCGCCTTGTTTGGCCGACCCGATTTACGGCTCCGGCACGCCCGCCCCGGTGGTGCGCGAAGCCATCAGCGCCTCCGGCCTCGCGCGCCAGGCCTTGCACGCGGCGGTGCTGGGCTTCGTCCACCCGATCACCGACGAGAAACTGCGCTTCGAGACCCCCTTGCCCTCCGACATGGCGACGCTGGAGGCCGCGCTGGCCGCTCTCTAACGATTATGCTGCAGCGCATTGTTCGCAGGTGCGAGATAAGCCTATAGTCCCGGCAACAACGATAAAACGCAGGGGAGAGAGACCATGGCGGAAGCCCTGATCCTGGCCGGACTGACCGATCTGCTTCGCGAGGCTGCGGAGGGGGCGAAAGCCTTCGTTCTCGCCGCCAAGCCGACGGTGAAGGCGCGCATCAGCATCGACGGCAAGATCGACCGCGCCCTGGCCGACGACGAACAGCACGCGGTCCATGGCTTCGGCTGGTACGCCGCCTATGCGGAGCTGATGACCCAGGTGGCCGAGTGGGCCGCCAATCTCGATGACGAGGGACGCTTCGGCGAGATCGAGGCCCTGCTGGCCCAGCTGCTGTTCGCTGAATACGCCAGCCAGCTGGTCGGCGGCATTCCCATGAACCAGGGCGAGATCATCCGTCCCTCCGACCTGGGCGTCGGAGACGAGGCGGTGGAGCATCTGTTCGCTCCCGCCCTGACCATCCTGCTGTCGCAGGGCGGCGGCCAGGGGGTGAAGACCCGCCTCGCCCGTCGGCTGGCGGAGGCGCGCGGTCGCGCCACGCTGGAGAACACGGGCCTCGACGAAACCTTCGAGATGATCCGGGATCAGTTCCACGCCTTCGCCCAGGAAAAGGTCGTCCCTTACGCCCATGAATGGCACCTGAAGGACGAGCTAATCCCCCTGGAGCTGCTGGAGGAGCTGGGCCAGCTCGGCGTCTTCGGCCTGACCATCCCGGAGGAGTACGGCGGCTCAGGCCTCGGCAAGACCGCCATGTGCGTGGTGTCCGAAGAGCTTTCGCGCGGCTGGATCGGCGTCGGCTCTCTGGGCACCCGGTCAGAGATCGCCGCCGAACTGATCCTCACCGGCGGCACTGAAGAACAGAAGAACGACTGGCTGCCGGTCATCGCCTCGGCCGAGGTCCTGCCCACCGCCGTCTTCACCGAACCGAACACCGGCTCCGACCTCGGCTCGCTGCGCACCCGCGCCGCGCGTGAGGGGGGCAAGTACGTGGTCACCGGAAACAAGACCTGGATCACCCACGCGGCCCGGGCCGACGTCATGACCCTGCTGGTCCGCACAGACCCGAACACCACCGACTATCGCGGCCTGTCCATGCTGCTGGCGCCGAAGATGCGCGGCGACGAGGACGAGGCCTTCCCCACGCCTGGCATGACCGGCGGGGAGATCGGCGTCATCGGCTATCGCGGGATGAAGGAATACGAGATCGGCTTCGACGGCTTCACCGTCCCGGCCGAGAACCTGCTGGGCGGGGTCGAGGGCCAGGGCTTCAAGCAGCTCATGGCCACCTTCGAGAGCGCCCGCATCCAGACCGCCGCCCGCGCCATCGGCGTGGCCCAGTCGGCCATGGAGACGGGCCTGACCTACGCCCTGGACCGCAAGCAGTTCGGCAAGGCGATCTTCGAATTCCCGCGCGTCCACAACAAGCTGGCCATGATGGCGGCCGAGATCATGGGCGTGCGGCAGCTGACCTATTTCGCCGCTCGGCGGAAGGACGATGGAGAGCGCTGCGACCTGGAAGCGGGGATGGCCAAGCTGATCGCCGCCCGCGTCGCCTGGGCCGCCGCCGACAACGCGCTGCAGATTCATGGCGGCAACGGCTTTGCGATGGAATACGCCGCCAGCCGCCTTCTGGCCGACGCGCGCATCCTGAACATTTTCGAGGGGGCGGGAGAAATCCAGGCCCAGGTCATCGCCCGGCGGCTTCTGGAGGACTAATTTGTCCGGGCGGCGAAGCCCTTGGCGATCATGTCGACCTGCCGGGTGAAGAGACCCATGATCTCTTCTTCACCCGCGCCATGGGCCACCATGCGGAAGTTCCAGGCATAGGCCCCCGCCACAGTGTCGACCACCAGGTCCACATCGGTGTCAGGCGCCACGTCGCCGCGCTCGATGCCGTCCAGGATGACCTGGCGCATATGGCCCAGAAGACGCTGATTATGTCCGAACGGGCGCGCGCCGGGCGACGGGTACGGGTCGAAGGCGAGGCCGATATGGGCCAACATCACCTTCGGCCGCTGGGAGTCGAAGCTGAAGATCACCCGCATGACCTCCACCAGCCGTTCGGAGGTGGAGCCTTCGAACTCGACGAGGCGGCGCTCAAGCTCCTGATAGAGCCCCTCTTCCGCCCAGTCATAGACCACGTGCTGAAGCACTTCGGCCTTCGAGGCGAATGTGGTGAAGACGCCACCGATCGACACGCCCGCCCTTTCGGCGATGACGCGGATGGTGGCGTCTTCATACCCGATCTCCGCGAAAAGCTCGCGGGCGGCGTTCAGAACCTTCTGGCGGGTGGCCAGCTTCTGCGCCTTACGGATGCCCAAGGGCTGGTCCATCGGCCTTAGGGGCGGGCGCCCTTCAGCAGCATGGACAGCTGCGAGGACAGACGGGCGGTCAGTTGCTCGTGACCCAGCTCGTCGAAGACGGCGCGGCGATAGTTGACCAGATAGAGGTCCCACACCGTCTCGAGCAGCAGCTGCAGATCGACGGTCTTGGCGATTTCGCCATCGGCCACGCCGCGCTTCAGCGCCGCTTCCACCAGACCGAGCAGCGGCTTGAGGGCCGCACGGTGCTCGTTCTCGTTGCTGGCGTCGCGGGTCCACGACGCGGAGATCACGGCCTGCACCATCGGCAGTTGCTTCAGATAGAGGCTGTAGCCCGCGCCGAACATTTCCAGCAGCGCGTGCTCAACGCCCGAGGCGTTGGCGGCGGCGGCCGACATCTGCTCGTGCAGCAGCTCCAGGTCGCCCTTGATGATGGCGTCGAACAGCTCGCTCTTGTCCGCGAAGTTCGCGAACACGGCGCCGGTCGACATGCCGGCGGCCTGGGCGATGTCACGGATGGTGGCGCCTTCGTAGCCACGCTGGATGAACAGCGTGCGGGCGGCCTCTAGAACCTTTTCACGGGTACGCTGCTTGGCGATCGTACGGCGGTTGACCTTGACCGAAGGCGCTTCGGACTCAGCCTCGATGGTGAGGGGTTCGTAGCTCATGAGGTGAATGCGACCGCGAACCGAGTCGCGTCCTTATGACGGTTCATATCTCTGCTTTTATCCTTGGCGGCCGGTTAGATCCGACCCGTTCAGCCCCACAGCCAAGCCAGGAACTAACACCTAACAGCAATTTTTGCAAATTTCGCTGAACATGTTCTGTGAAATTTGAGGGCGCGAGATCATGGCGCGCCAGGGGCCGTCGCATTAGCATGACGCAATGGACACGCTTTTCCTCATCCTCGTTCCGATCGCCTTGTTGGCGGTGCTCGGCGTGCTGGGCATCGGCCTCTACACCCTCGCCCGCGGCGGGGCTGGTTCGTCGGTCAGATCCAACAAGCTGATGCAGCTTCGGGTCGTCCTGCAGGCGGTGGCCATACTGGTCGTGCTGGCGGCGGTCTGGATCAAGAGCCGCTAGGCGTGGTCACCCTCAACCGCATCTACACTCGCACCGGCGACAAGGGCATGACCCGCCTGTCCACCGGCGCGCCCGTCAGCAAGGCCTCCCGGCGGGTGGAGACCTATGGCGCGGTGGACGAGACCAACGCCTGCCTGGGCGTCGTGCGCCTGCATACCGCTGACGACGCGGTGCTCGACCCGATCCTCGGCCGCATCCAGAACGAACTGTTCGACCTGGGCGCCGACCTCGCCACCCCGGAACAGCACGGCAAGCCGGACTGGGAGCCTCTGCGCATCCTGGACAGCCAGGTCGCGCGGCTGGAAAGCGAGATCGACGAACTGAACGCGGCGCTGTCGCCGCTGAATTCTTTCGTCCTGCCGGGCGGTTCGGCGGCGGCGGCCTACCTGCATCAGGCCCGCACGGTCTGCCGGCGGGCGGAACGCCTGTGCGTCGCCCTTATGGCCGAGCCGGGCGAGATCGTCGGCGAGGCGGCCCTAAAATACCTGAACCGCCTGTCGGATTTGCTGTTCGTCGCCTCGCGGCACGCCAATGACGGCGGCGCGGGCGATATTCTCTGGAAACCGGGCGCGACCCGCTAGGCGCTTATTTCTTGGGCAGCGTCGCCGGAGCCGGCTCGGCGGCCGGCGCGTCCGGGATCGACTGCGGCGCGACCCGCTCGGTCGTGTTCGGATCTTCCGCTTGGAACGGCTTATTCGGCCGGCCCGTGATCATGTACAGCGGCACCGGCACGGCGCAGGTGCGGGTCCGCGGATCCCACCAGTTGCCCTTCAGTTCGCAGCGCTTGCCCGGCCACACCCAGAAGACGTGGTAAACCAGCACGGCGGCGCAGCTGACGGCGAAGATCACCAGAAAGATGATTTTCAGGCGAGTGAGAAACCTGTTCATGGCGCTCGCCTTTAGTCGGCCGGGCCGCGCTTTTCTAGGGGCGAAGCGCCGCGGGCGCGGGTCTTTCGCTACAAACCTGACGTTGACGCTAACGGAAGCTTGCAATGCTGGCCGGAGGCTTTAATTCCGAAAGGAACGAAGGAACGCTTAGTCAGACAAAGAGGCTGAACCCGATGAAGGTGCTGGTCCCGGTCAAACGGGTGATCGACTACAACGTCAAGGCGCGGGTGAAACCCGACCAGACCGGCGTTGATCTCGCCAACGTGAAGATGTCCATGAACCCGTTCGACGAGATCGGGGTCGAAGAGGCCGTCCGCCTCAAGGAAAAGGGCGCCGTCGAGGAGATCGTCGTGGTCTCGATCGGCCCGGCGCAGGCTCAGGAGACGATCCGCACGGCCCTGGCCATGGGCGCCGACCGCGGCATCCTGATCCAGACCGACGCCGATCCGGAGCCGCTGGCCGTCGCCAAGCTGCTGAAGGCGGTCGTGGGCGAAGAGAACCCGAACTTCATCGTCATGGGCAAGCAGGCCATCGACGGCGACAACAACGCCGTGGGCCAGATGCTGGCCGCCCTGCTGGACTGGCCGCAAGCCACCTTCGCCTCGAAGGTCGAGCTGTCGGGCCAGTCCGCCAAGGTCACCCGAGAAGTCGATGGCGGCCTGCAGACCCTGGACGTGGACCTGCCGGCGGTGATCACCGCCGACCTGCGCCTCAATGAGCCGCGCTACGCGTCCTTGCCCAACATCATGAAGGCCAAGAAGAAGCCGATCGACACCAAGTCGCCCGCCGACTACGGCGTCGATATCGCGCCGCGCCTCAAGGTCCTGAAGGTCACCGAGCCGGCCAAGCGCTCGGCCGGCATCAAGGTCGAGACCGCGTCCGACCTCGTCATGAAGCTGAAGAACGAAGCGGGGGTCCTGTAATGGCCGTTCTCGTCATCGCCGATCACCACGACGGCCAGGTGCGCGACACCACCCACAAGACCGTCACCGCCGCCCAGAGCTTTGGGGGCGACATCGACATCCTCGTCGCCGGCAAGGGCGTGGACGCGGCGGCCAAGGCCGCGGCCGGCATCGCCGGCGTGCGCAAGGTCCTGACCGCCGACAGCGACGCCCTGGGCCAGGGCCTGGCCGAAGCATTCGAGGCCACCGTCGTTCCGCTGGCCGCCGGCTACGACGCCGTCCTGATCCCCTCGACCTCGCAGGGCAAGAACATCGCGCCGCGCATCGCCGCCAAGCTCGACGTCTCGCTGATCAGCGACATCGTCGAGGTGGTCGACGCCAAGACTTTCGTGCGCCCGATCTACGCCGGCAACGCCCTGGAGACGGTCCAGACCAGCGACGCCAAGGTGGTCGCCACCGTCCGCCCCACCGTCTTCAAGGCGGCGGCGGAGGGTGGCTCGGCCTCGGTGGAGAAGGCGAACGCCGCCGGCGCCCCGGCCCACACCCGCTTCGTCTCCGAAGAGATGGTCAAGTCGGACCGCCCTGAACTGGGCGCCGCCAAGATCGTCGTCTCCGGCGGCCGCGCCATGGGCTCGGCCGAGGAGTTCCAGCGCGTGATCGAGCCCCTGGCCGATCTGCTGGGCGCCGCCGTCGGCGCTTCGCGCGCCGCCGTGGACGCCGGCTATGCGCCGAACGACTACCAGGTCGGCCAGACCGGCAAGGTCGTCGCGCCGTCGCTGTACATCGCCGTCGGCATCTCGGGCGCCATCCAGCACCTGGCCGGCATGAAGGACTCCAAGGTCATCGTCGCCATCAACAAGGACGCCGACGCCCCGATCTTCCAGGTCGCCGACTACGGCCTGGTGGCGGACTACAAGACCGCCGTCCCCGAACTGACCGAGGCTCTCAAGGCCGCCGGCAAGTAAGACCCCTCCCCAGCGGAGACGAACAGGCCCGGAAGGCGACTTCCGGGCCTTTTTGCATGGCCGCGCGGCTTGCTTGCCGACTCGCGCGAACACCCGCACAAATCGTTAATGGCCCTTAACCCGCTTAACAGCGCGTCCTTCCTTCGCTCTCCCGCCGCGCGGCCGGACGGAGACGCGGCGGCGCGCGGCCAAGGCCCCTCCAGCACCCCCGCCGCGCCGGAACCCGCCGCCCGCGCGCCCCTGCCATCGCAGACCGCCACGCCCGAGCAGCTGGCCCGCCAGCAGCAGCGCGGCCTCGCCGCCGCCAAGGCCATCGATGAAAGCGCCCCGGTCGAGACCCTCTACGCCTCGGTCCGCGCCGGGGCCGACGTGATCGCCGAGATCGCCAACAGCGGCGCCGTCACCTCCCGCGGCTCGGCCCTGTCCCTGGGCGGCCCGGACGAAAGCGGCCTGCTCGGCCCCGAACTCGCCGCCCACCGCGCGCAGAAGATCGCCGACGCCTATGGCGCCAAGGTGGAGATGGCCGCCACCGCCCAGACCCAGGAACAGTACGAGGACGAGGTCACCGCCCGCGCCCTCGCCCCCCGCCGCGAAGTCGGCGCCTACGCCAAGACCTACCAGGGCGAAGCTCCCGCTTGGTGGAAGAAGGACGTCTAGGGCGGGAAGCCTTTCGTCTCGCCTCCCCGGCCGCCGTGGCGAGGGTCCCTGTATCCGCATCTACGCAGCCGGACGGCTGGCATCGCGCCAGCGGACAGAGGGGCCCTAGGCACAAGGCCTGCGGAAGCAGAGCTTGGTGAAGCCCCCCAAAGCAAAAGGCCCGGAGCTGCCTCCGGGCCTTCATTCGCGAAGCTCAGCGCGGGCTTTCAAGGACCAGCCCTTCGGTCCAGCGCAGCTCGTCCTTGTGGACGGGATCGGGCAGGACGCCATGGGCGCTGAGAGTCAGGACGAGCGTGCTCACGCCCGCGATCAGCAGGATCTTCATCACACCATCACCTTTGGAAAAGATCAGAGTTTCAGCGGCGCGCCGTGACCCGAACATGCCCCCGGACCGGGTTCGCTGACCAACGATAGGTTTTCGATGGAGTTGTGAGCCGAGCTAACAAGCCGCCCGCGGCCGCCTAGCCCTCGCCGAGCTTCTGCTTCACCCGGTCGTACAGGGACAGCCGCTGCACCGCCCGGTCCAGGCGATCCAGCGCCCCGACTGCATCCTCCGCTTCCTCGTTAAGCGCTATGGCCGTTTCCGACAGGGCCCGCCACAGCGGCTCCAGCCGCTGCGCCGTCGCCCGCCCCTCCGGGCTCAGGCTCAGGCGACGCAGGCGCGGGTTCGACCTGTCGCCCTCCCAGTTGACCAGCCCCGCCTTGGCCAGGGCGTTGCGCACCTGGCTGACGGTGGCGTGGCTGACGCCCAGCTGCGCGGCCAGCTCGCCTACCGACATCGCGCCCTGCAGATTGAGCAGATTGACCACCCCGAACCACCGCTGCTCGAAGGCTGTCCCCGTCTCCGCGTAGAGCCGGTTGGCGTCCCGGTCGATCCGCTCCGACAGCCGCCGCAAACGCGCGCCGATGGCCGCCCCACCCGCGCGGGTGGTGTAGCCGTCGGTCTCCTCGGGGGCGGGATCGGCGTCGGACATTGACTCTCGTCGTAACTAGTTACAAAGGGGCGATCTAAAGCTTAGGGTGGAGGCCCGCCGGTGAACAGACGCGACATCATCACGGCGCTCGCCGCCAGCGCCATCCTCCCGTCTTCAGCCCTCGCGACCTCCGCCGAAGAGGCGATGCTGCGGGCCTGGCTCGACCGCTGGCTCCTGGCCTTCAACGATCCCGACCTGCGGACCTACAAGGCCTTCGTGGAGCGCAACGCCCCCACGGTGGTCCCCTATGTAAACGACGACCTGTCCGTGCGCGAGGTGACCGGCGGATGCGAGCTGTTGTCGATCCAGGTGGCGGACGGCGCCGTCACCGCCACGGTCAGGGATCGCGCCTGGGACCGCCGCTCCCGCGTCGTCCTCTCGGCCAAGGGCGCCGACCGCCTGGACGACATCGCATTCCTCGGCGCGCCGGGCGGCGACGCGCCACAACGACTGAGCGACGCGCAGCTCGCCGACGCCGTCCGCGCCAAGCTGGCCGGCGAAGCCGCCCTCGGGCGGTTCAGCGGCGCCGCCTCCATCGCCGTCGGCGGCAAGCCCCTGCTAAGCATCCATCACGGCCTCGCCGACGAGGCGACGGGCGCCGCCATCGCCCCGGACACCCGGTTCTGCATCGGCTCTATGGGCAAGCTGTTCACCGCCGTCGCCGTCATGAGCCTGGTCGAGCAGGGCCGCCTGTCCCTGTCCGACCCGCTCATCAGGCGCCTGCCCGACTACGCCAACCGGCGCCTGGCTCAGACGGTGACCATCGAGCAGCTGCTCACCCACACCGGCGGCACGGGCGACATCTTCGGCGCCCCTTACGACCCCGCCGTCCACCGCACCGTGACCGACATCGTCCGCCTCTATGACGCCCGCGATCCCGTCTTCGCCCCCGGTGCGCGCTGGGGCTACAGCAATTTTGGCTTCGTCCTGCTGGGGGCCGTCATCGAGGCGGTCGAGCAACGCCCCTACGAGGCGGTCTTCGCCGAAACGATCTTCGCCCCCGCCGGCATGTCGCGGACCTCGCAAAGCTTCGCCGCCCCCGGCGTCACCGCCCTGCCCTATACCGGCGCCGCCGTCACCGGCCGCCGCGCTCTGGAGCCGTATGAAGGTCTCCCCGCAGGCGGCGGCTATTCGACGGTCGAGGATCTCCAGCGCTTCGTCGCCGCCCTGCGCGCCGGCCGCCTGATCAAGCCCGAAACCCTGAAGGCCATGCTCACCCCGCGCGTCCCCGCCGGCGCCGGTCACTGGGGCCTGGGCGTTCCGATCCGATCACGCGGCGGCCTGACCTACTGGGGCCACGGCGGCGCGGCCCCCGGGGTCAACGCCGACCTGGCCGTCTATGGCGACAAATCCGTCGTCGTCCTCACCAACCGAGGCCACCCCGCCGCCTCGGTCGTCGGCGATTACATCGGGGTGAGGCTTGGAGCGGGCTGAGGCGAATACCATCGCTTCACCGTTTCGAACGCTATCGTAGGAAGTAGCCGTTCACCGTCCACCGCGCCCCCTCGCGAGCAAGCGTGACGGTTTCAGCCGCACCCTTCTTCGTGGCGAAGTCGGTCTCGAACAGGATGATCTTGTAGTCGCCATCGGGCGCGCCGGGCAAAGACCGCGCGTTCGAGACCATCACGACCTTGCGCGACGACACGGCGCCCAGTTGAAGCCTGAGCGGCCGAACGCTGGACATCCAGGCAGCTTCGGACACCTGCGACCTGAGGAGCGTCCCCGACGCCTTCCAGCTCTCGCCCCAGCGCTGCGAGTCGAGCAGCTTGGTCCATTCCAGGGCGGCCTGGACGCCCTCCTTGTCCGCCTCCATCACCGCCGGAGGGATGGAGGCGGATGCGGACGTCGCCGAACTGTCCGTCCCCTTTTGCGCGACCATGGCGAGCGCAACTGCAACGACTATAGCCAACATGACGACCATACCTCCGATGAGCCAACCCAGCGGACGACCCGCAGGATGGCGACCGGCCACGCTTCCGACATCCGGCGTCCGGTGGGCGCCCCCAAGATTCATGTCCCCAAAAGATTCGTCGCCTCGCTCCGCGTCGCCCAGACGCCGCGCCGCCTCCCGGCTGCTGGTCACGCCCAGCTTCCGACGCGCCTCGCGAAGATACTCGTTGATCGTGTGGACCGAGAGGCCGAGCGTCGCGGCTGCGGACTTGGCGTCATGCCCCCGCAGGAGAAGCCGCAGCGTCTCCTTCTCCCGCTCGCTCAAAACGCCCCGTTGCTCGTTCAGGTCTCGTCATCCTGGTTAGGCTGGATCGGGCGCGGCGCCGCCTCCAGGTCCGCCAGCTTTTCGACCTTCAGCACCTTGGCGTCACAGGCGCGCAGCACGATGCGAAACTCGCCGCCCTTCCCCGGCTCCGGCATATCGAAATAGGCTGGGCCAATTCGGCTGGCGACGATGATCCTGTTGCCGGACAAGTCCGTCGAATGGGCCAGAATGAGGTGCGACTCCGGCCGTCCAAAACGGCGCTGCATCTCCGGCTCGAAATACCTGGTCCGCGCCGCGCGGACTGGCGGCCCCCATTGTTCGCCCGTCAGGGGCGGACACACCGCCGCCGCAGCGGCCGACTGAGGCTTCGGCTTGCTGGCGCAGCCTGACGCGACAACCAGGGCCGCACCGATGATGAAGAGCTGACGCATGTGCCTCACCCACTCCGCGTGACAGCGTTCACTGAGGGAAGCGCGCTCGCCCGTTGCGGCGGACCCAACGAACGGCCAGTCCTATGCCCCCATACACAATCACAGCGTAGATCGAAGCAATCACGATGCCGAGCCACCAGTAGATCGGCCAATAGAGCATCGTCGCGATCACGAACGGCCAGTTGAGCGGCTCCAAGCCAAGGAACTTAGCGTCGCGTCGCTCCCACAGCCTTGTCTTCGGGTCATTCGAAATCATCCGCCCACACAACCAGCGGTCGAAATGCCAGTCAAGCTGGCCGTACATCACGTGGCCTCAGGGAAACGCTAAAGAGCTAAGCCCATACCCGCTACTCCCGATACCAATACTCCCACGACTCTCGACCCCAAAAGCGAGACTCTGGAGACATCCGTAGCCCCGCTTATCCGCCCCTGTCCCCAGCGTGGGATGATGGGTCATGGCGATCCGTCAGCTCCACCCGTCCAGCCCGACCCCACGCCCGGCCGGCCCTTCGCGCCAGCCAGCAACCGCCGCGCTCCCCCCGCCCGCACCGAAACTTGTCCCCGCATCGCCCGCTCCGCGTGGCCCGATGGAGACACCGGACACCTTTCCAGCCATGTTGCCCCCGTGATCCCCGCCGAGTTTCTTCGCACCCCACGCCTGCTCTTCCGCCCTTTCAACGAGGCGGACCTGGACGCCCTCGCCGCGATCGTCGGCGACCCGCGCGTTTCGCGGTTCGTGGGCGATGGCCAGATGCTGGACCGCTCCGCCGCGGCCCTCTGGATCAGCCGGTCGAGAGAGAACGTCGAGCGCCACGGCTACGGCACCGGCGCGGTGGTGGAACAGGCGACCGGGCGGCTCGTCGGCTGGGCGGGGTGGGCTCGGACCGAAGGAGAGCCTGAAGAACTCGTCTATGGCTTCGCCTACGAGGCTTGGGGTCAAGGTTACGCCACGGAGATCGCGGCGGCGCTTGTTCGCTTCGCGATCGCGCCCCTCGGCCTAAGCGAACTTCGCGCCATCACCTATGAAGACAATCTGGCTTCACGGCGGGTTCTGGAGCGGTTGGGCTTCGAGCCGCTATCGACCGACGGGGACGAGATCATTCACCGCCTGCTTCTGCCGAGCGGGCGAGCCGACGCGGTGTGACCCATCCGCCCCACAGCCGCGCTTTGTGCCCCTGACGCGCATCACCCCCGTTGGACTTCGCCGCCGGCGACCTATGTTCGCCGCATGGCGACCCATGTTCCGTACAACAGCCTGCGCGCGCTCGAGGCCGCCGTCCGTCACCGCAGCTACAGCCGCGCCGCCCGCGAGCTGAACGTCACCCACGGCGCGGTCAGCCAGCAGATCCGCCGGCTGGAGGAGGAACTGGGCCAGACCCTGTTCCTGCGCACCGGCAACGACATGATCCCCACACCGGCGGCCGAGGACCTGGCCCGGGTGGTGGCCAAATCCGTGGCCGAGCTGACCAATGCCATGGAGGACGCCCGCTTCCAGGCCTCGCTCTGTCCCCTTGTGATCTCCATCGGGTCTTCGTTCGCCCGTCGCTGGCTGGCGCCGCGCATGGCGGCGATCTCGAAGATCGAGCCGTCACTGGAAGTGCGGACCGAGGACGCCCTGGCCAATCTGCGCACCGACGGGGTGGACGTGGCCATCCGCTTCGGAATCGGCCCTTGGACCGGGCTGGAAAGCCGCCAGATCTTCGCCGACAGCCTGGCGCCGGTGTGCAGTCCCGCCTTCCTGGCGCGGCACCCGCTGGAGAAGCCGGAGGATCTGGCCGACGTGCCGCTGCTGCGCCACACGGGCATCCCCTGGCGCATGTGGTTCGAGGCCCAGGGCCTGCCCACCCCGCCCGCCGCCCTGCGCGGCCTGCGGTTCGACGACACGTCCTTCATGCTCGACGCCGCCGTGCAGGGGGTGGGCGTGGCGCTGGGCCGGATCGGCTTCGCCAAGGATGAGCTGGCGGCAGGGACCCTGGTCCGCCCCTTCGCCGGAGAGGTCGATATCCCCACCGCCCATCACTTCGTCTGGCGGGCCGACAGTCACAAGCTGGCGCGGATCGAAGCCCTGCGCGACTGGATGTTGGCGGACTCGGCGCCGGCGCTGTAACGGCGCTTCGGCGAGAGGTTTCGCTGCGTCGCAGCAATCCCTTGTCGATCGTACGGGCGTTCGTGCTACATACCCCGCTTGTTTTTTCAGCGCCGGCGCCGCCGGAGCGTTCAAGCCAAGGCTTGGGTAATGGTTGATATCAAGTCGGTCGGCGTCATCGGCGCGGGTCAGATGGGTTCCGGCATCGCGCACGTCGTGGCGCTGGGCGGTTATGACGTGCTGCTGCACGACCTCTCGTCGGAGCGGATCGAGGCGGGCGTCGCCCTGATCGAGAAGAACCTTGCGCGCCAGGTCAGCCGCGGCCTCATCGGCGACGACGCTATGAAGGCCGCCCTGGCTCGCATCAAACCGGCCCCGGACCTGGCCGCCGTCGGCGCCGCAGACATCGCCATCGAGGCGGCGACCGAGAACGAGGAGATCAAGAAGTCGATCTTCCGCAGCCTGGTCCCGCACCTGGGCCCGGACACGCTGCTGGCCTCCAACACATCGTCGATCTCGATCACCCGCCTGGCCTCGGTCACCGACCGTCCGGAACGGTTCATCGGCCTGCACTTCATGAATCCCGTGCCGATCATGAAGCTGGTGGAGATCATCCGCGGCATCGCCACGGACGTTCCGACCTACGAGACCGCCGTGAACTTCGCCCAGTCACTGGGCAAGACGACCTCCAACGCCGAGGACTTCCCGGCCTTCATCGTGAACCGCGTGCTGGTCCCGATGATCAACGAAGCGATCTACACCTTGTACGAGGGCGTCGGCACGGTGGACGCCATCGACACCGCCATGAAGCTGGGCGCCAATCATCCGATGGGCCCGCTGGAGCTGGGCGACTTCATCGGCCTGGACACCGTCCTGTCGATCATGAACGTGCTTTACGAGGGCCTGGCGGACAGCAAGTACCGCCCCTGCCCGCTGCTGGTGAAATACGTCGAGGCCGGGTGGCTGGGCCGCAAGACCGGCCGCGGCTTCTACGACTACCGCGGCGAGACCCCGGTCCCCACGCGCTAAGGCCGCGCGGGCTGGGTCACCCCAGCCCGAACGCGCTCGCCGCCCGGAACGTCACGAACGCCGCCAGGTAGGCCAAGCCCACCATGTAGAAGAACATCACCGACGGCCACAGCCAGCCGTTGGTCTCGCGCTTGACCACGCCCAGGGTCGGCGCGCACTGCGGCGCGAAGACGTACCAGGCCAGGAACGACAGGGCCGTGGCGATCGACCACTGGCTCGACAGCAGGCTGGCCAGTGCGTCGGTGGCCCCGTCGGCCTCGCTGACCGCATAGACGGTCCCCAGCACCGCCACCGCCACTTCGCGGGCCGCCATGCCGGGGATCAGGGCGATGGACATCTGCCAGTTGAAGCCGATCGGCTCCATGACCGGCTGGATGAAATGCCCGATCATCCCGGCGAAGCTATAATCGATGGCGGGCTCAGTCGCGCCTTCCGGCGGGTAGGGGAAGGTCGACAGCGCCCAGACCAGGATCATCAGCGGCAGGATGATGCGCCCCGCCCGGCTCATGAAGATGCGCGCCCTGATCCACAGGTTCATCAGGACGTTCTTGATGTCCGGCGCCTTGTAGGTCGGCAGCTCCATCATGAAAGGCTCCACTGAGCCTCTCCAGAAGATGCGGCGGATGACGAAGGAGACGGTCAGGGCGCTGACGATGCCGGCGGCGTACAGCCCGAACATCACCAACCCTTGCAGGCTGACAAAGCCCCAGACGGTGGTGTTGGGAATGAAGGCGGCGATGATCAGGGTGTAGACCGGGATCCGCGCCGAACAGGTCATCAGCGGCGCCACCAGGATGGTGGTCAGGCGATCCTGCTTATTGTCGATCACCCGCGTGGACATGATCCCCGGGATCGCGCAGGCGAAGCTGGACAGCAGCGGGATGAACGCCCGCCCGTGCAGCCCGGCGCCGCCCATGATCTTGTCCATGAGGAAGGCCGCGCGGGCCATGTACCCGCTGTCCTCCAGCATGATGATGAAGAAGAACAGGATCAGGATCTGAGGCAGGAAGACCACAACGCTGCCGACCCCGCCGATCAGGCCGTCCACCAGCAGGCTCTGGATCAGGCCGTCGGGCAGGACGCCGTTGATCAGCTCGCTCAGGGCCGCGAATCCCGCCTCGATTCCGTCCATGGCCGGGGTCGCCCAGGTGAACACCGCCTGGAACATGAGGAACAGCAGGCCCAGCAGGATGGCTAGGCCCGCCGCCGGATGCAGCAGGACGCCGTCGATGCGGCCGGTGATCGTGTCGGGTCGCTCGGCCGGCTTCACGCAAGCCTTCACGATGCGGCGGGCCTCGGCGTGGGCGTGGCGCAGGTCGGCCGAGGTCGGCTCACGCCAGACGTTCTCGCCCGGCGCGACGGTCTGGGCCACCGCATCGACCTGCCTCAGCAGGTCTTCCAGCCCGCGCTTGCGGGTGGCGACGGTGGTGACGATCGGCGCGCCGATCTCCTTGGACAGGCGCTCGATGTCGATCTGCAGGCCCTGGCGCTGGGCGATGTCGAACATGTTCAGCGCCAGCACGAACGGACGACCGACCTGCTTCAACTCCAGCACCAGGCGCAGGATAAGACGCAGGTTGGTGGCGTCAGCCACGCAGACCACCACGTCAGGCGCTGTCTCGCCTTGCAGACGACCCAGGACGGCGTCGCGGGTCACCACCTCGTCCGGACTGCGGGCGCGCAAGGAGTAGGTGCCCGGCAGGTCGAGAACCGACAGCGTGCGGCCAGCCGGGGTCGTCAGAAGGCCTTCCTTCCGCTCGACCGTGACGCCGGCGTAGTTGGCCACCTTCTGCCGCGCGCCGGTCAAGGCGTTGAACAGGGCGGTCTTGCCGGAGTTGGGGTTGCCCACCAGCGCGGCGCGCAGGGGCGAAAGCGTCACGTCAGTCAAAACTCAGTTCCCCGACTCGAAACGGATGGAGATCGCATGGGCCTCGCGCCGGCGCAGGGCGACGCGCATGTCGTCCACCCGGACGGCGATGGGGTCGCCGCCGATCATGCCTTCATGCAGCAGCTCGATCGCCGCGCCCTCTACGAAGCCCAGCTCCAGCAGGCGTCGCTCCAGCTCATCGGCGTTCAGCACCCCATGTTCATCGTGGTCGCCCACATGAACGATGACGCCGCGTTCGCCGGGACGGGCCGTGCTGAGGGGGCGTACATCGCCCGCCAGGGTTTCCGTCGTGGCCGCGCCGTTGTGCATGTCAGCTCCTGCAAAAACTTGCGAACGATTATCAGTCCGGCTCCGCCCTGTCGATGCGACGGTTAGGCTTTGCGTCCTTCGACGCGCCCGCTAAAGCGATGCGGCGCAGTCTGCACGGGAGTTTTCATGGCCTACCGGTCCCTCCGCGATTTCATGGCCATGCTCGAGGCGAAGGGCGATCTCGTCCGGGTCTCCGAACCTGTATCATCGGTCCTCGAAATGACCGAGATTCAGACCCGCCTGCTGGCTACCGGCGGCCCGGCGGTGCTGTTCGAGAACGTCATCATGGCGGACGGAACCAAGTCGCCGATGCCGGCCCTGGCCAACCTGTTCGGCACGGTGGCGCGGGTGGCCATGGGGGTGACCCTGGGCGGGGAGAGCCGCACCACCGCCGGGGAGCTGCGCGAGGTCGGCGAACTGCTGGCCTTCCTGCGCCAGCCGCAGCCGCCCAAGGGCCTGAAGGACGCCTTCGACATGCTGCCCCTGGCCAAGACGGTCATGAGCATGCGCCCCGCCGTCGTGAAGAAAGCCCCGGTTCAGGAAATCGTCCTCACAGGCGACCAGATCGACCTGAGCAAGCTGCCGATCCAGACCTGCTGGCCGGGCGAGCCCGCGCCGCTGATCACCTGGCCGCTGGTGGTGACCAAGGGTCCTGGCAAGGACCGCGAGGACGACTTCAACCTGGGCATCTACCGCATGCAGGTGCTGGGCAAGGACAAGTGCATCATGCGCTGGCTGGCCCATCGCGGCGGAGCCCAGCACTACGCCCGTCACAAGAAGGCAGGCGCCCGCGAGCCCCTGCCCGCCTGCGCCATTCTGGGCGCCGATCCGGGCACCATCCTGGCCGCCGTGACCCCGGTGCCGGACACCCTTTCCGAGTACCAGTTCGCCGGCCTGCTGCGCGGCCAGAAGGCCGAACTGGTCCCCGCCAAGACCGTCCCCCTGATGGTCCCGGCCCATGCCGAGATCGTGCTGGAGGGTCACGTGCTGCTGGACGAGTACGCCGACGAAGGGCCCTACGGCGACCATACCGGCTACTACAACAGCGTCGAGAAATTCCCGGTCTTCCAGGTGACGGCGATCACCATGCGTAAGGACCCCATCTACCTGACCACCTTCACCGGCCGTCCGCCGGACGAGCCTAGCGTGCTGGGCGAGGCGCTGAACGAGGTGTTCATCCCCCTGATCCGCCAGCAGTTCCCGGAGATCACCGACTTCTGGCTGCCGCCCGAAGGGTGCAGCTATCGCATCGCCGTGGTGTCGATGAAGAAGGCCTATCCCGGCCACGCCAAGCGCGTGATGTTGGGCGTGTGGAGCTATCTGCGCCAGTTCATGTACACCAAGTGGGTGATCGTCGTGGACGACGACATCAACGCCCGCGACTGGAAGGACGTCATGTGGGCGGTCAGCACCAAGATGGACCCGGCCCGGGACATCACGGTGATCGAGAACACCCCCATCGATTATCTCGACTTCGCCAGCCCCGAGAGCGGGCTGGGCTCGAAGATCGGCCTCGACGCCACTGACAAGTGGGAGCCCGAGACCCATCGCGAGTGGGGCGAGGAGATCCGCATGGACCAGGACGTCATCGACACGGTGAGCGAGAAGTGGTCGCGTCTCGGTCTTCCTGGCGACGGCGCCCCCATCTGGAAACCCAAGAAGTAGGCTGGAACGACTATGCGCATCCTGAGCGGCGCCCTGCTGGCGGCCCTGATCTCAACCACCGCCCTCGCGGAGCCGTGGGATAGCGAAATCCTCCCGCCTGCTCCCGCCTGGAAAGGCGCGAGCGAGAAGCTGGTAGCCAAGCCGAACGATCCGTGGATCACGCCGTCGGAAAGGACCGGCCTGACCGACAGCCCCAGCTACGGCGACACCCGCGCCTATCTGGAACGACTGGTCGCCGCCTCGAACGGCCTGCTGAAGCTGGAGGTGTTCGGCAAGTCGCCGGAGGGGCGCGACCTGCTGGTGGTGATCGCGTCCAAGGACGGCACGACGCTTGATCCGACGAAGCCGGTGTTCCTGGCTCAGGCCGGCATCCACCCGGGCGAGATCGACGGAAAAGACGCCGGGCTGATGCTGCTGCGGGACATCGCCCTGCGCGGCAAGGACAAGCTGCTGGACGGGGTGAACTTCGTCTTCGTGCCGATCTTCAGCGTCGACGGCCATGAACGCGCCGGCCGCTTCAACCGCCCCAACCAGCGCGGCCCGATGATTCAGGGCTGGCGCCACACGGCGCAGAATCTCAACCTGAACCGCGACTACGGCAAGCTCGATGCGCCGGAGATGCGGGCCATGCTTGGCCTGATCAACAAGTACGATCCGGCCCTCTACATGGACATCCATGTGACCGACGGCGTCGATTATCAGTACGACATCACCTATGGCTGGGAGGGCTATCTGGGCCGCTCCTTCCACCGCTCGCCGGCCATCACCGACTGGTTGGACAAGCGCTTCCTGCCCGCCACCGAAAAGGCGCTGAAGGCCGCCGGACATATTCCGGGCGAGCTGATCTTCGCCAAGGACGATCGCAATCCAAAAGACGGGCTGACCGTCGATCCCAGCGGCTTGCGCTTCTCCACCGGCTTTGGCGACGCCCGCCACACGCCGACCGTGCTGGTCGAGAACCACTCCCTGAAGCCGTACCGCCAGCGGGTGCTGGGCACCTATGTGCTGCTTGAGGAAAGCCTGAAGGTGGTGGCCCGCGACGGCGCTGCGGCGAAGGCGGCGGCCGCCGCTGACCGTCAGCTCCGGCCGACCGAAGTGGCCATGAACTACGAGGCCTTTGACAAGCCGGTGGGCCAGCGTCCGTTCCTGGGCATCCAGTACGAGACCTACTCGAGCCCCGCTTCCGGCGGGACGGAGGTGCGCTGGCTGGGCAAGGCCGATCCCAAGCCGTGGATCGAGACGCTTTACGCCGCCCAGCCCAGCCTGAAGATCAAGCCGCCGGTCGCCTATTACGTCCCGGCCACCAAGCTGGAGATCATCGAACGGCTGAAAATCCACGGCATCCGTACGGAGACGCTGACAGCGCCGCAAGCCGTGGCGGTGGACATGCTGCGCCTGCCTGAGGCCAAACCAATCCCGCGCGGCAACGAAGGCCACATCCAGATCACGGCCGGCAAGGCCGCGCATGAGACCCGCACCGTCACCTTCCCAGTCGGCTCCGTCCGCGTACCCACCGATCAGCCGCTGGGCGAACTGGCGGTTCTGCTGCTGGAGCCGGAAAGCGACGAGAGCTTCTTCGCATGGGGCTTCTTCCCCGAAATCCTGCAGCGGGTGGAGTACATCGAAGGCTACGCTATCGCGCCGCTGGCCGAGCGCATGCTGGCCGCCGATCCAAAGCTGAAGGCCGAGTTCGAGGCGAAGCTGGCGGCGGATCCGGACTTCGCCAAGAGCCAGGACGCTCGTCTCGCCTGGTTCTACAAGCGCACGCCCTACTATGACGAACGCCACCTGCTCTACCCCGTCGGGCGGCAGGTGCAGTAACCCCGAAACTTGCGGGCGTCGTCAAAGCGGCGCCTACTAAGTGCGGGGCGTAAAGGATTTTCGCGTGAACAGTCTGACTTCAGGACCCGCAGCCGCGCTGTGGGTGGGTCTGCACATCCTGCTTTTGCTGGTGCTTTCGGTGCGGGTAGTGCGCCTTCGCCGCCGCCACAAGGTCGCGCTGGGCGACGGCGGGCATCCCGACCTGGCGCAAGCGATCCGCGCCTTTGGCAACGCCACCGAATACGCCCCTGTCGGCCTGATCGGCCTGGTGCTGCTGGCCCAGGTGGGGGCGCCGGCCCTGGCGGTTCATCTGGGCGGCTTGCTCCTGTTCGCCGGCCGCCTGACGCACGCTATCGGCCTGTCCAACAGCGGCGGGGCGTCCCTGCCGCGCGCCGCCGGCATGCTGGTGAGCTGGATCGCCTTCGTGTTCATCGCCGCGGTGCTGCTGATCTACGCGATCGTCTGACGCGGTCTGGGCGCTTGCCCCGCAAGGGTGCGGCGCCCCATATGACGGCCATGGATCAAAACCTCCTCAACGACGTGGTCGGCGACGCGCTGAAAGCCGGGGCCGACGCCGCCGAGGCCGTCTTCGCCGAACGCCAGTCCCTTTCCGTCACCGTCCGCATGGGCGACCTCGAAGAGGTGGAACGCGAGGAAGCCCAAGACCTGGGCGTCCGAGTCTTCGTAGGCCAGCGTCAGGCTGTCGTTTCCGGCTCCGATCTGTCGTCCGAGGGCCGGCGCAAGCTGATCGAGCGCGCGGTGGCCATGGCCCGCCTGGCGCCGGAAGACCCCTATGCCGGCTTCGCGCCTCAGGATCGTCTGGCGCGCGGTCCGCAAGCCGATCTTGATCTCTATGACGCTTTCGAACCCTCCGCCGAGTCGCTGGAGGAGCAGGCCCGCGTCGCCGAGGCCGCCGCCCGCGCCATTGAGGGCGTGACCAATTCCGACGGCGGTTCGGCCGCCTGGTCTTCGTCCAACTGGCTGATGGCCACCAGCCATGGCTTCATCGGCGCGCACCGCGCCACCGGCTTCTCGCTCTCCGCCTCGGCCATCGCCGGCGAAGGCGCGGGCATGGAGCGGGGCGGCGAGGGCCGCAGCCTGCGCCACGCCGAGGACCTGCCCAGCCCGGACGCCATCGGCGCTGAAGCCGGACGCCGCGCCGCCGCCCGCCTGGGCGCGCGCAAGATCAGCTCCACCACAGCTCCGGTGATCTTCGAGAACCGCCTGGCGACCTCCCTGCTCGGCCCGCTGCTCGGCGCCATCTCCGGACCAGCCGTGGCGCGCGGCGTGTCGTTCCTGAAGGACAAGCTCGGCCAGCAGATCTTCGCCAAGGGGATCGACCTGATCGACGACCCACACGTGGTCCGAGGCCTGGGCTCCTCGCCCTTCGACGACGAGGGCGTGCTGAACAAGCGCATGGCCCTGATCGAGGACGGCGTGCTGACCACCTGGCTGCTGAACAGCGCCGCCGCCCGCCAGCTGGGGCTGGAGACCACCGGCCACGCTTCGCGCGGCCTCGCTGGGCCGCCCGGGGTGTCCACCTCCAACCTGACCCTGAAGCCCGGGACCGACGATCTGGCGGCCCTGATGAAGGGCGCGGGCGAAGGGCTGCTGGTCACCTCCATGTTCGGCCCGTCCCTGAACGGCAACACCGGCGACTGGTCGGTGGGCTGTTCGGGCGTGTGGTTCGAGAACGGCGAGGCGGCCTATCCGGTCACCGAGATCACCGTGGCCGGCAACCTGATCGACATCTACGCCCGTCTGATCCCGGGTTCGGACCTGGAAATCCGCGGGTCGGCCAATTCGCCCTCCATCCTGGTGGATGGTCTGGCGATCGCCGGCAAATGACCGAGGACCTCGCCCTCATCCGCACCGCGGCGCTGGAGGCGGGGAGGCTGGCGCTGGGGATGCGCGCCGCCGGGCTGAAGATCTGGAACAAGGACGGCGGCTCGCCGGTCACCGACGCCGATCTGGCGGTGGACAAGCGGCTGCACGAAATCCTGACCGCCGCCCGGCCTGACTATGGCTGGCTGTCGGAAGAGACGGTGGACGACCCGGAGCGCCTGTCCCGTCGTCGGTTGTTCTGCGTCGATCCCATCGACGGCACGGCCGCCTTTTTGAAGGACAAGCCCTGGTTCAGCGTCTGCATAGGCGTGGTCGAGGACGGTCTGCCGGTCTGCGGCGTGGTCTATGCGCCCGCTCTGGATGAGCTCTATGAGGCGGTCGCCGGCCAGGGCGCGACCCTGAACGGCGCAACGATCCAAGCCAGCGCCACCGGCGCCCTGGACGACTGCGCCATGCTCGGCGACGCCCGGATGTTCCAACATCCCGAGTGGCCGCGGCCTTGGCCTTCCATGCGGGTGGAGAGCCGCAACTCCATCGCCTATCGCATGTGCCTGGTGGCCGATGGTCGGTTCGACGCCGCCGTGGCTCTGTCGCCCAAGAACGAGTGGGATCTAGCCGCCGCCGATCTGATCGTGCGCGAGGCCGGCGGACTATCCACCGACCATCGCGGCCGCCGCTTCGCCTACAACGCGCCGATTCCCAAGGCGCCCAGCGTCATTTGCGCCGCTCCGGCGCTACACCCGTTGATCTTGGAGCGCGTCGCGCATATCGGACGCCCGTAACCTCCCAATCCAGCCTCGACAAAGAAGGCATCTGCGCAAATGAGCGACAAACAACTCCTGCACATCGTGATCGGCGGCGAATTAAAAGACGTCGCGGGCATCGAATTCCGCGATCTGTCTCAGGTCGAATTCGTCGGCGCCTATCCGACCTACGACGACGCCCACAAGGCGTGGAAGGCCAAAGCCCAGGCGACCGTGGACAACGCCCACGCCCGCTACTTCATCATCCACGCCCACAAGCTGCTGGACCCCAGCCTCTAGGGGTTACTCCCGCCGAAGCAGCTTCTCGGTCAGCACCGAGCCCAGCATGCCGGCGCGAAAATCGGCCTTCATCGAGACCGGGTCATAGGCGTCGCTTTCGACCCACTCGGTGAAGGTCAGCCCCTTGGGCTCCCCGTCCGCCAGATACCGCTCGAACACGTAGTCGAGCACGCCCGTCTTGCCCTGCTTCACGTGCAGGTAGCGCAAGGACAGCTCCTTCATGGCCTCGCGGATCGGCAGACCCAGGCGATAGTGGGCGTAGAACACGCTCATGATCCCCGCCCGGTCCGCGCCGGACTTGCAGTGGATCAGCGCCGGGTATTCGATGGTGTCGTAGAGCGCCTTGGCCCCGAGGGCCCGCTCGCGGATCGGCACCTCGCGGCTGGTGATGACGAAATCGACGAAGTTCAGGCCCAGCCGCTCGCAAGCGTCCTTCTCCAGGGCGTAGAACGCCCCATCATAGCCGCCGCGCAGGTTCACGATGGTCTTGATGCCCTGCTTCTTCCAACGGGCGATCTGGAACGGCCACGGCTGGTTGGTCCGCACCAGCTCGGGGCTGACCCAGTGGGCGTTCTGGAAACCGATGCGGAGGAAGGCGTGATCCTTCCACCAGTAGTCCCAGTAGGCGCGCAGTCGGCCGCCGAAGGTCGTCAGATCGTAAGCGGGCAAGCGGAGGCTCCTTCGCAGGCCGCCTAAGTAGGGCCGCATTGGCCGGACAGCAAATGCCCTGTGCTTGACAGATTCGCCCCCAAGGCCGACCCACTCCCGTGATGACCGACGCCTCCGCGCCCGAGACGACCAACCGCGCCCTGGCGCGGCGTGTGTTCGAAACCTATCTGCGCCCGCGCTGGAAAGGTCTGGCCGTGGCCGTGGGCTGCGCCGTGCTGGTGGCGGTGCTGACCGGCGCCCTGGCCCAGGTGCTGAACCCTGCGATCAACGACCTGCTGGTGACGCGCAAGCCAAACGCCCTGGTCGTGATCCCGCTGACCATCGTGGTTCTGGCCTTGGCGCGCGCCGCCGCCCAGATCGTCCAGGCGACCCTGGTCAATCGCATCGGCCACGGTATGGTCGGCGACGTGCAGACCGAGCTGTTCGGCAAGCTGGTCCGCGCCGACCTCGCCCGCCTGCGCGCGGCCCATTCGGGACAGTTCGTCTCGTCGGTGCTCTATGACGCCGGCCTGATCCGCGAAGCGGCCACCAGCGGCATCGTCAACTACACCCAGCATGGCCTGACCGTGGCGGCGATGATCGTCGTCATGCTGATCAATGACTGGTCCCTGACCTTGATCGTCCTGCTGGCCGGTCCGGTGGCCAGCACGGTCATGCGCCGGTTCTCCAAGAAGACGACCAAGGCGGCCAAAGGGGCCATGGCCGAGACCTCAGCCCTGTCCACCGCCGTGATGGAGAGCTTGGACGGCGTGCGGGTGGTGAAGATCGAGAACCGCGAGGCCTTCGAAGAGGCCCGCGTGGCCGAGGTGATCGAACGGCGCCAGGGCCACATCATCAAGGGCGCCAACGCCCGCGCTCAGGCCGCGCCGACCACCGAGGCCCTGATGACCGTGATCACCGCCGGCGTCCTGGCCTATGCCGGCTGGCGCGCCAGCAGCGGAGCGATGAATGTCGGCGCCTTCACCGCCTTCTTGGTGGCCCTGGCCGCCGCGTCGCAAAGCCTGCGCCAGCTGGCCAACCTGCAGACGGTGATGGCCGAGGGGCTGACCGCCGGCCGTCGCCTGTTCGCCGCCCTGGACGTGGAGCCGGAGGTGCGCGACGGCGCCGCCGCCGTGAACCTGGACGACAAGGGCAAGTTCGCCATCGCCTTCGAAAAAGTCGGCTTCTCCTACGGGACCCACGCCAGCGCCCTGGTCGATGTGTCGCTAAAGGCGGCGCGGGGCGAGACCGTGGCCCTGGTCGGCCCCTCGGGCGGGGGCAAGAGCACCCTGCTGAACCTGATCCCCCGCTTCTATGACGTGGGGGCGGGGCGGGTGACCATCGATGGGCGCGACATTCGCGAATTCACCCTCGCCTCCCTGCGCAGCCATATCGGCCTAGTCACCCAGGAGCCGTTCCTGTTCGACGACACGATCCGGGCCAACATCGCCTACGCCCGGCCGGAAGCCACTCAGATCGAGATCGAGGAAGCCGCCAAGCAGGCCGCGGCGCACGAGTTCATCGTCACCTTGCCCGCCGGCTATGACACCAAGGTCGGTGAGGCCGGCGCCCGCCTGTCCGGCGGCCAGCGCCAGCGCATCGCCATCGCCCGCGCCTTCCTGAAAGACGCGCCGATCCTGCTGCTGGATGAGGCGACCAGCGCCCTCGACACCGAGAGCGAGGCCAAGGTCCAGGCGGCGCTGGAGCGGCTGATGGCCGGCCGCACCACCCTGATGATCGCCCACCGCCTGTCCACCGTGCGCCACGCCGACCGCATCTATGTGATCGACGCCGGCAAGGTGGTGGAAGAAGGCACGCACGTGTCTCTGGTGCGTCGAGGCGGCCTGTATTCCCGCCTGGCCCTGGCCCAGAACCTGGACGCCGCACCGGAGCCGCAGGGTTGAGGCCGCTTCGCAATCCGGTGGTGGTGACCGTCCTGTCCGCCATCTTCGCCGCCTATCTGCGCTTCGTCTTCACCACCCTGCGCTGGACACGGGAGGGGCAAGAGCACGCCGACGCCGTCGCGGCGGAGCGTGGCGAGAAGGGCGTGATCATCTGCTTCTGGCACGCCCGCATTCCCCTCTCCCCCGCCGCCTGGAAGCAGGGGCCGGATCGTCAGCCGGTGCGCGCCCTGATCTCCCACTCCTCGGACGGCGAGTTCATCGCCCGCGCCGTCGGCCACATCGGCTTCCCCGCCATTCGCGGCTCGTCGAAGAAAAAGTCCGATCCTGCCAAGAACAAGGGCGGGGAGCAGGCCTTCCGCGACATGATCAAATGGGTCATGGATCGCGGCGGCGTCGCCGTGACGCCCGACGGCCCGCGCGGCCCGGCGGAGGTGATGCAGCTGGGGGTCAGTTCTCTGGCTCGGTTCACCGGCGCGCCGGTGCTGATGCTCGGTTTGGCCTGCCGCCCCTGCTTGCGGCTGGGCACCTGGGACGGGACGGTCCTGCCCCTGCCGTTCGGGCGGGCCGCCATCGTCTGGGACGGTCCGTTCGAGGCTACCCGCAAGGCCGATCCCGAAGCCCTGGCCGCCGAGTGGGGCCGCCGCCTGACTGCTGTGACAGAACGCGCCGAAGCCCTGCTGGCGAAGCAGCCCTAACCTGTGGGATGAAGGGCGTCATGGGGCACGATCATCACCATCATCACGGGCACGACCACAGTCACGATCATGGACACGAGCATGGTCATGGTCATGGTCACGGCCACGGCCACGGTCATCATCACCACGCTCCAACGGACTTTGGCCGCGCCTTCGCCATCGGCACGGCCCTGAACCTGGGCTTCGTGGTGGTCGAAGCCGCCGCCGGCTTCTGGACAAATTCCCTCGCCCTGTTGGCTGACGCCGGCCACAACCTGTCCGACGTGCTCGGCCTGGTCATGGCCTGGGTGGCGGCCGAACTGGCCAAGCGCGCGCCGACTCCGCGCCGCACCTATGGCCTGCGCAAGGGCACGATCCTGGCGTCCCTCGCCAATGCCGCGACGCTGCTGTTCGCCATCGGCGCCATCGCTTGGGAGGCGGTCCGCCGATTTCAGGACCCACACCCGATCGACACCGGTCCTGTCATGCTGGTCGCCGCCATCGGCGTGCTGATCAACACCGGCACGGCGCTGATGTTCATGCGGGGCAGTCAGCATGACCTGAATATCCGCGGCGCCTTCCTGCATATGGTGGCCGACGCCGCCGTGTCGGCGGGCGTGATCGTCGCCGCCTTCGCCATGGGACAGAGCGGTTGGCTCTGGATCGACCCCATGGTCAGCCTGGTGATCGTTCTGGTCATCCTGCTGGGCACCTGGGGCCTGCTGCGCGACAGCCTGGACCTGGCGCTGGACGCCGCCCCACGCGGCATCGACCCCGGCGCTGTCCGCGCCTGGCTGGAAGCTCTGCCCGGCGTGACGGAGGTCCACGACCTGCATATCTGGGCCATGAGCACCACCGAGACGGCCCTGACCGCGCATCTGATCCGCCCGGCGGGAGACGACGGGGACGAGTTCCTGCACGCCGCCTGCGCCGGGCTGAACGAGAAGTTCCGTATCGGGCACACCACCCTGCAGGTGGAGCGCGGTGGTTCGGCGGATTGCCGCCTGGCCCCGGCGCACATGGTTTGAGCGCCTCCCGGCACCTGCGCCTGTACCGGACGGCGACGGGCCTGTTCGAGCCCGCCGCCCCGCTGCTGCTGCGCGCCCGCGTTTTGCGCGGCAAGGAAGACCCGGCCCGCTTAAAGGAACGTCTGGGCAGGACGGCCGCCCCCCGCCCGGAAGGCAAGCTGGTCTGGCTGCACGGCGCAAGCGTCGGCGAAGGCCTATCCTTGCTGCCGTTGATCGAGGGGCTGCGCAAAGCCCGCCCGGATCTGTCGATCCTGGTCACCTCCGGCACCGTCACCTCGGCCGAGATGCTGCGCCGCCGGCTGCCCGAGGGCGTCATCCATCAGTACGTGCCGGTGGACGCGCCGAGAGCCGTGGCCCGCTTCCTGGACTATTGGCGTCCTTCGCTCGGCGTGTTTGTCGAGAGCGAGCTGTGGCCGAACCTGATCACGCTGGCCGATGCGCGTAAGATCCGCCTGGCCCTGGTCTCCGCCCGCGTGACGGAGAAGAGCGCCGCCGGCTGGCGCAAGGCGCCGGAGATGGCGCGCGAGCTGATCAGCGCCTTCAGCCTGATCCTTTCCCAGGACGACCTGACCGCCGGACGGCTGGCGGAGTTCGGCGCCAATGACGACGGCCGCCTGAACCTGAAGCTAGTCGGCGCCCCCCTGCCCGTGGACGAGGCCGAGTTGAAGGCTGCAAAGAAGGCGGTGGGCAAGCGCCCCGTCCTGCTGGCCGCCTCCACGCATCCGGGCGAGGACGAGATCATCCTGACCGCCTTCAAGTCGGTGGGCGGCGACGCCCTGCTAATCCTTGTCCCGCGTCATGTGGAGCGGGCTGGCGGCATCGTCGATCTCGCGCGAGAGCGAGGCTTCACCGTCGGAAAGCGCAGCGCCGGCGATTCGCTCGGCGCCGACGCGGTCTATGTGGCGGACACGTTGGGTGAGTTAGGCCTGTGGTTCCGCATCGCCCGCGGTGCCTTCATCGGCGGCAGTCTGGTGGAAGGACCGGGCGGCCATAACCCGGTGGAGCCGGCCCAGCTGGGCTGCCCCGTCATCACCGGCGCCTTCGTGGACAACTGGCGATCGGTCTATTCGCCGCTGGTCAAGAACGGGGTCGCCACCGTGGTCCGCACGGCCAACGACCTGACCGCCGCCTTCTACGCCCTGCTCAAGGAGCCGAAGATGGCCAAGGCCCGCGCCGAACGCGCCTTGAGCATGATCGGCGACGAACGCGAGGTGCTGGACGCCGCCGTCCGCCGCCTGGCCATGCAGGTCCCATGAAACTGAGCACGCCCCGCTGGTGGTACGTGCGGGACGGCGCGCCCGCCCCGATCACGCGCGCCCTGCTGACGCCTCTTTCCTGGATCTGGGCCGCCGTCACGGCGAGCAAGATCGCCAAGGCGGTTCCGGTCGATCCTGGCGTTCCGGTCATCTGCATCGGCAATCTGACGGTGGGTGGGGTCGGCAAGACGCCAGTGGTGCGCGAGATCGTCCGTCTGTTGCACGCCAAGGGGGTCGAGGCCCACGGCCTGTCGCGCGGCTATGGCGGCAAGCTGGCCGGACCTGTGCAGGTCGATCCCGCCGTTCACAGCGCCGCCGATGTCGGTGACGAGCCGTTGATGCTGGCGGGCGACATGCCGTTCTGGGTCGCCCGTGACCGTCCGGCCGGTGCGAAGGCGGCGTCCGACGCGGGGGCGAAGGCCGTGGTCATGGATGACGGCCACCAGAACCCGTCCGTGCGCAAGACGCTCTCTCTTGTCGTCGTGGATGGAGAGACCCGAAACAGCGAGTGGCCCTTCGGCGACGGGGCCGTGTTCCCCGCCGGACCGATGCGTGAACCCCTGAAGGCCGGCCTAGCCCGCGCCGATGCGTTGATCGTGCTGCTTCCCGCCGACCTGCCCTCGGCTGATCCGGATCTGCTGACCCTATTCGAGGGAAAGCCGGTCTTCATCGCCCGGCTGGAAGCCGCCGCACCGCCGCCGTCCGGGCCGCAGGTCGGCTTCGCCGGCATCGGCAAGCCATGGAAGGTTGAGCGGTCGCTAGTCGCTGCCGGCTGCGACCTGAAGGACTTCGCGCCCTTCCCCGACCATGGCGCTTATGACGAAACGACGCTGAAAGCCCTGGCCCGCCGGGCGGAGGACTTCGATGCGGGTCTTGTGACCACCGAAAAGGATTGGGTGCGCCTGCCCCCGTCCTGGCGGGAGCGGATCAAGGCCTGGCCGGTACGGGCGAGGTTCGAGGACGAGGCGGCGGTCGAGGCGCTGCTGACCGCCGCCCTGCAGTCCTCAATTCACGGCTAGTACGACACTCCGCCCTTCATCACGAAGGAGACATTCTGCAAGACGGTGACGTCCTTCAGCGGATCGCCCTTCACCGCGATTAGGTCGCCGGCCTTGCCGGGGGTCAGCGAACCGATCTCGTTGCTCATCTTGAAGTGCGCGGCGGCGTTCACCGTCGCCGTCTGGATCGCTTCAAGCGGGGTCAGGCCCGCCTTCACCAGCAGCGTGAACTCGCCGGCGTTGTCGCCATGAGCGGAGACTCCGCTGTCGGTGCCGAAGGCGATCTTTACGCCGCCGTTGTGGGCCTTGCGGGCCATGTCCAGCATCTTCGGGCCGGCTTCCAGCGCCTTGGCGCTCTGGGCCGGGGTGAAGAAATTGTTCGGGCCCGAGGCGATCCGCGCCACGAAGTCGCCGGCCATCAGGGTCGGGACCAGATAGGCGCCGTTCTTCTTGAACAGGGCGATGGACGCGTCGTCGAGATAGGTGCCGTGCTCGATGGAGTCGCCGCCGGCCTTGAGGAAGGCGTTGATGCCGTCGACGCCGTGGGCGTGGGCGGTCACTTGGCGACCCATGCGGTGTGCGCTCTCGACGATCGAGGCGAGCTCGTCTTCTTGGAACTGCTGGGCCAGACCCGCGGCGGTGTTGGACAGCACGCCGCCGGTGGCGGTGATCTTGATGATGTCCGCGCCCTTCCAGACCTGCTCGCGCACAGCGCGGCGGCAGTCCTCGACGCCCGAACAGACCGACTCCGGACGCAGGACGTGCATCACGTCCTCGTTGAAGCCGTTTACGTCGCCATGGCCGCCATGGACCGACACGGCCGAGCCGGCGGCGATGATGCGCGGGCCGGGCACGTCGCCGTTGGCGGTGGCCTTGCGAAGAGCAAAGATCGCCTGGTTCTCGCCGCCCAGGTCCGCCACGGTGGTGAAGCCGGCCTTCAGGGTCTTCTTGGCGTAGCGGGCGCCTACCATGGCCTGCTCGGCGGAGGACTGCGTAACCTCGTCCAGGCGGCTGGTGGGGCCTTGCTGGCTGGTCAGGTGGACGTGGCTGTCGATCAGGCCCGGCAGGACGAAGCTGTCCTTCAGATCGACGACGGTCCCGGTCCCGGTGAAGCCGTCCTCGATGCGGACCACGCGGCCGTTGTCGATGACGACCGTCTTGTTGGTCTCGACCTTGCCCGTGGCGGGATCAGCCAGCAGGCGACCAGCCTGGACATAGACGGGCGCGGCGTGCGCGACAGTAAAGGCGAAGGCCGCGACTGCGGCGCCGGCGGCGAGGATGCGTTTCATGGGTGGATCAGGCTCCGGCCTTCTGGGCGAAACCCCAGGCGCCGGCGGCGAGCAGGGGAACGCGGGCTTCCATCAGTTGGGCATGGGCGCTAGCGGCGGTGCCGTCTCGAACCCGGCCGACGATTCCCTGACAGATTCCGGCCAGGCGGAACAGATTGTAGGCGAAATACCAGTCAAGCTCCGGCAGGCCGTCCCGGCCGGTCAGCTTGCAGTACTGGTCCACGGCCTCCTGCACGGTCGGGATGCCATAGGCCGGCAGGTCGGCGATCTCCGCCAAGCCGCCGCGCTGCTCGCCGGGCATGACCCAGCTCATCAGGAAGTAGCTGAAATCGGCCAGGGGATTGCCCAGGGTCGACAGCTCCCAGTCCAGCACCGCGATCACCTTCGGCTCGCTGGGATGCAGGATCATGTTGTCGATCCGGTAGTCGCCATGGACGATCGAGGTGGCGTCGTCGGACGGCGCGGTGGCCGGCAGCCATTCCATCAACTGGTCCATAGCCTTGATAGAGGTGGTCTCCGAGGCCTTGTACTGCTTGGTCCAGCGGTCGATCTGGCGGGTGAAGTAGTTGCCTGGCTTGCCGTAGTCGCTCAGCCCGATGGCCTGGTAGTCGGTGTTGTGCAGGCGGGCGAGGGTCTCGATCTCGGCCTCGTAGATCGCGCGGCGCTGGGGCGGCGAATACTCCGGTAGGGTCCCGTCCCACAGGATGCGCCCCTCCACCATGTCCATCACATAGAACATGGTGCCGATAACGCCCTCATCCTCACACAGGGCGTAGGCCTTGGCGACCGGGAAGCCCGTCTTGCCGAGAGCCGAGATGACCTTGAACTCTCGGTCCACGGCGTGCGCGCTGGGCAACAGCTTGCCCGGCGGCTTGCGGCGCAGGACGTATTTTCGGCCCGGCGTGACCAACTGATAGGTCGGGTTGGACTGGCCGCCCTTGAACTGGCGGACCTCCAGCGGCCCGGCATAGCCCACGACATTGGCCTTCAGCCAGCGTTCGAGCGCCGCCTCGTCGATGCTGTGACGCTCATCCACCGGCTTGGTGCCGGAGTTGAGTTCCTGTGCCGACGCCTCGACCATCTTACGCTCCCTGACCGCATTCTTACGCTTGTTTGAAAGCGAGTTTAGCGGCGAGTGCGCGGAGCGCCAGCCCTGATGGCGTCAGGTTCCCTTGGGAAGCGCCCGCCAGCCGATGTCGCTGCGCTGGAAGCCGCCCGGAATCTTTATCGTCCCCACGGCGGCGTAGGCGATGTCGCGTGCTTCGCTCAGATCGACACCGAGGGCGCAGACATTCAGGACCCGGCCGCCGGAGGTGATCAGGCGCCCATCGGCGTCGCGGTTCGTGCCGGCATGGAAGACGAAAGCCTCGTCGCCGAAGTCGGCTTCCGCGCCCTCGATCACCGCGCCGGTCTTGGGCGCGTCGGGATAGCCCTCAGCGGCCATGACCACGCAGATCGCGGCCTCATCTTTCCACTTCGGCTCAGGCTGCTGGGCCAAGGTCCCAGTGGCGGCGGCCAACAGGTAGGGCACGATGTCCCCGTTCAGGCGCAGCATCAGGGTCTGGCACTCCGGATCGCCGAAGCGGGCGTTGTATTCCACCAGCTTGGGGCCGTTCTTGGTCAGCATGAGCCCGGCGTAGAGCACGCCGCGGTAAGGATTACCCTCCGCCGCCATGCCCGCGACGGTCGGATCAATCAGCTCGCGCTTGGCCTGGGCGATCAACGCCTCGGTCAGGACAGGCGGCGGCGAATAGGTCCCCATGCCGCCGGTGTTGGGCCCCTTGTCGCCGTCATAGGCGCGCTTGTGGTCCTGGGCCGCGCCGAACAGCACGGCAGTTTCGCCGTCGCACAGGGCGAATAGGGAGGCCTCCTCCCCGTCCATGAACTCTTCGATCACCACGCGCGCGCCGGCCGTACCGAACCGGCCGCCCAGCATGTCGAGCACGGCGGCGTCGGCCTCGGCCCGGTCAGCGGCTATGACCACGCCCTTGCCCGCGGCCAGACCGTCGGCCTTGATCACGAAGGGCGCGGACAGCTTGTCGAGGAACGCGCCGGCGGCCTCAGCCGTCTCGAACACGCCATAGGCGGCGGTCGGCAGGTTGTGACGGGCGCAGAAATCCTTGGTGAAGGCCTTGGACGTCTCAAGCCGGGCCGCCGCGGCGGTGGCGCCGAAGCAGGGGATCGACAGCTCGGCCAGGCGATCGGCGATTCCCGCCTCCAGCGCCACCTCCGGCCCGACCACGACGAGATCGGCCTCGATAGAGCGCGCGAGGGCGACCAGCCCCTCCACATCATTGGCCTTCACCGGCCGGGTTTCGCAGACCGCGGCGATGCCCGGATTGCCGGGCGCGGCGACGAGGCGCTTCACCAGCGGCGAGGCGGCGATTTTCCAGGCCAGGGCGTGTTCGCGCCCGCCGGAACCGACAAGGAGAATGTTCATGTCCGGGCCTTTCACCCGCCCCGCGACCCAGGGTCAAGCGTCCAACCCACGAATAAGGCGCATCGAAGGTGTGGCGCGCTTCAAAACCATGGGTTAGACCGTCACGCAGGCGGGGGCCCCAATTTCCGTCAGCGGTGGGAAAAGACCGCATTTTCGCCGCAACGGCGCCGGACGTAGTTTCCGGCAATCTGAGGTGTAGTTAGGTCCATGCAGCGCAAGGTTCTGGTAGCGACAGTCGCCGCCGCCCCCCTTCTGGCTCTGTTCAGCGCCGCACAGGCCGAAACCCAGATCACCACCGAGCGTACGACGCCGGTCGCCACGGCGACCGTGGCCAACGGCGCGCCGGATTCGGTGAATGTCACGAGCACCGGCTCTATCAAGCTGACGGCGGCCGGCGCGGCCATCACCCAAAACAGCAGTCACAACGTCGTCAACGCCGGCACGCTGAGCTTTGAGAACGTCAACGACGCCACCGGCATCCTGGTGATCGGAGGCCAGACGGCCAACGTGACCCACAGCGGCGCGATCAACGTCCTCGAGACCTATGAGGCCAAGGACGCGGACGGCGATGGCGAGGCCGACGGCGCGTTCGCCGAAGGCGCTCGCCGCTTCGGCATCCGCGTCACCGGCCCCGGCGTCATGAACGGCTTTGTGGCCAGCAGCGGCACGATCGCCATCGAGGGCAATGATTCGGCCGGCATCAGCCTCGAGACGGCGATCGCCGGCTCTCTGAACAGCTCCGGGGCCATTTCGGTCACCGGTTCGCGCAACTACGGCATTCGCGCAGGCGACATCCTTGGTTCGGTCTATGTGGCCGGCAATGTCTCGGCGCTGGGTGAAGGCTCCGTCGGCGTGGCCCTGGACGGCGACGTGGCCGGTGCGGTCAAGCTGCAGGGCAGCGTCAGCGCGCGCGGCTATCGCTATACGGTCCGCCCAAGCTTCGCTGAAGACCGGGCGCTGATCGACGCGGACGACATGCTGCAGGGCGGCCCGGCCGTCCGCATCGCCGGCAACGTCGCTGGAGGCGTGCTGCTCGACATGGCGCCTAATGTGGTCGCCGGCGTCACTGACGGGGACGGCGACGGCATCTCAGACGCCACCGAAACCACCTCCACAATCAGCATCCTGGGCTCGGCTCCGGCGTTGGTTGTCGGCTCTGACACCCGCGCCACCAACATCGGCGTTGTCGGAACAGGTGTTTCGGAGTTCGGCGTCATCCAGCGCGGCATCGTCACGGCGACCGGCCTGTATGACGGCGTCTCATCGACGGCGGTCCAGTTCGGCGGCGTCAACGGCTTCGCCACCAACATCGCCGGCGGCGTGGTCAACAGCGGCACCATCGCCTCGGGCGTAGGTGAGACGCCGCAGACGCGCGAGGCGTCGGCCACCGGCATCCTGTTCAAGTCGGGCGCGACCACGCCGAAGCTGCTGAACAGCGGTTCGATCCTGGCCACCAACATCACCGAAGGCGCTCACGAAGCCCGCGCCATCGACATCGAGGCTGGCGCGCGCCTTAACGAACTTTACAACTCCGGCCTGATCACCGCGACCGTGAACGGAGAGAAGGCCAACGCCGTCGCCATCCGCGATCAATCCGGCACGCTGAACACGATCCACAATACTGGCCGCATCACCGCATTGGTCGTCCCGACCGACGACGCTGACGATAAGGACGACGCCGACACCGACGCCGCCAACGAAGTCGTCACTGGCCGCGGCATCGCCATCGACGCCCGCGCCAACACCACGGGCGTGTGGGTGTCGCAGCAAGGCGCGCCCACGACCCCGACCGACACGGACGGCGACGGCGTGGTCAATCCGATCGCCGACGCTGATGGCGACGGCGTGGCCGATGGCGCCGAGCCCTGGATTCTGGGCGATGTGCTGTTCGGCTCGGGTAATGACCGTCTGGAGCTCAATAACGGCTCGCTGCAGGGCAACATGTCGTTTGGGGCCGGCGACGACGGCCTCTATCTGGGCGGCGGAGCCACCGCCGTGGGCGAACTGCGCGACAGCGACGGCCGCCTGACGGTGAACGTCGCCAAAGGCGCCCTGTTCGTCACTAACGCCGAAACGATCAACGCCACCAGCCTGAACATCGGCGCCGGCAGCACCCTGATCGTCACCGCCGACCCGGCCAAGAACGGCGTCACCCAGTTCGTAGTCGGCTCGGCCACCATCGGCGACGGCGCCAAGATCGGCCTGTCGCTGAAGAGTTTCCTGCAGGAGCCGGAACGCTACACCGTGATCAAGGCGGGCAGCCTGACGGTGGGCAATCTGGATCAGTCCCTGCTGGCTGAAACGCCCTATCTGTACATCACCACCGCCTCGGCCAATCAGGCCGCCGGCGAGGTGTATGTGGACATCCGCCGCCGCACCGCGGCCGAGGCCCAGCTGAGCGGTTCGCGCGCGGCCGCCTATGACGCCGTCTATAACGCCGTAGGCTCGAACGCTGCTTTGTCCAACGCCTTCCTGGGCAAGAACGATCGCGCCAATTTCCTGGCGATCTACGACCAGATGCTGCCCGATCAGGGCGAGGCGATGTTCGAGGCGCTGGAGTACGCTAACCAGGCCATCTCCTCCGCCATCGCCATACGTCCCGACCGCGCGGCCGAGCGCTATGGTCCTGACAGCTTCTGGATCCAAGAGATCAGCAGCCTGGTGCGCCATGAAGGCGAGGGCGGCAGCCTGGGCGCTGACGCTCAGACGTTCGGCTTCGTCGGCGGCTACGAGAGCATGGGTGAAAAGGGCGGGGCCCTGGGTCTGACCCTCGCCTATATGAACATCGAAGAGCACGACCAGGCGGCCCGCGTGGGTGAGAACACCACCGCTTCGTTCGTCCAGGGCGGCATCTACGGCCGTAAGGCCATGGGCGGCCTGCTGGTCAGCGCCCGCGGCGGAGTGGGCTACGCCTGGTTCGATGGCGACCGTCGTCTGATCTCGCCGGAAGACGAGCTGGATATTTCCAACACCGCCAAGTGGAACGGCCTGACGGCTTCGGCCAATGTCAGCGCCTCCTACGAGGTGAGCGTGGGACGCTACTTCATCCGTCCTGAAACCAGCATCGACTACGTCTATCTCAACGAGGACGAGCGCGAGGAGAAGGGCGGCGGCTCCGGCTTCGACCTGATCGTCGATGAGCGAAAGTCCAATCGCCTGAGTGGTGAAGCCGCCTTGGCCCTGGGCGCCCAGTTCGGCCGCGACATCTGGTGGCGCCCGGAAGTCCGCGTCGGTTACCGCCAGACCATCGCCGGGACCATCGGCGACACCGTGGCCCGTTTCGGCGCAAACGGCACGCCCTTCACCCTGGTGGCCGCCGACGACAAGGACGGCGCCCTCACCCTGAACCTCGCTCTGCGGGCAGGCACCTCGATGTCCTACCTGGCCATCGAAGGCGGCGCAGAGAAGCGCAAGCGCTCGCAGCGCTACAATGTCCGCCTCTCCGGGCGGATGATGTTCTAGGCGAGCGGCTCAAACGATCACGGCTTTTGGGGCCGCGCTTCGAAAGAGGTGCGGCCCTTTTGCTGCGAGCTTTTCTAATGCCCGCCGCAGATGTCATTCCTAGCGCAGCGCTCGAATTTGAACTTCCCTGCGCGAAAGAGACCTGGCGCTAGAACAACGTTTCGGCAAATTGAAGCTGAGCTATCGGCGCGCCCGGCGAGGAGCACTAGCATGACCAAGACCTTCGACAGCCTGTCTCGACGGAGCCTGATCAGCGCGGCCGGCGCCGGTCTCGCCCTGCCCGCGGCGCTGGGCGGCGAGGCGATGGCGCAAGGCGCGCAACCCGTCACCCTGCTCAATGTCAGCTACGACCCTACGCGCGAGCTCTACAAGGCGGTCAACGCCGCGTTCGCAAAGTACTGGAAGAGCCGCACCAATCAGGAACTGACGATCAACCAGAGCCACGGCGGCTCCGGCAAGCAGGCCCGCTCGGTGATCGACGGCCTGCAGGCCGACGTCGTCACCTTGGCTCTGGCCTATGACATCGACGAGATCGCCGCCAAGGGCCGTCTGCTGCCCGCCGACTGGCAATCGCGCCTGCCCGAGAACTCTACGCCCTACACCTCGACCATCGTGTTCCTGGTCCGCAAGGGAAACCCCAAGAACATCCGGGACTGGAACGACCTGATCCGTCCGGGCGTGAACGTCATCACACCCAATCCCAAGACCTCCGGCGGGGCGCGGTGGAACTATCTGGCCGCCTGGGCCTGGGCGCTGAAGCAGCCGGGCGGCGATCCGCAGAAGGCCGAGGCCTATGTCCGCGAACTGTTCAAGCACGTGCCCGTCCTGGACACCGGCGCGCGCGGCTCCACCACCACCTTCGTCCAACGGGGTATCGGCGACGTGCTGCTGGCGTGGGAGAACGAGGCCCATCTGGCCATCGACGAGCTGGGCTCCGGCAAGGTCGAGGTCGTCACCCCCAGCCGCTCCATCCTGGCGGAGCCGCCCGTGGCCATCATCGACAAGGTGGTCGATCGTCGCCGCACCCGCGTCTACGCCGAGGGCTATCTGAACTTCCTGTACAGCCCCCTGGCGCAGGACATCATCGGCCGTCACCACTATCGCCCGCGCAGTCAGAAGGCCCTGGCCAAGTACGCCGCCAAGTTCCCGCAGATACCGTTGGTGACGATCGACGACACCTTCGGCGGCTGGAAGGCGGCCCAGGCGACGCACTTCTCCGAAGGCGGCGTGTTCGACCGGATCTATCGCAAGAATTGACGCGGAACCGCGGCGCCGGGCCGGCATTGAGCCGCCATGGACAAGGCCTGGATCCCCACCGCCGTCGGCACCGCCGCCGCGATCTGCTCGATGACCAGCTTCGCGCCCCAGATCATCAAGATCTGGCGTGAGCGTGACGCCTCGTCCGTCTCGCTACGCACCTACGCCATCACGGTCACCGGCTTCGTGTTGTGGGTGGTCTATGGGGTGATGCTGGAAAGCTGGCCGCTGGTCGCCTCGAATACCGTTTGCGTTCTCATGTCCGCGACGGTTCTGGCCATGAAATGGCGGTTCTACCGAGAGTAGATTTTAAGTGTCATTTCGTCACAGGCTCTTAACCCTGCCGCGCTAAGTTGTGATCAAGTCGGGCGGAGACGAATGCTCCGTTGGGAGAGGTGATTACCATGGCGTTAGGCATAAGGCCCCGCCGTCGGTCTTGGCGGCGTCGCAAATCAATCTTCATTCCCGTGGTCGTTTCGGCCGCTGCACTAGCGCTTGTCGGTGCCTGTCAGGGCGGATACGGCGACGGCTCCGCGCTCAAGCGATACGCCAAGGCGCAGATCGAGCAGCAGGATCCCAAGGCAGGGCGCGTCCATGTGCTGAACGCCAGCGTCAGCGCGGACGGCAAAGTGATCTGCGGGGTGACCCGTATCGGGCGCTATCGCACCTCGCCCTACGCCCTGGTGATGGATAAGGCGCGACCGTCGAACAAGACGGTGCGGGTGGAGGTCGAACCCTCCATCGACCACGCTCGAGATCCGCACTGGGCCCGCATCGAGACCTTGCGCCAGCAGGCGGCCATCCCGGCGCTTTGCCAGCGCGCGGGCGTGCCGATCGCCGACCGCACCTAGTCGGCGCGGGTCGGGATTTCGACATCGCAGACCGTAAAGTCCGCGCCCTTGGCCGCGCGGACATCCGCGACCAGCGCCTTGAAGGCCGCTCCCTGCTCGTTGAGCACGGACAGCTTCGGCCGCTCTGCGACCGGCAGATCGGCGGCCACACGCACCTTGAGCATGTGATCAGGCCTCGCCGGCGGCTCTCCGGCCGTCAGCGCCCTCACCACATCCATGCCGCTGACCACCCCGCCCCACACCGTGTAGTCACGATCCAGACGCCGCGTTGAGTCCAGCATGATGAAGATCTCGCTGTTGCCGGTAGCTGGGTCAGCCTGACGACCCATGCCCGCCACGCCGGCGCAATAGGCGCCCCAGCCCCTTAGAGGCTGCCCAGGCTTCGGAGGGACGGCCTGGAGGGGCGTAGCGCCCAGGAACCCCGACCAGGCGTCAGAGGCCCGCGCAGCGGCCGCTACGGGCGTCTGCGGCGGCAGACGGAACTGGAACTCCGGCGGCAGGTTCGGATAGCTCGATGTTCCACCGTCCTTGTTGTTGGGATTTCCCGTCTGAGCGACGAAGCCGGGGATCACCCGATGGAACTGCAGGCCGTCATAGACGCCCTCGCGCGCCAGCAGTTTCACCCGCTCCACGGACTTTGGCGCGAACTCCGGCCGCATCTCGATGACGATGCGCCCTTGCTCGGTGTCGATCAGGAGGGTGTTGTCCGGGTCCATCGGACGCCAGTCCGGGACGGCGACTGAGGCGGCGGCGAGCAGGGCGGCGATCATCATCCGCTCAGCCTAGCTTTTATCCGCCAAAGAAAAACCCGCCTGGCGGACCAGGCGGGTTTTCCGAAGTTCGATAACCCAAGCCGCTTAGTGCGACTGGTTGCGCCACACCCGGCGGTAGCTGGCGTACAGCAGGCCGGAGAACAGCAGCAGGTAGAGGATGACGGCGAAGCCGGTCTGCTTGCGCTCGACCATCTTCGGCTCGGCGGCCCACATCAGGAACGCCGCGACGTCCTTGGCCTGCTGATCGACCGTCGAGGGGGTGCCGTCGTCGAAGGTGACGAGGCCGTCCTTCAGCGGCGGAGCCATGGCGATGAAGCCGCCCGGCGGGACGTGGTCGTGCGAGCCGCCCCAGACGCCGGTCAGATCGCCCGGCATATAGGGGTTGTAGTGCTGGCCAGCCGCGACGGTCAGTTCCTTCGGCGGATTCTTGTAGCCGGTCAGCAGCGAGTAGATGTACTCCGGGCCGCCCGAGCGGGCCTTGGCCAGCACCGAGAAGTCCGGCGGCAGAGCCCCGCCGTTGCTGGCGCGAGCCGCCGGCTCGTTCGGGAACGGAGCCGGGAAGTGGTCGGCGGTCGTGCCCGGACGCTGGATGACGTCGCCCGTTTCGGAGTCGATGTCATTGATCTGGTACTCGGCGGCGATCGCCTTGGCCCAGGGGTTGTCGTTCGGGTTCGGGTACTTCTCGTTGTAGAACGGGCCGTCCTTGTCACCCAGGTTCCGGAAGGAGACCAGGGTCATGGAGTGGCACGCCGAGCAGACCTCGCGATAGACCTTGAAGCCGCGTTGCAGCTGGCCTTGGTCGAACTTGCCGAACGGACCTTCGAACGACCATTGGACGTCCTTGGGCGGCAGCGGATGGCCGGCGGCGAGCGACGGGCTGGCCGCAAGCAGCCCACCCATCAGACCGAAGGCCGCTGCGATGACGGAGACTTTGCGCAGCATGGTCGAACTCAACCCTTCATTTCGGGGGCCGCGACCGCGCCGTCGGGAGCCGAGGCGGGGTGGGACAGGGCGGGAGACGCGATGGTTTCCGGAACCGGCAGCGGCTTCTCGATGAGGCCAAGCAGCGGCAGGATCACCAGGAAGAAGCCGAAGTAGTAGAGCGTCGCGAAACGGCTCAGCCACACGAAGCTGTTCAGGTCGGCGTCGATCAGACGGAACGTCGTCAGGTGCGGGATGACATGGTCGTCCGGCAGCTTGGCGCCGCAGAAGCCCAGGATGATGCAGACCACCAGCAGGATGGCGAAGTACATCTTGGCCATCGGACGGTAGCGCATCGAGCGGACCTTGGAGGTGTCCAGCCACGGCAGGGCGAACAGCACGCCGATGGCGCCGAACATCGCCAGCACGCCGCCGAGCTTGTCGGGGACAGCGCGCAGGATCGCGTAGAACGGCAGGTAGTACCATTCAGGCACGATGTGGGCCGGGGTCACCAGCGGGTTGGCCGGGATGTAGTTGTCGGCGTGGCCCAGGGCGTTCGGCATGTAGAAGATGAAGATGGCGAACAGGATCAGGAAGACGCTGACGCCGAAAGCATCCTTCACCGTGGCGTAGGGCGTGAACGGAACGGTGTCGGCCTTAGACTTCGGCTCGACGCCCATCGGGTTGTTCTGGCCGGCCACGTGCAGCGCCCAGACGTGCAGGACGACGACGCCCGCGATCATGAACGGCAGCAGGTAGTGAAGCGCGAAGAAGCGGTTCAGGGTCGGGTTGTCCACCGCGAAGCCGCCCCACAGCAGGGTCGTGATCGACTCGCCGACGATGGGGAAGGCGCCCAGCAGGTTGGTGATCACCACCGCGCCGTGGAAGCTCATCTGACCCCAGGGCAGAACGTAGCCCATGAAGCCCGTGGCCATCATCAGCAGGTAGATGATGCAGCCAAGGATCCACAGCACTTCGCGCGGGGCCTTGTAGGACCCGTAGTAGAGGCCGCGGAGCATGTGGATGTAGACGGCGATGAAGAACATCGACGCGCCGTTGGCGTGCATATAGCGGATCAGCCAGCCGTAGTTCACGTCGCGCATGATGTGCTCGACGGAGGCGAACGCGCCGGCCGCGCTCGGGTTGTAGTGCATCACCAAGATCACGCCGGTGATGATCTGCGACACCAGGCAGACCGACAGGATGGCCCCGAAGGTCCACCAGTAGTTCAGGTTCCGCGGGGTCGGATAGTCGATGAAGCTGTCATAGCCGAGACGGATGATCGGCAGCCGGCTGTCGAGCCAGCGCGTGACCGGGGTCTTCGGTTCGTAGGTCGAATGTCCGCTCATGGATATTAGCCGATCTTGACCTTGGTGTCGGAAAGGAACTCGTACTCGGGAACCACGAGGTTCTTCGGCGCGGGGCCCTTACGGATCCGGCCGGAGGTGTCGTAGTGCGAGCCGTGGCACGGGCAGAACCAGCCGCCGTAGTCGCCGCCGCCGAAGGTCGGCACGCAACCCAGGTGCGTGCACGAGCCGACGAGGACCATCCATTGGGCCTTGCCGTCCTTGTGACGCTCGGCGTCGGTCTGCGGGTCCGGCAGCGAAGCGCCGTCGTCCTTCACAGCCGCGTCGATCTCGCGCTGCGTGCGGTTACGCACGAACAGCGGCTTGCCGCGCCACTTGATGGTGACCTGCTGCCCTTCGGCGACCTTGGTGAGGTCGAATTCCACGGAGGCGAGCGCCAGCGTGTCAGCCGAGGGGTTCATCTGGTCAACAAACGGCCACACCAGAGCCGCCGCGCCGCCGGCGCCGGCGGCGATGGCCGCGATGTGGATGAAGTCGCGCCGGCTGGGATCAGCCTGGCCCGGTTCTGTCGTTGCGCCTGAGGCGGTATCGGCCACCTGGTCACCCTTCACGATGGCGCTGGTATGGCGCCGGCCCTAAACGCCTTCCCCCTGCAAGGTTCCGGCGCAATCTGCAACAACAAGCTGAGGCTTTGAGCGGGTTTCGACGTTGCGACCTGTCGCCGCAAACGCGTAACTCCCCCCAATCCCCTTCAAGTCGTGTGGTTGGATCGCTTAGAATGCGTCTCGCGCTTTTTCAACCGGACATTCCGCAAAACCTTGGCGCCGCCATTCGTTTGGGCGCCTGTCTGGGCGCTGAAATCGATGTGATCGAGCCTTGCGGATTCCCGTTATCCAATCCCGCGCTCAAGCGCGCCGCGCTCGATTACGGCCCGCTAGCCAAGGTGAAGCGCCATTCTTCGTGGTCCAGCTTCCTGTCGGAACCTGATCGAGATCAAGGCCGGCTCGTGCTTTTCACCACACAGTCGGCGGTTCCTTTTCAGACGTTCGATTTTTCTGCTGGCGACACCCTGTTGTTCGGCCGCGAAAGCGCCGGCGCGCCGCCTGAGGTCCATGAAGCAGCCCAGGCTCGCCTCTACATTCCGCTCCAGAACGGCGCTCGATCGCTGAATCTGGTCACCGCCGCGGCCATGGCCCTGTGCCTCGCCACCGAGCATACCGGCGGATGGGCCGCCTAGAAGTCGAGTTCGACCCGCGCTCCGCCCACATGGACGTCGTAGTCGCGGCGCCCGTCGAGCAGCGGTGACGCGCCCTCATAGTGGATGAGGCCGTAGTTGAGGTTGAACCGCAGGTTGTCGACCGGCGTCCAGATCAGGGCGGCGAGACCCGCATGCTGTCGCCCTCCGCGGATCGCGCCGCTGTTGAGGTCCAGGTAGTCGTAGCGAAGGCTGGCCTGCAAAGAGCCCCAGCCGCCCGCGCCCCATGGCCGCACCGGCGTGCTGCGGTCGAAGATGCCGTTCTTGTACGCCCGGGTGTCGCCGCTCGTCAGAAACCGACCGATCTCCAGGTACCCGCCGAAGAATCGGGCGTCGGGATCGTCGAAACGGTCGGCATTCAGCCAGTGCCCCTCGGCGGCCGCGTGCCAGGGTCCGGAGACCAGCGCCGCCTCGATCCCGTGGGTGAACTCTTCGTCCACCCGCAGAGCCGGCGTACCGATCAGCCGCGTGTCCGTGGCGTGAAGATAGGGACGCTGGCGATACCGCTTGGCTTCGGAGTCGAGACGCCGCAGATCGCGCCAGTGGGCGGAGGCGGCAAGATGCACCTGCGTCTTGCCGATGCGCGGCGCATAGACGACCCGCCCGTCCAGGCCGATGCTGTCGTTCTCGTCTCCCGGAGGGCTGTCGGAGCCGTCCGAGGACAGGCTGTTGATGTCGTCGCTGAACACCCCGGCCTGAACGAGCAAATCCCCTGCCCTGCGCTGTCCTGAAAGGCCCAGGCGCCGTTCGAAGGCGAAGGCGTCGGTGAACGCCGCCCGCTCCATGAACGAGCCGGTAGTGTCGCCCGTCAGTTCATCCAGGGACTGGAACGGGTTCTGATTGCCTAGGGTCAGCAGCCACCCGGCCACATTCCAGGTGACGAAGGTGTCCACCAGATCGACGCCATTGTCGGAGAACTCCAGCTCCAACTTGTAGCCGAAGTCCTTGGATAGGCTCCCCTCCCCGCCCAGACGGATGCGGCGCGCCTCGTTGACATAGCCCAGGCTCTGGTCCGGCCATTGGTCGCGGCCCACATAGCCCGCGTCGAACTGCAGGCGGCCCTTGGCCTTGAAGGTCATGCCGTCCTGAGCAAAGCGCGGCGAGCCCTTCCAGGTGATCTTGAGGTCGTCCTCAGGCGCGGCCGCTGGCGGCGAAGCCACCGACGGCGCGGGGGCGGCTGGGGCTGGCGGCGTCGGGGCCGCAGGAGGGGCGCCGCTCAGCGCCTCCAGGCGGGCCTCCATGGCCTCCAGACGCGCCTTGAGGGCGGCCACCTCATCGCGAAGGGCGGCGGCTTCCTGCGCCGGCGTAGCGGCGCTCTGGGCCGCAGCAGCGCCTGGCAGGGCGAAGAGACAGATTAGACTGGCGACGCCGCCGACCGTCGGGCGCATTTTCAAACCGCTATCGTCAGCCAGGGGCATGCTGAGACCCCGCGCCGATTTAGCGAATGGGGGGCGCCGGCGCCAGCGGTGCGGAACAAGTTTGTGACAAACGCGTGAAGCCCGAGCGCTCCAAGGGAGCGGTCAGGCTTCGAAGGTCGTCCCTCTCAAAAAGCAGTCCCTCCCGCGCGCGCGGCCCCCTGGAGGACCACGAAGATCGGATCGACGCCGAGCTGGGACTTGCCGACGTCTAGGATGACCGTGAGGGGACAGTCACCCACCCTGGCCTGGAGCAGGTCAGGGCCGCCCTCGACGTTCATGAAGAACGCCAGCGCGCGGGAGGATCGCGGCGACACGCCCGGGGATGCATGTCGCCGCCAACGGCTGCGGGGTCGGCTTACGCCGGGACCAATCGCCGCAACTTTTCGTTCGCGCCGGTCAGCTCGACGTTGACGCCGGCGGCGCGATTGCGCTGAAGCCAGTCGTTCAGCATCTCGGCGCAGGTGTGGTCGATGTGAGCCAGCCGCTCGAGGTTGATCCGCACCGTGCCGCGGGCGGGCGTGGATTCCAGCGCCGCCGACAGCTTGGGCAGGGACACGAAGGTGGCCGTGCCGTTCAGCGCCAGGGAGCTGTTCTCCTCGTCCGCGCTCTGCTCGATATTGAGCTTGGCGCGTCGGATGTGAGGGACCAGCTCGACCAGCGACAGGGCCAGACCGACGAGCACGCCGGTCAGCAGGTCGGTGGCCACCACCATGATCAAGGTGCCCGCCCAGATCGCGGCCGGCATCGGGCCGTACTGGTGAAGCAGGTGACGCACGTGCTTGAGGCTGATCAGGCGGAAGCCGGTGACCACCAGGATGGCCGCCAGGGCCGCCATGGGGATCTGACGCAGCAGCCAAGGAGCCAGGGCGACCAGGCCCAGGATCCACACGCCATGCAAGATGGTGGATAGGCGGGTCATGGCGCCGGCCTGGACGTTGGCCGAGCTGCGCACGATCACACCGGTCATCGGCAGGGCGCCGGCGAAACCGCAGAGCATGTTGCCGATGCCCTGAGCCCGCAGTTCCTTGTCGTACTTGGTGCGCACGCCGTCATGCATCCGGTCGACCGCAGCCGCCGACAGCAGCGTTTCGGCGCTGGCGATGAAGGCGATTGCGATGGCCAGGGTGATGATCGTCGGGTTCATGAACATCGCCAGGGCGTCGCCGCCGGGCGGAACAACCGCGGCGACGATCGAGGCCGGCACTTCGACCCGGGTCACGCCGAGCGAAAGACCAGCCGCCAGGAACGTACCGGCGAGAACAGCGATAAGAGCGCCTGGAACCAGCCGCAGCGCCTTGGGGCGGAACTTCTCCCAGCCCAGCATGGCCAGAATGGAGAACACGCCGACCAGAGCGGCCTGTTGAACCGCAGCGCCGCCGGCGCCGAGGCCCAGGACGCGGCCAGGCGCGGCCACGAGGTTCTCGACGCCGTTGGCCAACGGCTTGGCGTCAAAGAGCACGTGGAACTGGCCGGCGACGATCAGCACGCCGATGCCGGCGAGCATGCCGTGCACCACCGCGGGCGAGATTGCGCGGAACCAGCCGCCAAGGCGCAGGACACCCGCCAGAACCTGGATGGCGCCGGCCATGATCAGCACCGGCCCCAAGGCCGTGAGGCCGTGGTCGCGGATGAGTTCGAAGACGATGACCGCCAGGCCGGCGGCCGGGCCGCTGACCTGCAGCGGCGAACCCGCCAGGGCGCCGACGACGATGCCGCCGATGATGCCCGTGATGAGGCCTTTCTCCGGCGGAGCGCCCGAGGCGATCGCGATGCCCATGCACAACGGCATGGCCACGAGGAAGACGACGATCGAAGCCGTGAAGTCGCGCACGATCGTGCGCGACCCGGCTGCGGTCGATGGGGTCGCCGCGGCGGTTGTCATTGGGCGGCGACCATCAGTTCGTTATCAAGCGCGGCCGCGCGACGGACGGCCGGAGCCAGGGCCACCGGCATCGGCTCGCCTTCGCGGACCAGCTGGAAGCGACCAGTCTCGCCATTCAGCGCCTGGACCGAGCCGGCGTGGATGTCGAAGAACCAGCCGTGCAGCGCCAGTTTGCCTTGGGCGATGGCGGTTGCGACCGACGGATGGGTGCGCAGGTGAGCGATCTGGGCGACCACGTTCTCCATGGCGACCGCGCGCTCGAACTCCGGCCCCTGCAGAGTCGGATAGCAATCGCAGGCGACCTTATGGGCGGCTTGCGAGTGACGCAGCCAAGCGGCCACGTTCGGGACGTGCTTCAGAACGTCTTCCTTGCCCAGCGCCTTCATGGCGCCGCAGTCGGAGTGGCCGCAGACGATGATGTCGCGGACGCCCAGCACCACCACGGCGTACTCGACGGTGGAGGAGACGCCGCCGTTCATGGTGGCGAACGGGGGAACGATGTTGCCGGCATTGCGGCAGACGAAAAGATCGCCCGGCTGGGCCTGCATGATGTGCTCGGGAACGACGCGGGAGTCCGCGCACGAGATCATCAGCGCCTTGGGGCTCTGCCCATCAGTGGCGAGACGGGCGTAGAGATCGCTCTGAGCGGAGAAAACGCGGTCCTTGAAATCCAGGACCCTGCCAATGAGGTCATTCACGCCGATTGCTCCTTAGGAAAATCCCAACAGAGCAAAGGTAGCGGCCGTATTTTGCTGCAGAGCGGCGCGCTTGTAAGGAATTATTGCTGCAGTGCGTCCGGAATGTGAATTTGGGCGCTAAGCCCGCCTTCAGGGCGATTGATCAGGCGCAGCACGCCATTCTCGCGGTCCAGGATCTGATCAACGATCGCCAGGCCAAGACCAAAGCCTTGAGTGTCCCGCGGGCGGGCGGGATCCAGCCGACCGAACGGCTGACGCACCCGCTGCAGGTCTTCGGGCGGTATGCCCGGACCGCGATCCTCGACGGCGATGACGATATGTCCGTCTTCCCGGCTGACCCTCACCTGGATCGGCCCGACGCCGTAGTGGAGCGCATTGTCGATCAAATTGGTCAAAGCCCGCGTCAGGGCGATCGGACGAACCATAGCGTCCGCGTGTTTCTCACCGCTGTAGGTCGCCTTCACGCCGCGATCCTGAAGATCGTCGATAGCGCTGGCGGCAAGCACCGCCACGTCCGTGCGGATCTGCGGCTCCGGATCCTCCGCCCCGCTCAGGAAGGCCAGCAGCGAACTGACCATGGAGCTCATCTCCTGGACGTCGCGCTCCACCTCGCGGCGGACCTTCTTGTCGCTGATGGCGTCGAGGCGAAGCGCCAGACGCGCCAGAGGCGTGCGCAGGTCGTGGCTGACGCCCACCAAGGCCTGGGTGCGGTCAGAGATCAGCCGGTCGATGCGTAGCTGCATGTCATTGAAGGCGCGCACCACGCGCCGCACCTCGCCGGGCCCCTCCTCGCGAAGGACAGGACGGCCGCCGTGGCCGATCTGCTCGGCCGCCATGGCCAGGCTGCGCATCGGCCGCAGGGTCTTGTGCAGCATGAATCCAGCCAGCAGCGCCAGGATCAGGGCCGGCGCCAGGGCCGACGTCATCCGCGCCACGGACAGGCGGTTGCTGGTGATGACGCCCGCCGCCTTGAACTCCATCCAGCTGCCGTCCTCCAGCCGCAGGTCGCCCTGCACCCAGCCATGATTGCCCGGCTTGATGTGCGTTCTTAGGGAGGCCTGGGCCAGCTCCGGCTCCCACTGGATGATCTGCTCGTCGATGCGGGGCAGGGCCGCCGTATGGGGGCGAGGCGGCTCGATCTTGGACGGGAGCCATCGGATCTGGAACCGGCTGCTAGACAGCTCCTTGGACAGCAGGGCGCGTCCCGCCAGGGGCTGATCCGACATCAGTCGATGAGCCACCACAAGATGTTCACCGACCCTGTGGGCATGCTCGGCGCGGGTGGTGACATTGCTGGCCCGTTCATAGACCAGCGTGCTCATGCAAAACTCGACCCCAAGGGCGAGCAGCAGAATCGCGAAGATCCTCGCCGCCAGACCGAACTTGGCGTGGTCGAACCAGGTCACCCCTGAGTGACTTCGGTGTTGAACATGTAGCCGACGCCTCGGATCGTGATGATCGGCGCGGTGCTCCCCTCGACAGAGAGTTTGCGGCGCAGGCGGCTGACCAGAACGTCCACGCTGCGATCGGAGGTGTCGCCAAGGCGGGTGCGCGACAGCTCGATCAGGCGCTCGCGGGCGATGATCCGCTGCGGGTTCTCAAGGAAGCTGGCCAGCAGGTCGAACTCAGCGCCGGTCAGGCTGACGTAGGCGCCTGTGGGCGAGAACAGCTCGCGGCGCGAGATGCTGACCGTCCAGCCGTCGAACTGCAGGCGCTCCTCGCCCCCGGTCTTGCGCTCGACCGGGTGGCCGCGACGAAGGACGGCCCGGATGCGGGCGACCAGTTCGCGCGTGCTGAACGGCTTGACCAGATAATCGTCGGCCCCGACCTCGAGCCCGACGACCCGGTCCGTCTCCGTGCCTCGGGCGCTGATGAAGATGATCGGAATGTCGTGTTCCTGGCGAAGCTGCCGACACAGATCGATGCCGTTGCCGCCGGGCAGCATGATGTCGAGCAGGATCAGGTCCGCCGGGCCGTCCTTCAGCGCGGTCCACATCTCCCCGCCCGAACCGACGGGCAGAACGCGGTAGCCGTTCTGCTGGAGCACCCGACTGGTGATCGTCCGCAGCGCGGGGTCGTCCTCGACAAGCAGGATTTTGGGCGAAGGCATGAATCAACAAACGGGGGACGAAACAACATGGCGACCTAGGAACCCCTACCGCCAAGGTCAACGACGCCAAACGCCGCTGTTCGATGGAATAGGGAGAACCGCCGCCTTGGAAACACTTCCTTACAGAGCGCGGGCGAGAAAAAGCCTTCGGCGCCTTCAGGTCAAGCCTCAAGCCGTCGCGTCACGCGACCGGCAGGGCTCCGAGGCAGATCACGCCGCAGAGGCTCATCACCCCTGCCGTGACGGTGAAAAGGATCGATTTCATGTTGCGCTTTCCAAGGTCGGACTGCTTTTAAGCGCGGCGGCTGCCGATGCAGCTTAATTCGGCTTCATGACCTTGAGACCATCCGGCGGCTTCCCTTGACCGACACCCAGCTTCTCGACACCCGCAAGGCTCAGGCCCAGCAATGGTTTGAAACCTTGCGCGACCGCATCTGCGCCGAGTTCGAGCGTCTGGAGGAGGAAGCGCCGGCGGAACTCTATCCGGGCGAGGCCGGCCGGTTCGAGCGCAAGCCCTGGGTGCGCGAAGCCGGCGGCGGCGGCGTCATGTCCATGATGCACGGCCGGCTTTTCGAGAAGGTGGGCGTGCACACCTCCGTCGTCTTCGGCGCCTTCACGCCCGAAATGGCCAAGACCGTGCCTGGCGCGGCGGAAGACCCGCGCTTCTTCGCCACGGGGGTCAGCCTGATCGCGCACATGACCAACCCGCGCGTGCCGGCGGTCCACATGAACACCCGCTTCATCGCCACGACAAAGCACTGGTTCGGCGGCGGGGCGGACCTGACGCCGCTGCTGGAGACCCAGCGCAGCCAGGAGGCCGACGACGCGGTCGCCTTCCACGCCGCCCTGCAGCGCGCCTGCGACGCCCATGATCCTGCGTGGCACGCCAAGTACAAGGCGTGGTGCGACGAGTACTTCTTCTTGCCGCACCGGAACGAGCCGCGCGGCGTGGGCGGGATCTTCTACGACCACCACGACAGCGGCGACTGGGACAAGGACTTCGCCTTCACGCGCGACGTGGGCGAGGCGTTCCTGGATATCTATCCGAAGATCGTCCGCCACCGGATGGACGAGCCCTGGACCGACGCCGACCGTGAGGAGCAGCTGATCCGCCGGGGCCGCTACGTCGAGTTCAACCTGCTCTACGATCGCGGCACGACCTTCGGCCTGAAGACCGGCGGCAACGTGGACTCGATCCTCAGCTCCATGCCGCCCCTGGTGAAGTGGCCCTAGGCCCAGTTCGGCTGGTCGTTCAGTAGAAAGTCGCGGGCGTAACGGATCGCCTTGCCCTGGGTCTTCTTCAGCGGGCCGGTGTCGCCTGGCGGGAAGTAGTCGCTGTGAGTGAAGCCCTCGCCATTATCGATGCGAAGCCATAGGGGCGCATTGTTGCGTGGACCATATCGCCCCAGCGCGCCGCGGAACGGGCTGTCCTTGTCCCGAAACACCAGGTCTCCCGCGAAATCGCCAAGCGGATAGGCCACGGCCAGCACCTTGTCCTTGCGCGATGCGAGGCCCGTCAGCTGTTCCGCCTTGCGAAGACTGACGTCATACGGCCGCTCCAGGCAGTCGTTGTCCGTGGCCGACGCCATCAGGCAGACGCGCCCTACCCGATCATCCGGCAACTGCGCCGCCCCCTCCAGCGCCAGGCGTCCGCCCAGGCTGTGGGAAACGAAGTCGAAGCGGGGCGCCGACCCCATGCGAGCTCGGGCGTATCTGGCCAGGGACTGACCGCCCTTCACCGCGTCTTCCCACTCGACGGGATAGTTGATGACCGGAACCCAGAAATCTCCGGGCCACAGGACGCCGACGAAGATGTGGCTTTGCGGAAGCTTCAGCTCCTGGTCCAGACGCGCCAGGGAGCGCAGGCCGGACTTGTAGCGGACGTTGAAGCCGTGAACGCCGAACACCACGGTTCGCCCCTGGATCAGGCCATCGACCAGTTCGTCCGCGATCAGGCGAGCGCTTGGTCCGCCGTCCCCACTCATCATCTGCGGCTGGCTCTCTCGCAGGTTTAGATAGAGGGTCATTTCACAGGGCCTTGGCCGCCTTAACCGCCTTGGCGGAGGCCGACAAAGCCGCGATCAGGTCCTTGGCGACCGGAGCCATGGGCACCGCCGCCGCACCGGCGGCCAGGGCGACCAGTAGGTCGCGCCCCATGGCCTCTGACCAGGTGAACGATTGCTGGAGCAAGGCCCAAGCCACCAGCGCCAAGACAATGGAGAAGAACGCGGCCCACAGCCGGGCGGCGTTGCGATAGTGCTGCTCGGCGATGTCGAAGGCGGCGTCGAGCTTGGCCTCCACCACCGCTTCGACCCGGCCCAGCAGAGTAAGTTCGCCGTCCGTCAGGTCGCCGCCGGCCTGCAGCTTGCCGGCCACCGCCTTGAGACTGGCCTCCCGGACATTGCCGGCCTTGGCGAGTTGATCGATCGCTCCGTCCACGAGGCCAAGGCGCAGGAGGGCGCGGATGATCGCCTTCTGCTCCTGACGCGGCCGGCCGTTGACCCAATGCGCGGCGAGCATGGACTCCCAATCGGGGCCCACAGCCGCAGTCAACGTCCCGTCAAACTGGCGCGTCACCGCGAGTATCCGCTTGAAGCCAATCCGCGAAAGCCAGCAGCCCGGAACAGCCTTGATCGCCTCCACAAGACCCATGGCGGCGGTTCCCAGCCCTGCGGTCGCCAGGATCGCGGTGATCAGAAGCTGTAGGTTATCGTTCAACACGCCCGCCCCTCCCAAAGGACGAGGGAAGCTTAACCTTGAATCCAATTTCCGGTTGTAACGACGCTGTTATCCACGCTTCAGGCGGGACAGGCGGCGCCCGTATCGATCCAGGCCTTGATCAGTTCGCCGAAGCGCTTCTGATCACCGGGCGCCGGTTCACGGCCGGCGCCGGGGTTCCAGCCCCAGCCGACCAAGTGATCTTCGGCCATGTGACGATGCAGCTCGGCCAAGGTCTTGCCGCCGTTGCGGGCTGGGTCCTTGATCTGGGCGCAGATCTGACCGAGCGAACGGCCTTGCCAAGCCATCTCTTGCGGGGCGAGGGCCCACTTCGGATCACCGGGGACGCTGCGGATTTTCTCGCCCATGGCGGGGACGTTCTTTTCATGGTGACAGGACAGACACGGCAGGCCTGGGACGCCGTGGCCCGCCTCTCCGGCCCTCATGGGCGGATTGTGCGCCTTCATCATCATGCCCTGCGTGGGCGTGCGATCGGCGGGGTGGCAGTTGAGACAGCGCGGGTGCTGGATCACCTTGCCCGCCTCGACGAACAAGGCCTGGGATCGGGCGGCGGCGTCAGGGATCGAGGCGAAGGCGCTGACCGGCTTCAGCCCTTGCGGCGCGGCCGCCGGTTTGGGCGCGGCCGCCTGGCCCGTGGACAGAGCGACAGCTCCGGTGAGGGCGACGACGCCCGCCAAGGTGAGGATGGTATGTGCGCGCATGGGACCTGCCTCCACGCCGCACAACGGCGCAGGTCCCAATGAAGTTGCCTATTAGTAGGCGAGACCCTGCGCCACCGCCTTCAGTCGCTCGATGGCGGAGAACTTGTCCTCCAGGAAATCCTGGTCGACCCACCAGGTCTCCACTTCGCGACGGACCTGTCCCACCAGCGGCCCCTTGGGCACCCCTGCGGAAAGAATTTCGTCGCCGCTGATCGGAAACGGCGGCGGGGTCCAGGTCTCGGCCAGGGCCAGCAGGCCGCGCCATTGCGGGGTCACGGCCGAACGATCAGCAGCCGCCCAGGCCAGCTTGATACGGTCGGCGAAGGCGTTTTGGCCCAGGGCGTAGACCGCCCGGCGGGCTTCGCGCGGGCTCATCCAGCTGACGATGCGCGGCTCGTCTCCGGCCACTGCCTGAAGTCGGCCCTTCTGGGCGTTGGACAGACGCAGGCGATCGGCCATCGCGCCGAGCGCGGTCTCGTCACTCGCGACCAGGGCGGCCAACCGCAGATCAGGATCGCAGGTGAAGAGCTGTTCGGTCTCCACCTCGACAAGCCCCTCGAACCGGGACAGGTCGCCGGCCTCCGGCAGGATGACGCTGAGCACCCCGCTGGCGGCCATCAGGCGCACGGCCGGGCGCGGATCGTCGGCGGCCAGGAGCTTCAGCAGTTCCTTGGCGATGCGCTCCGCCGAACAGCGCGCCAGCATGTCCTTCGCCGCGCCGCACGCGGCCAGCGCCGCCGCATCCGCCTCGCCCCGTCCATACCAGGCGAAGAAGCGGAAGAAGCGCAGGATACGCAGGTAGTCCTCCTCGATCCGGGTGGCAGGGTCGCCCACGAAGACGATCCGGCCCGCCTTGGCGTCGGCTACCCCCTCGCCCGTCGGGTCGAAGATCGCGCCCGCAGCATCGGCGTAGAGGGCGTTCAGACGGAAGTCCCGCCGCGCCGCGTCCTGCGCCCAATCGTCCGTGAAGGCGACTACGGCGTGGCGGCCGTCGGTCTCCACGTCATGACGCAGTGTGGTGATTTCGAACGGACGGCTGTTGCTGATGGCCGTGACCGTGCCGTGTTCGATCCCCGTAGGGATGGCGCGCAGGCCGGCCGCCTCGATGGCCTTGATCGTCTCGTCAGGCAGCAGACTGGTCGCGATGTCGATGTCGTCCACCGGCCGGTTCAGCAGCGTATTGCGCACGCAGCCGCCCACGTACCGCGCGCAGCCCGCGCCGCCCACCGCCTCCAGGGCGTTCATCACCGCCTGGGTGGCCGGATCGCTCATCCAAGGCCGCACGCCGATGCTGTCGGTCACGCTACGCTCCCTCACTTTTGCGGCAGCCTAGCACCCTGCCCCGGCGGAAGCTCAATCCTCGCCGTAAAGGCGGTCCCACAGAGCACGCAGCATCCCCGCCGTGGCGCCCCAGATATACCGGTCGCCCCAGGGCATGGCGTAGAACCAGCGCTTGGTTCCATCGGGCATGTCATAGGACTGCTGGTGGTGATTGGCGGGGTTCATCAAAAAGTCGAAGGGGACCTCGAATACGTCCGCCACCTCCGCCGCGCTGGCGGTCAGGGTGAAGCCGGGCTGGACGAAGCCTACCACGGGGACGACGTGATAGCCGGTCCCGGTGCGATAGGCTGTCGATAGCCCCGCCAACTGGACGAAGGCAGGGTTGAGGGCGATTTCCTCGTCGGCCTCGCGCAGAGCGGCGTCCCACGGCGTCTCTCCCGGATCGATCCGGCCGCCGGGAAATCCGATCTGACCAGCGTGGTTGCGCAGGGTGTCGGCCCGGCGGGTCAGGATCACCGTCAGCCCATCCGGCCTCTCGACCAGCGGGACCAGCACCGCCGCCTCGCGCAGCTTCACCGGCTCAAGCACCGTCATGTCGGGATTGAGGTCGAAGTCGGAGCGGAAGCCGCCCCCGCAGTCGGGATCGAAACTACGCAGCGTGTCGAGCCGGCTGGTGATGAAGGCTCGCTGCTCGGCTGCTCGGAACGGCGCGCTCACGAACCGGTCGCTCCCGCCGGCCCGACCGCAAACCAGACGCCGTTTGAAGCCACGCAGAAGCGGCGCCCATCGTGAGTGTCCCGCTCGACCGCCATCTCGACCAGTTCGTAAAAGACCGGCCGGGCGATCAGGGCCTCAAGGCCCCGGCGGACGTGCAGGTAGGGCCGCGGCTCGCCCGTGGCCTCGTCCATCTCGACGCGAATTTCATTCTCCGGTCCCGCCTCGACCTCGTCCCCGACATTGGTCAAGAAGCGCAACGCCTCGCCGACGCGGTCCACGCGCACGGCGATGAACGGCGCGTCCTCCACCTGGATCCGCATCTTCTCCACTGGCGTGACCAGATGGAAGCCATCGGGGTCCTTGCGCAGGACGGTGGAGAAAAGGCGCACGAGGGCCTCCCGGCCGATGGGCGTGCCTTCGTGGAACCAGACCCCGTCCTTGCGGATGCGGATGTCGATGTCGCCGCAATGCTCCGGATGCCACAGATGCACCGGCGGCAGGCCTCGAGCGCCGGCCGATTTCGCCGCCTCGGCCACGCCGTCCAGTCCGGTTTTCTGTGCTTGGGTCATCGGACCCTCAGTTAGGCCCGTTCAGGCGATCAGGAAAGCGGCGCCGACGCCGGATCGGCCACGACCTCTCCAGACAGCCCATCCGCCCCGCCATCGCGCAGCGACCGCACAAGCAGGCGGCGGGCCTCCACAGGACCGGGCAGGCGGATGCCGGCGGGAGCCTGGACGAAGCCAAGCTTGGCGAAAAAGGGCGGATGGCCGACCAGCAGCACCGCCGGCCAGCCCGCGCGCGCCGCCGCTTCGCAAGCCGCGGCGACCAGGGCCTGGCCCAGGCCTTCGCCCTGCCGCGACGGATCGACAGCCAGCGGGCCGAGGAAGGCGCAGGGCGCCCCGCCGATCCGCACGGGCCAAAGACGGACCGAGCCCACGACCTCTCCGTTCGAGCGGGCCGCCAGACAAAGGTCGGTCAAGGGGCGATTGCCTTCGCGCAGACGCTCGGACGTCTTGACGAAACGCCCCGGCCCGAAGGCGCGGTCCAGCAGCATCTCGATGGGAGCGGCGTCGGCCGGGGTCTCCAGGGAGATTTCGTAAGCGGCGTCGAGGGAAGCGGTATTGACGGTCATCGGCCTTGGGCGAACGAAAGACGGGAGGGTTGGCTCCCGGTCACATCGCCGGGAGGCGTTACGAGCGCGTCGAGCGCGGGGTTCGTCGCTGGCGTCGCATGCCTGCCCCACATAACCGTCAAAGATGACCGGCGCGCATAAGGCCGATGACGCCCCCGGTCAACAGCGTTGCCATGGCCGGGACCGCGGCGCATGGTGCCGCCGCCCATGACCGAGCCCTCCTCCAGCGCCGACGCGCCCGCCGCCGCCTCACTCAAGGCCCTGCTTCGGCAGCCGGATTTCCCCAAGTTCTGGGCCGCGCGATTCATCGCCATCCTGGGCGTCCAGATCCAGGCCGTGTCCTTGGGCTGGCAGGTCTACGCCCTGGCGCGCCAGACGGGGCACACGGTGGCGGAAGGCGCCTTTTGGGTCGGGATGATCGGCCTGGCGCAGTTCCTGCCGCTGTTCTGCCTCACCCTGATCGCGGGCGAAGCGGCCGACCGTTACGACCGCCGTCGCACGGTGGTGATCTCGATCCTGGTGGATAGCTGCACGGCCGGGACCCTGGCGTGGCTGGCCTTCAGCGGCCACACCGGCCTTTGGCCGATCTTCGCCGCCTCCGTCCTGTTCGGCGCCTCACGCGCCTTTCTGTCGCCCGCCAACAGCGCCATGGCCCCCATGCTGGTGCCACGTGAACTTCTGCCCCGCGCCATCGCCTGGAACTCCCTGGCCTGGCAGTCAGCCTCGATCATCGGTCCGGCCCTGGGGGGGCTTCTGTGCGCCGTCTCGCCGGCCCTGGCGTTCGGCAGCTCGGTGGGACTTTACCTGACCGCCGCCCTGCTGCTGTCGCTGATCCGCACCAACACCAAGCCCCAAACCCAGCTCGGCTCCCGCATCGCCCTGATCAAGGAAGGTCTGGCCTATGTGTGGAGCAACAAGATCGTCTTCGGCTCCATCTCGCTGGACCTGTTCGCGGTGCTGCTGGGCGGGGCCACGGCCCTGTTGCCGGTCTTCGCCCGCGACGTGCTGCATGTGGGTCCGGAAGGCTTCGGCATCCTGCGCGCCGCCCCCGCCATCGGAGCCACCATCGTGGGGATCTACCTCGCCGCCACGCCGATCCGCCGGCACGCGGGAGCCGCGATGTTCATCGGCGTGGCCGTCTTCGGCGCAGCGACCATCGTCTTTGGCCTGTCGAAGTATCTGTGGCTGTCGGTGGCGGCGCTGGTAGTGCTGGGCGCGGCGGACATGGTCTCGGTCTTCATCCGCCAGACCCTGGTGCAGATCGTCACCCCGGACGCCATGCGCGGCCGGGTGGCCGCCGTCTCCGGCGTGTTCATCAGCGCCTCCAACGAGCTGGGCGAGTTCGAGAGCGGCCTCGTGGCCCGCTTCATCGGCCCGGTCGCCGCGGCGGTCGTCGGCGGCGCCGGCGCCCTGGCGGTGACAGCCATCTGGGCCAAGCTGTTCCCGGTCCTGCGCAAGGCGGATCGACTGACCTAGATCTTGGCTAGGTCAAGCATCGCCTCGCCGTCCAGACGCCAGATGCGGTAGCTGTCCTGCCCTACCGCGCCCTGCTTGGCGTAGAAGGCCGCACCGTCGAGGTTGTGGTTGGACACCGCCCATTCGACGCGGGCGCAGCCTTCCTCGACCGCACGCCGGGCCAAGCTTGCTAGGAGAATGCGGCCGACGCCCAGCCCCCGAGCCTGCGGCCGCACGAACAGGTCCTCCAGATAGATGCCTCGCCGGCCGGTCCAGGTGGAGAAGGTGTAGAACCACACCGCCCCGCCCAGCGCCTCCCCGTCGCGCTCAGCGATGTCGCAGAAGACGTGTGGTTCCGGCGCGAAGAGGGCCGCCGCCAGGTCGGCGCGGGTGGCGTGCATGTAGTCCAGATCGCCCTGATGCTTGGCCAGATCGTGGACGAAGCCGAACACCAGATCGAGATCGTCCGGACCAGCGCGCCTTAGTGCGACGGTCATGCGCCTGTGGTCTCTTGGGACAGCGCCCATAGACGGTCGGCCGCCCCGGGATCGAGGGCATGGGGCATGACGCCGACCCACGGCTTGTCCTTGGACCAGGCAACGGCCTGAGCGCAATCTTCCAGATAGAGCCCGCCGACGCCCTCCAGCTCCGGCCCCACCGCCGCCCAGGCGGAGGTCGAGGCCCCCTGCTCCGGCGTCTTGAAGCCTTCGCGCGGCTTGCCGTCTTCATCCAGCCAGCCGAGAGCCTGCTGCTCCTCGATCGGCAGGTGGCGCTGAAGCGGCGTCAGGATGCCGCCGGGCATGACGGCGTTGGCCCGCACGCCGCGATCCTTGAACCGCTGATCGAAGCCGACGGCGAACAGGGAATTGGCCGTCTTGGCTTGACCGTAGCTTTCCCACTTGTCGTAGGGGCGCTGGCGATACTGCGGATCGTCGAAGTTCACGCCAGAGCGGCGGTGGCCGATGGACGAGAGCGAGACCACCCGCGAGGTTCGGCCGGGCCGCGACGCCGCCTCCAGCGCCGGCGCCAGCAGCACCGTCAGCAGGTAGTGGCCGAAGTGGTTTGTGCCGATCTGCATCTCCAGCCCGTCCTCGGTGCGGTCCAGAGGACAAGCCATGACGCCGGCGTTGTTTATCACCAGGTCGAGGGGGCGGTCGCCCCACCGCCCGGCGAAGGCGCGGATGGAGGCCTGCCTGGCGAGGTCGAGCATCGACCATTCCACCTTGCCCTTGGCGGTCTTGGCGATGTCGGCCACCGCCGCCTCGGCCAGGTCCGGCTTGCGCACGGCGATGACCACGTCGGCGCCCGCCTCGGCCAAGGCGCGGGCGGTCTCGATCCCGATGCCTGTGGCGCCGCCGGTGACTATGGCGGTTCGCCCGGTCAGGTCGTGGCCGGCGACCACTTCGCGGGCGGTGGACGAGCGGCCGAAAGGCGAGGTGATACGGTCGGACATGGCGGCGTTTCCCTGTTTTGAGGAAACGCTACCACGCGGGTCGGATCAGGCCACCTTGCTGAAGTCGGGCGCCCGGCGCTCCACAAAGGCGGAGAAGGCTTCGCGAGCCTCGGCGGTCAGCAGGCGCTCGCCGAAGATCTTGCCCTCGACGTCCATGACCTCCTGGATCAGGGCCGACTCTCGCATCAGCTTCTTGGTGGCGACCACGGCGCCGAGCGGGCGCTGGGCCAGTTTGCGGGCCGCGTCCTCGGCGCGGGCCAGAACTTCGCCGGCAGGCACGGCGGCGTTGGCGACGCCGAGGGCCTCGGCCTGTTCGCCGTCCAGCGCCTCGCCCAGGGCGAACATGGCGAAGGCGCGGGCGTGGCCGATGCGCTGGGGCAGCAGCAAGCTGGACGCCGCCTCGGGAACCAGGGCCAGGTTTACGAAGGGCGTCGTCAGCTTGGCGTCCTTGGCCACGAAGACCAGGTCGCAATGCAACAGCATGGTCGTGCCGACACCAACCGCCAGCCCCTCGACCGCCGCCACCAGCGGCTTATTCGCCCAGGCTAGGGCGGAGAGGAAGCGCATCACATGCCGCTCGCCGGTAAAGGCGCCGGTCGCCTGTGCGGCGAAGTCCATCAGGTCGTTGCCGGAGGTGAAGACCCCGCCCTCGCCATGGATCAGCACGGCGCGGATGTCGTTGTCCGCCTCCGCCCGCTCCAGAGCGTCGGCCAGCACGCCGTACATGGCGTTGGTGATCGCGTTCTTCTTGTCCGGCCGGGCGAAGGTCAGGCGCATCACGCCTTCTTCCACAGCCACGCGAACGGGTTCGGTCATCTTCGGTCGTCCTGTCTATTCAGACCGTCGGAACTTCTCCGACAGGCTGGTCAGCCAGCGGCTGACAATCTGCATTTCCTCGTCCGAGAAGCCTTCCGTGAGCTTCTCGTTGATCTCGGTCAGGCCGGCCTTGGCGGTCGCCCGCGCGTCCCGACCCTTGTCGGTGAGATGAAGACGCAGCGACCGGCCGTCTTCGGTGTCCGGCCGACGCTCGACCAGGCCCGCCCGCTCGGAGCGGTCCACCAGGCCGGTCATGGCCGAGGGGGCCACGTCCAGGGCCTCCGCCGCCTCGCCGATCAGGGCGCCGTCACGGCCGCCCAGAAAGAACAGCAGTCCCGCCTGGGCGCCGGTCAGGCCGTCCTTGCTGGCGGCCATCCGTCCTTCCACCCAACGCTGCACACGGCGTTGCCCGGCGGAAAGCAGGAAGTACCAGCGACGGTCGATCGTCTTCGTCATCTCGGATCCAGATTATAATTCGCGTACGAAATATCAAGCGTCTTGTGGAGGCGCTCAGATAGCCCGATACCAGAGTACGCCCTGATCGTCCGGGCGGGCCCTCACCACGCCCCGATGGACGAGGCAGTTGAGATGGGCGATGGCCTCGCCCGTCGCCATGCCCAGCAGGTCCGGGCCGATCAACCGCGCGAACAGCAGGGAGAACACATCCACCGCCCGCCTCGGCGCCTCGCGCAGGTTCTTCTCCAACCGGGCGAGCGCCCGTTCATGCCCCGCGATCAGGTGGTCGATGCGCGAATGCAGGCCGTGGAAGGGGTCGTTATGCGCCGGCAGAACCAGCACGTCCTCGGGCACGACAGCCTTCACGCGCGCCAGCGATGTCAGCCAATCGTGCATGGGATCAGCCAGCGGCTCCGTCGGGAAGACCGAGACATTAGACGAGATTCTGGGCAGGACCTGATCGCCGCTGATGAGCAGCTTCAAGTCCGGCTGCCACAGGCAGGCGTGCTCCGGTGAATGGCCCGAGCCGACCACCACCGTCCATGAGCGTCCGCCGATGTCGAAGGTCTCGCCGTCGACCATGCGGCGATAGCTGTCGGGCAGCGCATGGACCGCCCGACCGAAGCCGCCGAACTTCACCTGATAGTGCTCGATGGCCGCTTCATCCCAGCCGGCGGCTTCGTAGAAGCGCACACCATCAATCGGCGCTTCGCGGCCGGTGTCGGCGACCAGCATGCGGCACTGGAAATATTCCAGCCGCGTCATCCAAAGGCGGCAGTCGAACTTACGGGTCATCCAGCCGGCCAAGCCGATGTGGTCGGGGTGCAGGTGGGTGACGATCACGCGGGTCACCGGCCGTCCGCCCAGGGCTCCGGCGAACGCCGCCCGCCAGCCGTCCTTGGTCTGAGGCGTGGCCATCCCCGTATCAACGATCGCCCAGCCTTCGCCATCCTCGATCGCCCAGACATTGATGAAACCCAGGGATCCACCCAGAGGCTGGCGCAACCACAAGACGCCAGGCGCGACCTCGACCGCGTCGCCGCTTCCTGATTCGGGCGCGGTCTCGAACGGGTAGCTCAGCCGTGCGCGGCGCGGCTCCGGCTCGGCGGTTTCAAATCCATCCCGCAACATCATCTCCCGTTTTTCGCCATCATCTGCGTTTAGAGGCTCAGGTCCAACCCCAAGGCCGCACAGCCATCTTGACCCTGTCGCGGCGCTCGCGCTTATGAGCGGTTCGGGGAATGTCCAGGAGATCAAAACCCATGAAGCTGTTCGGGATAGCGTTGGCCGCGATGGCCGTCGCCACCCTGGGCGGAGCCGCCCAGGCGGCGCCCAAGGAAGACAAGACCAAGGCGCAAGGCATGGCTGAAGCGCCGGCCGTCATCCAGGCGGCGGGTCTCGCCTGCACCCTGGCCGACGCGCGTTTCATCGCCAAGAACACCGACAAGGCCACCAAGGTCGACTCCAGCTATTATGAAGTGAACTGCTCGGAAGGCGGCGGCTACGTCCTGGTGGGCAAGTCGGACGGTTCCAAGCCGGGTGCCTTCACCTGCCTGGAAACCGGCCAGCCTCGCCCGGACGGCAAGCCGTCGGGCCTGGAATGCAAGCTGCCCGGCAACGCCGACGCCCTGGCGGGCATGCGCCCGTTCGTGGCCAAGGCTGGCGTCCCCTGCGAAATCGAGAAGGCTCGCTCCATCGGCGCGGGTGCCAAGGCCGCCTACTTCGAAATCGCCTGTAAGGGCGGCGCCGGCTACATCATGAGCACCTCGTCCCCGCCGAACCCGGCCCAGGACGTGGCCATGCAAAGCTGCCTGCTGTACGAGCCGGGCGGCAACGTGTCCTGCACCCTGACCGACCGCGCCGCCCAGCTGGCCGTCATCGACCAGCTGGCCGCCCAGTCGGACAAGAACTGCGCCATCAAGGACAAGCGCTACGTCCTCAGCACCAAGGACGGCTCGAACTACTTCGAAGCCTCCTGCCAGGACGGCAAGGGCTACATGTTCCAGCAAGGCGCCGACGGCAAGCTGGCCCGCGCCATCGACTGCGCCCAAGCCGAGTTCGTCGGCGGCGGCTGCACCCTGACCGACGCCCGCGCGGCCCAGACCGAGCAGGCCGGCCTCTACACCCGCCTGGCCAAAAAGGGCGGCTTCGACTGCGACGTGGCCAAGTACGGCATGCTGCCGGCGCAGGTCAGCGGCGTTGAAGTGGTCGAGCTGCAGTGCTCGAACCGTCCGGACGGCGCCATCGCCGAATTCGGCGCCAACACCGCCAAGTTCCACAACTGCGTCCTGGCCGAGTTCGCCGGGTACCGCTGCTCCTTCACGAAGAAGGAGCCGTACTACCCGGGCCTGACCCAGCATCTGGTCAAGTTCGGCAAGGGCAGCTGCCAGGTTTCGGACGTCCGCGGCATCGGCACCACCGACACCGACGGCTATCTGGAAGTCGCTTGCTCGGACGGCCTGCCCGGTTGGGTTTTGGTCTTCCCTAAAGGCACGGATCAGCCCAAGGAGCTCCTGAGCTGCGTTCAGGCCAAGGGCGTCGGCGGCGGCTGCAAGCTGCCCACGAACGTGACGAAGAAATAAGTCCGGTCCCTGATCGGAAACTGTAGGAACCCCGCCGGAGCGATCCGGCGGGGTTTTCTGCTTTTGGGGTGGGCTGGGGATGAGCCGGGGTCGCGGGGATTTGTCTCCTAAGCTCCAGGCTGCGCAACGCGGGTGATTTCGACGTCGATCAGGATGATTTCAGTGATGCAAGGCGGGGGCGGGCGGTCCCTCGCCAGACCATTGTCGCCCGGTGCGTGGCGGCGGGGAGAGTTGAGCCTGGGCGACGGCGGATCGCTTTGTGACCGCGCGGATCGAGCGAGGGGATAGCCGGCGCCAGGCGGGGGCGCGGAGCGTTTTGCGGCGAGCCGTCCTTAAACCGGCGAGGCGAAGGCGCAAATGTCTGCGATGTCTCCGGCAAGCAGCCGAGAGTCACCGGAGTATCGGTCTCCAGAGTCTCCACCTCTCCTGCCCCGCTTGGGGAGACGGGTTCAGCCCGCCAGAGTTTCCTGGAAGCGGACCGGTTCGCCGCGGCCTTCGGCGATAACCTGGCCGTCGCGCATGACGACCACGCCGCGGACGATGGTGGCCATGGGCCAGCCCTTGGCCTGGAAGCCGTCAAAAGGGGTCCAGCCGCAACGGGTCGCCTGCTGCTCGGCGGTGATGGTGCGCTCGGCCTTCAGATCGACAATGGTCAGGTCGGCGTCGTAGCCCTCGGCTAGGCGACCCTTGTCGGCCAGGCCGAAGATGCGGTTGGCGCCGTGGCTGGTCAGGTCGATGAACCGTTCCAGGCTCAGGCGGCCCTCGGCCACGTGGGTGAGCATGATCGGCACCAGGGTCTGCACCCCCGGCATGCCCGACGGCGAGGCGGGATAGGGCCGGGCCTTCTCCTCGATGGTGTGCGGGGCGTGGTCTGAGCCGATGACGTCGGCGACGCCAGAGGCCAGGCCGCGCCACAGGCCGGCCACGTGCTCGGCGCTGCGGATCGGCGGGTTCATCTGGGCGTAGCCCTTCAGCCGCTCATAGGCTTCCGGCGCGGTCAGGGTCAGGTGTTGCGGTGTGAACTCGACGCTGGCCACGTCCTTGTGCTTGGCCAGGAACTCGACCTCCTGCGCCGTGGTCACGTGCAGCACGTGGATACGCTTGCCCAAACCCCGGGCGATGCGCACCAGCCGTTCGGTGGACTGCATGGCGCTGATCTCGTCGCGGACCTCAGGGTGGCTGGTCCAGTCGCCAGTGCGGGCCAGGGGGCGGCGATCGGCGAGGCGGTACTCGTCCTCCGAGTGGAAGGCGGCGCGGCGGTTCACATGGCGCAGCACCTGCTCCACCCCCTCGTCGTCCTGCACCAGCAGGGTGCCGGTGGAGGCGCCCATGAACACCTTGATCCCGCAGCAGCCGGGCAGGCGCTCCAGCTCGCCCAGGAACTGCGCGTTCTCGTGGGTGCCGCCGACATAGAAGGCGTGGTCGCAGTGCATGCGATTCTTGGCCCGCGCCAGCTTGTCGGCCAGGGTCGCCGGGTCGGTGGTGTTGGGCTCGGTGTTGGGCATCTCGAACACGGCGGTGACGCCGCCGAGGACCGCGCCGCGCGATCCGCTTTCGAGGTCCTCCTTCCACTCCAGGCCCGGCTCGCGGAAGTGGACCTGGGTGTCGATGACGCCAGGCAGAACGGTCAGGCCTGTAGCGTCGAACACCTCGCCCGCAGAAGCCTGGGACAGGTCGCCGATGGCGACGATCTTGCCGCCGACGACGCCGACATCGGCCAGGCCGCGGCCGGCGTGATTGGCGACTTCGCCGCCCCGCACGATCAGGTCGAAGGTCTGGGCCATGGTCTCGTCTCCGCGTCTCGCCGACGCGAAGCAGGATCAGGCCTCGCTGGCCGTCTTCCTGGTCCGCGTCTTCCTGGGTTTGACGACCGGCTCGGCCGCCGACGGCTCGGGCTGTTCAGCCGTCGCCGCGAGGAGTTCTTTAGCGGTTTCCAGCACGCTCGCCACCGGCAGATCGATCATGTGGCGAATGGATTGGCTCAGATCAGGGTCGAGCTTCACGAACTGCTCGAACTCGCGAGGCCCGCGCACGGACCGCGCCTTCGGCCCCCAGGGGGCGTAGAGCAGGTCGTCGGAGGGCCCGAACAGGCCGATGGTCGGGACACCGGCCGCCGCCGCCATGTGCATCAGGCCCGAATCGTTACCCACGAACAGCCGCGCCCGCTTCAGGCAGGCATAGACGGTCAGCAGATCGGCCTGCCCTACCAGGTCGATCACCTGATCCTTGGGGAAGGCGGCGATCAGCTCGTCGGCGATCATCCGGTCCTCCTTGCCGCCCAGGACCATCAGGCGACCGCCCTTGAGCTCGTCAGCGAGCAGGGATTTGGCCGTCTGGCCGAAGCGCTCGGCGGGCCACACCTTGCCGATCCAGTTGGCGGACGGGCCGATGGCCAGGATCGGCCCCTCGCCCGCGGTCAGCGCCTCGGCGCGGGCCTCGGTCTGTTCCGAGGTGAACAGGTAGGGCGACGGCGGATCGTCCTCCAGCGTCAGGACGCGGGCGGCCTGGACCACCTTGTGGACGGGCTCGCCGAAGTTCTTGCGATGCACGGCGCGGCGGTCGCGGCGCAGGAAGCCGCTGATGGCGGAGCCGCGCAGATCGACGATCAGGCCCCACTTCTTATGACGCACCTGGCTCCACAGCTTGAACCAATGGGCCTTGCCCTTGCCCTTCTCCATGACGATCAGGCGGTCGAGGTTGGGGACCTCGGCGAACAGCGGCGCGGCCGCGGGGCCGGCGACCACGGTGAAGCGGGCGTTGGGCACTTCATCCGCCAGCCGTTTCAACAAGCCCGAGGACAGGACGGCGTCGCCGATCCGCGTCGCGGTGATGAAGAGAATCGGGAAGTTAGCGCGGCCCATGGTTAATGATAGCACGAGCCTCTGGCGTTAAAGGCGTCACGGCGCCACATGGCTCACATGAGCATCGCCCGCCTACACTCCCGCGCCCTGATCAGATTCTCCGGCCCCGACTGGCGCTCGTTCCTGCAGGGACAGCTGACCCAGGACGTGCTGACCCTTCAGCCGGGCGAAGCGCGCTTCGCCGCCCTGCTGACGCCGCAAGGGCGGTTGATGTTCGACCTGTTCGTGGTCGGCTTCGAGGACGGCGCCTGGCTGGATATCGCCGCCGAGCATCGCGACGCCATGGTCCAGCGCATGACGCTATATCGCCTGCGGGCCAAGGTCGATATCGCCGCCGACGATGCGCCGGTGCTGGCCGCCTTCGGCGGGGCGCCGACGGGTGAGGACTGGATCGCCGATCCGCGCGACGCCCGGCTCGGTTTCCGGGGGTATGGCGTCACCGCCGAACCGGACGCGACCGAGGCGGACTACGACGCCTTCCGCCTGGCTCAGGGCGTGCCCGGCCCCGCCGACTGGGCGGGGGAGAAGACCTATCCCATCGAGGCCAATTTCGATCTGCTGGCCGGGATCGACTTCAAGAAGGGCTGCTTCGTCGGTCAGGAGACGACCTCGCGCATGAAGCGCCGGGGTACGATCAAGAACCGTATGCTGCCGATCACCTTCGACGGCCCGCCGCCGGCCTATGGGGCGGAGGTGCTGGCTGGGACGCTGCGGGCGGGCGAGGTCCTGTCGGGCGTCGATGGCCGCGCCATGGCCCTGTTGCGGCTGGACCGCATCGAGGACGCCGACCTCACCGTGGACGGCCGCCCCGTGCGGGTCGAGCGTCCCGACTGGATCGCCCAGGGCTGATCACCGAAACCGGAACTGTGGTTTGGGCGGGGCGTTCGCTCCTCGTCCAATTCAAAGGAGGTTTCCATGAAAACCCTGCTTATCGGCCTGACCGCCGCCGCGATCGGCGGCGCCGCGTTCGCCCAGACTTTCGCCATCGCCCGTGACGAGAACGTGCCCGCCAAGGGCGCCTTCACCGTCGGCCAGGTCGAAGACGCTGACGTCATCGACTCCGCCAACAAGAAGGCCGGCGAGGTCGAACACGTCCTGCTGGACGCCGCCGGCAAGCCCACCGCCGTGGTGATCGAGATCGATCGCATGGGCCTAGACAAGAAGGTCGTCGTCGCCCTGGCCGATGTCACCGTCGCGCCGGAGCCCGGCGACAGCGACGACCACATCGTCCGTACCAAGCTGACCAAGGCCCAACTCACCGCCCTGCCCGACTGGAAGGGCTAGAGGCCGAAAACCGCCAGCCGCGCCTCTGGCGCGGCGGCGGCCCGGCGGCTAGCTTCCCCACCCTGATCGGGAGGGATTCATGGACCGCCGCACCTTCATCGCCGTCGCTTCGGCGGCCGCCTTCGCAACGACGGCCCAAGCCGCCGAGCCGCGCTTCACCGTCGAGGTGAAGGGCTCCGGCCCCGACGTGATCCTGATCCCCGGCCTGACCTCGTCCCGCACCGTGTGGGACGGCGTCGCCGCGCACCTGCAGGACAAGTATCGGCTGCACCTCGTTCAGCTCGGCGGTTTCGCCGGCGCGCCGACCGCCGGCAACAAGGATGGCCTGGTCGCCGCCGGCGTGGCCGAGGAGCTGGCGGCCTACATCACCGCCAAGGGCCTGAAGAAGCCCGCCGTCATCGGCCACTCCATGGGCGGGACCATGGGTCTGATGCTGGCCGCCCGGCATCCGGACCTTGTGGGGCGCCTTATGGTCATCGACATGTTCCCGAAACTGGCCGTCGCCTTCTTCGGACCCACCGCGACGCCGGAGCAGGTGACCGCCGGCGCCGCCGCCATCAAGGCCGGGCTGGAGAGCGGCCCGCAGGCCGAGCATGAGGCCAGCACCCGCCGGACCATCGCCGGCATGGTGAAGACCGAATCCGCTCGTGAAGAGATCGTCCGACAGGGGATCACCAGCGACCGCGGCGTCCAGGCCCGCTCCATGCATGAGATCCTGACCACCGACCTGACACCCGAACTGACCAAGATCACCGCGCCGCTCACCGTGGTCTATCCCACGGACTCCACCCTGCCGTTCACCGCCAGCTATCCGGCCTGGTACGCGGGAGCCTATTCGTCGGTGAAGGGGGCCAAGCTGGTCCAGGTCGATGGCAGCTATCACTTCATCATGATCGACCAGCCGGCGGTCCTGAACGCCGCCATCGACAGCTTCCTGGCCGGCTGATGGTCACCCGCTGCGTCTGGCACGGCATGGCGGGGGACCCCGTCTACGAGGCCTATCACGACACCGACTGGGGCGTGCCGGAGTACGATCCGCGCGCTCTGTGGGAGAAGCTGGTGCTGGATGGATTCCAGGCCGGCCTGTCGTGGATCACCATCCTGAAGAAGCGCGAGAATTTCCGCGCCGCCTTCGCCGGCTTCGATCCCGAGAAGGTCGCCCGCTTCGATGACGCCGACCGCGAGCGCCTGCTGGCCGACGCCGGCATCATCCGCTCGGGCGCCAAGATCGACGCCGCCATCAACGGGGCGCGCATCTACCTGGACATGCGCGACCGGGGCGAGGATTTCTCGAAGTTCCTGTGGGACTTCGTGGGCGGGGCGCCGATCCAGAACCGCTGGGACGACAGGTCGCAGGTGCCGGTGAAGACCCCGGAGGCCGAGGCCATGGCCAAGGCGCTGAAGGCGCGAGGCTTCAAGTTCTGCGGGCCGGTGATCGTTTACGCCTTCATGCAGGCGACCGGGATGGTCAACGACCACCTCACCGACTGCTTCCGCCACGCCGAATGCAGGGCTATGAGCGCGGGGTGAAGCCGATTCCCGACATGCTGCTCGAAGCCGCCTGCCCCGCTCCAGTCTGCGGGGTGGACGAGGCTGGACGCGGGCCGCTGGCCGGTCCGGTCTGCGCCGCGGCGGTGATCCTGGACCCGAACCACATCCCCGCCGGCCTGAACGACTCCAAGAAGCTGACCGCCAAACAGCGCGATCATCTGGAGTTCGAGATCAAGGCGAGGGCCGTCGCCTTCCACGTGGCCTTCGCCAGCGTGGAGGAGATCGCAGAGCTCAACATCCTGCACGCTACAGGCCTGGCCATGTGCCGGGCGGTGGAGGGCCTGAGCATCCAGCCGGTCTTCGCTCTGGTGGACGGCAACTATCGCTTCAAGCTGCCCTGCGACATCAAGACCGTGGTCGGCGGCGACGGCGTCTCGGCGTCGATCGCGGCGGCGTCGGTCCTGGCCAAGACGGCGCGGGACCGGCTGATGGTGGAGATGGACGCCGTGCATCCCGGCTACGGCTTCGCCAGCCACAAGGGTTACGGCGCGCCGACCCACATGGAGGCGATCCGTCGCCTCGGGCCTTCGCCCATTCACAGGTTGGGATGGGCGCCGTTCAAGGCGGCGCTGGAAGAGGCCTAGCCTCTCAGAATGAGCAAAAGGCCGCCGGCGACCGGCGGCCTTTCATTGGTCTCGTGTTCAGTTGAACGGGCCGGCGAAAGCCCCGATCGCGAAGGCGAAAAGCCCCGCGGCCGCGAACACAAAGGCCTCGAGCGACGAGCAGCGGGCAAGCGCCCGAGTCCACGTGTCGCCCTCTGGCCGCCATACCGCCCCATCGGCTTGGCTGCGCATAATCTGTTCCCTCCAGCCTTTCGGCAGGTGAATGAGGGACTCAAGTTTTGTGACTTGGCAAGATTAACAGCGCATTCACCATGTTTTTTATAATGGCGCTAACCACGCGGCGGTCAGATTCCAGCCTCTTCGCGTAACCGGGAGTGTTAGGGCGTCATGAAGCTCGGGCCGGAACTGATCATCCAGGGCGACTGCATCGAGCAGATGAACGCCCTGCCCGAGAAAAGCGTGGACCTCGTCTTCGCCGACCCTCCTTACAACTTGCAGTTGGGCGGCGATCTGTTGCGTCCCGACAATTCGAAGGTCGATGCGGTCGATGACCACTGGGACCAGTTCGAAAGCTTCGCCGCCTACGACGCCTTCACCCGCGACTGGCTGAAGGCCGCCCGCCGGGTCCTGAAGGACGACGGCGCCCTGTGGGTGATCGGCAGCTATCACAACATCTTCCGCGTGGGCGTGGCGGTGCAGGACCTGGGCTTCTGGATTCTGAACGACGTGATCTGGCGCAAGTCGAACCCGATGCCGAACTTCAAGGGCACCCGGTTCACCAACGCCCACGAGACCATGATCTGGGCCGCCAAGGGCCGCGGGGCCAAGCGCTACACCTTCAACTACGACGCCATGAAGATGGCCAATGACGACGTGCAGATGCGCTCGGACTGGACCCTGCCTCTGTGCACGGGCGACGAGCGGATCAAGAACGCCGCCGGCGAAAAGGCTCACCCGACCCAGAAGCCCGAGGCTCTGCTGCACCGGGTGATCCTGTCGTCTACCAAGCCCGGCGACGTGGTCCTCGATCCCTTCTTCGGCGTCGGCACCACCGGCGCGGCCGCCAAGCGCCTGGGCCGCCAGTTCGTCGGCATCGAGCGCGAAACCGAATATGTCGAGATCGCCCGCGACCGCATCTCCAAGGTGATCCCGATCGCGCCGGAAGACCTGCAGGTCATGGGCTCCAAGCGCGCCGAGCCGCGGGTGCCCTTCGGCCACATCGTCGAGGCCGGCCTGCTGCAGCCCGGCGACATGCTGTTCGATCCCAAGGGCGAACGCGCCGCCAAGGTCCGCGCCGACGGCAGCCTGGTGGTCGGCGACATGGCCGGCTCGATCCACAAGGTCGGCGCCATGGTGCAGTCGGCCCCGGCCTGCAACGGCTGGACCTACTGGCACTTCAAGACCGACAAGGGCCTGGCCCCCATCGACGTCCTGCGGGCCAAGGTCCGCGCGGAGATGAACTGAACCACCCGCTCCATGGCGAATTACCTTCGCCATGGAGCAGCGCTGGCCCGACACCCTCTGGATCGTCCGCCATGGACAGAGCGCGGGTAACGTCGCCCGCGACGCCGCCGACGCGGCGGGTCTTGGTCGCATCGATATCGCTCATCGCGACATGGACGTGCCGCTCAGCCCCCTGGGCGAGGATCAGTCGCGCGCGCTAGGCCAATGGTTGGCCCGACAGCCGGCGGATGAACGGCCGCAGACCCTGCTGGTCTCGCCCTACGCCCGGGCCATCCGCACCGCCGAACTGATCCGCGAGGAAGGCGGACTGGCCAAGCCCGACAGCCTGTTCTGCATCGACGAGCGCTTGCGCGAGAAGGAATTCGGCGTCCTGGATCGCCTGACCGGCGTGGGCATCCGCGAGGAGTTTCCAGAACAAGCGGAGTTCCGCCGTCTGCTGGGCAAGTTCTATCACCGGCCGCCCGGCGGCGAGAGCTGGTGCGACGTGATCCTGCGGCTGCGTAGCGTTCTGGACACCATCAGCCTGCACCACAGCGGCAAGCGGGTGATGGTGGTCGCGCACCAGGTGGTGGTTCTGTGCATGCGCTACCTGCTCGACGGCCTGACCGAGGAGCAGATTCTGGCCATCGACCGCGAGGCCGACATCGCCAATTGCGGGGTCACCGAATACCGCTTCAAGCCGGACCAGGGCGACGGCGGCCTGATGCTCACCCGCTGGAATTTCACGGCGCCCCTGGACGAGGGCGGCGCCCCGGTCACCGCACAGCCTGATCCGTCGGTGGCCGCGCGATGACCGCCGAGATCACGGCCGACCTTTTGCGCCGATGGCCCCTTCCCCAACCCGGCGATGGCGGCAAGGAGGACCGGGGCCAGGTTCTGGTGGTCGGCGGACATGCCGAGATTCCCGGCGCCGTGGTGCTGGCCGCCACCGCCGCGCTGCGCGCCGGGGCTGGCAAGCTGCAGGTCGCAACAGTCGAGCAGATCGCCGCCCACCTCAGCCTGTCGGTGCCGGAAGCCCGCGCCTTCGCGCTGAAGGCGTCCGACGACGGCGCCATCACTGCGAAATCAGTGAAGGCGCTGGTCAAGCACGTAGCCCGTTGCAAGTCCGTGCTCGTCGGGCCTGGAACCATGGATGAGGGCGAAGCGATCGCGCTTGAACTTCTGGCGGCGGAATCGGACGCGGCCTTCGTTCTGGACGCCGGCGCCCTGCCGGCGGCCGAGAGCGGCCGCGCGCTTTTGGCGGCGCTGGACGGCCGCGCCGTGCTGACCCCGCATGCCGGCGAAATGGCGCGACTGACCGGCCGCCCCAAGGAAGAGATCGAGGCCGATCCCCTCGGCGCGGCCCAGCGTACGGCGAAGCGCTATGGCGCCGTGGCGGTCATGAAGGGCGCCGCCACGCATATCGCAGCGCCCGATGGTCGAGCCTGGCGTTACGCGGGCGGCGGCGTAGGGCTGGGCGCCTCAGGCTCCGGCGACGTGCTTGGCGGCCTGATCGCCGGTCTGCTTGCGCGAGGCGCCGAACCGGCGCAGGCGGCTGCTTTTGGTGTGTACTTGCACGGAGAGGCTGGGAAAGGGCTCGCGAGTAAGATCGGCCCGCTGGGATTCCTTGCGCGGGAGATCAGCGCAGAGGTCCCGGGTTTGATGGGAGAGCTGGCTTAGGCCTTGCGTCCTGCCGCCGCGTAGATCGCGTCGATGGCGGCCATGGTCGCTACGGCGTCCTCGCCGCCCGTCAATGGCTTGGCCCGCCCCGCAAGCACCTCGACTACATGATCCAGCTGCGCCTCATAGGTGGTCATGGGCAGGGCCGGCTCCCAGCGGTCGCCGATTCGCAGGCCGCCATTGTCGCGATAGGGATGGACGAAACTTTCCAGGGTCATGGAGGCCTTGTCGCCGTCGACCCGCAGCAGAATCTTCCGCTCTGTCGCCTGCATGTCGCAATGGATACGCGCCGGAACGCCGCCGAAATCGAGCTCGGCTCCCAGCGCCGCATCGACCCCGCCATCCCATCGCGCCGTCGCTGACCGCACCGCGGGCTCGACGCCCAGCAGGGTTCGCAGGGCATGCAGCGGATAGCAGCCTAGGTCCATCAGCGCCCCGCCGCCCTGTTCGCGGATCCAGCGCAGCTCGCCCTCGCGCTTGGGGATCACCACGTCGAACACCGCCTCGGCGCTGACAATGAGACCCAGCTCGCCCGAGGCGAGCACCTCCAGCGCCCGGGTCATCATCGGGTGGAAGCGATAGTGAAAGGCCTCGATCAGCACGACGCCGGCCGCCTCCGCCGCCTCGACCATGGCCCGGGCCTCGGCGGCGGTCATGGCGAAGGGCTTCTCACACAGCATGTGCTTGCCCGCCGCCGCAGCCTTGCGCGTCCATTCCAGATGCGCGGCCGGCGGCAGGGCATTGTAGATCAGGTCCACGTCGTCGCGGTCGATCAGGGCGTCATAACCCTCCACCGCCGTCGCGATTCCGTATTGCTCGGCGTAGACCTGGGCCTTGGCGAGGTCGCGCGCAGCCACCGCCGTGATCGTCACGTCGTCGCGCAAGGCGATCGGCGCGATCACCGCCTTTGGGGCGATCTTCGAAGCGCCCAAAAGTCCGATCCTCAGCATAGCCTCGCCTCCGCTGCTCGGGCCGCTTTCAGGAAGACGCTGGGCAGCGCCTGCAGTCCCTCGGGCCGCGTCCAGATGAACGCCCCTTCGCCCTCGGCGGCAAGCACGGTCAGGGTCAGGGAGAAGTGGGTGAAGACATGCTCCACCTCGCCCGCCGCCCGCCAGGCGGCGGCGACCGGCGCGGCTTCCAGCGCCTCAGCGGGTGAGAACGGGGTCGAGCGCCATTCGCTGGTCGGCAGGGCCAGCATGCCGCCCAGCAGGCCCTTCGGCTCGCGCCGAACCAGGGCGGTGGCGCCGTCGCGGGTCAGAACATAGGCGACGCCGTGACGGCGAGGCCGGTCGGCCTTCTTGGTCTTGCGGGGGTAGGTCTCCGGCGCGCCGGTCTTCAGCCCCTGGCAAAAGTCAGTGATCGGGCAGCGGTCGCACAGCGGCGCCTTTGGCCGGCAGACGGTGGCGCCGAGGTCCATCAGCGCCTGAGCCCAGTCGCCGGGGCGGTCGTCGGTGACCAGTTCGCCGGCCAGACGCTTCAGCTCGGGCTTGGAGCCGGGAACCGGCTCCTCCACAGCGAACAGCCGGGCCATGACCCGTTCCACATTGCCGTCCACCACGTTCGAGGGCTGGTCAAAGGCGATGGCCGCCACGGCGGCGGCGGTGTAGGCCCCGACGCCCGGCAGGGCCAGCAGCCCCGCCTCGGTATCCGGAAACACGCCGCCATGCTGTCCCGACACCGCGCGGGCGCAGGCCAACAGGTTGCGGGCGCGGGCATAGTAGCCAAGCCCCGCCCAGGCGGCCATCAGATCGCCGTCCTCGACAGCGGCGAGGTCAGACACCGTCGGCCAGCGCTGGATGAAGCCTAAGAAGTAAGGCGTGGCGTGCGGCACGGTCGTCTGCTGCAGCATCACCTCGGACAGCCAGACCCGGTAAGGATCGGACCGCACGCCCGCCATTCCCGCCGCCGGCCCGGTGCGCCAGGGCAGGTCGCGGGCGTTGGCGTCGTACCAGTCCAGCAAGGCGGCGCGGAGGGGAGCGACGGGGATCATCGAGCCGGGTATATAGGAACTTCATGCGCCGCACCCTGCCCACCGCCGAAGAAACCGTCGCCATCCTGCGCTCGCGCAAGACGCGGCCGCCGCACCGCACGCCCCCTCCGGCCGGCAGGGCGCTGAACGGCCTGGTGAAGGCGCTGGACGACAAGTACGGCGCCGGTCCCGCCGCCCTTCAAGGGCGGTGGAAGGAAATCGTCGGCGAGAACCTGGCCCGACGTACCGAGCCGGTGAAGATCATCAAGTCCCGCACCGGCGAGGGCGGCACGCTGGAGCTGCGCGTGGACGGCCCCATGGCCACCCTGATCCAGCACCAGGCGGCGGAGATCATGGCTCGCCTGGACCTGATCCTGGGCAAGGGCGCGGTGACCAAGCTGCGCATCATCCAGGGACCGGTGAAGGCCCCAGCCGCCGCGGCGAAGCCCGGTCGCCGCCGCAAGCCGCCTCTGGATGCGGCTGCCGAGGCGTCGCTGGAGACCAGTCTTAAGGATCAGCCGGACGGCCCCCTTAAAGCCGCATTGCTCAAGCTTGGTCGCGAGGTGCTGCGCGGGGCGCGTTGACAAGCCGCCGCCAGCCTTGCTTTTGGACGTCCATAACGGCCCGTCGCTCCTGGCTGGGAATCGGGCTTAGACTTAACGGCTGCATTTCAGGGATCTCGCCCATGCGTTTCTTCGACCGCCGCGTTCTGATCGCCGGCGCTCTCGCCCTCACCGTGGCTTCCTGCTCCAAGGGCGGGACCGGCGGATCGGCCGTGACGGCCGAGGACATGACCATGGGTTCGGCCGACGCCAAGATCACCCTGGTCGAGTACGCCTCCGCCAGTTGCAGCCACTGCGCCGCCTGGGCCGAGAACGTCCTGCCCGAGTTCAAGAAGAAGTACGTGGACACCGGCGAGGTGCGCTACGTGATGCGTGAATTCCTGACCCCGCCGGTCGAGGTCGCCGCCGCCGGCTTCCTGACCGCGCGCTGCGCCGGCAAGGACAAGTACTTCACTGTCCTGGACGCCGTGTACAAGGGCCAGCAGGAGATGTTCTCCACCGGCGACTTCCGCGGCGTGCTGCTGCGCATCGCCCAGTCGGCCGGCATGACCGAAGCCCAGTTCGACGCCTGCGTCTCTGACGAAAAGGCGCTGAAGGACCTGAACGACCGGGTCGAGAAGTACAGCCGCGACGCCAAGATCACGAGCACGCCGAGCTTCGTCCTGAACGGCAAGCTGATCGGCGAAGGCGAGTTGCCGCTCGAGAAGCTGGACGCCGAGATCGCCGCCGCCAAGGCCGCGCTGAAGTAAGGATTGATCGTGACCCTGTCCCGCCAGAGCCTTCGCATCGACCGCCGCAGCGTGCTGCTGGCGGGCTCGGCGTTCGCTCTGGCGGGCGAGGCCGCCGCCGCCCCTGTGGTGCGCGCCGACGACATGGTCCTGGGAAACCCCAGGGCCAAGGTCACGGTGGTTGAATACGCCTCGGCCAGTTGCCCGCACTGCGCGCACTTCGCCAATGAGGACTTTCCGCAGTTCAAGAAGGCCTACATCGACACCGGCAAGGTGCGGTTCGTGCTGCGTGAACTGCTGACGCCCCCGCAGAACTTCGCGGCCCTGGGCTTTCTGACCGCGCGCTGCGCCGGTCGGGACAAGTATTTCGACGTGCTGGCCGCCGTCTTCCGCGACCAGGCCGAAATCTATCGCACGAACGATCTGCGGGGCGGCCTGCTGAAGATCGCGCAAGGCGCAGGCCTGACGGAAGAGAAGCTGAACGCCTGCATCAACCAGGATGCGCTCACCGCCATGCAGACCCGCATCAATGCGGACGCCGCGGCGGACGGCGTCGACCAGTCGCCCACCTTCTTCGTCAACGGCGTGAAGCTGGGCGGAAACGTGGACTTCGCGGCGCTCAAGGCCGCGGTCGACAAGGCCCTGAAGGGCTAGGCGCCGACCGGTGCAATTCCAGCGCCTCCGCCTTTCGGGATTTAAATCCTTCGTCGAACCCACCGAGTTCCGCATCGAGCCGGGGCTGACGGGGATCGTCGGACCGAACGGCTGCGGCAAGTCCAACCTGCTGGAAGCCCTGCGCTGGGTCATGGGGGCCAACTCCGCCAAGGCCATGCGGGCCGGCGGCATGGACGACGTGATCTTCGCGGGCTCGGGCAACCGCCCTGGCCGCAACCACGCCGAAGTCACCCTGACCATCGACAACGCCGACCGCACGGCGCCGGCCAGTTTCAACGACACGCCGGTGCTGGAGGTGGTCCGCCGCATCGATCGCGGCGCGGGCTCCACCTACAAGATCAACGGCCGCGAGGTGCGGGCGCGGGACGTGCAGCTGCTGTTCGCCGACGCCTCCACCGGCGCCAACTCCCCCGCCCTGGTGCGTCAGGGCCAGATCAGCGAACTGATCGGCGCCAAGCCGCAGAATCGTCGCCGCATCCTGGAAGAGGCCGGCGGGGTCTCCGGCCTCCACACCCGCCGGCACGAGGCGGAGCTGCGCCTGCGGGCGGCGGAGACCAATCTCGACCGCCTGGACGACGTGGCGCGGGAGCTGGAGACCAACCTCAACCGCCTCCGCCGCGAAGCCCGCCAGGCCGAGAAGTACAAGCGCCTGTCGGCCGAAATCCGCGCCGTGCAGGGCGCGGTGCTGTTCGCCCGCTGGACCGACGCCCGCGACACCCTGACCAAGACCGAATCCGAGGCCAGCCAGGCCGCCGGCGAGGCCGAGCGCACCGCCCGCGAGGTGGCCGTCGCCAGCGCCGAGGCGATCAAGGCGGAGGAGGCTATCGCCCCCTTGCGCGAGGAGGAGATCATCGCCGCGGCCGTGCTGGGCAAGCTGGCGATCGAGAAGGACCGCATCGAGCGGGAGCTGGAGGCCGCCGCCGCCGAAGTCGCGCGGCTGAACGCCGACCTCGCCCGCATCGACGCCGACGAGGCCCGCGAGGCCCAGGTGCGCGACGACGCGGCCGGGGCGCTGGATCGCCTGGGCGCCGAGCTCGCGCAGATCGAATCCGAGATCGCAGCCGCCCCGCATCGCGGGCCGGAACTGCAAGCCGCCGCGACCAGGGCCGAAGAGGCCCGCGCCGCCGCCGACGCCCAGGTCGAAGCCCTGGCCACCCGCCTCGCCGCCGAAGAAGCCGGTCGCCGCGCCGCCGCCGCGCGGGTGGAGGAAGCCCGTACCCGCCTGGCCCGCACGGTGCGCGCCCTGGATCAGGCGAAGTCCGAACGCGCTGCTTTGGGGCCAGAGGTCGATCCGCAGCTTGCCGACGCCAAGACGAAGTTCGAGGCGGCGCTGGAAGCGCTGAAGAAGGTCAGCTCCGCCCTGGAGATCGCCGAGGCCGAACGCACTGAGGCGGCCAATAGCGAAGCCGCCGCCCGCGACACAACCCGCAAGCTGGAGGACCAGCTCGGCCGGCTGAAGACCGAGGCGCGGGGCCTGGTTCAGCTGCTGACGCCCACGGGCAAGAGCGGGTTCTCACCGGCCCTGGACTCGGTTTCGCCCGACCGGGGCTACGAGGCCGCCCTCGCCGCCGCTCTGGGCGACGATCTGCAGGCGGCGCTGGACGAGCGCGCGCCGTCGTACTGGGGCGGGCGCGAGGTGACGACGCCGACCTGGCCGGAGGGCGCGACGCCGCTCGGTCCGCTGGTCAAGGCACCGGGGGCGCTGTCCGCGCGCCTGGCCTTCACCGCCCTGGTGGATCGGGCGGACGGCGATCGTTTGCAGAAACTGCTGCCGACCGGGGGGCGCCTGGTGTCCCGCGAGGGCGACCTGTGGCGGTGGGACGGCTTCACCGCCCGCGCCGAGGCGCCCAAACCCGCCGCCATTCGCCTGGAGCAGAAGACTCGCCTGTCGGAGGTGGAGACCGAGATCGACCGCCGCGCGCCCGAGGCCGCCGCCGCCGACGCCGCCCACAAGACCGCCCAGGCCCGACTGCGCGCCGCCGAGGATGTCCTGCGCGAAGCCCGCAAGGCGCCGCAGGAGGCTGAACGCACCCTCGGGGTCGCTCGCGATGTGGTCGAGCGACTGGAGCGCGAGGCCGCCCGCCGTGACGCCCGAGCCCAATCCCTGGACGAAACCATCGCCCGCTTCGACGTCGAGCGTGCGGAGGCCGAAACCCAGCTTGCCGCGGTGGAGGCCGAGGCCGCCGGGACGCAGGGCGGTGAGGACCTCGCTCCGCAACTGGCGGCCGCCCGTCAGGCCGCCGCCGCCGCGCGGGAAGCCGCCGCCGCCGCCCGCGCCGAGATCGACCGCGAGGTGCGCGAGCACCAAGGCCGCGCCCGCCGGCAGGAAAGCCTGATCCGCGAGATCGCCGACTGGACCCGCCGCGCCGGCGCCGCCGATGGCCGTCTGGAGGCCCTGGCCAAGGATCGCGACATCGCCGCCGCCGCCCTGGCCGCCGCCAAGGATGCGCCGGAACAGGTGGAGGTCCGCCGCATCAAGCTGCTTGAGGACTTCAGCCAGGCGGAAGCCCGCCGCGCCAAGTCCTCCGACGCCCTGGCCCAGGGCGACGCCGCCCGGCAAGCGGCCGACCGGACCCTGCGCGCCGCCGAGGCCGCCGCCGCAGACGCCCGCGAGGCCCGCGCCACCCTGTCCGCCCGCCTGGACGCCGCCCGCGACCGCTTCGGCGAGATCGCCGGCCAGATCCGCGAGGCGGCCCACATGGAGCCGGAGGAGCTTGGCCGCCAGATCGCCGGCGAGGCGATCGCCGTGCCCACCGGCGCCGCCGGGGTCGAGGCCCACCTGTTCAACCTGGAGCGCGAACGCGACGCCATCGGCGCCGTGAACCTGCGCGCCGAGGAGGAAGCCGCCGAGTCCGGCGCCCGCCTGGAAGCCATGCGCACAGAACGCGCCGACCTGTCCGGCGCCGTGGCACGCCTGCGCCAGGGAATCGAGGAGCTGAACGCCGAGGGGCGCGAACGCCTGCTGGCCGCCTTCGACGTCATCAACGGCCACTTCCAGGCCCTGTTCACCGCCCTGTTCGGCGGCGGCCAGGCCGAGCTGCGCCTGATCGAAAGCGATGATCCGCTAGAGGCCGGGCTGGAGATCTACGCCTGCCCGCCCGGCAAGCGCATGGCCTCCATGAGCCTGATGAGCGGCGGTGAGCAAGCCCTCACCGCCAGCGCCCTGATCTTCGGCGTCTTCCTAGCCAATCCGGCGCCGATCTGCGTGCTGGACGAGGTGGACGCTCCGCTCGATGACGCCAATGTCGAGCGCTATTGCAACATGCTGGACGAGATGCGCCGCCGCACCCACACGCGGTTCGTGGCCATCACCCACAACCCCGTCACCATGAGCCGCATGGACCGCCTATTCGGCGTCACCATGGGCGAGCGGGGCGTGTCGCAGCTTGTCAGCGTCGATCTGCAGCAGGCCGAGGCCCTGGTGGCCTGACCGCAATCTGTCTTCGACTTAACTAGGCCTCGCCGATGTGGGCGCTTACTCCTGGATCATCACTGGCTGGGAGTCCGCCATGCTGCATCTGATCCTCGCCGCCGCCGTGGCGGCCGCCATTCCCCAGGGCCCCGCGCTGGAGGAGGTGCTGGCCAAGCGCGACGCGGAGTTCTTCGCGCTGTTCTTCGAGGGCTGCGACCCGGCCCGCCTGCGGACCATGGTCACCGACGATTTCGAGTTCTTCCACGATAAGGACGGGCTGGTCGCAACCTCGGGCGACGGCTTCATCGCCGACTACGCCAGGTCGTGCGAAGCCAAGAAGAAGCCTGACGCCTGGAACTCTCGCCGCAAGCTGACGCCCGGCACGATGAAGGTCTGGCCGGCAGGGAACTACGGCGCCTTCGAACAGGGGGAGCACACCTTCCACGAACGCCAGGGTCAAGGCGCCTACAAGCTGGTCGGCAAGGCCGCCTTCACCCAGGTGTGGAAACTGGACGGGGGGACCTGGAAGCTGGCGCGCGTGTTCAGCTACGCCCATGAGGCGGCGAACTAACTCAGCTTTGAGGGTGACGGATCACGTCCCGGCGCCCTAGGGTTGCAGCCCATAGGGAGGCCTCATGTCCGCGCTGATCGTGCCTATCGTCTTCGTCTTCCTCGCCATCGTGGTGCTGTTCGCGGTGGTGAAGATCGTGCCCCAGGGGCGCGAGTTCACGGTGGAGCGGTTCGGCCGCTACACCCGCACCCTCAAGCCCGGCATCAACATCCTGACGCCCTTCATCGAAACCGTCGGCCGGCGGATGAACATGATGGAGCAGGTGCTGGACGTCCCGACCCAGGAAGTCATCACCAAGGACAACGTCTCGGTGAAGGTGGACGGCATCATCTTCATCCAGGTGATGGACGCCGCCGCCGCGGCCTACCGCGTGGACAACCTGAACTTCGCCATCACCCAACTGGCCATGACCAACCTGCGCACCGTAGTCGGCTCCATGGAGCTGGACGAGGTGCTGAGCCAGCGCGACGCCATCAATTCGCGCCTGCTGGCCACCATCGACCACGCCACCAGACCCTGGGGCGTGAAGGCGACGCGGATCGAGATCAAGGACCTCACCCCGCCGCCGGACATCACCAACGCCATGGCCCGCCAGATGAAGGCCGAGCGCGAGCGCCGCGCCGTCATCACGGAGGCCGACGGCGAGCGCCAGGCCCAGATCGCCCGCGCCGAAGGCTCCAAGCAGGCCGCCATCCTGGAGGCCGAGGGCCGCAAGGAGGCCACCTTCCGCGACGCGGAGGCTCGCGAACGAGAAGCCGAGGCCGAAGCCAAGGCGACCGCCATGGTCTCCGAGGCCATCGCGCGCGGCGACGTCAACGCCATCAACTACTTCGTGGCCCAGCGCTATGTGGAGGCCTTCTCCAAGCTGGCCGAAAGCCCGCAGCAGAAGACGGTGATCGTGCCCGCCGACATGGCCTCGCTGGTCGGCACCATCGCCGGCATCGGCGAACTGGTGAGTACGGCCAAGGCCCCCGCGCCGTCGGCTCCGCCGCCGCCTGCTCAACCGGCCGCTCGCCGCAGCGGCTCGGCCGTGCCGCGCACGAAAGGCTGACGTCCATGCACGCGATCCTCGCCCTCTACGCCTCACAGCCCCTTTGGGTCTGGCTGGCCCTGGCCGCCCTGCTGCTGGCGGCGGAGGTCTCGACCGGCAGCGGCTGGCTGCTATGGCCGGCCGCCACGGCGGCGGTTGTCGGGATCGTCACGGTGATCCTGCCCCTGCCGCTGGGCTGGGCGCTCGGCCTGTTCGCGGTGCTGACCCTGATCGCCACCTTCGCCTCGCGCCGGATCCTGCCCCGCAAGGAGCTGGAGCCGGTGGACGACATCAACGATCCCCTGACCCGCCTGATCGGCCGCGACGGCGAGACCGCCAGCGTCTTCGTGGGCGGCGAGGGCCGGGTGTTCGTGGACGGCAAAGAATGGGCGGCGAAGCTGACAGGCGCCTCGGCGCTGGAACGCGGCGTGCGGGTCCAGGTGGTGCAGGTTGATGGTTCGGTTCTGACGGTGAAGAGCGCCTAGCGTGCTTCGAGACGCGCTTCGCGCTCCTCAGCATGACGACGCTGGGTTGGCTCTGAATTCGTCATCCTGAGGAGGCCGCCAGGCCGTCTCGAAGGACGCAAAGAACTTACCGCCCCAGCGCTTCCTTCAGGCCCCGGCGGGCCAGTTCGTCGGCCTCTTCGTTGAACTCGTGGCCGGCGTGCCCCTTCACCCAGCGCCAGTCGACGTCATGCCGGGCGCGGGCGGCGTCGAGGCGTTTCCACAGGTCCTCGTTCTTCACGGGGCTCTTGTCGGCGGTCTTCCAGCCCCTGGCCTTCCAGCCGTGGATCCACTGGGTGACGCCCTTCATCACGTACTGGCTGTCGGTGTGCAGCTCGACCTTGCAGGGCTTGTTCAGCACCTCCAGGGCCTGGATGGCGCCCATCAGCTCCATACGGTTGTTGGTGGTCGCCAGTTCGCCGCCGCACATGGTCTTGCGCTTGTCGCCGTACATCAGCACCGCGCCCCAGCCGCCCGGGCCGGGGTTTCCGCTGCAGGCGCCGTCCGTATAGATCAGGACCTTAGGGGTCATGCCCGCTCGCTGAACAGGTGCAGGCCTTCGCGGTGGACCGCCAGCTTGCGCTCGTACTCCATGGGGTCCTTGGGCCGCACCAGGGCGTCCTTGGGCGTGGCGTCCCAGTCGTGCAGCCGGGTGAGGAAGAAGCGCATGGCCGCGCCGTGGGCCAACAGCGGCAGGGCCTGCTTCTCCGCCGGCGACAGGGGCCGCAGGGTCTCGTAGCCGGCAACCAAGGCGCGGGCGGCCGTGGCATTGAACATGCCGTCCGCCTCGAAGCACCAGGCGTTCAGGGTCACCGCGATGTCGTAGGCCAAGGCGTCGTAGCAGGCGAAGTAGAAATCGATGGCGCCGGCGAACTGATCGCCGTGGAAGAAAACGTTGTCCGGGAAGAAGTCGGCGTGGATCGCCCCCGCCGGCAGGCCGCGCGGCCACGACAGGGCGAATTGGGCCAAGTCCTTCTCGATGGTCGCCGACAGGCCGGGCTTCAGCGCCTCCGCCTGCTTGCGAAGGGGAGCGAACAGGGCGGCCCAGTAGGGCTGCCCAAGGTCGTTGGCGCGACGTCCGGGAAAACCTTCCGACGCGAGGTGCATGCGCGCCAGCCCTTCGCCCGCCGCGCGGCAGTGGGCGACGCTGGGTTTGCGCACGGAAAGGCCCGGCAGGAACTCGACGATGGCCGCCGGCTTGCCGCGCAGGGTCTGCAGATCGCGGCCGTTACGGTCTTTCACCGGCGTCGCCGAGGGGAAGCCTCGGTCGGCCAGGTGCCGCATCAGGCCCAGGAAGTATGGCAGGTCCTCGGACCGCACGCGCTTCTCGAACACGGTCAGGATGAAGCGTCCGGTCTCCGTCTCCAGCAGGAAGTTGGAGTTCTCCACGCCTTCGGCGATGCCCTTGAAGGACACGGGAGCGCCCAGGTCGTAGCCTGCCAGGAACGCCTCGAGTTCGGCGTCGGTGATGTCGGTATAGACGGCCATGGGGAGGGGATGGGGGAGCCCGTCCCCCGGGTCAAGCCGTCAGAATGCGCGGCAGCTTGAAGGTCACCGTCTCGCGGGCCGGCGCCACCTCTTCGACGGTCACCTCATAGCGCTCCGACAGGGCGTCTATCACCCCCTGCACCAGGGCTTCGGGAGCGGAGGCGCCGGCCGTCAGGCCCACCCGCGCCGCGCCGTCCAGCCAGGCGAAGTCCAGCCCCGACACATCGTCGATCAGCCGCGCGTCCTTGGCCCCGCCCTTCAGAGCGACCTCGACCAAGCGGACGGAATTGGAGGAGTTCTTGGAGCCGACCACCAGCACCAGATCAGAGCCATCGGCCAGATGCTTCACCGCCTCCTGGCGGTTGGTGGTGGCGTAGCAGATGTCTTCCTTGTGCGGGGCCGAGATGCCAGGGAAGCGGGCGCGCAGGGCCTCGATGATCTCGGTGGTGTCGTCCACCGACAGGGTCGTCTGGGTGACGAAGGCGACGTTCGAGGCGTCCTTCGGCGTCCAGGTCGCCACGTCCTCCACCGTCTCGATCAGGGCCACGGTACCTTCGGGCAGCTGGCCCATGGTGCCGATCACCTCCGGGTGGCCGGCATGGCCGATCAGCACGATCTCGCGGCCGGCGTCGAAGTGACGCTGGGCCTCCACGTGCACCTTCGACACCAGCGGGCAGGTGGCGTCGAGATAAAGCATCTGACGCTGTTTCGCCGCAGCGGGCACGGACTTGGGCACGCCGTGGGCGGAGAAGATCATCGGCCGGTCAGCCGGCGCCTCGTCGATCTCCTCGACGAAGACCGCGCCCATGGCCTTCAGGCGATCGACCACATGGCGGTTGTGGACGATCTCATGGCGGACATAGACCGGCGCGCCGAACTTCTCGATGGCGCGCTCCACGATCTGGATGGCGCGGTCCACCCCGGCGCAGAAGCCGCGCGGGCTGGCGAGGAGGACGGTGAGCTGCGGGCGGATGGCGGCGTGGGCGTTCATTTCGGTGCGGAACCTAAGCGTTCGGAGGCCGTCTCGCCAGCCGCATGCGTTGCGACGTCATGCATAAGCCTTTATCACGCCACATGACGCAGGCGGGCTCATTCCGCCTGTAGGCTTAGATTTCCGGACGATCCATGCGCCGTATCGCCACTTCAGCTCTCTGCCTCGCCCTCGCGGCCAGCTTCATCGGCACGTCCGCCTTGGCGCAAAGCCGACGTCAGGGCGGCGGCGACGCCGAGCGCCGTCAGCAGGAAGAAGCCGCGAAGAAGAAGAAGAGCAAGGAAGAGTGGGCCTCGCCCCGCGCGCCGCTGGCGTCGCTGAAGAACGCCGGGCCCTGCCCCTATGTTAAGGTGCTGTACGACGCCGGCCGCTACACCGAGTTCGAAGGCGGCAAGGAAGCGATCAACAGCGTCGCCTACAGCGGCGAGATCGAGGGCCTGTCGGCCGGCTGCCGTTATGAAGGCGCCGATCCCATCGAGATGCGCATCGAGGTCCTGTTCAGCCTGGGCCGCGGCCCGCAGGCCGAGGAGCGCCGCAAGAACTACCGCTACTGGGTGGCGGTGACCCGCCGCAACAACTCGGTCGTGGCCAAGGAATATTTCGACCTGCCCGTGACCTTCCCGGCCGGCCAGGACCGCGTGATGATCACCGACCTGCTGGAAGGCATCGTCATCCCGCGGGCCAACGAAACCACCAGCGGCTCGAACTTCGAGGTCCTGATCGGCTTCGACGTCACCCCGCAGATGGCCGAGTTCAACCGCGACGGCAAACGCTTCCGCGTCAACGCCGGCCAGACCGCCGCTGCTCCGACGACCAACAACCAGAACCAATGACCGACCTGAAATCCCGCCTCGGCGAAGCGGTTGGAGCCGCCTTCGCCGCGGCCGGCCTGCCCGCCGACCTCGGACGCGTCACGCCGTCCGACCGCCCCGACCTTGCCGACTTCCAATGCAATGGCGCCCTGGCCGCCGCCAAGCAGGCGGGCAAGCCCCCGCGCGAGATTGCGACCGCCGTGGCCGCGGGCCTGGAAGGCTCGCCGCTGTTCAAGTCGATCGAGATCGCGGGTCCTGGCTTCATCAATCTGAAGCTCACCGACGCCGCCCTGTCCGAACGCGCCGCCGAGATCGCCGCCGATGAGCGCGCCGGAGCGTCAAAGGTCGCGCCGCGCCGGGTGCTGGTCGACTACGCCGGTCCGAACGTGGCCAAGCCCATGCACGTGGGCCACCTACGCGCCTCGATCATCGGGGAGTCGGTGAAGCGCATCTATCGCTTCCGCGGCGACGAAGTCCTGGGCGACGCCCACTTCGGCGACTGGGGCTTTCAGATGGGCCTGCTCATCGTCGCTCTGCAGGACGAGGGCACGGCGGACGCATTCATGGCGGACGGCGACGGCCCGTTCCCGGACCAGAGCCCGGTGACGCTGGAAGACCTGGAGCGCCTCTATCCCGCCGCCTCGGGCCGCATGAAGGAGGACGTCGAGTTCCGCGACCGCGCCCGCAAGGCGACGGCGGAGCTGCAGGCCGGCCGTGCCGGTTATCGCGCCCTGTGGAAGCACTTCGTCCTGGTCAGCCGCGTGGCGCTGGAGCGCGAGTTCCACGCCCTGGGCGTCGACTTCGACCTGTGGAAGGGCGAAAGCGACGTCAACGACCTGATCCCGCCGATGGTCGAGGAACTGGACGCCAAGGGCTTGCTGGTCGACGACCAGGGCGCGCGCATCATCCGCGTCGCCCGCCCCGGCGAGACCAAGAAGAAGAAGCTGCCCGACGGCACGGTGATCGAGGCCGAGAGCCCCGATCCGCTGCTGGTGGTGTCGTCGGAAGGCTCGGCCATGTACGGCACGACCGACTTGGCGACGATCCTGGACCGCCGCAACAGCTTCGACCCGCACTTGGTCCTCTACTGCGTGGACCAGCGTCAGGCCGACCACTTCGAGCAGGTGTTCCGCGCCTCGTACCTGGCCGGCTATGCGACCGAGGGCTCGCTGGAGCACATCGGCTTCGGCACCATGAACGGCACGGACGGCAAGCCGTTCAAGACCCGCGCCGGCGGCGTCCTGAAGCTGCACGACCTGATCACCATGGCCAAGGACAAGGCGCGCGAGCGCCTGACCGAGGCCGGCCTGGGCGCCGAGCTTCCCAAGGAGGAATTCGAAGAGATCGCGCACAAGGTGGCCGTGGCCGCCCTGAAATTCGCCGATCTGCAGAACTTCCGCGGCACCTCCTATATCTTCGACCTCGACCGCTTCACCAGCTTCGAGGGCAAGACCGGTCCGTACCTGCTGTACCAGGCCGTCCGCATCAAGTCGGTGCTGCGCAAGGCGGCCGAGAACGGCGCGGCGGCGGGTCCCATCGTGGTGGCCGAACAGGCCGAGCGTGATCTGGCCCTGCTGCTGGACGCGTTCGAGACCGCGCTGTCCGAGGCCTATGACAAGAAGGCCCCGAACTTCATCGCCGAACACGCCTTCAAGCTGGCGCAGGGCTTCTCGAAGTTCTACGCCGCCTGCCCGATCGTGGTCGCCGACGATCCGGCTGTGCGCGCCTCGCGCCTGACCATCGCCCAGACCACCCTCAAACAGCTCGAACTCGCCCTCGACCTGCTGGGCGTCGCGACGCCGGAGCGGATGTAAGTCAGCCACCCGGCTGCTTCTGTTTGCGGCGCATGAAGAACAAGGCTTCCCAACGGTCCAGCGACGCTTGACTCGGGATGGTCGGTCGATCAGGTTCCGCCTCGCTCTCGCGGGAGACATCGGGATTCTTTGAAGCCCGAGGCCGAAGGCGCAACCGCCCCGGAAACGCTCAGGCAAAAGGACCGCGCGAGCATCTAAAACGCTGGAAAGCAGCCTCGTCAGGGGCTCGCCGAAGGAGCAAGGGCCAAGGCCCGGAATCTCTCAGGCTCAGGGACAGCGGGGGCGCCAGCATGTTCGGCTAGGCCGGACGTGTCGCGTCGTCACCCCCTCGCGGAGCTCAGCGTGTCCGAAGCCGATCTCAAGAAGACCCCGCTCTATGATGCGCACGTCGCCGCCGGCGCGCGCATGGTCCCGTTCGCGGGCTATTCCATGCCGGTGCAGTACAAGGACGGGGTGCTGAAAGAGCACCTCTGGACCCGCGAGCATGCGGGCCTATTCGACGTCTCCCATATGGGCCAGGCCCGGCTGCGCGGCGTCGCGCCCCTGGCGGCCTTCGAAGAGGTCACCCCTGGGGACTACATCGGCCTGAAGCCGGGCAAGCAGCGCTACTCCATGCTGCTGAACAAGCAGGGCGGCATCATCGACGACCTGATGGCTGCGCGTCCCGATGACGACGGCCTGTTCGTGGTGGTCAACGGCGCCTGCAAGGACGGCGACTACGCTCACATGGAATCCGAGATCGGCGGCCAGGTGAAGATCGAGCGTCTGGAAGACCGCGCGCTGCTGGCGCTGCAGGGTCCCGAGGCCGTCGCCGTGCTGTCCGCCCACGCGCCCGCCGTGGCCGACATGGTGTTCATGGACGCCGCGGTGATGGAGATGTTCGGCGTCAGCGCCATCGTCTCGCGCTCCGGCTACACCGGCGAGGACGGCTACGAGATCTCCGTGCCGGCGGCCGACGCCGCCCGCATCTGGAACGCCCTGCTGGAGGACGAGCGTGTTCGTCCCATCGGCCTGGGGGCGCGCGACAGCCTGCGGCTTGAAGCCGGCCTGCCGCTGTACGGCCACGACCTGGATGAGACCACCAGCCCGGTGGAAGGCGGTCTGAACTTCGCCCTGTCCAAGAAGCGCCGCGAGGCCGGCGACTTCCCCGGCGCCGCCCGCATCCAAAAGGAGCTGGCCGAGGGGCCGTCGCGCATCCGCGTCGGCCTGAAGGTCGAAGGCGCCCCGGCCCGCGAGGGCGCGGAGATCGCCGACGCCGACGGCAAGGTCATCGGCGTGATCACCAGCGGCGGCTTCTCGCCGACCCTGGGCTATCCCATCGCGCTCGGCTTCGTCCCCCCGGCCGTCGCCGAGGTCGGAGCCAAGCTGAACGTCATCGTCCGTGGCCGGACCCAGGCGGCTGAAGTCGTCCCGACCCCGTTCGTCCCCAATCGCTACGTGCGCAAGATCTAAGGAAAAGGGCCCTCCGATGCGCTTCACCAAAGACCATGAATGGATTTCCGTCGACGGCGACATCGCCACCGTCGGCATCACCGCCTACGCCGCCGACCAGCTGGGCGACGTGGTGTTCGTCGAAACGCCGGATGTCGGCAAGACCGTGAAGAAGGGTGACAGCCTGGCGGTGGTCGAAAGCGTCAAGGCCGCCTCCGACGTCTATGCCCCGGTCAGCGGCGAAGTCGTGGAGTCCAACGGCGATCTGTCCGGCGCGCCCGAGACCGTCAACGCCGCCCCGGAAGCCGGCGGCTGGTTCGCCAAGGTGAAGCTGTCAGACGCGTCGGAAGTCGACGCCCTGATGGACCGCGCCGCCTACGAAGCCTTCCTCGGCACCCTCTACGCCAGAAACAACGGCCCCGATGCGTTACCTCCCCCTCACGCCTGACGACCGCGTCGAGATGCTCTCGGCCATCGGCGTCAAATCCATCGACGACCTGTTCGTGGACGTGCCCGCCGCGGCCCGCCGCGCGGGCGTCGTCGATCTGCCGCTGCACGCGGGCGAGCTGGAGGTGGAGCGCGAGCTGTCCGCCCTGGCGGCGCGCAACCGCACCGCGGGGTCGGGGCCGTTCTTCTGCGGGGCCGGCGCCTATCGCCATCACGTCCCGGCCAGCGTCGATCACATCATCCAGCGGTCGGAATTCCTGACCAGCTACACGCCCTACCAGCCGGAGATCGCCCAGGGCACGCTGCAGGTCCTGTTCGAATTCCAGACCCAGGTCTCGGCGCTTACGGGCCTCGAGGTCGCCAACGCCTCGCTCTATGACGGCTCCACGGGCGCCGCCGAGGCGGTGATGATGGCTAACCGCATCACCCGCAAGGGCAAGGCGGTGCTGTCGGGCGGCCTGCATCCGCACTATGTCCGTTCGATCGAGACCTTGGCCCACGCGGCCGGCGTGGCGACCGACAGCTTGGCCGCTGCCGTGGACGCCGAAGCCGCTGTGATCGACGCCATCGACGCCGACACCGCCTGCGTCGTCGTCCAGACCCCCAACGTCTTCGGCACGGTCACCGACGTGACCAAGATCGCCGAGGCCGCCCACGCCGCCGGCGCCCTGCTGATCGTGGTGACGACGGAAGCGGTGTCCTACGGCCTGCTGAAGTCGCCCGGGGAGATGGGCGCCGACATCGCCGTGGCCGAGGGCCAGTCGATCGGCAACGGCCTGAACTTCGGCGGTCCCTATGTCGGCCTCTTCGCCTGCCGCGAAAAGTACATGCGCCAGATCCCCGGCCGCCTGTGCGGCGAGACCGTGGACGCCGAGGGGCGGCGCGGCTTCGTCCTGACCCTGTCGACCCGCGAGCAGCACATCCGCCGCGACAAGGCCACGTCGAACATATGCACCAACAGCGGCCTGTGCGCCCTGGCCTTCACCATCCACATGTCGCTGCTGGGCGAGCAGGGCCTGCGCCGTCTGGCCGCCCTGAACCACGACCGCGCCCGCAAGCTGAAGGCCGCTCTTGCCGCCACACCCGGCGTCGAGGTGTTGACCGAGCGCTACTTCAACGAGATCGCCGTGCGCCTGCCGCGCGACGCCGCGGAGGTTGTTGAGACCCTGGCCGGCAACGGCGTCATCGCCGGCGTGCCCTATTCGCGCCTGGCCCCGACGGCGGGCATGAACGACGTCCTGCTGCTGACGGCGACCGAACTGACGAGCGATGCCGACATCGCCCTCCTGCAAAAGGCCCTGACGAAGGTGATCGCCCAATGAGCATGAACTCTGTCGGCCGTCCCACCCGGCCAGAAGCCCCTGCCAACGACGCAGCGACCGCCACCCTGACCGGGGCCACTCTTACTGGAGGGAGGGGTCTGCTGCAGGACGAGCCCCTGATCTTCGAGTTGGGCGGTTGGGACAAGTCGGGCGTCGACCTGCCCGAGGCCACCGGCGTCGACGACGCCCTGGACGGCCTGCTGCGTCACGAACCGATCGGCCTGCCCGGCCTGTCGGAGCCGGAGACCATGCGCCACTACGTGCGCCTGTCGCAGAAGAACCACGCCATCGACCTGGCGCTCTATCCGCTGGGCTCGTGCACGATGAAGCACAACCCGCGCCTGAACGAGAAGATGGCGCGCCTGCCGGGCTTCTCGGACATCCACCCCCTACAGCCTGTCTCCACGGTGCAGGGCGCGCTGGGCCTGATGGACCAGTTGGCCCACTGGCTGAAGACCCTGACCGGCATGCCTGCCGTCGCCCTGTCGCCCAAGGCGGGCGCCCATGGCGAACTGTGCGGCCTGCTGGCCATCCGCGCCGCGCATGAGGCCAACGGCCAGGGCCACCGCAAGACGGTGCTCGCCCCGACCAGCGCCCACGGCACCAACCCCGCCACGGCCGCCTTCGCCGGCTATACGGTGAAGGAGATCGGCCAGACCGAAGACGGCCGCGTCGATCTCGCCGACCTTGCGTCGAAGCTGGGTCCGGACGTGGCGGCCATCATGGTCACCAACCCCAACACCTGCGGCCTGTTCGAGCGGGAAGTGATCGAGATCGCCCGCCTGACCCACGAGGCCGGAGCCTACTTCTACTGCGACGGCGCCAACTTCAACGCCATCGTCGGCCGGGTGCGCCCGGGCGACCTGGGCGTCGACGCCATGCACATCAACCTGCACAAGACCTTCTCCACCCCGCACGGCGGCGGTGGCCCGGGCGCGGGTCCGGTGGTGCTGTCGGAGGCCCTGGCGGCCTACGCCCCCACCCCATGGGTCGTGCATGACGGCGACGGCTTCAAGCTGGTCGAGCATGAGGTCGAGGAAGCGTCCGCCGCTTTCGGCCGGCTGACCGCCTTCAATGGCCAGATGGGCATGTATGTCCGCGCCCTATCCTACATGCTGTCGCACGGGGCCGACGGCCTGCGCCAGGTGGCCGAGGACGCGGTGCTGAACGCCAACTACATCAAGGCCAAGCTGTCCGATGTGATGAGCCCGGCCTTCCCGGACGGTCCGTGCATGCACGAAGCCCTGTTCGACGACGCCTGGCTGGAAGGCACGGGGGTGACCACGCTCGACTTCGCCAAGGCGATGATCGACGAGGGCTTCCACCCGATGACCATGTACTTCCCGCTGGTCGTCCACGGCGCGATGCTGATCGAGCCGACGGAGACGGAGTCTAAGTACGAACTAGACCGCTTCATCGCCGCTTTGCGCGCCCTGGCCCAGGCGGCCAAGACGGGCGATGTGGACCGCTTCAAGAACGCACCGACCCAAGCGCCCCTGCGACGGCTGGATGAAACTCTTGCGGCGCGCAAGCCACGCCTGAAGTGGTCTGCTGTGTCTCCGGCGCCACTGGCGGCGGAATAGGCGATTAAGTTTCGTTAAGGCGCAACAGGCGTCCTTTACGGCGCGTTCCGGGGTTCTCATATCCCGGTTTGTCCGCCGCACATCCTGAGTCTATCTGGTGACGCGACGGGTCCTCCCCGTCGTGTCCCAATGCAGATCGCCCTGACCCTTTCGATGCCGCGCGCACGCCAGTCCGATGACTTCGCCCGAGCCCTGCTCGCGCGCGCGGCGCGTTGGCTGTTGCTCATCGTGGGCGGGCTGCTGATTTTGGCGGGCTTCCTGATCGCGCCCCTGCCGGGTCCGCTCGGGGTGCCCCTGACCGTGGTCGGGCTGATGCTGGTGCTGCGCAACTCGTTCTGGGCGCGCAAGCAGTTCATCAAGGTGCAGCGGGCCCACCCCAAGGTGATCTTCCCCCTTCGCCGCCTGCTTCGCCGCGAGCCGGAGGTTCTGCAGGTCGCCTGGCAACAGGCTCTACGGATCGAGCGCATCATCCTTCCCCGCCGCTGGCGCGTCGCCGTGCGGTGGCGGCGGTCGCTGCGGCGTCGGGGCCGCGCGGTTTAAGCCAAACCGCCTCCCTCTGTCTCCGCCCTCCTCGCCCTTGTGGCGAGGAACCCTGTGTCCGCAGTCGCCTGCTTTGGAATTGGTGGGTGCGGCCTTCGCAGCATCTCGCTCGTGAATCTTGGAGGGACTGACGCAGGGACCCTCGCCACAAGGGCGAGGGAGGCGAACTGTGCGGACGCCCAGCAATGACCAAAGAAAAAGGGCGTCTCCTTTCGGAGACGCCCTTCGATCTTTTCCGTTCAACCCCGCTGCTACTGCAGCTTGGCTCCGGCCACTTGCTTGACGGCGGCGTCGACCAGCGAGTCCGTGCCGCCCAGGCGGGCGACCAGGATCTGCTCGGCGGCGGCCACAGCCAGATCGGCGGCGGCGGCCTTCACGTCGGCGGCGGCTTCAGCTTCGGCGGCGGCGATCTTGCGTTCCGCCAGTTCGGCGCGACGCTTGATCTGCTCTTCGAGCTTGGCCTGGGCTTCCGTAGCCAGACGCTTGGCGTCGGCCTCGGCGGCGGCCAGCATCTCGGCGGCCTGACGCTCGGAAGCGTCACGCTGGGCCTTGATGTCGGCGAGCAGGGCCTGGGCTTCGGCGCGCAGCTTGGCGGCCTCGTCCAGCTCGGCCTGGATTTTGGCCGCATGGCCATCCAGAGCGCCGAACAGCGCGCCGGGCAGCACCTTCAGAACGACCAGCAGGCCGAAGAAGAGCACCAGGGCGACCAGCACCCAGAACTCGGGGTTGGACAGTTGGAACAACGCCATGTCCGTCTCCTTAAGCCGACAGCTTGGCCAGCGCGGCGTTCACCTCGGCGGAGGTGGCGGCCTTTCCGGTCAGCTTGGCGGTGATCGCCTGGGCGGTGTCCGACGCGATGGTCTTCACATTACCCATGGCCGCGTCGCGCGAAGCGCGGATGCGGGCCTCGGCGGCCTCAAGCTTTTCGGCCAGAGCAGCGTCTTCCTTGGCCTGACGCGCGGCGGCTTCGGCTTGCGCCTTGGCCTTCGCGTCGGCTGCGGTGCGCAGCGCCTTGCCGCGAGCCTCGGCCAGTTCGGCGGCGGCCGCCTGGCTCTGGACTTCGGCTTCGTCGCGCAGCTTGCGAGCGTCGGCGATGTCGCCGGCGATCTTGTCCGCGCGCTCCTCGATGGCGCCGCCCACCTTGGGCAGCAGCATCTTAGACAGCACCACGTACAGGACGACGAAGATCAGGAGCAGCCAGACGATCTGGCCCGCCCAATGCTCGAACTGCAGCTGCGGCAGGCCGCCGGAGCCGTGAGCTTCGGGCGCGCCGGTCGTTTCGGTCACGCCGTGGTTTTCCGTCGTCGCCATAGGAGGACGAGGTCCCTCTTAAGCGATTAGGAGAACAGGATCAGGAAGGCGATGACGAGGGCGAAGATGCCCAGCGCTTCGGTCAGAGCCATGCCCAGGAACAGCATCGGGCGCTCTTGAGCGGCTGCCGACGGGTTGCGCAGAGCGCCCTGGAAATAGTTGCCGAACATCACGCCCAGGCCGACGCCCGCGCCGATCATGCCCAGCATCGCAAGGCCAGCGCCGATGTACTTCGCGGCTTCAGCTTCCATTGTCTTAGTCCTTTAGGTCGAATGGATGGAGGTAAGAGGTAGTTGGCCGTGAGCCTTAGTGGCTGTCCAGGTTCACGACGTCGTTGAGGTACACGCAGGTCAGCACGGCGAACACGAAGGCCTGCAGGAAGGCCACCATGAACTCCAGCGCCGTCAGGGCGACGACCGAGCTCAGGGCGAGCGCCGAGCCGGCCCAGCCGAGGATGCCGAGCGAGCCCATGGCGACCACGAAACCGGCGAAGATCTTCAGCACCACGTGGCCGCCCAGCATGTTGCCGAACAGACGAAGGCCGAGGGTCACGGGACGGATCAAGAAGGACAGGATCTCGATCGGAACCAGCAGGACGTAGAGCACCGGCGGCACGCCCGACGGGGCGAACAGCTTGAAGAATTTGAAGCCGTTCTTGGCGAAGCCGACGCCGACCACGGTGAGGATAACCATCACGCCCAGGGTCAGGGTCACGGCCAGCTGCGAGGTGGCGGTGAAGACCAGGAACATGCCCAGCATGTTCATGAACAGGACGAAGGAGAACAGGGTGAAGACGAAGGGCAGGTACTTCTTGCCCTCGTGGCCGATGATCGACGAGGTCAGGCTATTGACCAGGCCATAGAGCATCTCGCCCACGGTCTGCAGGCGGCCGGGAATCACCGCGCCGCGGCCGGCGGCCGCGAAGAACAGGATGACCAGAACGGCGGCGGCCAGCATGGCGGCCACGGAGTTCGTGATCGAAAGGTCGACAAGGCCCAGCCCGGGAACGTTCACGGGCGGCAGCTCCACGACCTTCGCGATCTGGAACTGGTGCATCGGATCGGCCATCGGCCTTACGCGTCCCCTGGTTTGGCCCCGACATCGGGACCGTCGTTGGTTTCAGTTGCGGCCTGGTGAGCCGCCTTGGCGCTCATCTGGGATGCGCGACGCACCACCAGGAACACCGAAAGCCCCGTGCCGATCAGCACGCCGCCGATCAGGCCCCAGGGCCTTGTGCCGACGTAGTGGTCGAGCGCCCAGCCGAGGCCGAGACCGCCCAATACGCCGCCAAGCAGATCCGCCAGAAGGCGGTAACCGTCGCTCGCCCCCTTCTCCACGGAACCCGCGGGTTTGGGAGCGTCCCTGGCCTCGACTGCGGCGAGCCGTGCGTCGAGGCTCTTTAGAGCCTCATCGTGCGGTTCGTCGGCCTTGGACATGGGAGAGGTCAGGTCCGAGTTCGGCCGCGAAAACAATATCCGCGCCCGGGCTTGATCGCGGCGGAACCTATAGATCGGACCCGTCAGCGTCAAGGCTGGTTAGGGGTTCATTAAGCCCCTGAAAAAGCGAGAGATTTCCCCTGCGGAAACGAGAAAGGCCCTCCTCCGCGCGCGAGAAGGGCCTTCTACGATTTCGCGAAATGCGGCGAAGCTTAGGCCAGCGAGGGTTCGATGCCCTTGCAGGCCTCGATCAGGCCCTGAACCGACTCGACCGACTTGGCGAACATCGCCTTCTCGGCGTCGTTGGTGGTGAACTCGATGATCTTCTCGACGCCGTCGGCGCCGATGACCACCGGCACGCCCACATACAAGTCTTTCAGGCCGTACTGGCCTTCCAGGTAGGCGGCGCACGGCAGGACACGCTTCTTGTCCTTGAGGTACGAGGTCGCCATGGCGATGGCGCTCTCGGCCGGGGCGTAATAGGCGCTGCCGGTCTTCAGCAGGGCAACGATCTCGCCGCCGCCCTTGCGGGTGCGCTCGACGATGGCGTCCAGCTTCTCCTGGCTCATCCAGCCCTGAGCCACCAGCTCGGTCAGCGGCAAGCCGCCGACGGTGGAGTGACGGACCATCGGGACCATGTCGTCGCCGTGACCGCCCAGGGTCCAGGCGTGGATGTCCTCGACCGACACGCCGGTGGCTTCGGCCAGGAAGTAGGCGAAGCGGGCCGAATCAAGCACGCCGGCCATGCCGACGACCTTGTTGTGCGGCAGGCCCGAGAATTCGCGCAGGGCCCACACCATCGCGTCCAGCGGGTTGGTGATGCAGATGACGAAGGCGTTCGGGGCGTGGGCCTTGATGCCTTCGCCGACGGCCTTCATGACCTTCAGGTTGATGCCCAGCAGGTCGTCGCGGCTCATGCCCGGCTTGCGCGGCACGCCGGCGGTCACGATGCAGACGTCCGCGCCGGCGATGTCGGCGTAGTCGTTGGCGCCCTTCAGGGCCACATCCTTGCCGAACACGGCCGAGGCTTCGGCGATGTCGAGCGCCTTGCCCTGCGGGGTGCCTTCGGCGATGTCGAACAGGATCACGTCGCCCAGCTCTTCGCGCGCGGCGATGTGGGCCAGGGTGCCGCCGATCATGCCGGCGCCGATAAGGGCGATCTTCGCGCGAGCCATGCAGGTCTCCAGTGTCAGAAAACAGGGGATAAGTCGCCGGGCGGTCTAGCTCCGCATGGCCCCTGGCGCAAGCGATGCGCATGCGACGCACTGGACTTTTTGCGCTGCAGCATGCCCGATGGGTGAAAAGCGATAAGTCAGGGGAGACGCGCAGCCATGACCAAGACCGATCCGGGCAACTTCTTCGAGGACTTCCACCTCGGCCAGACGCTCGTCCACGCCACGCCGCGAACCGTGACCGCCGGAGACGTGGCGCTCTACACCGCCCTGCACGGCCCGCGCTTCGCCCTCTTCTCCTCGGACGCCTTCGCCCAGAACTGCGGCCTGCCGGGCGCGCCGCTCGATCCGCTGCTGGTCTTCCATGTGGTGTTCGGCAAGAGCGTGCCGGACATCAGCCTGAACGCCGTGGCCAACCTGGGCTACGCCGAGGGCCGCTTCCTGGCGCCGGTCTATCCGGGCGACACCCTGGCGGCCACGTCGGAGGTGATCGGGCTGAAGGAGAACTCCAACGGCAAGACCGGCGTCGTCTATGTCCGCACCACCGGGACGAACCAGCGCGGCGAGGCGGTCCTGTCCTATGTCCGCTGGGTGATGGTGAGAAAGAACGACCTGTCGGCCCAAGTCGAACAGACGGTCCCCGAGCTGAAGCCCGCCGTCGACGCATCGGACCTCGTCGTCCCGCGGGGCCTGGATTTCTCCGCCTATGATCACGCCCTGGCGGGTTCGCCTTACGTCTTCGAGGACTACGCCGTCGGCGAGCGGATCGACCATGTGGACGGCATGGCGGTGGAGGAGGCCGAGCACGCCATGGCCACCCGCCTCTACCAGAACACCGCCAAGGTCCACTTCAACCAGTTCGAGCGCGCCAAGGACCCGTCGGGCCGCCGCCTGGTCTATGGCGGGGTGATCATCTCGACGGCGAAGGCGCTCTCCTTCAACGGGCTGCAGAACGCGGGCCTGATCCTGGGCGTCAACGCCGGCCGCCACGTGAACCCCTACTTCGCCGGCGCGACCGTGTTCGCCTGGAGCCAAGTTCTGGACAAGGCGGACCTGGGCGTCTGCGGGGCCCTGCGGTTGCGTCTGGTGGCGACGAAGGACCGTATCTGCGAGGACTTCCCGGACAAGGATGACGCCGGCGCCTATCCGGCCGACGTTATTCTGGATTTCGATTACTGGGCCGCCGTCCCAAAGCGTTAGGGCAAGCATGCTGAACTTCGTCGTCGACCCCGCCTTTCACGCCAGCTCTCACCGCATCGGCGTCCTCGACCTGTGCGAGATGCGTCTGCAGGACGACGCGCGCTGGCCCTGGGTGATTCTCGTCCCCCGCATGCCCGGCCTGATCGAAATCGAGGACCTGAAGCCCCGCGACCGCGCCCAGCTCATGGATGAGGTCGTCTGCGGCGGGACCGCCGTGCGCGCCATCGGCCAGGCCCTGGATATCGCAGTGGAGAAGCTGAACATCGGCGCCCTGGGCAACATCACGCCCCAGCTGCACCTGCACGTCATCGGCCGCCGCTTCGACGACCCGGCCTGGCCCGGTCCGGCCTGGGGCTACGGCTCGGGCGAGGCCTATGACGACAAGGCTCGCGCCATCGCCATCCAGGCGGTGAAGGACGCGATCCGGATCTAGCGCCGCCGCTTGCGCTTTGTCGGCTTGCGTTTGCCGGTGGCCTTCTTCTTGACGGCAGGCGTCTTGGCGGGCGCCGCCCTGGGTGCTCCGGCGACGAAGGGACGGGTCGAGGCGCCGGGCGTATAACTGTCCCAGGCGGCGGAGATCGGATCGCGCCGCGCCGTCACCGACCGCGCCGCTCCGCCTTCGCGAATCTCGCCAGCCCAGCCCTCGGCGTCGGGGCGCAGCACCAGGCGCGTCGGCTTCGCCGGGTCGCTTCCCGGCAGGACGGCGACGAGTTCGCCGCCCGTCTCGGTCACCTCGTCCATGACGCCCAGCGCCGCGACGCCGCCGCGGCGCAGATCGCGCCATGCCCCCTCCAGCCCATTGTCGGGCGTCTGGGAGAATTGCAGGGCGTAGAGTCGCGTCCCGCTCTGGTCAGTCAGAATCCAGCCGCCGTCCAGCCGCCCGCGCTGGCTCTGGGCCGCGCCGATCCGTCCCTGCACCCGGGCGTCATAGATCGGGCCAACCTCGCTGGGCGGGGCTTCGTAGGGGCGCTCGATCTGCGGCTGCGGCGCCGGGGCGGCCTCGGCCGCCTCCTCCTCGGGCTGGGCCGGCGGAACGTCCTGCGCCGCCGCCGGCAGAACCAGGGCGGTCGAGATAAGGAGAGGGAGAAGACCCCGGATCACGCCGCTTGCGCCTCGGCGATCGCCTCAGCCACGGCGACCAGGCGTTCAGCCTGAGCCAAGTGCAGGCGCTCGGCCATCTTGCCCTCCACCCGGATCGCGCCTTTGCCGGCGTTGTCGGGATCGGCGAAGGCCGTAATCACGGCCCGCGCCCAGGCGATCTCGCCTTCGGTGGGGGAGAAGACTCGGTTGCAGATCTTCAGGTGGCTGGGATGGATGAGGGTCTTGCCGTCGAAGCCAAAGTCGACGCCCTGGCCGCACACGATCTCCAAAGCCTCCAGGTCCTCGATGTCGTTATGAACCCCGTCCAGGATCGACAGGCCGTTGCCCCGCGCCGCCGCCACGGCGAGCGACAGGATCGGCTGAAACGCCTCGCGGCCGGGCGTCTGACGGGCCCGCATCTCCTTGGCCAGATCGTTGACGCCCATGACCCAGGCCGACAGGCGCGTGGTCTTCGCCGTCTGCGCGATATCCCATAGATGGAACGCCGCCTTCGCCGTTTCGATCATCGCCCACAGGCGCGTGTCGCCCTTCAAGGCGGCGTCGTAGAATCGCACGTCGTCAGCGTCGTTGACCTTGGGGACCAGGATGGCGTCGGGGCCAGCCGCGGCCGCGGCCTCCAGGTCCGCCGCGCCATAGGGGGTGTCGCGGCCATTGACCCGGATCACCAGCTCACGCCCGCCGAAGCCGCCGGCCTTAACCGCCTCGACGGCCTGGGCGCGGGCGACCTCCTTGGCCTCCGGCGCAACGGCGTCCTCGAGGTCGAAGATCACCACGTCGCACGGCAAGGTGCGGGCCTTCTCGATCGCCTTAAGATTCGAGGCGGGCATGTAGAGGGCGCTGCGGCGCGGCCTCGCGGCGTCGGTCATGTCGTTTTCCCCCAGGGCGTTTCGGGGAATCCTAGCCGAGGCGGTATTGCCGTTCCAACCGGTAACGCGACCCTTCGGACGTTCTCCAGCTCGAATAGAGGCCGAACCGGTCCACGGCGAACACCGGCGAGTGCAGCAGATTATTGGCTTGGATCCAGGCGGCGACCTCCGCCGGATTGGCGCGCTTCAGATAGGCGAGGGTCACGTGCGGCTTGTACGCGCGGGTCTCGGGCGGCAGCTTCACCCGACGGACGGCCGCCTCGCACGACTTGGCCAGTTGGCGCAGCGGCTCTGATTCGGCGACGCCCGCCCAGACGGCGTGGATATCCGCCCCCTCGCCGAACGAGCCGGTCCGCTCCAGCTCCAGGCCGAACGGTCGCTGACTGATCGACTCCAGCTCCAGATCCAGATCGTCGGCCACGGTCTCCGGCACGTCGCCGATGAAGCGCAGGGTTATGTGCAACGCCTCCAGCGGCCGCCAACGCGCACCTTCGATCCCCCGCTGGCGAGCCAGCAGGGGCTCCCCGATCTCTTCGGGGATTTCGATGGCGGTGAACAAGCGCAGCATCGCGGCCTCAGGCTTAGGGGCAGGGGCTCGGCTGCTGGACGTGCAACGCGTCCACCGCCTTGTCGAGCTCCTCGGTCCATTCAAGATCGAAGGCGTCGATTGCGGTCTTCAGCTGCGCCATGCTGGTGGCGCCGATGATGGTGGCGGTGACGAACGGCTTGGAGTCGCAGAACTTCAGCGCAAGCTGCGCCGGGTCCCAGCCCACTTGCTTCGCCAGATCGACGTAGGAGCGGATGGCCTCCTGCGAGCCCGGCCCTTCATACCGCTGCATGCGATTGTACAGGGCCTTGCGCGAGCCTTCCGGCATGGCGCCGTCCAGGTACTTGCCGGTCAGTTGCCCCTGAGCCAGCGGCGAATAGGCCAGCAAACCCACCTGTTCGCGCATGGCGATCTCGGCCAGACCTGTCTCAAAGGTGCGGTTCACAAGGTGATAGGCGTTTTGGATCGAGGCCAGGCGCGGCAGGCCGCGCTTGTCGGATTCCGCCAAGAACCGCATCACGCCCCACGGCGTCTCGTTGGACACCCCGACGTGGCGCAGATTGCCCTTCTTCACATGGGCGTCGAGGGATTCGAGGATCGCCTCGAAGGCCTCGAACTCCGGCGCGTAGTCCTTGTAGACCATGCCGCCGAAGGTGCGGATCGGGCGATCCGGCCAATGCAGCTGGTAGAGGTCGATGTAATCGGTCTGCAGCCGCTTCAGCGACTTCTCCACCGCCTCATCGATCTGGACCTTGGTCTGACGGGTGAAGGCGCCGTCTGACCGCAGCCAGGACAAACCGCCGAATACGCCGCCCTGCCCCGCGACCTTCGAGGCCAACACGATCTGGTCGCGCTTGCCGGTCTTGGCCAGCCAGGTCCCGATATAGCGCTCGGTGCGGCCCTGCGTCTCTGGATTGGGCGGCGAGGCGTACATCTCCGCCGTGTCCCAGAAGGTGACGCCGCGGCCCAGCGCGTAGTCCATCTGTTCGTGGGCTTCGGCTTCAGTGTTCTGCGAACCCCAGGTCATGGTGCCCAGGCAGCAGCGTGAAACCGACACGTCCGTGCGGCCCAGTTTGACGTATTGCATGCGTTCCCTCCGCGGAGCCCAGAACTTGGCCACGTGTTCCCCGCCCCGCAAGGGCGCGGCGCCTTGCTTTGGACGTCCGGACACCCGATATTCCAGTAGCGTCCGCTAGGGACGTGGAATTTAAGGGCTTTAACTCGATGAACGACTTCAACCGCGGCTACGCGCGCTCGATCCCGGCGGATCGCGCCGACATGTCGGTTGACGCCGGACTGCGCAGCTTCATGCTCGGCGTCTACAACAAGGTTGCGCTGGGCTTGGTTCTCTCGGCCGCCCTGGCCTATCTGACCGGCACCTTCGCGCCGATCCGTGATCTCATGTACGCCACGACGCCGGACGGCCGCCTGGCCGGCATGACTGTCCTCGGCATGATCGTCGCCTTCGCCCCGCTCGGCCTGATGCTGATCTCCGGCTTCGCCATGCGCAACCCGACGCCCCGCAGCTCGGGCATCCTGTACTGGTCGCTGGTCTCGCTGATCGGCGCCTCGCTGGGCGTCGTGGTGTTGGTCTATACCGGCGCGTCGATCTTCCAGACGTTCCTGATCACGGCCACGGCCTTCGGCGGTCTTAGCCTGTTCGGCTACACCACCAAGAAGGACCTGACCGGCTTCGGCAGCTTCCTGATCATGGGCCTGATCGGCATCGTGCTGGCCTCGCTGGTGAACATTTTCCTCAAGCTGCCCGCGATCGCGATGATCGTGAACGTGCTGGGCGTGTTCATCTTCGCCGGCTTGATCGCTTACGACACCCAGCGCCTGAAGATGACCTACTACGCGCTGGAGAACGACCACGTGGGCCAAGGCGTCGCCACCAACTACGGCGCGCTGAGCCTGTACCTGAACTTCATCAACCTGTTCCAATTCCTGCTCGCCCTGTTCGGCGACCGCCGCTAACCCCGGCGCAAGTCTGAAACGAGAAGGCCCCGGAGCGATCCGGGGCCTTTTTCTTTGGCGCTCGTCCTAGTCGACGACCGAGAACTTGTTCTTGTCGAAGACCTTCAGCACCTGGGCCAGTTCGTGCCCGCGCTTCATCACCAGGCCGCCCCGTGCGATCACCGCCCAGGCCCCCTGCTTGCGGGCCAGGGCCGGCCGCTTCTCGATGCGGTAGAGCGGGTCTTCCGCAGCGTGCCTGAACACCGAAAACACGGCGCTTTCGGAAAGTCCGGCGATGCCGTAGTCGCGCCATTCGCCAGCCGCGACCATCCGGCCGTACAGGCGCATCAGCTGATCCAGTTCGCGCCGCTCGAAGAAAACGACGCCTCCGGCCGGCTGAGAGGGGATGGGTTCGAAAGGCATGCAGCGAGCCTAACGCGCGAATCTTCCATCCGTCGATGAGGGGCGTCGAAGGGTCGCCGATCATGGCGGACTGGACACATTCGACTGAAATTGCGCGGCGTAGTCACGTTACGCCGCGAAATGACCTTATTTCGGTCCCGCCGCCGCCGGGTTGCGCCCGTTTATTGAGGGTGTCGGCTGATCGGACGTACTCGCGGTTCCGGATCCTGAACAGCCCCCCCAGCCCCCCCCTGGATCGTGGGGTCTGATCGGCCGACGCCCTACAGAAAAGCCCGCGCACCCCTCCCCTCCCGGTGCGCGGGCTTTTTAGTGTCCGGAGTTCAGGACTTCGGGATCAGGGGCGTAGCACGGCGATGACGCGTCCGCCCTTGGCGGCCTGCACCAGCACCACGCTTTCCAGACCCGCATCGTCACCGGCCGGGACCGAATAGATCCGCGGACGCCCCGTCCACGCGCCCAGGCGCACCACATCGCGCACGGCGTTGCGGTAGACGATCGTCTCCCCGCGATTGTCGCCCCGCTTCACTTGAACCTCAGTGGGCTTTGGATCGTAGCGCACCAGCCAAACCTCGCCGCCGCCGCGCGGAGACGGGCCGGAGCCGACGGCGACCTTGCCGTCCTCTCGCATCAGCATGTCGGGCGGATTGCGGCCGGCCTCGGCGGCCTCGCGGATCAGCTTGTCCACGTCCTGCGGCTTGGCGCCGGAGGCCTGGGCGCGTCCGTCGATCACCACCTGGGGCGTATAGGGGTCGCGCAGTTGTAGGCGGCTGACATAGGCGCGCTGCCGCTCGGCGAAGGCCGGCTTGGCGTAGGTGTCGGCCCAACCAAGATAGTCCCAGTAATCCACCGAGAAGGTCAGGGGCAGCACGCCCGGACGGTCGGCCATGTCGGCCACCATCTCGTTCGCCTTCACGCAGGGCGCGCAGCCCTGTGCCGTGAACAGCTCAACCACCACCGGGGTCTTGGCCGGCGCGGCCAGCGCCGCAGTGCCGGATAGGGCGGCCGCAGCCGCCGCGATCATCGAGAACATCGCCTTAAGCATCGCGCCGCAATAAAGCGGACTTGATCGTTAAACGCCCCTCACGAGGCCGTGAGCGTGGCCGTCAGTAACGAAAAAGGGGGAGCCGCGAGGCTCCCCCTTTCCGATTCCAGCGAATTGGAGCGGCTTAGGCCGCGCCGCGCGCCAGGTTGCGCAGCACGTAGTTCAGCACGCCGCCGTTCTTGAAGTACTCAAGCTCGGTCGGGGTATCGATGCGGCAACGGACCGGGAAGCGCGCGATGCGGCCGTCCGTCGGGCGATAAAGCTCGACGATCAGCTGCTTGCGCGGCGACAGGTCCTGCAGCCCGCGGATCGAGACGATCTCTTCGCCCGTCAGGCCCAGCTTCTGCCAGCCGTCGGCCAGGAACTGCAGCGGCAAAACGCCCATGCCCACCAGGTTCGAGCGGTGGATACGCTCGAAGCTCTCGGCGATCACGGCGCGGACGCCGAGCAGCTTGGCGCCCTTGGCGGCCCAGTCACGCGACGAGCCGGTGCCGTATTCCTTGCCGGCGAAGACGACCGCCGGGCGGCCCTCTTCCTTGTACTTCATGGCCGCATCGTAGATCGACATCACTTCGCCCGTGGGGAAGTGCTTGGTCACGCCGCCTTCGATCTCCGGGGTGATCTTGTTGCGGATGCGGATGTTGGCGAAGGTGCCGCGCATCATGACTTCGTGGTTCCCGCGGCGAGCGCCGTAGGAGTTGAAGTCCAGCGGATCGACGCCGTGCTCGACCAGGTACTGGCCGGCGGGACCGGTCTTCTTGATCGAACCGGCCGGGCTGATGTGGTCGGTCGTGATCGAGTCGCCGAACACGCCCAGGACGCGGGCTTCGACGATGTCGGAGACCGGGGTCGGGGTCATGCTCATGCCCTCGAAGTAGGGCGGGTTGGCCACGTAGGTCGAATTGGCGTCCCAGGCGTAGGTCTGGCCGCCGGCCACCTTGATGCCCTGCCAGTTCTTGTCGCCCTTGAAGACGTCGCCGTAGCGGCTGGCGAACATCTCTTCGGTCACGGCCTTGCGTTGCAGGGCGGCGATGTCGGCCGACGAGGGCCAGATGTCCTTCAGGTAGACCGGCTTGCCGCCCTTGCCGAGGCCCAGGGGCTCATTGGCCAGGTCGATCTTCATCGAGCCGGCCAGGGCGTAGGCCACCACCAGCGGCGGCGAGGCCAGGTAGTTCGCGCGGACGTCGGGGTTCACGCGGCCTTCGAAGTTACGGTTGCCCGACAGCACCGAGCAGGCGACCAGATCGCCGTCCTGGATGGCCTTGGACACCGGCTCCGGCAGCGGGCCGGAGTTGCCGATGCAGGTGGTGCAGCCGTAGCCGACCAGGTTGAAGCCCAGGGCGTCGAGCGACTTGGTCAGGCCGGCCTTGGCCAGATAGTCGGTCACGACCTGCGAGCCAGGGGCCAGCGAGGTCTTGACCCACGGCTTCACCTTCAGGCCCTTGGCCACCGCGTTCTTGGCCAGCAGGCCGGCGGCGATCAGGACCGAGGGGTTCGAGGTGTTGGTGCAGGAGGTGATGGCCGCTATGACCACGTCGCCGTGGCCGACGTCGTAGTCTTCGCCCTGCACTTGCGTGCGCTGGTCCATCAGCTCGGCCTTGCCGAAGTCGCCGGCCAGGGCTTCGTTGAACTTGGCGGCGGCTTCGTTCAGCAGCACGCGGTCCTGCGGACGCTTCGGACCGGCCAGCGACGGCTGGACCGAGCCGAGGTCAAGTTCGAGCGTGTCGGTGAACTCAGGATCGGCCATGCCCGGCTCGAACCACAGTCCCTGCTCCTTGGCGTAGGCCTCGACGAGGGCGACGCGCTCGGGAGCGCGGTTGGTGGCCTTCAGGTAGCCGATGGTGGCTTGGGTCACCGGGAAGAAGCCGCAGGTGGCGCCATATTCCGGCGCCATGTTGGCGATGGTCGCCTGGTCTTCCAGGGTCAGGCCGGGGACGCCGTCGCCGAAGAATTCGACGAACTTGCCCACCACGCCCTTCTTGCGCAGCATTTGCGTGACGGTCAGCACCAGGTCGGTGGCGGTCGCGCCTTCGGGCATCTGGCCGGTCAGCTTGAAGCCGATGACCTCGGGAATCAGCATCGGGATCGGCTGGCCGAGCATGACGGCCTCGGCTTCGATGCCGCCGACGCCCCAACCCAGGACCGACAGCCCGTTGATCATGGTGGTGTGCGAGTCGGTGCCGACCACGGTGTCCGGATAGGCGACTTCATCGCCCTGGATCGTGTTGGTCCAGACGGTCTGGGCCAGGTACTCCAGGTTCACCTGGTGGCAGATGCCGGTGCCCGGGGGCACCACGCGGAAGTTGTTGAAGGCCGACGAACCCCAGCGCAGGAAGCGGTAGCGCTCGATGTTGCGCTCGTACTCCTTGGCGACGTTCTCGTTGTACGACTTGGCCGTGCCGAAATGGTCCACCATGACCGAGTGGTCGATGACCAGGTCGACGGGGTTCAGCGGGTTGATCTTTTCCGGGTCGGCGCCGAGGGCGGCCATGGCGTCGCGCATGGCGGCCAGGTCGACGACCGCGGGCACGCCCGTGAAGTCCTGCATCAGCACGCGAGCCGGGCGGAAGCTGATCTCGTGCTCCACCGCGCCCTTGTTTTCCAGCCAGTTGGCCACGGCGCGAAGATCGCCTTCCTTGACCGAATCGCCGTCCTCGTTACGCAGCAGGTTCTCGAGCAGAACCTTCATCGAGGCCGGAAGACGCGAAACGCCCTTCAGGCCGGCGGCTTCCGCGCAGCGCAGGCTGTAGTAAGTATACTTCTTGCCGCCGACCGAGAGTTCCCGGCGGGTGTTGAGGGTGTCCAAAGACGCCATGCGTGGAGATCCTTTTCTGTCCACAGCCGTCCAAAATGGTCCCCTGGGATCGCGCGCATCTGAAGTCGGACACACAGGTTCCGGCCCCGCGCCGCGTACGCCCCTACAAGGGATTGATACGGCCGCCGGCTTCATAGCGCCGCCGTGGCCTAACGTCCATGCGCACGACATGGACATGGCCAATTGATAACCGCTCTCAAAGTCAGCGGCCTTGCACTTTCCCGAGGTGAAAGAGCGCTTTTCAGCGGCCTTGATCTGACCGTCTCGGCGGGCGAGGCCGTGGCCATGGTCGGCCGCAACGGCGCGGGCAAGACCAGCCTGCTGCGCGCCATCGCCGGGCTGCTGCCTCCAAGCGCCGGAACCATCGGCTTCGAAGGGCCGGATGGCGCGCTTGATCCTCATGACGCCCGCGCCGCCGGCCTGCACATGGTCGGCCATCATGACGGCCTCAAACCCGGCCGCACCGCCCGCGAGGAGCTGCTCTTCCAGGCCGCATGGGCTGGCGGCGGCGATATCGACGAGGCGGTCCGCGCCCTCGATCTGATCCGCCTGCTGGACCTGGAGGTCCGCCGCCTGTCGGCAGGCCAGCGCCGCCGCGTGGCCCTCGCCCGACTGCTGGCCGCGCCGCGCGCTTTGTGGCTTCTGGACGAGCCCATGGCCCCGCTGGACGCCGATCATCGGCGCGGCGTCGGCGAGGCGATGACCCGGCATCTGGCGGACGGCGGCATGATCGTCGCCGCCGTGCATGATCCCCTTCCTGTCCCCGCCCGCAGCGTGCAGGTGGGGGCATGAGGGCCCTTTGTGCGCTGTTTGGCCGCGAGCTTTCCCTGGCCTGGGGCCGGGGCGGCGGCCCCTTGCTGGCCTTGGCCTTCTACGCCGCGGTGGCGACGCTGCTGCCCCTGGCCTCGGGCCGCGAGCCCGAACGCCTGGCCGCCATCGCCCCCGGCGTCGCCTGGCTGGCCCTGGCCCTGGCGGCTCTGCTGTCGCTGGAGCGCCTGTTCGAACGCGATTACGAGGATGGCGCACTCGACCTGCTGGCCGTCGGCCCGATTCCGCTGGAGGCGGTCGCCGCGATCAAGTGCCTCGCCCAATGGTTGGCCGCCGGCGCGCCTCTGGCCCTGGCCGCCCCCGTCGCCGCCATCGCGCTAGGCGCGCCGCCCGCCTCGGCGCCGCTGATGTTCGCCTGCGCCCTGATCGGCGGCCTGGCCTTCGCCTTCGTCGGCGGGCTGGGGGCCAGCCTGGCCCTGGGCTCGCGCCGAGGCGGCCTGCTGATCGCGGTGATCGTGCTGCCGCTGTTCGCCCCGCCGGTGATCTTCGGGGCCGGCGCGCTCAGCAGCCTGACAGCGGGTTTGCCCTGGACCGGGGGCTTTCTGCTGCTGTGCGCCTACAGCGCGGCGGCGGCGGGCCTGTCGCCCTTCGCCATGGCGGCGGCCTGCCGCAACGCCCTCTCGTAAAAGCGACCAAACCGCGGCGAACCTGCAACAAACCCGCCGAACGGCGAAATTTCGGTGCAACAGCACACCATCAAGGTGAAGGCTCACCAGTCCACGGAGCCCAACCGATGAACACCAAACTGACCACCCGGCTCGCCATGGCGGCGGGCGCGACCCTGCTGATGACCGGCGCGGCCTTCGCCCAGACGGCGCCCGAGCCGAAGGCGGCCCATGCCGCTCCGCATCGCGGCGATAGCATGAAGGCCCGCTTCAATCCCGAGGCCCGCGCCCAGAAGTTGCGCGACGCCCTGCAGCTGCAGCCGAACCAGGAATCGGCCCTGAAGGCCTATCTGGAAGCGCGCAAGCCGCAGATGCGCCGCGAGCGCCCCGATCGTCAGGCCCTGCAGAACGAGACCACCCCGCAGCGCCTCGATCGCCAGGCCGCCCGCATGGCGCAGATGCAACAGGCGTTCCTGCAGCGCGCCGCCGCCACAAAGACCTTCTATGCCGCCCTGTCGCCCAGCCAGCAGAAAGCCTTCGACACCCTGCAAGAGCGTCGTGGCGAACACGGCAAGCGCATGATGAAGAAGCGCTTTGACCATCGCGGCCCGCCGCCGGCCGCACCCGCCGCGTAACGGAAGTTGCAGCCGGGACGGGCGAAGCCTAGAGAGGCCTCATGATCCCCGTCCCGGCGTTCCTCGCCAATCCGCAACGGTTCATGGTGTTCTCGCGCTGGGCGGCGCCGATGTTCGGCGTCATCGCCGCCGCGCTGATCGCCGCCGGCCTCTGGATGACCTTCAGCGTCCCCGAGGACTATCAGCAGCACGACACCGTGCGGATCATGTTCATTCACGTGCCCGCCGCGTGGCTGGCCATGTTCGCCTATCTCTGCCTGGGGATCGCCAGCCTGCTGGGACTGGTGTTCCGCCACGCCCTGGCCGATATGGCCGCCAAGGCCGCCGCCCCGCTGGGCGCGGCTTTCACCGTCCTGGCCCTAGCCACCGGCTCCATGTGGGGCAAGCCCATGTGGGGGACGTGGTGGGTGTGGGACGCGCGCCTGACCTCGGTGCTGGTGCTGCTGCTGCTCTATCTGGGCTACCTGGCCCTGCGCGCCAGCATCGACGACGAGACCAAGGCTGGCCGCGCTGCGGCCATCCTGGCCCTGGCCGGTCTCATCAACCTGCCGATCATCCATTACTCGGTCGAATGGTGGAACAGCCTGCACCAGGGCAGCTCCACCTTTGAGGCGGATCAAGGCGATCGCCTGCCGGCCATCTATCTGACCCCGCTGCTGATCATGGGTCTGGGCTACATGTCGGCCTTCGGCTCGCTGTGGCTGGTCGGCATCCGCGCCGAGGTGTGGCGCCGCCGGGCCCGCGTCCTGTCCCTGCAGCAGGCGGGAGGCTGACCATGCTCGATTTCGACGCCGGCAAGTACGCTGTCTATGTCTGGCCGGCCTTTGGCCTGACCGCCCTGACCTTCGGCTGGATGATAGCCTCGACCCTGCTGCGGGCACGCCGCTGGCGCCGTGAAGCGGAGCGCCTGGAGAAGAACCGGGCATGAGGCGCTGGCTCGCCTTCGCGCCCATCGTGGTCCTGCTGGCGCTCGGCGTGCTGTTCGCCGGCTACGCCCTGAAGCGCGACCCGCAGGTCCAGCCTAAGGCCCTGGTCGGCAAGCCCGTTCCCGCCGTCGCTCTGCCTGATCTGGAGACTGGCCGCCGGGCGCCGATCGCCGCGACTATGGACGGGCCGGTGCTGATCAATTTCTTCGCCTCCTGGTGCGCCCCCTGCGAGATCGAGCATCCACAGCTGATGGCCCTGAAGGCGCAGGGCGTCCGCGTCATCGGCGTCGCCTATAAGGACGCGCCCGACAACACCCGCGCCTTCCTCACGCGCCTGGGCGATCCCTTCGCTGTCAAACTAGCGGACCGCGACGGCCGGGCGGGGATCGAGTTTGGCGTGACGGGCGTGCCGGAGACCTACCTCGTCGACGCCCAGGGCGTGATTCGCGCCAAGCACACCGGCCCGCTGACGCCGGAGGCGGCCGAAAGCATGCTCAGCAGCCTGGGCTCAGCGCCGCGTTAACCTTTCATTGACCATGTTCGCGCCAAACCTTGACGGCGCGTTAACCATGTTCAGACTGGTCCTGTGACCGATATCCGCCCCAACAACTGGCCCGCCGTAACGCCGCAGCAGCATGCGCCGGCTAAAGCCAATCCGCGCAACTCCGCCCAGAAGGCGTTCTTTGACGCGGCGCTCAGCAAGGCCGGGGCTGACGCCTACGCCGCGCCTCAGAAGCCGCAGCCGCAACCCACCGCCCAGACGAGCGCCGGCGGACAGCCGACGCGCCTGCTGCGCCCCGGCTCGCTGGTCAATATTCTGGTCTGAAGCCGGCCTATTCGACCGGCGGCGGCGGAGCCTCGACGGCCTCCATCGCCTTCATGCCCTTCATCATCAAAGGCACTTGCGCCGCCGAGAAGGCGAGCGCCAGGATCTGCAGGCCGGGGAAGCGGAACACCACCCAGGTCGCTTCCGGCTGGGTGCGCCAGACCACCTCGTTGAGCACCGCCACGCACAGGAAGAATACCCCGTAGCGCAGGGTCAGGGTCCGCCAGGAATCCTCCGGCAGGCTGACCGCCTCGCCCAGCAGGACCTTCAGCGGGTTCTTCTTCAGCATCACCCCGCCCAGCAGGAACACGGCGAAAGCGGTGTTGAGAAAGGTCGGCTTCATCTTCACGAACCGCGCGTCGTGGAAGATCAGGGTCAGCGCCCCGAAGATCAGCGCCGCACCGCCGGCCAGCAGCGGCATGGGCGCCAGGCGGCGCTCGAACGCGAATCCGATAGCCAGGGCCACGGCCGAACCGGCCACAAGCGCCCAGGTCGCCGCGATCATGTCGCGGGTGATCAGATAGGCGACGAAGAACACCAGGGGGCCGCCGTAATCGACGGCGCCGCGCACGTAGGGGCGGAACTTGGGAGACATCGTGATCCTTTAAGCCGGCGGAAGGCCGACCAGCGAACGGGAAAAGGCCTTGGCGTCGAAGGGTTGCAGATCTTCGATTCCCTCGCCCACCCCGATCAGCATGATGGGACTGTCCGACGCCTGGGCCACCGGCACCAGCACCCCGCCGCGCGCGGTGCCGTCCAGCTTGGTCATGACGATGCCGGTCACCCCGATCTGGTTGCCGAACACCTTCTCCTGGGCCAGCGCATTGCGGCCCACGGTGGCGTCCAGCACCAGCAGCACCTCGTGCGGCAGAGCGCCGTCGACTTTCTTCAGGACGCGGATGATCTTGAACAGCTCGTCCATCAAGCCCGACTTGTTCTGAAGGCGGCCGGCGGTGTCGATCAGCACGACGTCGTAGCCCTCGGCCTTGGCCTGCTCGACCGCGTCGAAGGCCAGGCCAGCCGCGTCGGCGCCCGACGGGCGCGAGACAAAGGTCGCCTTGGCGCGGTCGGCCCAGACCGACAACTGCTCGACGGCGGCGGCGCGGAAGGTGTCGCCGGCGACGATCATCACCTTTGCGCCCTGGCCGGTGAGGTCGGCGGCGATCTTGCCCAGTGTCGTGGTCTTGCCGGATCCGTTCACCCCGATGAACAGGACCACATAAGGCTTGGGACCCGACAGGGGATCGAACTTGGCCTCGCGATTGACCAGCTCGGCGGCCACGGCGTCGGCCAGGGCCTCTTTGATCTCGTCTTCGCTGGATTCCTTGCCGAAGCGGGCCTTGCCGAAGGCCGCGGCGATACGGCCCGCGGCGGCCGGGCCGAGGTCGGCCTCGATCAGCATTTCTTCGAGCTGGTCGAGCTGCTCCTGGTCCAGGACCTTCTTGGCGACGAAGACAGAGGTGACCTGCTCGGTCATCTGCTTCGACGACCGCGACAGGCCCGAGGTCAGCCGCTGGAACCAGCCTTGCTTCTTTTCAGTCATGGCCATTCCTTAGCCGCACGTGCGAAGAAACGCCATGGACGCGCTTTCGACCGCTCTCTTCTGGCTGGACTTCGCCGCCGTGGCCGTGTTCGGGGCCGCCGGAGCCCTGGCCGCCGCGCGACGCAAGCATGACATCATCACCTTCGGATTCTTCGCGGCCGTCACCGGCGTCGGGGGCGGCACCCTGAGGGACCTGCTTATCGGGGCGCCGGTGTTCTGGGTGGGTCGCCCGGGTTACATCATCACCTGCCTGATCGCGGCGGCGGCCATATGGATCGTGGGCCGCAAGCCCTGGCGGTTCACCGCCCTGCTCTGGCTCGATGCGCTCGGCATGGCCGCCTACACCGTCGTCGGCGCGGCCAAGGCTCTGTCCTTCGGCGCGCCGCCGGTCTCGGCCGTGGTGATGGGCGTGCTGACCGCCGCCTTCGGGGGGATTGTCCGCGATGTCCTGGCCAATGAGCCGTCCATCCTGCTGCGGCGGGAGATCTACATCACCGCCGCCCTCGCCGGCGGCGCGGTGTTCGTGATCCTGAGCGGCCTGGGCGTGCCTTACAGCTGGGCCGGCGGGGCGGGCTTCGCCGTCGCGCTGGGCATTCGCTCCGGCGCGCTGCTGTTCGGCTGGACCATGCCAGCCTTCCCCGGCACGCCGAAAGAAGACTGAGGCAGGTCGAGAACCGGCGGCTCATACCTGGGCCAGCGAATGCGGAACCTGACCATCAGGCCGTCGTGGTCGGACAGCACCGGCTCGCTCTTGCCGTCAAACATCGCCTCGATCTCGATGGGCCAGATGGACGCTCCGGTCCCGGCCACCGATCCGATCAGGTCCTGAGTGTCCAGCCACGGCGCGTCGCCGTCCATGGACACCTTGATGTCGCAGGCGCCCACCGCGAGATTGCGCCAGCAGTACTCGCTGGCCACGTCGAAGTCGTAGTCCTCGAACATGTAGTTGTAGCGGTCAGGCGCCTTGCGGATATTGAAATCGCCGCCCACCACCAGCGGCGCCGCCGGATCATGCGCCACGGCGACGAAACGCTTCAGCTCATCGGCCTGCAGGTTGTGGGCGCGGAAGGTCCGCATCCGCGGCACGCGCGAGGCCTTGCGGGCGTTCATGTGTGTGTTGGCCACGTCCACCACCGTCGGCGCGCCCGGCAGCCTGACACCCACCAGATGCACGCCCTTGTTCGCCAGGCAGTCGAACCCCGCGCAGTAGCGGAAGGCGTGGGAGCGCCGCGTTTCGATGGGATAGTTGCTGAGGATGTAGAGGCCGCTCGAGCGCCACTTGCCCAGCCCCTCGCCCTTTCGCCAGTACTTGCCGCGCTTGTACTGCGGGGCCGGCCCGTCCAGCAGCGCCGGGTCGCGCTGCTTGCGCTTGGGTCCCCGGGCGCGGTGCGGATAGCCGCTCAGGCGGATCAGATCGCGAACCTCGTCGCGAAAGGCTTCCTGGATCAGAACCACGTCCGGCTCACGTCCCTCGGCCCGCATCTTCGCCAGTTCGACGCCGATGGCCTTCATGGCCTCGCCGCGATCCTTGCGCAAAGGCCAGGGCAGGCCCGCGACGTTGTAGGTCAGGACCGACAGCTCCTTCTCGACGACCGTTTCCGTCTGGGCGCTGGCCGGCCGCGCGATCAGCAGAAGGGCCAGGGCGGCGATCGCCAGGCGCATCAGGCCGCCAGTTCCGCCAGCACCCGCTTGCCGTCATGCCCCGTCACGCGCATAGGCCGGATGGTCCCGGCTTTGGCCGCGCCGATGAAAGCGATCTCGGTGAAGTCCTCGGCGCGCGCCACGCCCTCGCGCTCGATCAGGCCCGACAGGACCCGCCCGACCTGGGCGTCTAGGTGCCGGACGAGAGCCGCATCGCCGGCGGCGCGCAGGCGGGCCGCCCGGTCCTTGATCGCCGGTCCCTTCACGGGAGGCATCTTCGCGGCCGGGGTGCCAGGACGGGCGCTGTAGGGGAAGACGTGCAGGAAGGCGAGGCCCGCCTCCTCCACCAGCTTCAGGGTGTTCTGGAACGCCTCTTCCGTCTCGGTGGGGAAGCCGGCGATCAGGTCGGCGCCAAAGGCGGTGTCGGGACGCACGGCCCGCACCTCGCGCACCAGCTTCAGGGCGTCCGCCCGCAGGTGGCGGCGCTTCATGCGCTTCAGGATCAGGTCGTCGCCCGCCTGCAGCGACAGGTGCAGGTACGGCATCAGCCGCGGCTCGGTCGCCAGAAGCTGCATCAGGTCCGGATCGATCTCCGCCGCGTCGATGGACGACAGACGAAGGCGCGGCAAATCCGGGACCAGGCGCAGGATGCGGCCCACCAGTTGGCCCAGGGTCGGCTGGCCCGGCAGGTCGGCGCCCCAGCTGGTCACGTCGACCCCGGTCAGCACCACTTCCTGATAGCCCTCGGCCGACAGGCGGCGGACCTGCTCGACCACCTCGCCCGCCGGGGCGCTGCGGCTATTCCCCCGGCCATACGGGATGATGCAGAAGGTGCAGCGGTGATCGCAGCCGTTCTGCACCTCCACATAGGCGCGGGCGCGGTCCTTCAGCCCGGCGATCAGATGCCCGGCCGTCTCCTTGACCGACATGATGTCGTTCACGCGGACCCGCGCGGTCGTCTCTATCAGGGCGCCCGGCGCGGCCTTTTCGGCGTTGCCCAGCACTAGGTCCACCTCAGGCATGGCGGCGAAGGCGGCGGGGTCGATCTGGGCGGCGCAGCCGGTGACGATCAGGCGCGCGCCGGGCCGCTCGCGGCGGGCCTTGCGGATCGCCTGCCGCGCCTGGCGCACGGCCTCGTTGGTGACGGCGCAGGTGTTGAACACCACAGCGTCCTTCAGTCCGTCCTCCTCCGCACGCGCACGGATGGCCTCGGACTCGTACGCGTTCAGCCGGCACCCGAAGGTGACGACGTCCACGTCGGCGTCCGACGCCTTTTCGGCGGCCGTGTCGAGGACGTCGGTCACGCCGCCGCGACCTCCGGCAGCTTGCCGGCGAAGTCCATGCTGACAGGGCCGGTCATGATCACGTGGCCGTCGCTCTCGCGAAACTCTATGACTAGGGAGCCGGTCTCGAACTCGACCTTCGCCTTGCGGTCGGTCAGGCCCCGGCGGAAGGCGGCGACTTGGGCGGCGCAGGCGCCGGTGCCGCAGGCGGCGGTCAGGCCCGCGCCACGCTCCCAGACCTTCAACTTGATGTGGTCGCGGGCGACGACATTGGCGAAGCCGACGTTCACGCCTTCCGGGAACAGCGGATGATGCTCGATCGGCGCGCCGGCCTCGCGGGCCAGTTCGTCGCTGGCCGGGGCGTCAACGAAGAACACCACATGCGGATTGCCCATGGAGACACAACCCGGCGCGGTCAGCTCAGGATGGGTTGCGGAGGTCAGCTCCACCGACACCGTATCCATCGGCGTGCTCAGCGGGATCTCGTTCCAGGCCAGGCCCGGCTTGCCCATGTCGACCGTAACCAGCTTGTCGCCGGCCATGACGCCGCTCAGCCGGCCCGCAACGGTGTCGAAGGCGACCTCATTGGTCTTGGCCGATTGCATCAGCAGCCAGGCCACGCAGCGGGTGCCGTTGCCGCAAGCGCCGGTCTCTTCCCCGTCCGAATTCCAGAAGCGGACATAGGCGCTGGCGCCCTCGGCCGTCGGCGGATCGATGGCGATCAGCTGGTCAAAGCCGATCCCGGCCTCGCGATCGGCGATGGCGCGAATCTCCTCCACCGTCGGGTTGAACGGCTGGCTCTTGGTCTCGACGACGACAAAATCGTTGCCGAGGCCATTCATCTTCAGGAACGTGCGGGTCATTTCGCCCGCTATATAGGCGAAAATATCGTCTTCGTCAGATCGCGCCGCTAAGACTGGACACATGACCGCAGCCGAACGCGCCGACGACGACAAGGGATTGCGCCTGCGAGCCCGGTTGCGCGCGCTCTATCACGGCACGTCGCCGACAGCGGTTCGCTTCCGCTACGCCGTGCTTATCGTCGATCTCGCGATCATCGGCTTCTTCATCGCCGCGCCGCTTCTTCGCGACCACATGACGGCGTTCTATGTGCTGGACTATCTGGTCGCCGTGATCATGGCCGCGGACCTGACCGCCCGGGCCATCGCCCATGGCGATCTGAAGGGCTGGCTGAAACAGCCGATGATCTGGGTCGATCTGTTCGTCTTCGCCACACTGCTGGCGCCCTTCTGGCTGTTCAACCTCGGCTTCCTGCGAGTGCTGCGCCTGTGGACCCTGGTCAACAGCGAGTTCTTCTGGCGCACCCTCGGAAAGCGTTACGACAACACGCGGATCGAGGAAGTGACCAAGGCGTCGGTCGCCATGATCACCTTCATTTTCGTGGTGACGGGCTTCGTCTATTCCAGCTTCATAGGGCGCTACGAGGGCATCGGCGGCTATGTCGACGCCCTCTATTTCACCGTCACCAGCCTGACGACCACCGGCTATGGAGACATCATCCTGCCGGGCGTCTGGGGCCGCCTGCTATCGATCGCGGTGATGCTGGGCGGGGTGTCGCTATTCATCCGGCTGGTGCAACTGATCCTGCGGCCGCCGAAGGTCTTCTATCCCTGTCATACTTGCGGGCTGCAGCGGCATGATCCGGACGCCGTCCACTGCAAGGCTTGCGGCGAACTGCTCAACATCCCCAACGACGAATAGGATGGTTCGGCGGCCCCCGCTTGCGGCCGGCTTTCAGCGGGCTAAGGTGCCGGCCTCTTTCGTATACGGAACGGGCCTTCATGTTCAGAGCCGCCGGCGTCGCCGCCTTCGCCCTCCTTATCGCCAGCGGGGCGCACGCCCAGGCGGTTGACCCCAACCAGTGGCTGGAGGAGGTCGAAACCCCTCGCGCACTCGATTGGGTGAAGGCGGAGAACGACAAGACCCTGCCCGTCCTGACCGGCGACAAGCGCTACCAATCCCTCCATGACGACGCGCTGAAGATCCTTTCGGCCACCGACCGCATCCCCAGCCCCGCCTTTGAAGGCGAGGCGGTGTTCAACTTCTGGCAAGACGCCACCCATGTGCGCGGCGTCTGGCGCAAGACCACCCGCGCCAGCTTCAGGACCTCCAACCCGCAGTGGGAGACGGTGATCGACCTGGACGCCCTGTCCAAAGCCGAGAACGCCAACTGGATATGGAAGGGCGCCGACTGCCGGGGCCCGCGCTACGACCGCTGCCTGGTGCGCCTGTCCAACGGCGGCAAGGACGCCGTGCAGATCCGCGAATTCGATATGGCGACCAAGACCTTCGTCGCTGGCGGCTTCAACCTGCCCGAAGGCAAGCAGAACGTCTCCTGGCTCGATGACGACACCCTCGTCCTGTCCCGCGACTGGGGCGCCGGCAGCCTGACCGACAGCGGCTACGGCATGATCGCCAAGACCCTGAAGCGCGGCCAGGCCCTGGCCGACGCCAAGGAGATCTTCCGCGGCCAGACCAAGGACGTCAGCGCCAACGCCCGCGTCATGAAGGACGGGGCGGGGAACAAGATCGTGGTGCTGTCCCGCGCCACGGACTTCTTCAACACCGAGTACAGCCTGTTGACCGACGCCGGCGCCGCGCGCATGTCGCTGCCGACCCGCTCCAGCATCCAGGGCTTCATCAATGGCGAGCTGATCGTCACGCTGGAAGAGGCTTGGACCGCGCCCGGCGGCAAGGCCTTCCAGGCAGGCGCTCTGATCGCCGCCACGCCTGCCTTCCTGACCGGCAAGGGCGGCGAGGCTCCGGCCCTGCTGTTCCAGCCGAACCCGCGTCAGTCCATCGACCAGGTTGCAGTGACCAGGAACCGCGTCGTGGCCGCCACCTATGACAACGTGCGCGGCCGCATGGTGGCCTTCGAGAAGCACGCGGGCCACGGCTGGATGAGCAAGCAACTGCCGGCGCCAGAGAACGCGTCGGTCTCACTGGTGGCCGCTTCGGATGTGGACGATGCGGTCTTCTATTCGGCCGAAAGCTTCCTGGTCCCGACAGAGTTGAAACTGGCCGACGCCGCCACCGGCGTCGCCGAGACGGTGAAGACCTCGCCCACCCGCTTTGACGCCGCCGGCCTAGTGGTCGAGCAGCATGAGGCCACGTCGAAGGACGGCACGAAGGTTCCCTACTTCCTGGTCCGCCAGAAGGGTCTGAAGTTCGACGGCCTCGCCCCGACCATCCTGCACGCCTACGGCGGTTTCCAACTGTCGAAGCTGCCCGTCTATGACGGGGTGATCGGCAAGCTGTGGCTGGAGCGCGGCGGCGCCTATGTGATCGCCAACATTCGCGGCGGCGGCGAATTCGGCCCCGCCTGGCACGAGGCCGCTCTTAAGGCCAACCGCCAGCGCGCCTTCGACGATTACTACGCCGTGGCCGAGGACCTGATCGCCCGCAAGGTGACCACGTCTCGCCATCTGGGGATCTACGGCCGCTCCAACGGCGGCCTGCTGATGGGCGTGTCCCTGACGCAGCGACCGGACCTGTACAACGCCGTGGTGGTCGAAAGCCCGCTGCTGGACATGATGCGCTACCACCTGCTGCCGGCCGGCGCGTCGTGGATCGGCGAGTACGGCGATCCGACCAAGCCGCAAGAGGCCGCCTACATCGCCAAGTACTCGGCCTATCAGAACTTGAAAGCCGGGACGAAGTACCCCCTGGCCTACATCACGACCTCGACGAAGGACGACCGCGTCCATCCCGGCCATGCCCGCAAGTTCGCAGCGCGGATGAAGGACCTGGGCGCGCCCTACCTCTATTACGAAAACACCGACGGCGGTCACGCCAACGGCGCCGACCCCAAGGCCAACGCCAAGCGCTGGGCCATGCACTACGTCTATCTGTCCCGTCAGTTGATGGACTGAGGCCTAGCTTCGAACCCACGGGAAGGTGAGTTCGCCTTCCCGATGGGCGAAGCGGTTGACGTGATCGGCCACCACGTCTTCGAAGCGGCTCATGTCCGCCCCTTCGTCGCCGTCCAGATCGACCTGCAGGAGGGCTGGGGTGGCGGTGAGGGTGCAGGTCCCCATGGGCAGGGCGATCCGCCCCAGCACCGGATCAAAGCTGACCTCGAACTTGTGCGCCCAGTGCTTGCATAGCTGGGTCAGGTACTTCGAGGCGTGCTCGGTCTGAACGACAGCCTGGCTTCGCATCACGCCTGCTCCACCTTGCGGGCCGCGTCATCCAGGGCGGCGACGATGGCGGCGATCTGCTCGTCCGACAGGCGCTCGCCCGTCAGCTTCAACTTCATGGCCGTCTTCAGGTTCTCCCGCGCCCGCAAGATCTGCGGCGAGAAGGCCGCGCTGCGCGAGGCCACATCGGCCATACGCTCGAACAGGCTCCGCACAGGGGCGTCGTTCTCGGTCAGAAAGGCCTCGCCCTGCGGTGTGATGGAGAACAGCTTCTTGCCGCCGCCGGCGTCGGCCGCCGTGGCGTAGCCCAACTCCTCCAGCAGGGTCAGGGTCGGGTAGATGACGCCTGGGCTGGGGCTGTAGGCGCCGCCCGCTGCTTCCTCGACCGCCTTGATCAGCTCGTAGCCGTGACGCGGCTTGTCGGCGATCAGCTTCAGGACCACCAGGCGCAGGTCGCCGTGATCGAAGAACCGACCGACCCGGCCGCCGCGGCGGTGATGCTGGTGGCCGTGGCCATGAAAGCCGAAGGGGTGGCGGCCGTGGTGATGATGGTTGTGTCTTCCGAACATTTTCGAACCATTTTCGATATAACGAAACAACAGATATATCGAACTTGTATCTAAAACAAGCCCCCCCACTCTGCTCACGCCGGCGAAGGCTGGGATGAGCGGGTTACTGGGGCGCCGGTTCGACCTTGAACGCCTGCTTGCAGAGCTCTTCCCCAAAAGCGTCGGACATCTGCTCCTCGGCTTCGCCCATCTTGATGATGGCCATGCGGCCGCCCACCACCGTCTGGCCGATCTGGTATTCGCCCACCGTCTGACCCGTGGCGACATCCACCAGCTTCGCTTCGCCGCGCATGACGTTGGCGCCCATGATCAGGGTAGTGATCACGGGGTTGGCCTTGTCCAGGCGTGTGAGCTTGGCTTCCAGCCGCAGGGGGCGGGTCCCCGTGGCGCATTCGGCCAGCTTGCCCTTCACCCGGCTTTCGAAGATGGAGTCGAATTCGGGCGTGAGCTTGAACTCGCCCTCCTTGGCCAGGGTGATCTGATCCACTCGGCCTTCGGTCTTCCAGTCGATGGCCAGCGGTGCGACGGCCTTGCTGCGGGACATGCCCACGCAGCCGGACAGCATCATGGCGGCGAGGGCGAGGGTTAGGGCGGTCTTCTTCACAGCGTTCTCCTGAACGAGGTCGTAGCGATCCAGCGACTCTAACCGTTCCCGGATCAGCGCGACTTGAACGCTTCCGCCAGCAAACGCCCCTCAACGGCGCGGCTGGAGCCGGCGCGCCAAGCGATGACGATCTCGCGACTGGGATGATCCGCCATAAGGGGGCGGATGGTCACTGGAGCATGGTCCACCAGCCCCGCCTCCACCGCCATGGCCGGCAGGAAGGAGACGCCCAGCCCCGATCCGACCATCTGCACCAGCGTCGGAAGCGAGGTGGCCGCGAAACCCTCCCCATCATCCTCCCCACGGCCCAACTGGATGCCGCACGCCGCCAGGGCGTGGTCACGCAGACAGTGGCCATCCTCCAGAAGGATCAGATCGGCGGTGTCGATGGTGTTGAGGTCGACACGCTTCTGCGCGGCGATCGGATGGTTGGTCGGCGCGGCGGCCAGCAGCTCGTCATCCTCCACATGCGCCCACTCCAGCCCCGTCATGTCGTAGGGCAAGGCGATCAGCGCCGCGTCCAGAGCCCCAGCCTTCAGACTGGCGATCAGGCGGCTGGTCAGGTCCTCGCGCAGGAACAGCTTCAACTTGGGATAGGTCGTTCGCAGATGCGGCAATGCACGCGGGAGCAGGAACGGCGCCACGGTGGGAATCACCCCCAGGCGGAAGCGCCCGCACAGCGGCTGCCCCGCTCCGCGCGCGGCCTGAACCAGATCCTCCGACTGCGCCAAAATCGCCTTGGCCCGGCGAAGAGCCTCCTGACCGGCGGCGGTCAGCAGCACCCCGGAGCGGGCGCGATCCACCACCGGCGCCCCAAGTATCTTCTCGAGTTCCTGCACGCCGGCCGACAGGGTCGGTTGAGTCACGTGCGCCGCCTCGGCCGCCCGGCTGAACGATCCATGCTCCGCGAGGAGAGTCAGATACTGAAGTTGGCGCAGGGTCGGCAGCATGGCCGACGTCTATAGAATGAATTTATCAATACGACAAAAACAATTGATTGTGCATTTGCGAAGCGACTCCCTATTTAAGGGTCCGCGCGGCTCACCGCCGCACACCTTAACCAGGAGAGACTCTTTATGCTGGGCGTTGGCGAAACCCTCCCCGACTTCAAGATCGTTGGCGTTAAGCCGAAGTTCAACAGCCACGAAGAGAACGGCGAAAGCGCGTTCCAGGCGATCGACCAGACCTCGTTCGAAGGCAAGTGGAAGGTGATCTTCTTCTACCCGAAGGACTTCACCTTCGTCTGCCCGACCGAAATCGTCGAATTCGCCAAGCTCGGCCGTGACTTCGAAGACCGCGACACCATCGTCCTGGGCGGTTCGACCGACAACGAGCACTCCAAGCTCGGCTGGCGCCGCGAGCACCCGGATCTGAACGGCCTGCCGATCTGGCAGTTCGCCGACAACGGCGGCAAGTTCGCCCGCGCTCTGGGCATCCTGAACGAAGAAGAAGGCGTCGCCCTGCGCGCCACCTTCGTCGTGGATCCGCACAACGTCGTGCAGCACGTCTATGTGACGAACCTGAACGTCGGCCGCGCTCCGGCTGACACCCTGCGCGTCCTCGACGCCCTGCAGACCGACGAACTCTGCCCCTGCAACCGTGCGGTGGGCGGCGAGACCCTGGCGGCCTAAACTCCGCCAGATCAGGAAGCGCCCGTTTTCTCCCCAGCCAATGGGCGCTTCCTCCCCCTCTATCTCCATCAAGAACAACAAGACTTAGGAGCCCGACGATGTCCCTCGACGCGCTGCGCGATCTGCTGCCCGCCTACGCCAAGGATCTCAGCCTGAACCTGTCGTCGCTCGCCAGCGAGACAGTGCTGACCGACCAGCAGAAGTGGGGGACCTTCGTCGCTTCCGCCCACGCCATCGGCGTTCCCGCCGTGGTCAAGGCGATCGAAGCTGCGGCCGACGCCGCCGGCCTGTCGCCCGAAGCCAAAACCGCCGCCAAGGCCGCCTCGGCGATCATGGGCATGAACAACGTCTACTACCGGTCGCTGCACCTGCTCTCGAACCACGAGTACCGCACGATCCCTGCCAAGCTGCGGATGAACATCCTGGCCAATCCGGGCGTCGAGAAGGTGGACTTCGAGCTGTGGTCGACGGCGGTCTCCGCCATCAACGGCTGCGGCATGTGCCTGGACAGCCACGAGGCCGAGCTGAAGAAGCACGGCGTCGTCGCCCTGAATATCCAGACGGCCCTGCGCATCGCCGCCGTGGTCAACGCGGTGAGCCGTGTGGTCGCCGCCGAGACCGCCCTGGCCTCGTAAGACAACCTCTCCCCCCAGGAGAGATTGCAAGGAAACGCCGTCCGGTCCGCCGGGCGGCGTTTCTGCGTTCAGAACCGGGGCCGGAAGTCTCGCGGCGCCCAGCTGAAGTCGCGGGCCGCCTCGCTGCTGTCGAAGGTCATGTCCGCCTCCATGCGGTCGCCCATACCGGCGGTCACCCCAGGCATGATCGGCGAGGCCAAGGTCAGGCCGATGCGCCAGACCCACGGCGGCAGGCTGACGATCAACGGCCGCCGTCCCAACCCCTCGAACACCCGCTGCGCCATCACCCGGTAGGCCAGGGTCTCGCCGCCGGTCAGGTCATAGGCGCGATTCTTGGCCTTGGCGCTCGCCGCCGCGTCCAGCGCGCCCTGGGCTAGGTCGTCGGCATGCACGGGCTGACGCAGCCCCCCGCCCTCGCCCGACAACGGCACAAAGCCCAGCTTGCGGATCAGGCCGGCCAGGCGGCTGACATTGCGGTCGCGTCCCTCGGCGTAGATCAAGGTCGGGCGCAGGATCGTCCAGGCGATCCTGTTCGCCTGGCAGAAGGCGATCACCTCGGTTTCCGCGTCGGCCAAGGCTTGGGCCACCTCGCGTTCCTCGGCGTTGCGCGAGTCGGTCTTCGTGAACCGGCTGGTGGACGAGAAGGCGACCAGACGCTTCATGCCCGCCCCCTTCAGAGCCGGCAGCGCGCTGGGCAGCAGCCAGATCGGCGACAGGCTGAACACCGTCTTCGTGGGCGGCAGGCGCTGGGCGAGGTCGCCTTCCGACAGGTCGCCCCGGATCATGCGCACGTCATCAACCGGCGCCTCGCGGCTCAGGCCGTAATAGTCGAGCCCCTCCGCCGCCAGCCGCTCGATCAGGAAGCGCCCGATCAGGCTGGTCGCGCCGAGGACAAGAATCGGAGACGCAAGCGCGGTCATGGGGTCCTAATACGCATCCCTGCCGCTGGTGGAAGCGCACTCGCCTACATAGATGCCGGAAACCGATCTTCAGGAGCTTCCCATGCACGACGTGAAATCCGGCGATGTCGCCATTCCCGCCCTCGGCTTCGGCACCTGGCAGCTGGAAGGCGACGTCGCCAAACACATGACCGAGGCGGCGCTCCAGATCGGCTATCGCCACATCGACACCGCCCAGATCTACAAGAACGAGCGCGAGGTCGGCGCCGCCATCGCCGCCTCCAAGGTGGCCCGCAAAGACATCTTCCTGACCACCAAGGTCTGGGTCGACCGCTTCGGCAAGGACGACCTGCAGGCCTCGGTCGAGGAAAGCCTGGAGCGTCTGGGCGTCGATTATGTCGACCTGCTGCTGCTCCACTGGCCCAAGGCGTCCCCGGCGCTAGAAGAGACGATGGAGGCGATGAACGACGTCCAGGCGCGCGGCTGGACCCGCGCCATCGGCGTGTCGAACTTCCCCTCCGGGCAGTTGAAGAAAGCCGCCGCCCTGGCCGCCACGCCGCTGGGCACCAACCAGGTCGAGTATCACCCCTACCTGTCGCAAAAGGCCCTGCTGGCCGCGACCAAGGACATCGGCGCCTCGCTGACCGCCTGGTCGCCCCTGGCCCAGGGCAAGATCGTCGACGACGCGGTGATCGGCGAGATCGCCCGGGCCCACGGCAAGACCGCCGGTCAGGTCACCCTGCGATGGCTGGTGCAACAGGACGGAGTCGTCGCCATTCCCCGCACCCAGAAGGAAAGCCGAGCACGCGAGAACTTCGACATCTTCGATTTCGAACTGACCGCCGATGAAATGGCCAAGATTCATGCGCTGGCCAACCCGAACGGCCGCCTGGGCGACTGGCTGGACCCGGCGTTCAAGTGGGACGCCGCTTAAGCGCTTACACAGGGTGACACGGGAAGGCGGCGGGCCTAGCTTCGCCGCCTTCGCTGTATCTGGGGGTTCTTAATGCGTCGCCGCTCCTTCCTCGCCGCCCTGCCGGCCGCCGCCGTGGCCGCGCCAGCCCTGGCGCAGTCGCAACTGTTCAGTGGCGACAACCCCAACCGCCAGCGTCCGGACGTCCACCCCGGCGACCGTATCGACGGCGCCAACTTCGCCTCGCGCTCGGCGGCGTGGGGCGTGAACGGCGCGGCGGCCACCGCCCACCCCCTGGCCACCCAGGCGGCGATCAGCGTGCTCAAGAAGGGCGGTTCGGCCGTGGACGCGGCCATCGCCGCCAACGCCTGCCTTGGCCTGATGGAACCTATCGCTTGCGGCATCGGCGGCGACTGTTACGTCATGCTGTGGGACCCCAAGGCCAAGAAGGTCATGGGCCTGAACAGCTCCGGCCGTTCGCCCAAGGGCCTGTCGCTGGAGACGGTTCGCAGCCGCGCAAAGAACGGCCTGCTGCCCTCGTGGGGCGCCGTGACGGTCAGCGTCCCCGGCGCGGTGGACGCCTGGCGCGCCATGCACGAGCGTTATGGCAAGCTGAAGTGGGCGGAGCTGTTCGAGGACGCCATCCATTATGGGGAGCAAGGCTTCCCCATCACCCAGAACGTCGCCTTCTACTTGGGGGGAGCCCAGAAGCGGTTCACCGATCCCGCCACCGGCCTTGAAGAGCACGACAACTTCCTCAAGGTCTGGGCCCCCGCCGGCAAGACCCCGGTCGAGGGCGAGGTCTTCAAGAACCCGAACCTGGCCCGCACCTACCGCTTGATCGCCCAGGGCGGCGGCCGCGCCTTCTATGAGGGTGAGATCGCCGAGACCATCGAGCGCTATTTCAAGCGCATCGGCGGCTGGATGACCAAGGCTGATCTCGCCAACCACAAGGCGGTCTGGACCAACGTCTACAAGAGCGGCTACCGCGGCGTGGACGTCTATGCCCTGGCCGACAACACCCAGGGCCTGGCGACCCTGCAGCTTCTGAACATCATGGAGACCTTCGACATCAAGGCGATGGGCTTCCAGTCCGCCGCCGCGATCCACCATGCAGTCGAGGCCAAGCGCCTCGCCTATGAGGACCGCGCCCGCTTCTACGCCGACCAGGACTTCTACAAGTCCCCGATCGAGTGGCTGATCTCCAAGGACTACGCCGCCCAGCGCGCCAAGCTGATCCGCCCCGACAAGATCCTCACGCCCGTCTATCCTGGCCAGGCGCCGAGCAAGGGCGACACCACCTACTTCACCACCGCCGACAAGGACGGGATGATGGTTTCGATCATCCAGTCCAACTATCGCGGCATGGGCTCGGGCCTCGTGCCCGACGGCCTGGGTTTCATGTTCCAGGACCGGGGGGAACTGTTCGCCCTCACCGACGGCCACCCGAATATCTACGCCCCCGGCAAACGGCCCTTCCAGACGATCATCCCGGGCTTCGCGACCAAGGACGGCCAGCCCTGGCTGTCGTTCGGCGTCATGGGCGGCGACATGCAGCCCCAAGGGCAGGCCCAGATCATCAGCAACATGGTCGATTTCGGCCTGGGCGTTCAGGAAGCCGGCGACGCGCCGCGCTGGCATCATGGGGGGTCGTCAGAACCCACCGGCGCGCCCCAGGAAGGGGTGGGCGTCCTCAACCTGGAGACAGGTGTTCCGCAAACGACGCAGAAGGCCCTCGCCGCTCTCGGCTGGAATCTACAGCCGGATCGCGGCGGCTACGGCGGCTATCAGGCTATCGAGCAGTGGCCCGGCCGCTACGCCGCCGCCACGGAGATGCGCAAGGACGGCGTAGCCCTGGCCTACTGATGACCAGCGACGAATTCCACGCCCTGGTGATGAGCCTCCCCGGCGTCGAGCCGGGGATCGCGTGGGGCAAGCCGGCCTACAAGCTGAAAGGGAAGTTCTTCACCCGCCTGCGGGACGAGGACGACAGCGTGGTGATCCAGGAGGTCGGCTTCGACGAGCGGGAGATGCTGATCGAGGCGGAGCCGGCCGTCTTTCACTTCACACCGCACTTCCAGAACTACCCCATGGTTCTCGCTCGCATCGACGCAGTGGAGCCGACGGCGTTGCTTGCTCTGCTTGAGCGCCGCTGGCGCAAGGTCGCGCCCAAGGCGGCGGTGAGCGCCTATGACGCAGCGAAGGCGAAGGCCTGAGCCCCTTTATCCGTTTGCCGCCGCAAGCCGTAGCAGCCGATACTGCTGGTTGATTCGCATGGGCGACTCTCTGGCGGGATAATGCGGAAACTGACCCTGGCGCTGCTGATCGGCGCCTATCTTTGTCTGTCCCTGATCGTCGCCCTTACCATTTGGCGTAATGGCGGCGGCTGGGGCGCCGGCGTCTCCGCGTTTCTGGGCGGGCTGGGTCTGTGCCTGGCGTTCCACGGCCTGATCGGCCGGATGATCGAGGCCGCCCAGCTGGAAGGCGAGGTCGAAGCCCTGCGCGAGGCGCACTCCATCCTGCTGACCCAGGTCGAGCGTATCGACGGCCGCCTAACCGAAGTGGTCGAGACCGTCACCGACGACGCCCTGCGCCGCTCCGAGGAGCTGACCAGCGAAGTCCACATGCTGGAGGACGTGGTCCAGCGCATGAGCGACAAGCTGGAGACCCAGCTGTCACAGGAAGTCGCCGCCGCCCAGTACGACGCCAGCCGTCATCGCTCGCAGCAGTCGGTGGCCCTGCTCGACACTGTGCGCGACGCCCTGGCCGAGAACCGCGTCGATCTCTACCTGCAGCCCATCGTCGGCCTGCCCCAGCGCAAGATGGTCTTCTACGAAAGCTTCTCGCGCCTCCGGGACGAGGGCAATCGCGTGATGATGCCGGCCGAGTACCTGGCCGTAGCCGAGCCCGAGGGCCTGGTCGCCGCCATCGACAACCTGCTGCTGTTCCGCTGCGTGCAGGTGGTCCGTCGCCTGGCGCGCAACGACCGCAAGGTCGGGATCTTCTGCAACATCTCGCTGAACAGCCTGGGCGACGAGGCGTTCTTCGCCCAGTTCCTGGAGTTCATGTCGGCCAACCGCGACCTGTCCGGCTCGCTGATCTTCGAACTGGGCCAGATCGCCTTCGATCAGCGCGGCCCGGTCGAGGCTCGCCACATGGCCCGTCTCGCGGCCCTCGGCTTCCGCTTCTCCATCGACAAGGTCAGCGACCTTGATCTCGACTTCCAGGACCTGGCCCGCGCCGACGTGAAGTTCGTCAAGGTCAGCGCCCAGATGCTGCTGGACCAGCTGGAGGAGGAGGGCGGCCGCCTGGTGCTCGCCTCCCTGCCCGACCTGCACGCCGCCGACTTCGCCGCGCTCACCCGCCGCTATGGCCTGGAGGTCATTGTCGAAAAGGTGGAGAGCGAGCGTCAGATCGTGGAGCTGATGGAGCTCGATATCGGCTATGGCCAGGGCAACCTGTTCGGCGAGCCCCGCGTGGTCCGCGACGCGGTCCTGGCCGAGGCCGAAGCCCCCGCCCAGTTCTTCCAGGAAGCCCTGCGCCGCCGGGTGGGGCGCTAAGCAAAACGGCCGCTGTCTCCAGCGGCCGTTTCCATTTCCAGATTTCGCCAGCCCTTACTTCGCCGGACCCTTGTCCAGCGTCGGCCACTTCACGCCGAGCTGCTCCAGATAGGTCTGGTCCTTGGTCTCGTCGTAGTAGAACGGGCGCATCTGCTCCCGGTACTGGGCCATGATCCCGGTGTTCAGCTCCACCGGCGGCTTGGCGTCGCCGATCAGCGGAGCATACTTCTCGTTCTTGGTCTGAACATTGGTGAAGTAGTCCTTGGCCGCCGCCCGCAGCTCCGGCTTCATCAGCAGGTCCAGCGTCGTCATCGCCACCACCTTGGAGCCGGCCACCACGCCCTTGTGGGCGATCGGCGTGGCCATGGAGATGCCGTTGCGCCAGTTGTGGCCCGGCAAGCCCGGGATGTTCGACGGATAGTTCACGGTGATGGTCGGTGCGATCCACGAGACATCGCCGATGTCGTCGGAACCGCCGCTGCGGGGCTCCTCCACCGGCGGTTCCAGCTTCTTCAGCTCGGTGTCGAGGCCGGCGGTCTTGTCGGCGCCCACATTGACCTGCACCGCCTTGGCGAAGGCTTGGTCATCAGCGTCCCACTTGGGCAGGCCCACCGCCTGGATGTTGGCGTAGGCCGCCTCGGCCATGGGCTTGTTGAAGTGGCGCGGCGCGGCGTAGCCCACCACGCGCTGGGTCACCGTGGTGTCGGTCATCATCGCCGCGCCGTCGGCGATCTTGTCGCCCATGGCCTTCAGGTCGGCGATCTTCTTGAAGTCCTGCTCGCGGAAATAATACCAGACCGTGGCCCGCTCAGGCACCACGTTGGGCTGGTCTCCGCCGTCCGTGATGACGTAGTGCGAGCGTTGCTCCGGCCGGATGTGCTCGCGGCGGAACTCCCAGCCGGCGTTCATCAGCGACACCGCATCGAGGGCCGACTTGCCCTGCCACGGCTTGCCGGCAGAGTGCGCGGTCTCGCCCTTGAAGGTGTACTGGATCGAAACCAGGCCCGTGCCGGACGGCTTGCCCCAGGTGGTGGCGAGGTTGTCGCCCACGTGGGTGAAGATGACCGCGTCCACGTTCTTGAACACGCCGTCGCGGACCATATAGGCCTTGCTGGCGACCAGCTCCTCGGCGACCCCCGGCCACAGCATCAGGGTGCCGGCGACGCCCTCGCGCTCCATCAGTTCCTTGACCGCCAGGGCGGCGACCACGTTTACGGCCTGACCGGAGTTGTGGCCCTCGCCGTGACCCGGCGCGCCCTCCACCAGCGGCTTGCGATACGGGATACCCGGCGTCTGCGACGACTTCGGAATGCCGTCGATGTCGGAGCCCAAGGCGATGACCGGCCCGCCGGTCTTGTTGGTCCAGGTGGCGACCCAGCCGGTGGGCAGGCCCGAGGTCCCGCGCTGGATGGTGAAGCCGTTCTTCTCCAGCACGCCGGTGATGTATTTCGAGGTCTCGACCTCTTGGAAACCCAGCTCCCCGAAACTGAAGATCGAGTCGTTCATCTGCTGGGCCAGCTTGGCCTTGGCGTCGACCTTCGCCGCCGCCTCTTTCTTCAGCGCCGGCAGGGACGCGGCCCAGGCGGACGCGGCGGTCGTGGTCATCAGCAGCGCGGCCAGCGCGCCGGGCAAGGCCCTTTTCATCATCACTCGTGATCCATGCTCTACGGGCGCGAAGCCCCCCAGAGGGCTAGACGTCTGTACGCGCCGTTCCCCCATCCGCATGGGGGCATGGCGACGTTGAGCCTGGCAAGACCCGTTGCACCGCAAGGTTCGGAAAGACCGCGCGGCGCCCGCGATGCATACGAAGGCCATGATCGCTCCCGACACCCTCGACTGGCCGCGCATCGCCACTGAACTGGACGCACGCGGATGGGCGCTCACCGGCCGCGTCCTCGACGACGCCGACTGCGCCGCCCTCACCGACCTCTACACTCGGGATTCGGGCTTTCGCAGCCGGGTGGTCATGGCCCGCCACGGCTTTGGGCGGGGAGAGTACAAGTATTTCAGCTACCCCCTGCCCGACCCCGTGCAGGTTTTGCGCGAGGGGCTCTATCCGCACCTGTCGGCCATCGCCAACCGCTGGGCGCAGCGGCTGGACATCGACAACCGCTTCCCGCCGACCCTGGACGAGATGCTGGCCCGCTGCCACGACGGCGGCCAGCTTCGCCCCACGCCCCTGCTGCTGACCTACGGGGCCGGCGACTACAACTGCCTCCACCAGGACCTGTACGGCGAGCACGTCTTCCCCCTGCAGGCCGCCTTCCTGCTGGACGAGCCGGGCGTGGATTTCGAGGGCGGCGAGTTCGTCCTGGTCGAGCAGCGCCCACGCCAGCAATCCGCACCCCAGGTCGTGCCGCTGTTCAAGGGCGAGGGCGTGATCTTCGCCGTGCGTGAGCGGCCGGCGGAGGGAACGCGCGGCGTCCATCGCCGCATCCTGCGCCACGGGGTCAGCGAAATCCGCAGCGGCCGACGCAGGACGATGGGCGTCATCTTCCATGATGCGAGTTGACCGGGACGCCTGATCCCCGCTACCGCCGGGGCATGCGCGCAGCTCCTCTCCTCCCCGCCGGCCTGTCCGAACTCAAAGACCGCTACGACGTCCTGCTCTGTGACGTTTGGGGCGTGATCCACAACGGCCGCGAAAGTTTCCCCGAAGCCTGCGCCGCCCTGGCCCGCTGGAACGCCGAGGTCGGCCCCGTGGTGCTGATCTCCAACTCCCCGCGCCCGGCCAGCGACGTGGTCGCCCAGCTCGAAGCGCTGAACGTGCCGCAGGCCGCCTGGGCCGGCTTCGTCACCTCCGGCGACGCCACGCGCGCCCTGTTGTCCGAGCATGCCCCCGGCCCGGTCTGGACCGTCGGCCCGGTGCGAGACGGCCCGCTTTATGACGGCCTGGGTCTGTCCTTCGCCGACGCCGAGGACGCGGCCTTCATCTCGCTCACCGGCCTGTACGACGACGAGAACGAGACGCCGGAGGACTATCGCGAACGCCTTCAGATCGCGGCCGACCGCAAGCTGCCGCTGATCTGCGCCAATCCCGACCGGGTGGTTCAGCGCGGCGACAAGCTGATCTACTGCGCCGGCGCCCTGGCCGACCTCTATGAGAGCCTGGGCGGCCAGGTGCTGATGGCTGGCAAGCCCTTCGCCCCGATCTACGACCTGGCGCTGGCGGAAGCCGAGCGCCTGCTGAAGCGCGCCGTCGATCGCAGCCGCGTGCTGTGCATCGGCGACGGCGTCATCACCGACGTCCTGGGCGCCGAAAGCCAGAAGCTGGACTGCCTGTTCATCGCCAAGGGCATTCACGGCCTGAAGGCCATGGGCCCGGACGGCCGCCTGCACGCCCCCGCCGTGGAGGCCCTGCTGAACGCCGAAGGGACCACCGCCGCCCACGCCATGGGCGACCTCGTCTGGTGACATCGACCCATCACAGGGTACAACGGCGCCGCAGTATAAGAATGCCGGAACGGCGAGGAGTGCGCGGGTGAAGAGCTATTTCCTGGAAGACCTGAGCGTCGGCATGTCCGCCGAGACGACCAATCTGGTCACCGAGGACGTCATCCAGCAGTTCGCCGCCGTCAGCGGCGACACCAACCCCGTCCACCTGGACGCCGACTTCGCCGCCAAGACTTCGTTCGGCGAGCGGATCGCCCACGGCATGCTGTCGGGCGCTTATATCTCGGCCGCCATCGGCACGAACCTGCCGGGGCCGGGCGCGATCTACATCTCGCAATCCTTATCCTTCAAACGCCCTGTGAAGATCGGCGCCGAGGTGGTCACCCGCGTGGAGATCACCGCCATCGATGAGGCCAAGGCCCGCGTCACCTTCGCCACCGTCTGCAAGGTGGGCGGCAAGGCCGTTGTCGACGGCGAGGCCGTGGTCATGGTCCCCCGCCGGAGCGCCTGATTGACCCTGCGCATAATCCATAGCTGGAAGGACCTGGGGCCCGAGGATCGCGGCGCGTCCGTGGCGCTGGGCAACTTCGACGGCGTCCACCAGGGCCATCAGCACGTCATCACCGCTGCGGCCGAGGCGGCCAAGCGGCTGGACGCGCCTCTGGGCGTCATCACCTTCGATCCGCATCCGCGCCGCCTGTTCCGGCCCAATGAGCCGGCTTTCAAGCTGATGAGCCACGACCAGCAGGCTCGCGCGCTGGAAGCGCTCGGCGTGCGGCGTCTCTACCTGCTGCCGTTCGATTTCGAGATGGCCAGCCTGTCGGACCGTGACTTCGCCGAGAAGGTGCTGAAGCAGGGCCTGGGCGTGCGTCACGTGGCCGTGGGCTTCGACATCTCCTTCGGCCGCGGGCGCACCGGCAGCGCCGACCTGATGCGCGCCTATGGCGACGAACTGGGCTTCTCCGTCTCGGTCGAGGAGGCCGTCGGTGAAGAGAGCGGCAAGTTCTCCTCCACCGGCGTGCGCGAGGCGCTGCGCGCCGGCCGCCCGGAGGAGGCCGCCCACATTCTGGGCCAGCCCTTCGCCATCGAGGGTGTCGTCCGTCGCGGCCGCCAGTTGGGCCGGCAGCTTGGTTTCCCCACGGCCAATGTGGCGCTGGAGGACTATGTGGTCCCGAAGCTCGGCGTGTACGCCACACGCACCCGCCTGCCCGACGGCCGCGTGGTTCCGGGGGTCGCCAACCTGGGCAACAACCCCACCACCGGCGAGGTTGAGACCCGGCTGGAGACCTGGCTGTTCGACTTCGACGAGGACCTCTACGGCCAGACCCTGGAGACCCAGCTGATCGCCTTCCTCCGCCCGGAGGAGAAGTTCAGCTCCATCGAGGTCATGGTCGAACAGATCCGCGAGGACGAACGCCAGGCGCGGAAAATTCTGGGGGCCTGACTGTCGGGGTCATGGACGGGCGCACGTCCTGGGGTCTGAAACCCAGGAGAACGCTCATGAGCTCCGACGAAGCCGCCATCCGCACGATCATCGACGCCCGCGCCCGCGCCATTCACGACAAGGATGCGGACGCGACTCTCGCATCCTGCACGCCCGACATTGTCGTGTTCGATCTTGCTCCGCCGCTCGCGGTCGTTGGCGAGGAGGCGCTCGACCCGACCGCCCTGAAGGCCTGGTTCGACACCTGGGACGGCCCGATTGGCTATACGTTCCAAAGTCTTCAGGTCCACGTCGCCGACAAGCTGGCCCTGGCGCACGGCTTCCTGCGTATCTTCGGGACAAAGGTCGGCGGCGCGTCCACCGCCGTATGGACGCGCATCACCTTCGGGTTCGAAAAGACCGATGGCGGTTGGGCCATCAGCCACGAGCACATCTCCACGCCCTTCTACATGGACGGCAGCGATCGTGCGGCGCTGGATCTGGAGCCCTAGAAGTCCCCGAACCAGTCGCTCTCCCCGCCGCCGATCGGCATGCCGGGCGGCGTGGTCGGGGTGCGGCGTTCCTGGGCCAGCAGGGGCGCCAGCTTCTCGCGGTCGGTGAGCAGGCCCGACAGCCAGCGGGCGTGAGCGCTTTCGGCGTCCGAGCCCTTGGCCGCGCCCAACCGCCTGGCCAGGTCCTCCAACCGCGTGGCGATGACCGAGGCGGCGGTGGGCGAGACGTTCGGATCGTTCTGGGCGATGGCCAGGGCGAACACCGTCCGCGCCTGCACCCGACGGCGCACGTCGGCCAGGCGTCCTGCCGGGACCGCGCCGTCGAAGGCCGCAGTGAGGATGCGGCGGACCATCTCGTCCACACCGACATTGCCGGCGTCCCGGCGATGCTGATCCGACACGCGGTTGATGCGGGTCGGATCGAGCAGGTTGCTCAGCGTCATGCCGGCCGCCACGTCGGCGGCCACCAGCGGATCGAACACCGGCCCGCCCATGGTCCTGAACACCTCGATCTCGTGCTGGCGGTCGCGGTCGCCGGAGTTGCCGGACGACAGGTAGGGCAGCACGCTTTCCGGCACGTCCAGCGCTGCCGGGGACAGGGTTAGCATCAGGGCGTCTAGAGCCGCGCGCTGATGCGCCGCTGGGACCACCGTCGCCGCCTCACGCCCGTCGCCCTTCACCGAGTAGGCGAAGTCCACCCCGCCGACCAGCTTCACGGCCGCCTCGGCCTGATAGCGATGCAGCAGATAGACCGGCACGAACTTGCGGCGCAGCTCGTTGGCGCCCTCGCCCGGATGCAGGGCCTTCAAGCCATAGGTGTCCACGGCCACCTTGCGCACGTCCATCATGCGGACCAGCTCGGCCGCCGGGTCGGAGCCGTCATCCCACAGGCTGCCCCAGGGCTGCGCCGCCGATCCCGCGCGGGCGTCGGCGTCCGTGGTGTAGCGCAGGCCGCCCTGGGCCGCCGCCTTGGCGTGGGCGCGCTGCGGATCACCGTACATCCAGTCGACGATGAAGTTGTCCCACTGGCCGACCCCGACCCCATAGGCGTCGGACAGATCCACCTGGCCGTTCGCCACGTTCAGCCGCGGGGCCGGATAGTCCATGACCGAGAAACGGCCCTGCGTGCTGGCGGAGAAGTTGTGCGCGAAGCCCAGGGAGTGGCCGACCTCGTGCGCCGACAGCTGGCGCATCCGGGCCAGGGCCGCCACCACCGGATCGTTCGGCGTGCCGGTCCCGACCTTGTCGGCGCCCACCAGGGCCTCGAAGATCATCATGTCCTGGCGCACCCGCAGCGAGCCCAGCAGCACCGAGCCCTTGATGATCTCGCCCGTGCGCGGGTCGGTCACCGCCTGACCGTAGGACCAGCCGCGCGTGGCCCGGTTGGTCCAGTTGACGACATTGTAGCGGACGTCCAGCGGATCGGCGCCTTCCGGCAGGATCTCCACCTTGTAGGCGTCAATATAGCCGGCTTCCTCAAACGCCTTGGCCCACCAGGCCGCGCCTTCCTTCAGGGCGGTGCGGATCGGCTCGGGTGCGGCGCGGTCGATGTAGAAGACGATAGGCTTCTTCACCCGCGACTTCGGCGCGGCCGGGTCCAGCTTCTCGAGCCGGAAGCGCGACACCAGCTGGCGCACGATCGGGTCGCCCAGCGGCGCGGCATAGTCGTTGACCACATTGCCGAAGGCCCCGCTGCGCTGGTCCCACCAGCGCCGCTCGAAGCCCGGCTCCGGCAGGCGGATCAGCGAATGGCGCACGGCCAGGGTGATCAGCTTGGAATCCGGCGCGATGTTGCGCACCTCGGCGCCCGGGGTGTCCGAACCGAAGGTCAGACGCGCCTCCAGCTCCACATTGTCGGGGAACACCTTGGTGGCGTTCGCCTCGACCAGGGACAGGTCGGCCACCTGCTTGAAGCCGCCCTCGCCGCCCTGCTTCAGTGAATCGGCGATGCCCATGACGTCTCGGGTCAGGAAGCTGGAGACATCGACCACTAGGCGGCCGTCGGCCTCCTCACGCTCGATCTTGCCGGCCCAGACCGTGGAATAGGCGAAGCTGTCGCGGGCGGCGGCCTGTTCGTCAGGCCCGGCCCCCTCGGCGCGGAACTTGGGGTTCTCGTACTCGGCCACGACCTTGCCGCCTACGCGGCGGAAGACCAGCAGGCGCCCCTCGCCCAGGGCCGCCTTGTCCAGGCCGATGGGCGCGGAGCCGAGGCCGGTCTTGAGCGCGGCGATATAGATGTAGCGACCGGCGACGCCGTCCTTGTCCGGCTTGGGCAGGGACAGCATCACCTTCCCCTGCTGCGCGTCGATCAGGACGGGCAGCAGCCCCTCCTTGCGCTCGACGCTGGAAGCGGCCGCCGGCTTGGCCGCCTGGGCCTGCGCTAGTTGCGGCGCCGCCGCGATCAGAGCCGTCGCGGCCACGGCCGCCATCAGGAAACGCTTGCCCATTAAACTCCCCCCGGAAACTGGAAGCGAAAGGGATAGGGGCAGTTTCGGCGACCGTCGAGACATAGCAGCGGTCGCCGCGATGAACGCACCCTCTTGCTCGATGCGTGGGCGTCGCCAATAACCGCGCATGGTTGCGTTCCGGCCTCTTATCGACCGTCTGCCCAAACTCCGCCCAGAGAGTGACGACTTCCTGCACCTGGACGCCCTGCGCTTCCTGGCCTCGGCGGGCATCGTCTTCTTCCACATGATGGGCGAACTGCGTCTGCCGGACCTGGGCGAGGACGTCATCAAGCGCTCCGGCCCGCTGAACCTGCTGGTCGATCTGTTCTTCGTGATCTCGGGCATGATGATCGCCCACGCCTATGCCGGGCGGCTGAAGTCCCCCGGCGACTATGGGCGTTTCATGCAGAAGCGGGTGGCCCGCCTGGCGCCGCTGCACTGGCTGACCTTGCTGGCCTTCCTGCCGTTGATGAGCTGGCTGATGCCGGGCCGCTTCGCCCGCATCGATGTGGGCTGCCTGGCGCCCACCGCCCTTTTCCTGCACGCCATCCCCAACTGCGGCGGCCTGCGGTTCAACTTCCCCAGCTGGTCCATCGGGGCCGAGATGATGATGTATGTCGCCCTGCCGGCGTTCCTCGTCCTCTACCGCCGGGCCTGGACCCTGTTCGTGGCGGCCGCCGTGGTGCTGGTCTTCCTCTATGGCGTCGGCCGCGCGGGGCCGATCAACCGCCCCTGGTGGGAGTGGACCTTCGACTGGGGCGTCATGCGCGCCCTGCCGGCCTTCATGATCGGGCTTGGCCTCTACGCCATCCGGGACAAGCTGCGCTTGCTGCCGGCGCCCAAGCTGCTGCTGGCGGCGACCACCGTCGCCTATCTGGCGGGCATGTACTTCCGCGTGCCCAAGTCGATCCTCGTGCTGATCGTCTATTCGATCGCCGCCTCGGCCCTGGCCGCCGACCTCAACGGAAAGGTGGACGGCCTGACGCGCAGGCTCGCCCCGCTCGGCCAGCTGACCTATTCGCTCTACATGTGGCACGCCTTCGCCCTGCTGTTCTTCGTGCAGCAGCTGCCCCGGCGCACGGGCATCGGCCACGACGTCTGGATCGCTCTGTCCGTGCCGATCCTGCTGGTGGTGTCCTACGTCTCGCTGGTCGCCTTCGAGCGACCGATGCGGTCCTGGATCGCCGGACTTCCGATCTTTCCCCGCAAGAGGCGTGACGATGCCGCCTCTTCTCTGGTATCAGCCGCCGATGACCTTTCTTCGGCCCATTCCGCGAATTACGCGCCCGGCGTGACGCCGCCTGCCGAGGCCGCGCGCGCGCCGGGATCGCCGATCACCGCCCCTTCCGCTCCCCGTAGCGGCGAAGCCGTCTGACGACGGCGCCCGATTTTTCGAGACGACATGACCATGGCCGACGACGCCAACCAGACCCCGGGCCGCGACTACCGCGAGACCGTCTTCCTGCCCGAGACCCCATTCCCCATGCGCGGGGGCCTGCCCCAGAAGGAGCCGCAGATCCTGGCGGACTGGGGCGACCTCTATTCCGCCATGCGCAAGGCGCGGCAGGACGCCAAGTCTCCGCTGTTTGTGCTGCATGACGGCCCCCCCTACGCCAACGGCCCGATTCACATCGGCCACTCGCTGAACAAGATCCTCAAGGACTTCGTCGTCCGCTCGCGCTTCGCCCTGGGCTTCGACGTGGACTACGTGCCGGGCTGGGACTGCCACGGCCTGCCGATCGAGTGGAAGATCGAGGAAGAGTTCCGCGCCAAGGGCCGCCGCAAGGACGAGATCCCCGCCGCCGAGTTCCGCTCGCGCTGCCGCGAATACGCCGCCGAGTGGATCGACGCCCAGCGCGACGAGTTCAAGCGCCTTGGCGTCCTGGGCGACTGGGACGGCCGCTACGCCACGATGGACTTCACCACCGAGGCGAAGATCACCGGCGAGTTCCATAAGTTCCTGATGAGCGGCCAGCTCTATCGCGGCTCCAAGCCGGTGATGTGGAGCCCGGTCGAACGCACCGCCCTGGCCGACGCCGAGGTCGAGTACCACGACCACGTCTCGCCAATGGTCTGGGTGAAGTTCCCGGTGGTCGAGGGTTCGGACGCCGCCCTGGGCGCCAAACTGGTGATCTGGACCACCACGCCCTGGACCATCCCGGCCAACCGCGCCGTTAGCTACAACCCCGACATCGCCTATGCGGTGTTCGAGGTCGAGACGCTGGAGACCGGACTTGAGTTCGAGCCCTGGGCCAAGCCGGGCGACCGCCTGATCGTCGCTGAGAAGCTGGCCGAGGACGTCTTCAAGGCCGCCAAGGTCGCGTCCTGGAAGAAGGTCGAGTCCGTCGACTGCGAGGGCATGGTCCTGGCCCACCCGCTGGCCGACCTGGACAGCCACTACGGCTTCGCCGTGCCGCTGCTGGCCGGCGATCACGTCACCGACGATGCGGGCACGGGCTTCGTCCACACCGCTCCGGGCCACGGCCAGGAGGACTATCAGGTCTGGCTCGCCCACGGGCATCGCGAGATCCCCGACACCGTCGATCCTGACGGCGCCTACTATCCGTCCGTCGCCCTGTTCGGCGGCCTGAAGGTGCTCGAGACCGAGGGCAAGAAGGCCGGCAAGTTCGGCCCCGCCAACGGCGCGGTCATGGACAAGCTGATCGAGGCCGGCAACCTGCTGGCCCGCGGCCGGCTGGAGCACTCCTATCCGCACAGCTGGCGCTCCAAGGCGCCGGTGATCTACCGCAACACCCCGCAGTGGTTCATCCGCATGGATCATGAGGGCGCGGACGGCACCCTGCGCGACAAGGCCCTGGCCGCCATCGACGCCACCACCTTCCACCCCGCCCAGGGCCGCAACCGCATCCGCGGCATGGTCGAGACGCGCCCGGACTGGCTGATCAGCCGCCAGCGCAACTGGGGCACGCCGCTGGCCATGTTCGTGGACAAGGAGACGGGCGAGCCGCTGCACGACCCCGAGGTCAACCAGCGCATCATCGACGCCATGAAGGCCGAGGGCGCCGACGCCTGGTTCACCCGCCCGGTGACCGACTTCCTCGGCGCGCACGACCCGGCCCGCTACGAGAAGATCGAGGACATCCTCGACGTCTGGTTCGACAGCGGCTGCACCCACGCCTTCACCATCGAGGGCCGCGCCGACTCCAAGTGGCCCGCCGACCTTTATCTCGAAGGCTCGGACCAGCATCGCGGCTGGTTCCAGTCGTCCCTGCTGGAAGGCTGCGGCACCCGCGGCCGCGCGCCCTATGACGCGGTCCTGACCCACGGCTTCACGCTCGACGAGAACGGCGAGAAGATGTCGAAGTCGAAGGGCAACACGGTCGCCCCGCAGGCGGTCATCAAGGAAAGCGGCGCGGAGATTCTGCGCCTGTGGGTCGCCTCGGTGGACTACGCCGACGACCAGCGCATCGGAAAGCAGATCCTGCAGGGCGTCGCCGACGCCTATCGCAAGCTGCGCAACACCGTGCGCTACCTGCTGGGCGCCCTGGCCGGCTTCGCCGAGGCCGAGCGCCTGCCGCTCGACCAGATGCCGCCGCTGGAGCGCTACATCCTGCACCGCCTGCACGAGTTGGACGGCCAGGTCCGCGCCGCCTACGCTGAATACCGGTTCAGCGACGTCCTGCGCCCGATCGCCGAGTTCTGCGCCCAGGACCTTTCGGCCTTCTACTTCGACATCCGCAAGGATGCGCTCTACTGCGACGCCCCGGACAGCCAGCGCCGCCGCGCCTGCCGCACGGTGATGGACCTGGTGTTCGAACGCCTGACCATCTGGCTGGCCCCGCTGACGCCGTTCACGATGGAAGAGGCCTGGACCACCCGCTTCCCCGACGCCGGCTCCAACTGCCTGCGCGTCATCCCGGCGACGCCGGCCGAGTGGAAGAACGATGCCGAGGCCACCCGCTGGGCCAAGGTCGAGCTGGTCACCCGGGCCGTCACCGGCGCCTTGGAGATCGAGCGTCGCGAAAAACGCATCGGTTCGGCGCTCGAAGCCGCGCCGGTCGTCCACCTGGCCGACGCTGATCTGCTGGCCGCCTTCGAAGGCCTGGACGCCGCCGAGATCTTCCGCACCAGCCAGGCGACCCTGGTCGCCGGCGAAGGTCCGGCTGACGCCTTCCGTTCGGAAGACGTGAAAGCCGTGGCGGTCGAACCCGTGCTGGCCCAAGGCGCCAAGTGCGCCCGCTCCTGGCGCGTCCTGCCGGAAGTCGGCTCCGACCCCCGTTACCCTGATCTTAGCAAGCGCGACGCTGACGCCGTCGCCGCCTGGGATGCTGCTCATGGCTAAGCCGCACATCACCCGCATGGGCTGGATCGCCTACGCTATCGCCATCGGCGTCATCGTCGCTGATCAGGCGGTGAAGCACTGGATCCTGAACGTCTTCGACCTGCCGCTGCGCGGGTCGGTGCCGGTGGCGGGGCCTTTCCACCTGACCATGGTCTGGAACCAGGGCGTCAGCTTCGGCCTGCTGCAGGCTGGGCACGACCTGGCCCGCTGGGCCCTGGCTGGCTTCTCCCTGGCGGTGGCCTTCTTCCTGGCCGGCTGGGCGCGCAAGACCGAACGTCCGCTGCTGGCGGTCGCTCTGGGCATGGTCATCGGCGGCGCCCTGGGCAACCTGATCGACCGCGTCCGGTTCGCCGCCGTGGCGGACTTCCTGGACTTCTCGCGGCTCTATTTCCCGTGGGTGTTCAATATCGCCGACGCCGGCATCACGGTCGGGGTGATCCTGCTGCTGGCCGACAGCCTGTTCGGGGATTCCTCGCCCAAGTAAGGCGGCGCGCCCACCCCGGCGCTCCGTTGCGAAATTGTCTAAAACATTTCAGCGCTGCAATCGTATCTGGTATACGATCGTCTAACAAAACTGCGACGATCAAGGTGAGGCGAAGCCGTTTACGCCTCCCCTCCAAATGCGGTATCTGCGACGTCCGTATGTAGGCCGGGGGCGGCCTCTGGAGCATGGATTTCATGAGTTTGAACCGCGTCGTCGCCACCTTCGCCGTCCTGGGCGCCGCCACCCTCGGCGCCGGTCTGGCCGGTTGCCAGAGCGCCTCCAAGGCCCTCGGCATGTCGAAGGTCACTCCGGACGAGTTCCGCGTCGTCACCAAGGCGCCGCTGGTCCTTCCGCCCGACTTCTCCCTGCGTCCGCCCGCACCGGGCCAACCGCGCGCCGCCGAACTGGCGCCGGACAGCGCCGCCCGCGCCCAGCTGCAAGGCCAGGCCGCAGCCGCTGATCGCTCGCAGGGCGAAAACATCCTCGTGGCCCGCGCCGGCGGCGGCTCCGCCGATCCGCTGATCCGCTTCGTCGTCGACGACGAGAACGGCGACATCGCGCACAAGGACAAAGGCTTCGCCGATCGCGTCATGTTCTGGCGCAAGGACAAGCCGGCCGGGGGCGACGCCGCCACCGCCGGTCAGTCCGCGCCGGTCGTTGACGCGGAGGCCGAAGAGCAACGCCTGAAAGCCCTCACGGGCGGCAAGGCGGTGGTGATCTCCCGCGGCAAGGGCGGGATCAAGCTGCCGGGCCTGTAAGTCGGAGCCTTGGGCGGCCCCGGCGGTCGCCCAGTCCCTGACGGCGCGTTGCTGACGACTCTTGAACGACCGGCGGGACAACCGTCGGCGGTCGCATCAACGCCAGAAGGGACTGAAACTGACTATGCGCCGAACCACGCTTACCGCCCTCGCCACCATCCTGATGCTGGGGGCGACGACCGCCGCCGTCGCTCAGGACAAGCCGGAAGCCAAAAAGGACGAAAGGCCCGCCGCCGCTTCGGACGGCTGGGTGAAGGCCTCCGCCGACGAGCGGACCGCCTCGATCTTCAACACCATCAACGTTGGCGGCAAGGCCCTGCGCTACAAGGCGACGGCCGGCACGCTCACCATCCGCAACGACGACGGCAAGCCCACCGGCAGCCTGTTCTACGTGGCCTACACGGCTGGCGATAAGCCGGACCCGAAGCGTCCCGTCACCTTCCTGTTCAACGGCGGTCCGGGCTCGTCCTCGCTGTGGCTGCACATGGGCTCGTTCGGCCCGCAGTGGATCAAGCCGGGCGAGCCGGAAGTGATGAAGCCCGGGCCGTTTTCGCTCGAGGCCAATCCCTACAACCTGATGGGCGAAACCGACCTGGTGTTCATCGACATGATGAACGCCGGCTACTCGCGTCCGCTGGGCGACACCCCGGCCAAGGCCTTCTACGGCGTGGACCAGGACGTGGATGCCTTCTCGCGCGCCATCCAGCGCTATGTGACCACCACCGGCCGCTGGGCCTCCCCGAAGTACATCTTCGGTGAAAGCTACGGCACGCTGCGCGCCGGCGCCCTGGCCAATAAGCTGCAGGAAAGCGGCATGGCGCTGAACGGCGTCATCCTGCTGTCCTCGATCATGAACTACGGCGTGCGTCAGCCGGGCTACGATCAGAACCACCTGACCCTGTTCCCGACCTATGCGGCGACGGCCTGGTATCATAACCGCGTCCAGAACCGTCCGGCCGACCTGGCGACCTTCGTCCAGCAAGCCCGCGAATTCACCAGCGGCCGCTACGCCGCCGCCCTGGCCAAGGGCGACACCATCTCCGCCGAGGAGAAGGTCGCCGTCGCCAACGAGATGTCGAAGTTCATCGGCATTTCTCCGCAGTTCATCCTGAACAGCAACCTGCGCGTGGACCTCGGCCGCTTCCGCAAGGAGCTGCTGCGTGACCAGCGCCTGACGGTCGGCCGTCTCGACAGCCGTTATCGCGGCGTGGACGTGGACGCCGGCGGCGCCGCTCCCGAGGGCGACATCGCCAACGACGCCATCACCGGCGCCTACGGCGGCATGGTGCGCGACTACGTCAACAACACGATCGGCTACAAGACCGACCTCGACTACCGCCTGTCGGCCCGTGACGCGGGCGGCTTCGACTGGGACTGGAAGCACCGCGCTCCGGGTCAGGGCTTCGGCGCCCAGACCACCCCGAACACCGCCGTCGACCTGTCTCTGGCCATGCGCAGCAACCCGCACCTCAAGGTGTTGGCGCTGAACGGCTACTACGACATGGCCACGCCGTTCTACGGCCTGGAGTACGACGTCTCGCACATGATGCTCGAACCGGCTCAGCGTAAGAACGTCGAGCTGACCTACTACCCGTCGGGTCACATGATCTATCTGAACCCGGAAGCCATGAAGACCATGCACGAGGACGTCGTGCGCTGGTACCGCCAGTCGGCCCGCTAAGAGCTCAGGACCGACTGAACTTAACGCCCGGCTGGCCCTCTCCAGCCGGGCGTTTTTCATTGATCGGGGGTGCTGACCGCGAACCCCTGCTGGCGCAGCCGGTCCAGCACGCCGTTCTGGCTGAGCAGGGAGCGCAGACCCATCAACGCCACGCTGTGCCCAGGCGTCTTCAACGCCCAGGCGATGGCCGCCGCCTGATCGGCGTTGGCCTTGTTCAGCTGGTCCGCCATGCCGGGCAAGCCGTTGATGCACAGGTCATAACCCCGGCGGCCGTCCACAGCGGCGCGCACATTCCCCTGCGCCCAGGCTCGCGCCGTGGCCTCGAAAGCGGATGGGCCCGCCTCCACCTCGTCCAGCGCCACTTCCAGGCATGTCTGGCCGATACTGTCAGGGGCGGCCATCACCGCGCGCCCCAGAACCACCGCTTCATAAGTCGCCGCCCTTGCGCTCTTCAACTTCGCCTTCTTCGCCGCCTTGATCACGGCGGCATGCGGCTGCGAGGGGTCAATACGCGTGACCTTGCGGTTGTCGGACAGCAGCATCAGCGCCCCGGCCACCGGCTTCCATTCCAGATACCGATCGCTCTTCCTGTCCAGCCGCGCCGACGCCGCGTCCACGCGCGTCTGCAAGGCGGATGGGAGGGGAGCCACGTCGCGGCGCGCCTGTTTGCGCAGGGCCAGCAGCCCGCCGATATCACCCAGCCCGGCCGTCGCGGCCGCCGGCAGGATCAGCTGGTTCGCCCCTTCCAGCCGGCGCTTCAGGATTGTCTGGTCCCAGGTCAGCCCCTTGGGAAGAGCGTTGGGCGCACCCAGCACATAGACCGTGCTGTCGCCATCCGTGACTTTCCACCAGGCCGGCCCAGGCAGACGCGCCTCGACGATCAGTTCGTCCAGCAGCACGGCTTCGGGATCGATAAGCTCATCCGCCCGGCTCAGGGTCGGAGCGAGGCACAGGGCCATGACGAGGCCCGCAATCAATCGACGCACAGGTTGGTCTCCACGGAGCCCCCGCCCCGGAATCGACCTATATTGATCAGCTTGGAACGAGCTTGACCATGCCCATCCGCCGCCTCCCGCCCGAGACCGTCAACCGCATCGCCGCCGGCGAGGTGGTCGAACGCCCGGCCAGCGCCATCAAGGAGCTGGTGGAGAACGCCCTCGACGCCGGCTCCACCCGCGTGGAGATCGAGGCGCATGGCGGCGGCCTGACCCGCATCCTGGTGGCCGACGACGGCTGCGGCCTGTCGCCGGACGAGCTGCTGCTGGCGGTTGAGCGTCACGCCACCTCCAAGCTGGCGCCGCAGGATGACGGCACCTGGGACCTGTTGCGCATCGCCACCCTGGGCTTCCGGGGCGAGGCCCTGCCCTCCATAGGCTCCGTCGCGCGCCTGTCGATCACCTCCCGCGCCAAGGGCGCGTCAGACGCCCACAGCCTGCTGGTCGAGGGCGGCGCCATGGGCGCGCCCGCGCCGGCCCCCTTCCCCGGCCCGCACGGCGCCCGTGTGGAGGTCCGCGACCTGTTCTACGCCACCCCCGCCCGCCTGAAATTCATGAAGTCCGAGCGGGCGGAGGCCATGGCCATCGCCGAGGAGATCAAGCGCCAGGCCATGGCGCACGAGGCGGTGGGCTTCACCCTCGATCTCGATGGCAAGCGCGTCCTGCGCCTGAGCGCGGAGCATCCTGGCCCGGACGGCCGCCTGGCCCGCCTAGCCGCCGTGCTGGGCCGCGACTTCCAGGACAACGCCATTCTGATCGACCAGGAACGCGAGGGCGTGCGCCTGACGGGCTTCGCCGGCCTGCCCACCTATTCGCGCGGAAACGCCGCCCACCAGTACCTGTTCGTCAACGGCCGCCCGGTCCGCGACCGGCTGCTGCAAGGCGCCCTGCGCGCGGCCTATGCCGACTATCTGGCCCGCGACCGCCACCCGACGGCCGCCCTTTATCTGGAGCTCGACCCGACCCAGGTGGACGTCAACGTTCACCCCGCCAAGGCGGAGGTCCGCTTCCGTGATCCAGCCCTGGTGCGCGGCCTGCTGATCGGCGCCCTGCGTCACAGCCTCGCCGCCGCCGGCCATCGCGCCTCGACCACCGTGGCGGCCTCCGCCCTCAGCGGCTTCCGCCCGCAGAGCAGCCCCCCATCCTACGCGCCCTCCCCCGCCGGCTTCTCGGCCTGGGGGGCGGGCGGCTGGACGCCGTCGCCGCAGCCCTCGCCCCAGATCCTGCCCGGCCTGACCCAGGTCTCGGCCCGCGTGGAGACCAGCTTCGGCGAGGTGCTGGAGCAGGCCGTCGCCTACGCCGATCAGCCGACCTCGGCCTCGCACCCAGGCCATGTGGACCTGATCGATCATCCGCTCGGCGCCGCCCGGGCCCAGCTGCACGAGACCTATGTGGTCGCCCAGACCCGCGACGGCATCGTCATCGTCGATCAGCACGCCGCCCATGAGCGCCTGGTCTATGAGCGCATGAAGGTCGAGATGGCCGGCGGCGGCGTCGCCCGCCAAGCCCTGCTGCTGCCCGAGGTGGTGGAGCTCGATCCCGCCGAGGCCGAACGCGTAGTCGCCAAGGCCGACGAGCTGGCCGAAATGGGCCTGATCGTCGAAGGCTTTGGACCCGGCGCCGTGCTGGTGCGCGAGACCCCGGCCTTGCTGGGCGAGACCGACGCCGGCGCCCTGATCCGCGACATCGCCGACGACCTGTCCGAGAACGGCCAGGCCCTGGCCCTCAAGGAGCGCATGGCCGAGGTCTGCGGCACCATGGCCTGCCACGGCTCCATCCGCGCCGGCCGCCGCCTCACCGGCGAGGAGATGAACGCCCTCCTGCGCCAGATGGAGGCCACCCCCCACTCCGGCCAATGCAACCACGGCCGCCCGACCTATGTGGAGCTGAAGCTCGCGGACATCGAGCGACTGTTCGGGAGAAGGTAGCGCGATCTAAAATCCTCCCCCTTTGGGGGAGGGGGCCCAGGGGGCCGGAGGGGGTTCTGCTGAGTCAGCAAAGTCCCCCTCCACCGCTTCGCGGTCCCCCTCCCCCGGCGGGGGAGGATCTTGGCGCCCTTACAACCGCTCCTCCGCATACGCCTCCATCGCCGCGCCCATGTACTCCGTCAGCCCCGGCGCCAGCGCCTCATAGCGCGCCGTGAAGTCCGGGTGCTCGGCGTACATCCGGCCCAGGCCGATAAAGGCTTCGCGGGTCGGCGGCTTGGGCCAGGTGCGGGTGATCATGGCGTGGTGGCGGGCCATCAGGGCCGTCACCGCCGCGCTGTCCACGGACAGGCCGTCGCGCAAGGCCTGGGCCATGGCCGCCTCGATCTCTTCCACCTCGGCCTTGAGGCTGGCGTAGTCGGCCTTGCCCCAGCCGCTCATCTTCACCCGCGCGCCGTCGATAACCGCGGCGGCGCCCTCGTAGCGATCGGCGACCCAGGCCTCGTACTCGGCCTGCTTTTCGGGCGCGAAGCCCATGTAGAGGTTCTTGTCGTCCATATCCGTCTCTCCTTCGATGGAGGCGATGGTCTCGTCCAAGGTGCGCAGGAGGCGGCCGTACCGCTCGGCCTTGGCGGCCAGGACCGGGCGCTGGGCTTTCAAGGTCGCCGCGCGATCGAACTCCGCAGCGTCCAGCAGGCGGCCGATAGCCGCCAGCGGCATCTCAAGCTCCCGGTGCAACAGGATCTGCTGCAGGCGCAACAGCTATTCTCGCCCGTACCAGCGGTAACCGTTCTCTCCCACGCGCGCCGGCTTGAGCAGGCCGATCTCGTCATAGTGGTGCAGCGTGCGGACAGAGACGCCCGACATCCTCGCCACCTGCTTGACCGTGTGCTCGCTCATGACCTTCTCGCCGTGTTGACGGACAAGGTGATCAGCCCTCACGTCGCGTGAGGGTCAAGCATCGCCGCAACTCGAGCGCTCCGCCGAGGCCGTGGTGGTGATCTGGGACGACTGATCTGCTAGGCTGAGGTCTCCTGATCGAGGATGCCTTATGTCTTCCGCCCAAGAGGCCCGAGCTTAGGGACTGTCCGCCGAAAGGCCTGACGGTCCCGCGAGCCCCCTGACCGCCCGTCGCTGATCTCAGCGGCGAGATCCGTCATGCCTCTTCGGAAGATCTCAATTGAACATCTCCAAGCCGCAGCAAAGAACGCTGCACGCGCTCGCCCAAGGCGGACGCATCCAACTCGCGCGCGACGACCGTGGCGCCGTCATCGACGCCGAATGCCTCAGCCATGAAGGCTGGCGTCTCGGCGACTGCGACCTCGCCGTCTTCAACACCCTGAAGAAACGGGGCCTGATCGCCAGCCACGGCGGCCAGCCCTACCGCATCACGCGGGAAGGCCTGCGCCGGCTGCGATCGCAACTCGACAACCGGGTCTCGGCCAAGCGCTGGTGATCTTAAACCGCCCGCCGATGCAACCCGTCGGCGGGCGGCGCGATCTATGCTGACCCCGTCAGGAGCATTCCATGCAGCAACAGGTCGCGGTCATAACCCTGGGCGTCGCCGATCTCGCCCGCTCTCGCCGGTTCTACGGCGAGGGGTTCGGCTGGTCGCCAGCCTTCGAGAACGAGGAGATCATCTTCTACCAGATGAACGGCTTTGTACTTGGGACCTGGCTGAAAGCTCCGCTGGAGCTGGACATGCAGCGCCGCTGCAACTCCGCGTCCGCCCCGATCGCCCTGGCGCACAATGTCGTCTCGGAGGCTGAGGTCCAGCCCCTGCTCGACCAACTCGTCGCCCATGGCGGATTGCAGCTTCGCCTCGGCGACGCCCCGCCCCATGGCGGCTTTCGAGGTTATGTCCAGGATCCGGACGGCCACGCCTGGGAGATCGCCTGGAACCCTGCCTGGCCGATCAGCCCTGAAGGCTATGTGAAGTTCGCGCTCTGAGGCGGCGGCCTAGAAGGGGATCGGCGCTCCGTCCCAGGCGATCAGCCGGCCGCTGCTCTGGCTATCGGCCCGATCGATCACCTCGAGCAGACGCGCGGCGCTGTGTGCGGGGGTGAACAGCTTCTCCGCCGCCACGCCCGCTTGGAACGGTCGGCTCAAGCCCGTATCCACTGTTCCGGGATGCAGGGTCAGCAGCACGGCTTCGGGCCGCAGGCGGGCGGTCTCGACCGCCATCGTCCGGATCAACTGGTTCAAAGCCGCCTTCGACGCACGATAGGCGTGCCATCCTCCAAGCCTGTTGTCCTCGATGCTGCCTACCCGCGCCGACAGGGCGGCGAACACGCTCTTTCCAGCCTTGGGCAGAAGCGGCAGGAAGTGCTTGGCCGCCAGGGCCGGACCGATCGCATTGATCTGGAACGCCTTGGTCAGCATCAGCGGATCGAGGGCGCGCAACGTCTTCTCCGGCGTCAAACCCTCGCCCTGCAGAAGGCCGCTGGCGATGAAGACCAGCCTTATAGGGGTCTCGCCGTCGACGAGGCGGGCGGCGGCCGCAGCGATGCTGGCCTCGTCCTCGAGATCGATTCGGTCCTCGACCCGGGCCGCAGAGCGCGACAGGCGCATGACGTCCAGTCCGCAGGCCTCGATCAACTCGGCCACGGCCGCGCCGATCCCGCCCGACGCCCCGACCACCACCGCCCGCGCCGGGCGTGGCAGGCTGGCCAGCCCCGTCATCAGATCGCTCGCAGGAAGAACACCTTGGCCGCGCCATACTTGCGCTCGTCCAAGACCTCGAAGCCTTCGACCGCGGGGGCGGCTTCGTCGTCGCCCTTTTCCAGCATGGCCACCGCTCCGGGCGCCAGCCAGCCGCCGGACAGCAGGCCGGCCAGAGCTTTCTCGCCCAGACCCTTGCGATAGGGCGGGTCCAGGAAGGCCAGTTCGAACGGCGCCCCGGCGCTGGCCGGGCGCTGGCCCAGGTCCGTGGCGTCGCGACGATGCACGCGAGTGTTCCCGAAAAGGCCGAAGGCGTCGACGTTCTCACGGATCGCCCCACGCGCCGCCTCGTCGGTCTCCACGAACAGGCAGAAGGCCGCCCCGCGCGAAATCGCCTCGAAGCCCAGCGCCCCCGATCCGGCGAACACGTCGATCACCCGCAGGTCCCGCAGGCCCGGCGACCAGTCGGCATGCTCCAGGATATTGAACACCGCCTGCCGCGCACGGTCGGAAGTCGGCCGGGTGGCCGAGCCCTCCGGCGCGGCGATGGCCTTGCCGCGGAATGCGCCCGAAACGATCCGCATCAGGCGGTCTTGGTTAGGCGGCGCTGGATGGCGTTCGACCCAACCAGCAGCAATGCGGCGACCACGAAGCCCCATGCCGCGCCGCCGGCCAAGCTGGACAGCAGCAGAGCGCAGATCAGCCCCGGCAGCACGCCGCTGGAGAACAGCACATACAGGCGGGCCGGCAGGCGAATGGCCGGATCGACCAGCTTGCCGATGAAGGCCGCATAGGCCCAGCCCACGGCGTGGGCCACGCCGATGGCGGCCACCAGTCCGATATAGAGCAGGCTCGACGAGGCGCTCGGCTTCTCCCACAGCAGCACCGTGCCTAGCGGCAGCAGGCCAAGCAGGCCCAGCATCAGCAGGTTCAGCACATCCAGAACGCCGTCGGCTCGCAGCAACCGCCCGAACGAGCGACGGTGGGCGATCCAGTACACCCCGATGACCGCGAAGCTGACCGCGTAGGCGGTGAGCTTGTGGCCCATCAGACCGAAGAACGCAGCGACGCCCCCGCGCCACGCCTCCGGCGGATGGATCTCGATCGCCAGCAAGGTGATGGCGATGGCGAAGACCGCGTCCGAAAACAGGATCAGCCGGTGAAGATGTCTCTCGTCTCTCGCTTCGCTGCTCATAACACCCCCTCAGGTCAGAGCTTCGGTCCCTTGGGACCCGGTTTCTTCGGGCCGCCGCTCTTGGGCGCGTGGCTCGGCTTCTTCTTCGGCTTCGCCCAGCCGGCCTTGTAGACCGGCTTGTCGGACGAGGCCTCGGCGCCGGCCGCCTTCGGGCGCGGCTTGCGGGTCTTGTCGGCGCGGCGCGGATCGCTGGTCTCCAGGCCCGGCGCCCGGAACGGCTTCTTGGGACCGCCGGGCTTCGGGCGACCCGGCCCACGCGGACGCTCGTCCTCGTCGCGCGGACGACGCGGCGGAAAATCGCGGCCGCCAGGGCCCTTGCGGGGGCGCTCGTCCTCGCCACGACGCGGGCTGCGATCGTCACGACGCCCCTCGGCCTTGTCCTCGCGCGGCGTACGGCGATCAACCTTGCCGCCGCGACGCGGGGCGGGACCGTCACTTTCGACAGGCGCCGCGCCGCGGTACAGGGGCCGGTCGCCCAGGGGCATGGAGCCGGCGGTGATGTGCTCGGCCAGCTGCTCGCGGATCACGCGGGGGCCGACCTCCTCCACCTCGCCCGGCGCCAGGGTCCCCAGCGAGAACGGGCCATAGGACAGGCGGATCAGGCGGTTGACCTTCAGGTCAAGAGCTTCCAGCACCCGGCGTACTTCGCGGTTCTTGCCCTCGGCCAAGGTGACGGTGATCCAGACGTTGCGGCCGAAGTTCTCCGGCCCCTTGGCCTTGTCCAGCTTCGCCTCGATGGCCCCGTACTTCACGCCCTCAATGGTGATGCCGTTCTTCAGGCGGTCCAGCTTCTCCTGGGTGGCGTGGCCGAAGGCGCGGGCGCGATAGACGCGCGACCAGCCGTTCGACGGCAGCTCCAGCGCCCGGGTCAGGCCGCCGTCATTGGTCAGCAGCAGCAGCCCTTCGGAATTCAGGTCGAGGCGCCCGACGGAGATCACCCGTCCGATCTCCTTGGGCAGGGCCTGGAACACCGTCGGCCGCCCCTTCGGGTCGTTATGTGTGGTCACCAGCCCGACCGGCTTGTGATAGCGGAACACGCGGGTGGGCTCGGCCGAGCCCACCACCACACCGTCCACGGTGAGGATGTCGCCCTCGCCCACCTTGACCGCCGGATGGGTCAGGACCACGCCGTTCAGGGCCACGCGGCCGCTCTCGATCAGGCGCTCCACTTCCCGGCGCGAGGCCACGCCCGCGCGGGCCAAGGCCTTGGCGATGCGTTCGCCGCCTTGACCGTCGCCGGCCTCATCCGTCAGGTGGGGATCGTAGGTTTTCTTGTTCATGTCGCGTCCTGCTTCGGGCCGGGCGCATCTCACGATGGGCCGTAAAGTCGCAAATGCGCAAAGAACCGCCTGACGATCAAGTCGCCCTGAACGCCGCCATGGGCCTTGCGCTGGAGCAGGCCCGGGCCGCCGCCGAGCGTGGGGAGACTCCGGTGGGGGCGGTGATCCTCGATCCGATCACGGGGGAGATCGTCGCCGTCGCGGGCAACGGTCCCATCGGCGCCCACGACCCCACGGCCCACGCCGAGATCGTCGCCATGCGCGCTGCGGCGGAGAAGTTCGGCAACTACCGCCTCACCGACCTGACCCTGGTGGTGACGCTGGAGCCCTGCGCCATGTGCGCGGGCGCCATCAGCCACGCCCGCATCGGCCGGGTGGTCTATGGAGCCGACGACCCCAAGGGCGGCGCCGTCGCGCACGGCCCGAAGTTCTTCGAACAGCCCACCTGCCACTGGCGTCCGGCGGTGACCGCCGGACTCATGGCCCAGGAAAGCGCCGACCTGCTGCGCGGCTTCTTCCGCGCCCGCCGCAAGCCCAAGGGAGACGCCGCATGACCGCTCTCGCCCTCATCGCCCTGCTGGCCGTCGTCCAGCCCGCCAGCGAACTGTCCTGGCTGGTGGGCAACTGGACGGAAAAGTCCGCCGAACGTGAGGTGGTGGAGACCTGGGTCGCGCCCGTGAACGGCGTCATGACCGGCAAAAGCATCACCACCCGGCTTGGCCGTCCCGACTTTGTCGAAGACATGACGATCACCACCGAACCCGCCGGCCCGACCTTCACCGCCACCATCCCCGGCCAGGCGCCGACCGCCTTCGTCCGCCAGCCCGGCCCGCCGGGCGAAGCCGTGTTCGAGAACAAGGCCCACGACTTCCCGCAGCGGGTCATCTACCGCCGATGCGGGATCGACCTGTGCGCCGCCATCGAAGGAACGGTCGCAGGCGAGCTGAAGCGCACCGAGTGGCGCTACCGGCGGGCGCGCTAGACCAGCGCCAGCCGGATCGCCGCCTCCACAGGCGACGGACCGTCCAGCCTCAGCGGCTCGGAAGGCAGCAACGGCGGCTGGGCCAGGAAGCGGGGGCGAGTTCCCCGATGCGGCTGGGCGCTGTGCACCAGGAACGGATGGCACAGATAGACCGTCCCGGCAGGGCCGTCGGCCAGAACTTCGTCCCGCCCCTCGCTGCCGCCGAAGCCTCCGGCCGCCAGTTCGGCCAGCGTCAACCCCGCCTCTCCGGCTGGGGCCAGCACGCGGGCTACGTCCAGGTGCGAGCCCTTGCGTATGCGGGTCGGGGCGTCTTCCCGCCCCACGTCCGAGAACAGGAGCAGCATCAGCACCGCGCGCCCCCTGGAGACGATGTTTGCCCGCCATTGCATTAAGTCCGGGTGCTCGTGGCCGAAGCTGACATCGATGTGCCAGCCGGCGTCGCCAGGATCCTCCCGCGAAGGAAATCGCACCGGCACGGTTCCTACGGCGCCGCATGGCGACCACCGCCCCGGCCCGATCAATTGGTCAAAGGCGGCGCGCAGGACCGGCGTATTCGCCGCCTTCACGAAGGCAGGCTGACTGTACATGCCTAGCCGGATCACAGGCCGGGTCCATGTGGCGGGACCGTCAGGGTCGAGCCCAAGGTCGCGCCACAAGATCGCTCGGGCCTCGTTGGCCAGGGCGCGGGGAAAGGCGCCGTCGATCCTGACGAAGCCGTCCAGGATGAAGGATTGAATTTGCGCGTCGCTCAAGGCGCGCGGCTTTTCGCCTGCTGCAGGCATGTCTGCTCTCCACATATCCGACCGGTCGGCCGCCTTGCGGCGGACCGGCGATGAACCTCTCGGGCGCGAGGCCCGGCTTCGCGCGTCCGCGAGACGCGCTCGGGCTCAGCTTCGGAAATAGTGGAAGGCGAACATCATCATTGAATCATCCTAACCGACTGCGGCTCTCAGACGAAATCCTCGCTTAGCCGGAAATCCAGCCGCTGCTTGATGCCCGGCCAGTCGTAGTCGGTGATCGAGAACACCGCCGTGTCGCGCACGTGGCCGGTCCAGGTGATCTTGTGGTTGCGCAGGACGCCTTCCTTGCTGGCGCCCAGCTTCAGGACCGCCGCCTGGCTGCGGGCGTTGCGCACATCGACCATGAACTCCACGCGGATGGCCCCGGCCTCGAAGGCGTGGGTCAGCATCAGGCGTTTCACTTCCGGGTTCACCGGACCCGAGCGGGCGTCCGGGTGCAGAAAGGTGGAGCCGATCTCCAGCCCCGAATGAACCGGGCGCATGTTCAGGTAGCTGGACGTGCCGACCACCTTACCGTCCTCCAGCCGCCGGATGGCGTAGGCGATGCGTTCGCCGCGAGCCGTCTCGGCCTCCAGCGCCCCCCACCAGTCCTCGAAGCCCTCGCCGCAGCCGTTGACCGACATGATCTCCCAGGCTTCGGGGTCGCAATCAACGGCGCCGCGCAGTTCGTCGCGCAGTTCCGGGGTGACGGGTTCGAGCCGCACATAACGGCCGTCGAGGGGGATGGCTCTCAGATGCATGGCGGCAATCTGCCGTCGCGCTCGAGTCTGGGCAAGCTCATCCGGCTAGGCGCTTGCCGCGCGCGTCAACTCATGCAAAATGCGCTCAAACAAGCGTTTGAACGATTAGGGACTGGTCCGCCATGGATTTCGACATCTCCCCCAAGCAACGGATGTTCCTCGACCGCGTGGTCGCCTTCATGGACGAGCACATCAAGCCGGCCGTGGCCGAGTACGAGCGCGAGATGGACGTCCTGGGCGAGGAGCGCTGGAAGGTCGTCCAGGTCGTCGAGGAGCTGAAGAAGAAAGCTAAGGCCGCCGGCCTGTGGAATTTCTTCATGCCGCCGCACAGCGGCCAGATCCACGTGGACGACACCTTCCAGTTCGAAGGCGAGCAGCTGACCAACCTGGAGTACAGCCTGATCGCCGAACAGATGGGCAAGATCGGCTTCGCGTCGGAAGTCTTCAACTGCTCCGCGCCGGACACCGGCAACATGGAAGTGCTGATGCGCTACGGCACCCTGCATCAGAAGGAGCGCTGGCTGCGCCCGCTGATGAACGGGGAGATCCGCAGCGCCTTCCTGATGACCGAGCCGGACGTGGCGTCGTCCGACGCCACAAACATCGAGACCCGCATCGAGCGCGACGGCGACCACTACGTCATCAACGGCCGCAAGTGGTGGTCCTCGGGCGTGGGCGATCCGCGCTGCAAGGTCGCCATCGTCATGGGCAAGACCGACCCGACCGCCTCGCCGCACCAGCAGCAGAGCCAGGTCCTGGTGCCGCTCGACGCGCCGGGCATCGAGATCGTCCGCATGTTGCCGGTGTTCGGCTATGACGACGCCCCGCACGGCCACGCCGAGGTGATCCTCAAGGACGTCCGCGTGCCGGTCGAGGAAGCTCTCATTCTGGGCGAAGGCCGCGGTTTCGAGATCGCCCAGGGGCGCCTTGGCCCGGGCCGTATCCACCACTGCATGCGCACCATCGGCACGGCGGAAGTCGCCCTGGAAAAGATGTGCAAGCGCCTGCTGACCCGTAAGGCCTTCGGCAAGTACATCGCCGAGCAGTCGGTGTGGGAGCAGCGCATCGCCGAGGCCCGCATCGACATCGAGATGTGCCGCCTGCTGTGCCTCAAGGCTGCCGACATGATGGACAAGGCCGGCAACAAGTCGGCCCGTCTGGAGATCGCCATGATCAAGGTCGCGGCCCCGCGCCTGGCCCTGAAGATCATCGACGACGCCATCCAGGCCCATGGCGGCGGCGGCGTGACCACCGACTTCGGCCTGGCCAAGGCCTATGCCGGCATCCGCACCCTGCGCCTGGCCGACGGCCCGGACGAGGTCCACTGCCGCACCATCGCCCGCCAGGAATACGCCAAGTACGGCGACCTGGCCGCCAAGAAGCGCGCCGACGCCGAAGCGGCGATGCAGGTGCCGGGGATCCGGTAGGCTAAGAACACTCCTCCCCTGCAAAGCGGGGGAGGATTTTCTCTGCTAGACCATCCAGCCTCGCGCCAGCAGCGCCTTGCCATAGCTCCAGAACGGCGAGGCCAGGCTGGCCGCCATCAGCAGGGCCAGCAGCACGCCGGTCTGGCGCGCGCCCTTGCCGTTCAGCAGGCTGGACGCCGCCCCGCCGAACCATAGCCCGGCCAGCGCCAGAGCCAGGGCCGAGCCGGCCAGGGGCGAGTAGCCCAGCATGGCCGCCGCGATCACGTGAGAGCCCACCAGGGCGCCGCCCACCGCCCGCGCCTGCGCCAGGCCGTTCTCTTCCGCCTCGGTGGTCAGACCCAGCCGCTTCATCGCCCCCTCGGGGCTGGCTAGGAGAAAGCCTCCTATGGCGCCGCCGATCATGCAGGCGACTATGGCGAGAAGGATTGAAACCGTATGGGAAGCCATGGGCCAAGCTTACTCCGCTGCGTGGCGGACCGCCTCGATATTGTGGCCGTCCTATCCAGGCTGAACGCGCTCTCCCCATCGAGGTCGCGCTCAAGGTCTTATAATCGACACGCCCCGCCCCTAGATGTCGAGCCTTGCGGTGAGACTGCGAAATCGCAGCAAACCCGAACGGCGCTAACCGCGGAGCCTTGACTCCCCCGGTCGCCCAACCTACCTCCCGCGCACCGTTGGCACTCAGGGTGGGCGACTGCTAACAGCCCGCTCGCCAGCGACAAAAACACCAACCCCGTAACGCTACGGAGAGCCTCAAGATGAAGTTTCGTCCTCTTGGCGACCGCGTGCTCGTGAAGCGCGTCGAAGAAGAAGAGAAGACCAAGGGCGGGATCATCATCCCGGACACCGCCAAGGAAAAGCCGCAGGAAGGCGAAGTCGTCGCCGTCGGTCCGGGCGCCCGCAACGACAAGGGCGACGTCGTCGCTCTGGACGTGAAGGCCGGTGACCGCATCCTGTTCGGCAAGTGGTCGGGCACGGAAGTGAAGGTCGACGGTGAAGACCTGCTGATCATGAAGGAAAGCGACGTCCTGGGCGTGGTCGAGCGCTAAGCGCCGACGCCTTCGACGATCTCCCTCAACCCCTAATCTGAAAGAGAGCCCGAAATGGCCGCTAAAGACGTCTATTTCTCTTCCGACGCGCGCGACAAGATGCTGCGCGGCGTCAACATCCTCGCCAACGCGGTGAAGGTGACCCTCGGCCCGAAGGGCCGCAACGTCGTGATCGAAAAGTCCTTCGGCGCTCCGCGCTCGACCAAGGACGGCGTCTCGGTCGCCAAGGAAATCGAACTGGCTGACCGCTTCGAGAACCTGGGCGCCCAGCTGATCCGCGAAGTCGCCTCCAAGACCAACGACAAGGCCGGCGACGGCACCACCACCGCCACCGTCCTGGCTCAGGCCATCGCCGTGGAAGGCCTGAAGTCGGTCGCGGCCGGCATGAACCCGATGGACCTGAAGCGCGGCGTCGACAAGGCCGTCGCGGCCGTCATCGCCGAGATCAAGGCTTCGGCCAAGAAGGTCACGACCAACCAGGAAATCGCTCAGGTCGGCACCATCTCGGCCAACGGCGACAAGGAAGTGGGCGAGATGATCGCTCACGCCATGGAAAAGGTCGGCAACGAAGGCGTCATCACGGTTGAAGAAGCCAAGTCGCTGGAAACCGAACTCGACGTCGTCGAAGGCATGCAGTTCGACCGCGGCTACCTGTCGCCGTACTTCGTGACCAACGCCGACAAGATGGAAGTGCAGCTCGAAGAGCCGCTCATCCTGCTGTTCGAAAAGAAGCTCTCCTCGCTGCAGCCGCTGCTGCCGGTGCTGGAAGCCGTCGTCCAGTCGGGCCGTCCCCTGCTGATCATCGCTGAAGACGTCGAAGGCGAAGCCCTGGCCACCCTGGTGGTCAACAAGCTGCGCGGCGGCCTGCGCGTCGCGGCCGTCAAGGCTCCGGGCTTCGGCGACCGCCGCAAGGCCATGCTGGAAGACATCGCCATCCTGACGGGCGGCCAGGTCATCAGCGAAGACCTGGGCATCAAGCTGGAGAGCGTCACGCTCGAAATGCTGGGCCGCGCCAAGAAGGTCACCATCACCAAGGACGACACCACGGTCGTGGACGGCCTGGGCGAAAAGGGCGGCATCGAAGCCCGCATCGGCCAGATCAAGAAGCAGATCGAGGACACCACCTCGGACTACGACAAGGAAAAGCTGCAAGAGCGTCTGGCCAAGCTGGCCGGCGGCGTTGCGGTGATCCGCGTCGGCGGCGCCACCGAAGTCGAAGTGAAGGAGCGTAAGGATCGCGTCGACGACGCCCTGAACGCCACCCGCGCCGCGGTTGAAGAAGGCATCGTCCCCGGCGGCGGCATCGCCCTGCTGAAGGCTTCGAAGGCTCTGGAAGGCCTGACCGGCGACAACGCCGACCAGACCGCCGGCATCGCCATCGTCCGCCGCGCCCTGCAGGCTCCGATCCGTCAGATCTCGGAAAACGCTGGCGTCGAAGGCTCGATCGTGGTCGGCAAGGTGCTCGAAAACAGCTCGGCCACCTTCGGCTTCAACGCCCAGACCGAACAGTACGTCGATCTGGTCGCTGACGGCGTCATCGACCCGGCCAAGGTTGTCCGCACGGCCCTGCAAGACGCCGCCTCGGTGTCCAGCCTGCTGATCACCACCGAAGCCGCCATCGTCGAAGCCCCCAAGAAGGCTTCCCCCGCTCCGGCCATGCCGGGCGGCGGCATGGGCGACATGGACTTCTAAGAAGTCCAAACACTCACTGACGTTGAAGGGCGGGACCGCAAGGTCCCGCCCTTTTCTTTATCCCCTCGCTCCCTTTGGGGGAGAGGGGATGCGTTATCCCCCTCCTCCCCAACCTACCCTACACTTCCCTCATCTCCCCGCATGGGAGGGCGCGTGGCCACGTGCTGTCGTTGCGGGTAGAGCGGGCTCCCCCTGGAGGCCGACCGACGCCGGGCACGACATACGAAGGCGTCGATCGCAGCGTTCACGACAAGGACCCGCGCGGAGCGCCGGACGATCTTCACTGTCCACTCCAACCCTAATCGAGAGCCGTCCGTCGCTCCGCCGCCCTTCCAACCTTCATGGATTTCCCGTGGGGACAATGAGCCACGCCCATATACTCCGGTCTTCGTCGGGGTGAGCGGGCTCTAACCTCAAGCCCCCTCGATCGCCCCTTGCACCACCAGCGCCTGGACCGTCTCGCGCACGTCGTGCACCCGCACCGCCCCCACCCCGGCCCGCGCACCCGCCAGGGCAGCTGCCAGCGAGCCGCCCAACCGCCCGGTCGCCTCGACCGCCAGCGGATCGAGCCCCAGGATGAACCGCTTGCGGCTCGCTCCCAGCAGGACCGGAAAACCCGTCTCAACGAACAGCGGCAGGGCGGCCAGCAGGGCCAGGTTGTGCTCCACCGTCTTGCCGAAGCCGATGCCGGGATCGAGCCAGATCTTCTCCCGCGACACGCCCGCCGCCATGGCGGCCCCCGCCCGCGCGGCGAGGAAGGCGAGAACCTCGCCCACCACGTCGTCATAGGCCGGCGCCGCCTGCATGGAGCGAGGCTCGCCCTGCATGTGCATCAGCACCACGTCGCAGCCCAGCTCGGCCGCCACAGCTAGTCCCTCGGGCGCGAAGCCCAGGGCCGTCACGTCGTTCCAGATCGTCGCCCCAGCGGCGACGGCGGCGCGGGCCACGACGGGCTTCATGGTGTCGATGGAGATGGCGACGGGGCTCTCCGCCCGGATCGCCGCGATCAGCGGGACCACCCGCGCGATCTCGTCCGCCTCGCTCACCGGCGCCGCTCCCGGCCGGGTGGACTCGCCGCCGACATCCAGGATGTCGGCGCCATCGGCGATCAGCCGGCGCGCGTGGTCCAGCCCGTCCTGCAGCCCGATGAAGCGCCCGCCGTCGGAGAAGCTGTCCGGCGTGACATTGACGATCCCCATCACCTTGGGGCGGGCGTTTGCGGTCATGGCGCCAGGAAGTCGAGGACGGCCTTCTGGAAGGCCTCGGGATCCTCCAGATGGATCAGGTGGCCGCGCCCGTCAAACACCCGCACGCTCGCGTCCGGCATGGTCGGGGCCAAGTCCCGGGCCAGCTCGGCCACGATCTTGAACTTCGGCTTGTCCGCCTCGCTCGCCTGCGCCTTGCCCGGCGCGGCGCGATCCGTGCTCCCCACCAGGAACAGGGTCTTCACCGGGATGCGCGGAATGTCCTGCGCCACCGGCAGGTCGCGGATGGCGACGGCGCTGGCGTTGAAGGTCCGCACATAGAACGGCCATTCGCCGCTGGCCTTCAGCTGCTCGCGCAGGGCCACGAACGGCTCGATCACCTCCGACGAGGCCAGGCCGTAGGAGCCCACCAGCTCCTTGCGATAGGCCTCCGCCCCCTTGGCGCTCTCGGTCCGCACCAGAGCCTCCGGATCGATAGGCGGCGTCAGGGAGCGATAATCCTGAAGGCCGATGGGCGCGTACATCACCAGTCGCCCCACCCGCTCAGGATGGGCCAGCACCAGCCGCGTCGCCGCCATGTTGCCCATGGAGTGGGCCAGCACATCGACCTTCTCGATCTTCAGGTGATCCAGCAGCGCCCACGTGTGCTCCGCCATCGCCTCGAAGCTGACCGCCATGCCGTCGACGCGGCCGGACTTGCCGAAGTTGATCTGGTCGGGCGCGATCACCCGATAGCCGGCGGCCGTCAGCGCCTCGATCGTCCCGCCCCAGTAGCCGGCCGGAAAGTTGCGGCCGTGCAGCAGCAGCACCGTGCGCCCGTTGGCCAAGCTGGTCGGCGCCGCGTCCATATAGGCCAGCTTGGTCTGCACCCGCTTGCCCTTGGCCTCAACCACCACCGGCAGGAAGCTGACGGGATAGGGATAGGCGTAGCCTTCGAGGCTGGCGCCCATCGGCGCCGGCGTCTGGGCGACGGCGGGCCTGGTCAGCGGCGCGACGGCCAGGATGAGGGCGCAAAAGAAAAGGGGGAGCTTCATGGCTCCCCCTTAACGCATCAGGCCGTGGCCGGTGTCGAGGTGATCGGCACCGAAACCGTCGGATTGCCGGGCAGCTTGACCTCGGGCTCGTCGCGGTTGGGCTTCACGCCCTTGAGCACGCCAGCGATCTCGTCGCCGCTGAGGGTCTCGAACTCCAGCAGGCTCTTGGCCAGGGTGTGCAGGTCGTCGATCTTCTCGGTCAGGATCCGGCGGGCCTCGTCATGGCCATAATCGACCAGACGCTTCACCTCGGAATCGATCAGCTTGGCCGTGGCTTCGGAGATGTTCTGGGTGCGGGCCACCGAGTGGCCCAGGAACACCTCTTCCTGGTTGTCGCCATAGGCCACGGTGCCCAACTCGTCCGAATAGCCCCAGCGGGTGACCATGTTGCGGGCCAGGTCGGTGGCCGCCTTGATGTCGCTGCTGGCGCCCGAGGTGATGTTCTCCTTGCCGAAGATCAGCTCCTCGGCCACCCGGCCGCCCATCATGATGGCCAGACGGCTGGTCATCTGCTGGTACTTCATGGAGTAGCGGTCGCCTTCCGGCAGCTGCATCACCATGCCCAGGGCGCGGCCGCGCGGGACGATGGTCGCCTTGTGCACCGGGTCTGCGCAGGGGACGTTGATGGCCACGATGGCGTGGCCGCCCTCGTGATAGGCCGTCAGCTTCTTCTCCTCGTCGTTCATGGCGAGGGAGCGGCGCTCGGCGCCCATCATGACCTTGTCCTTGGCCATTTCGAAGTCGTTCATGGTGACCATGCGGCGGTTCTTCCGCGCGGCCATCAGGGCGCCTTCGTTGACCAGGTTCGACAGGTCCGCGCCCGAGAAGCCGGGGGTGCCGCGGGCCAGGGTCTTCACGTCCACGTCGGCGGCCAGGGGCACGTTCTTCATGTGCACGCGCAGGATCTTCTCGCGGCCGGTGACGTCCGGGTTCGGCACCACGACCTGACGGTCGAAGCGGCCGGGACGCAGCAGCGCCGGGTCCAGCACATCCGGACGGTTGGTGGCGGCGATCAGGATGATGCCTTCGTTGGACTCAAAGCCGTCCATCTCCACCAGCAGCTGGTTCAGGGTCTGCTCGCGCTCGTCGTTGCCGCCGCCCAGGCCGGCGCCGCGATGGCGGCCGACGGCGTCGATTTCGTCGATGAAGATGATGCAGGGGGCGTTCTTCTTGGCTTGCTCGAACATGTCGCGCACGCGGCTCGCGCCGACGCCGACGAACATCTCGACGAAGTCCGAACCGGAGATCGAGAAGAACGGCACGCCGGCTTCGCCGGCCACGGCCCGGGCCAGTAGGGTCTTACCGGTGCCGGGAGGGCCGACCAGCAGGGCGCCCTTGGGAATCTTGCCGCCCAGGCGTTGGAACTTGGCCGGATCCTTCAGGAAGTCGACGATCTCGGTCAGGTCTTCCTTGGCCTCGTCCACGCCGGCCACGTCCTCGAAGGTGACGCGGTTCTTGTTCTCGGTCAGCAGGCGGGCCTTGGACTTGCCGAAGCCCATGGCCCCGCGCGCGCCGCCCTGCATCTGACGCATGAAGAAAATCCACACGCCGATCAGCAGCAGGATCGGCAGCATGTTGAACAGGATGGTCAACAGGGTGTTGCCGCCCGGCGACTTGATTTGGATGTCCGCGCCGCGCGCCTCCAGGCGCTTGATCAGGTCTTCGGAGTTCGGCGGGGCCATGACCGTCACCGCCTTGCCGTCGGCGCCGCGCGCCTCGACGACTTGGCCGTGGATGACCGCGCTCTTCACGCCGCCCTGGTCGATACGACGGAGCAGTTCTGAATAGGTGATCTCGCCGGCCGACCCGCCGCGCGAGCCTTGGGTGATGACGCTGTAGCCGCCGATCAGAACGACGATGATGACGCCCCAGATGGCCAGGTTACGCAGGTTCATGGCTCTTCAATCTTCTCCCGCCCAACGGGGCGATCTACGCAAGATAGGATGACCGGCGCGATTTCGCCACGCACGCGTGTGGTCAGCCTGGTTCGCGGGTCGTTAGGCCGCAGGCGGCGGAATGCCGTTCCGCGGCCAGAGCCCTTACACGCACTGGGGTTTCATCGTCCAGCAGCGGACACGAAACGCCGCCGTCGGCCAGAAAGATCACCGGCAGGGAGGGCCGCGCCAGGGCCGGGATCGCCCTGAGGGCCGCCTGCTGCGGCTTCGGAAGGCGCGCGCCCTGCCCGCGCAAAGGCCCGACGCTCAGCCCCCGCTGGTCGGCGAGAAGCTCGAACCTGCCGTCCCAGACGGCCTCTCCCTCGACCGCCAGCGACATAGCGGCCAATCCGCCACGCGCCGCCTCCCCGGCGTTACGGGCGATCAGCACACGATCGCCGAAGCCCTCGATCCGGGCGCCGGCCAGGGTGGCGGTGAAATCCTCCCCGCCCCTCACCTGATCCATCAACCGCGCCAGCCGTTCGCCACGCGGCGGCACATCCGTTCCGGCGGCGCAAAGGCAGGCGGCGGCCAGACTGCGGGCGCTCAGGGTGCGGGGGAGGTCGAGCACACCCCAATGGGCCGCCGCGGGCTCGGGAACGGCCGTATCTGCGACAGGATCGGCGGCCTCCGCCAGATCCGGCTCCGCCGCCCGCGCTCGACTGCGGGCGAAGCGCTGATCCTCGTTGGCGGGATCGTCGATCCAGTCCCGCCCCCGCGCCGCCAGCCACTCGCGGATTTCGGACCGTCGCAGGCCCAGCATCGGCCGCAGCACGAAGACCCCGCGCCCTTCCGGCCAAGCCGGCGAGGGCGACCACTCGCGAGGATCGGAAACGCTGGAGCCCTCGGCGCGCATGGCCACGCCCTCAGCCAGATCATCGGCGGTGTGGCCCAACAGGATCACCCTCGCCCCCGCCTCTCGCGCCGCATCGGCCAACAGGGCGTGGCGCGCCCGTCTCGCGGCGGCGGGAAGGCCCGTGGACGGCTTGTCGCCCGCCCAGCCCAGGGCTCGAAAGCCCCAGCCCAGCTCGGTCGCCACGGCTCCGCAGCGGGCGGTCCAGCCGGCGCTGAGGGGATTGAGGCCGTGATCCACCGTCAGGACCAGCAGCCGCCGGCCATGGGTCTTCGCCCACGCGTCGGCGATCAGCAACAGCGCCAGGGAGTCGCCGCCGCCCGACAGGCCGACGGCCAGCGGGGCGGTGATATCCGACAGCAGCCGGCGGTCGAGAACCGCCGAGACCGCCTCTAGGCGCACTTGGCCTGGGTCCGGGTGGTGGCCGCGCGGCTCTTCACCGCCGCCGAGGCGTTCGGATAGCGCTTGGGCAGCTCGTCCAGGGTCTTGCAGGCGTCAGCTGCGCGGTTCATCGCCGACAGCGAGCGGGCCAGCTTGACCACCGCGTCCGGGGCCCAACCCGTCTTCGGCCAGCCCCGGATCGCGCCGATATAGGAGGCGGCGGCGTCGGGATAGGCTTGGCGCACATACTGCGTCTCGGCCAGCCAGTAGCGAGCCTCGGCCCCCTTCGGGCTGTCGCCGTGCTGCTCCACAAAGGCGGCGAAAGCGCGCTCGGCGCCGGCATAGTCGCCATCCAGCAACATCTGCCGGGCGTTGGCGAAGGCGGTGTCGGGATCGACGTCCTGCGCCATGGGCAGGCCGCCCGTCTCGCCCGGCGGCGGCGCGGCGACCATGCCGGCGGCGATTTTCTGCTCCAGGGCGGTCAGGCGTTCGTTCAGGGCGGCGGCCTGGTTCTTGGCATCGGTCGCCTCGCGCTTGGCCTGGTTCAGGTCGAAGTTGAGCGTCTCGTTCTGGCCGTTGAGGCGCTGCAGGCTCTCCTCCAGGTCGGTCACCCGGGTGGCCATGGTCTGGATCATCGCCTCGGTCTCGGCCGGCTGCACGACCACCGGCTTGCCGGTGTCGCGACCCTGGAAGACGATTGAGCGCAGCTCGCGGACCACCTTCTCCATGCGTTCGACCCGACGGGCGGAGCGGTCGTCCAGCGGATCGGCCTCCAGCGGCAGCGGCGTCTGGGCGATGGCGGCCGCGCCGGTCAGCGCGGACGTGGCGAGCAGGGCGGCGAAGGCGGCGGACTTGAGCTTCATCAGACTCTCTTCAGCGAAGGCGGCGACGAAATTACGGCGCACTCACCCGTATGCAAAGTAAAGGCCGCCCCTTCGCAGGAGCGGCCTCGACTTGTCTCCCCGGCCCGCGAGGGACCGGCGAACGCTTAGCGCGCGCCTTCGGTGATGGCGGTGCCGGCGTTACGGTTCTTGGCCCAGGCGTCCTCGCCCGAACCGCCGTCGATCGGACGTTCCTTGCCGTAGGAGATCGTCTCGATGCGGGCGGCCGACACGCCGCGGGCGACCAGGAAGTCACGCACGGAGTTGGCGCGGCGGGCGCCGAGTGCCAGGTTGTACTCGCGGGTGCCGCGTTCGTCGGCGTTGCCTTCGATGCGGACCTTCACGGCCGGATAGCGGGCCAGCCATGCGGCTTGGCCGGCCAGGACCGGCTCGGCGTCGGCGCGGACCGAATAGCTGTCGAGGTCGAAATAGACCCGGTCGCCGACGTTGACGACGAAGTCCTGCACCGAGCCCGGGATCGGGCCGCTCTGCACCGGCGGCGGCGGCGGCGGGGTGGTCGGATAGGCCGGAGCCTCCGGAGCCGGCGGCGGGGCGGCCGGAGCCGGCTGCGGCTTCGGCTTCGAGGCGCAGGCGGCGAGAGTGGCGGCGGCGACGCCGATAAGCACCAGTTGACCGGCGCGCTTGGTGTTGAAGCTCATAGCTTCCTCCTCAGCTAAAAAGTCCAGCGAACCCTATACTCAAGCTTGTTTGCGTCAGGATGACAAAACGCAGAGCGCCGGTCACAAACGCGTCAGAAGACGTCACAAACATGGCCATAGGGTTGTCGAAAGGCGCAACGCGGCAGCGCGGCCTAGGTTGCAGTCAGTCCAGAAGCGGCGACCAGGCCGGGTCCGAACCAGAGCCCGGATACGGCGCGGGACGCAGGATGCGGCCAGTGATGTCCACAGTCCAAAGCTTGGCCCCGCCGCTGTTCTCGCGGAAGAACATGATCACCCGGCCGTTGGGTGCCCAAGTAGGTCCCTCCTCCAGCGAGGACGAGGTCAGGATGCGCTCGTCCGAGCCGTCCGGACGCATCACGCCGATGGAGAAGCCGCCGCTTTGCTTGGTGAAGGCGATGAAGTCGCCGCGCGGGCTCCACACCGGCGTGGTGTAGCGGCCGCCGCCGTAGGAGATGCGGCGCACGCCCGAGCCGTCGGTGTTCATCACATAGATCTGGGCGGTGCCGCCCCGGTCCGAGTTGAACACGATCTTGCTGCCGTCCGGCGAGAACGACGGCGAGGTGTCGATGGCCGGATCGGTGGTGATCCGCGTGGACTGCCGGCTGCGCAGGTCCATAATGTAGATGTCGCTGTTGCCCGCCCGCTCGACCGAGAAGGCGACCTTGCTGCCGTCTGGCGAGAAGCGCGGCGCGAACACCATGCCGGGGAAGCGGCCCAGGGTCTCCTGACGGCCGGTCTCCAGATTGAACAGATACAGGCTCGACCCCGTGGGTCGCAGCGCCATGTAGGTGATCTCCTGGCTGTTCGAGGAGAACCGAGGCGTCATGACGATGTACGAACCGTCGGTCAGGTAGTTCGGATTGGCCCCATCCTGATCCATGATCGCCAGGCGCTTGATGCGGTTCAGCTTCGGGCCGCTTTCGGCCACGAACACCACGCGGGTGTCAAAATAGCCCTTCTCACCGGTCAGGCGCTCATAGACGGCGTCGCTGATCTTGTGGGCGATCCGGCGCCAGTTCTCGGCCGGGGCGGAGAACTGCAGGCCTAGCAGCTGTTGCTGCGCATAGATGTCCCACAGGCGGAAATCGACCCGCAGGCGGCCGTCGGACTCCACCGTCACCTGGCCGTTAATCAGGGCCTGAGCGCCGACGCCTTTCCAGTTTTCGAACACCGGCTGGACGTTCACATCCAGGGTCTGGGTCGGGAAACGACCAGGGGCCACGGGCGCGAACAGGCCCGAGCGCTCCAGATTTCCGGTGATGACCTGGGCGATGTCGCCACCGCGGGTCGCACCGGAAAAGTTCGGCACGGCGATCGGCAGCGGGGCGATCGCGCCCTTGTTGACGTCCACCACCAGTTCCTGGGCGCGCGTCACGGCCGGCGCGGCCATCCCGACCACAAGGGCGGCGGCGACTGCGAGAAAGGCGAAGCGGGCTTTCATAGCGTCAACGGTCCTTATCTAGTTTGAACAGGCCGACTTGGCGTTGAATCTGAACGAGATCGCCTGTTGGCGGAAGCCAGGCGGCACTGAGAACGGCGCCGCTCGTCCGAACGCGGAAACCGCCCGGGTGGCTGCAGCCTGGGTGATCGGATTGGCGGTCAGGCCGCTGGTCACGCGCGGTTGGCCGACCAGTTGGCCAGAGGACGAGATGGTCGCCTGGACGATCAGATTCACGTCCGCCCCACCCTCGACCTCGCAATTGGGGTTCCACAGGCGCTCGAGCTGCGCCCCCAGGGTGGCCAGTTGCGAAGCGGTCATGCCGGTGGCCGCACCGGCGGCGGGGCGCGCCTCAACAGCGGTCTCGGCTTGGTTCGGGCCCCTCTGGGCGTTGGAGTTCGGGCGGCCAGCGGGCTTGCGGCCCTTGTTGATCGAGGCGGCCAGGGCGTCCAGGTCGAAGCTGTCTTCCTTCGGCTTGGCCTGGTTCGGCTTCTTGGGCTGCGGCTTCTGGGGCGCGGGCGTCGGCGCCGGCTTCTGCGGGACCGGCTTTTGAGCCGCCTTGGGCGCGGGGGTCGGCGGCGCCGGCTCGGGCACGGGGGCGGGCGGCGCCGGCGGCTCGGGCGTCGCGTCGGGAACCGGGCTTTCGGTCTGGGCGGGAAGCTCCTCGGGCCCCTGCACCGCCGGGCGAACGTTGGTCGGCCCCTCGGCGACGATGGTCACCGGCACGGAGGCGACGACCATCTTCTTCGTCATCCAGGGCCAGGAGACGAAGAAGGAGCCGATCACCGCCGCGTGGAGGATCAGCGACCCTGCCAGGAACGGCGTGCGGTTGGACCGTTCACGCGCCATGCCTACCGCGCCTCGGCGCTATCCGCAGACGCGCCTGAAGACGGGCCGCCCGTCTCGGTGACGAGGTTGATCTTGGTGAAGCCGGACGTGGACAGGGAGGCCATGACCTGGGCGACGATCTCGTAGGAAGCGCGGCCGTCGGCGCGGACGAAGATCGGCGTCTCGGTCCCTTCGGCGGCGATTTCGTGCAGGCGCGGCGACAGATCGGCGAACGGGACCTGGTCCTCGCCGATGAACACGGCGGCGTCCTGCCGGATGGAGACCGTCAGCGGCTCCTTCTGATCCTGCATCGCCCCGGCCTCGGTCTTGGGCAGCTCGACCTCGACCCCGGCCGTCAGCAACGGCGCGCTGATCATGAAGATGATCAGCAGCACCAGCATCACGTCCACCAGCGGGGTGACGTTGATCTCCGACAGGGCGCCGCGGCGGCGCCCCCGCCGGCGCCGGCCCCGACCGCCGCCGGTCGAGAAGGCGTCGTGGGAGGACATGCCCATGGATCAGCGCTCCGCCAGGCGGCGCTGGATCGCGGTGGACAGGTCGTCGGCGAAGTTCTCCAGACGGCCGCCGAACTTGGCCGCGTCGGTGGAGAACTTGTTGTAGGCGATATAGGCCGGAATGGCGGCGATCAGGCCGATGGCCGTGGCGAAAAGGGCCTCGGCGATGGCCGGGGCCACCACGGCCAGCGAGGTGTTCTTCTCGGCGGCGATGGCCTGGAAGGCGTTCATGATGCCCCACACCGTGCCGAACAGACCGATGAACGGCGAGGCGGTGGCGACAATGGCCAGCAGGCCCAGGCCGTCCTCGGCCTTCGCGGTCTCGCGGGCGATGGTGTTGTCCAGGGTGCGGTCGATGCGGGTGATGAGCATGGCCGTCTGGGCGTCGTCCAGGCGGCCCTTGGCGCGGGCGTCGCGCCACTCCTTCAGGGCGGCGACCAGCATCTTGGGCAGCGGGTGCGTCGGAGCGGAGCCGGCCTCGGCCGCCACGTCCTCAAGCGAGCGTCCGCCGCTGACCTTGTCTTCGAAACGATCCGCCTCGCGGTTCAGCGAGGTGAACTTGAACGCCTTGTCCAGGATCACGGCCCAGGACCACAGCGACGCCAGGCCCAGCCCGATCATCACCAGTTTGACGACCCAGTCGGCCTGCATGAACAGATGCAGGAACGAAAAGTTGGCGGCTGCGGCGTCCATGCGGTCTCCGGCAAGATGCGAATCAGTAGCGGTTCGGGTCCGTTTGCCATGACCCGGGCGGATGGTGAAACTATGGCGTGGCTTGGTTAACGGCTTTTTCAGCCGACCTCCCCCGCGTTCAGTCCCGCTTAGCGAACAAAGGCGACAGACGTTCCACCATATCGGCCGGCGGACGTCGCGGACGGCCGTCCAAGGTGATGCAGGCTGCCTCGACGGCGGCCTGGGCGATCAGCTCGTCGCCGCGCATGATCCGCTGCGTCACCAACAGGCGCGGGCCTTTGACCGCATCGTACAGGGTCACCACCGTCAGGGCGTCGTCCACCTTGGCCGGGCGCTTGAAGTCGATCTCCATCCGCACCACCACGAAGGCCGCCGGATCGTCGCGGCCCGCCAGATCGGTGTGTGAGATCCCCGCCAGCCGCAGGAAGTCGCTTCGCCCCCGCTCGAAATAGCGCAGGTAGTTGGCGTGATAGACGACCCCGGTGAAGTCTGTGTCCTCGTAATAGATGCGCACCGGCAGGTGATGCTCGCGCCCGATCAGGACGCCGCAGGTGGGTTCGGTCATGGGCGCTCCTGAACTCTGGCCCGCCCCATATGCGCCAGGGCCAGTCCCAGCGAAACGCCCCAGCCCAGCACAGGCGAGGCGCCGTAGCCGATCACCGGCGTCGGATAGTTGCCGAAGACCCCGGCCAGGACGAATCCGCCCCACAGCGCGCCGAGCGCCAGGGCGGCGGCGGAGTCATGCTTGAGGCCGATGAAGACGAAGGGCGCCGGCAGCAGGGCCAGCATCAGGCCGGCGAACAGGCCGATCAGCGGGGCCGTCGCGAAGGCGGCCGAGACCACCTCCTCCACATAGCTGACGGCCGGCAGGCTGTCGGGCCGAGTCCAGGCCCATGCGGCTGCGACGACGGCCACGGCGGCGGCGGCCAGGTCCAGCCGCCCGCGATAACCCCATAGCCGAACGACCAGCGCCAGGGCGAAGGCGACGGCCGTTCCACCATCAGGTTGAAGCGCGAGGACGAGAGCGATCCCGGCGCAAAGGCTGGCCGTCAGAAGCGTCGCTGGGCGCAAGGCGAAGACCCAAGCCGTCGCCGGGAGGGCCAGCGAGGCCGGATGCAGCAGCACGGGCCCGACGCCGATCCAGCGGGTCGCGCCGTCCATGCTGACGCCGAACAGCGCCGTCCCCGCGACCGCGAACAGACTAAACGCCATGACCGTCACCTGCGCCCCGCTGCTCAGCGCCGACCGGTTCCTGGACATGAGGAAGGCCAGAGCGGCGGCGATGACGCCCGCCGCGCCCTGCACCGCCAGCATCGAGGTCGAGGCCCCCGCCGCCCGGATGGCCAGCAGTGAGGCCGCCAGGGTCAGCAGGGCCAGAAGGGCGACGAGACCCCAGACGCGACTTACCGCCCCGTCGATCATTCGAACAGACCGCTCTGGGCCGCCGGTTGCGGCGGCGGGGTCAGGCCGATGTGCATGTAGGCCTTGGCGCAGGCCACGCGGCCGCGCGGCGTGCGCTGGATGAAGCCCTGCTGCATCAGATAGGGCTCGATCACGTCCTCCACCGCGTCGCGGGCCTCGGCGATGGCGTAGGCCAGTGTCTCAACCCCGGCGGGGCCGCCGTTGTAGTGCTCGATCAGCGCCCGTAGATAGCGGCGGTCCAGGCTGTCCAGGCCCACCTCGTCCACCTCCAGCCGAGCCAGGGCGCGGGAGGCGTGGCCCTTGTCGATGACGGTGGCTCCGTCGGCCCCGGCGAAGTCGCGTACCCGGCGCAGCAGGCGGCCGGCCACGCGCGGGGTGCCCCGGGCGCGGGCGGCGATCTCCATGGCCCCCTCTTCGGCCAGGGGCGCGCCCATCTTGCGGGCGGCGTGCAGCAGGACGTGCTTCAGCTCGTCGTGGGTATAGAACTCCAGCCGCACCGGAATGCCGAAACGGTCGCGCAGCGGCGTGGCCAGCATCCCCGCCCGCGTGGTGGCCGCCACCAGGGTGAAAGGCGCCAGGTCGATGCGGATGGAGCGGGCCGACGGCCCCTCCCCGATCACCAGATCGAGGACGTGATCCTCCATGGCCGGATAGAGGATTTCCTCAACATTCGGCGACAGGCGGTGGATCTCGTCGATGAAAAGGACGTCGTTGGCTTCCAGATTGGTCAGGATCGCCGCCAGGTCGCCGGGCTTGTTCAGCACCGGGCCGCTGGTGGCGCGGAAGTTCACGCCCAGCTCCCGCGCGACGATCTGGGCCAGGGTGGTCTTGCCCAGGCCCGGGGGACCGAACAGCAGGACGTGATCCAGGGACTCGCCCCGGCCGCGCGCCGCCTCGATGAAGATCTTCAGATTAGCCTTGGCCTGCGCCTGACCGACGAACTCGGCCAGGGTCTGGGGCCGCAGGGCGCGGTCGGAGCCCTCCAGCGGGGCCTGCTCGCCGGAGACGATGCGCGTCACCGGCCCAGCTCCTGCAGGCCGGCCTTGATCAGGGCGGCGACGTCGGCCTCCTCGCCCAGGCGGGTCGCGGCGGCCTCGACCACGCGGCGGGCCTGCGCCTCGGCGACGCCCAGGCCCATAAGGCCGACCACCGCCTCGCCCGATGCGGAGGGCCGCACAGGTTCCGCCGGGCCGCTGCTGGGCGAGGGTGCGAAGGTGACCGGGCCGTCGGTGATCGGCTTGTCCTTCAGCTCGGTGACGATGCGCAGGGCCAGCTTCGGGCCGACTCCCTGGGCGCGGCCCACGGCGGCCTTGTCCTCCCGCGCCACGGCCCCGGCGAGTTCGGACGGGGTCAGGACGTCGAGCACGGCCATGGCCGCCTTGGGGCCGACGCCCTGGATCGCCTGCAGCAGGACGAAGGCGCGGCGATCCTCGCGCGTGCCAAAGCCATACAGGCGAAGACCCGCGCTTTCGCTCCACTGACTTTCGATGTGCAACAGGGTCTCTTCGCCCAGGGCCGGCAAGCGCCCCAGGGTCCGCGCCCCGCAGCGGACCACATAGCCCACGCCCATGACGTCGATCAGGGCTTCCTCTTCGCCGACCTCGGCGACGGCGCCGCGCAGACGACCGATCATTGGATGCCTTTCGCGGCGAGCGCGGCGGCCCAGGCCGCGCCGGACGAGCCTTTGCGCGACCGCACCGGGGCGCGGGTGATGATCGGAACGGCGGCCCGGCCGCGCGCATGGGCGTGGGCGATGGCCACCGCCAGGGCGTCGGCGGCGTCGGCGACCGCTCCGGCCGCCGTGGGCAGGATGCGGGCGATCATGAAGCCTATCTGGTCCTTGTCGGCCGCGCCCGTGCCGACCACCGCCTTCTTCACGTGGCGGCTGGCGTACTCGGCCACCGGCAGGCCGGCGCGGGCCGGGGCGATCAGAGCCGCCGCGCGGGCATGGCCTAGCTTCAGGCTGGACTGGGCGTTGGTGTTCAAGAAGGTCTCCTCCACCGCCGCCTCGTGCGGGGCGTGGGTGTCGATCACGCCCTCGATGCCCTCGAACAGGGTCAGTAGGCGGGTCGCGAAAGGGGCGGTTTCGTCGGGCGCGATGACCCCATGGGCCACATGGGTCAGGCGCGAGCCGTCCATGATGATCACCCCCCAACCGGTGCGCCGGAGGCCGGGATCGAGCCCGAGAATGCGAATCGCGTTCGTCATGTGTTCCGCAATTTCTCTCGTCGAGACCCGGCGGGAAAGCGGTTTTTAGTTAACGCTCAGGTGCGGCGGGGGCGCAGCTCGAAGCTGGCCACGCGCGGGTCGGCCAGCAGCAAGGCCGACACGTCCGAGGCCGGCACGCGGCCCAGGCCGTGAAATGTGCCGCTGAGCTCCACAGAGCCGTCGGCGTGAAGGCGATGGTCGATGACGCCGGCGCCCAGGCCGAACGCCTTCAAGGCCTTGCGCAGTTCGGTCTCGTCCAGGGGTTCGTCGCGACGCGACCGCACCCGGATATGGGCGGCCCGCATCTGCGGCACGTGCTTGTCGACGAAGCGCAGGCCGCTGAGCACCAGCACCGTCACCGCCGTGCCGGCGACGGCCAGGTCATAGACCTGCATTCCGTACAGGGTGCCGAGGGCCGAGGTGATCCACAGGGACGCCGCTGTGGTCAGGCCGTGGACGCTGAAGCCATGGCGGAAGATCACCCCGCCGCACAGGAACCCGACGCCGGTCAGGATGCCGTGCGCCATGCGCACCGGATCGATGCGGACCACCGCCGCCGGATCGTCGATCCTCATCCACGAGAGCTGATGCACCGCCGCCAGCATCAGCAGGGCCGAGGCCAGGCTGACCAGCATATGGGTGCGAAGGCCGGCGGGATGCCCTCGAAACTCACGCTCGAAACCGATCAGACCGCCGGCCGCGATCGCACCGAGGATGGGAAAGAACAGATCGGGCCGCCACCAGTCCATGAAGGGGGAACGGCTGAGAGTCAGTGAAGCTCCCCCGAACCCCGCTCACTCCCGCGAACGCGGGAGCCCATACTGAGATTCAGCTAGGGTCCCCGCCTTCGCGGGGATGAGCGGCCTTGATTGTCAGCCCAGCTTGGCCAGGTCTTCGTCCGAGATGCTCTCGTTGGAATAGACGCTCTGCACGTCGTCCTCGGCGTCGAGGGCGTCCAGCAGCTTCATCAGGGTGTTGACGGCGTCGCCGGTCACCTCGACCTCGGTCTGGGGCTTCCAGACGATGGCGGTGGACTTCGGGTCGCCCAGCACCTTGGACATGGCCTCGGCCACGTCGTTCAGGTCCTCGAAGGCGGTCCAGATGATGTGCCCCGGCGCGTCCTCGTAGATATCCGGCTTCACCAGATCGCTTTCGACGTCCTGGGCGCCCGCCTCTATGGCGGCCTCCATGACGGCGTCCTCCGAACCGGCTTCGGCGGCGTAGACGATCTTGCCGACGCGATCCCACATGAAGGCGACCGAGTTCATTTCGCCCAGGGCCCCGCCGTTCTTGGCGAAGGCCGAGCGGATGTTGGCGCCCGCGCGGTTGCGGTTGTCGGTCAGGGCTTCGACGATGATTCCGACGCCGCCGGGGCCGCGGCCCTCGTAGCGGACGTCTTCCATGGCGTCGATTTCGCCGCCCGAGGCCTTCTTGATGGCGCGGTCGATGACGTCTTTGGGCACCGACTCGGCCTTGGCGTTGTTCACCGCCAGGCGAAGACGCGGGTTCATGGCCGGGTCGGGCAGGCCGCTCTTGGCCGCCACGGTGATTTCCCGCGACAGCTTGGAGAAAAGCTTGGAGCGCGCGGCGTCGGCGCGGCCCTTGCGGTGCATGATGTTCTTGAATTTTGAGTGGCCGGCCATGCTCGGGCTCTTCGATCTCGAAAAGTGAAGGTGGGCGCTTCTAGCGCTTTGAATTGCTTCTGTTCAAGGGCGGCAACCGCCTTGGCACGGCCGCGTTTGGCTGACGAAGGAGCCGCCCATGACCGAAGTTGAACCGGAAGTCCTGCCGAAATCCATCATCGCCTGGCAGCCCAACCACGGCGTCGGGCTGCATCGCGGCGCGGTGACCAATGTCGCCAGCGAGACCGCCATCGCGGTCGCCGTGGGCGCGGTCGCCCTGGCGGCGGTCGCCGTCGGCGCGTTCTTCCTGGGCCGCTCGACGGCGGACAAGTCGCTGGACGACTTCGACCCGCGCGGCCTCGTGAAGCGCTGGATTTAGGCGCTCGCCAGCGCCAGCGACGGAACATACTCCCGCAGTCGGCCGCCCACGCGGATCGGCTCGACGCGGACGGCGAGGCCCGTGCGGTCGTCCGTCTCCACAAAAACCCCGCAGACTGTCGCCGGCCCGCTGGCCGGCTGGTAGCGGCCGCCGCTGATCTTGGTGGTGAAGCGGCGCAGGGGCTCTTCCTTCTGGTTGCCGATCACGCTGTCATAGTCGGCGCAGGCCCCGGCGTCGGTCTGATAGGCCGTCCCCCCGGTCAGGATCTGGCAATCGGCTGTCGGCACATGGGTGTGGGTGCCGACGACCAGGCTGGCGCGACCGTCGCAGAAGTGGCCCATGGCCATCTTCTCGGACGTGGCCTCGCAATGCATGTCGACGATCACCGCGTCGGCGACCATGCCCAGGGGGGCCTTCTCCAGCTCCCGGTCGGCGGCGGCGAAGGGGTCGTCCATGGCGTCCATGTGCACCCGGCCCAGCAGGTTGACCACGAACACCGTCCTTCCCCGGTCGGTCTGGTACAGGTGCGAGCCACGCCCCGGCGCGTCCGACAGGATCGGGTAGTTGGCGGGACGGATCAGCCGCTCCTCGCGCACGATGTAGGTCAGGGCCTCGCGCTGGTCCCAGCTGTGGTTGCCCAGGGTCAGGCAGTCGGCGCCCGCCTCGAACAGCTCCCGCGCCGTGTTCTCGGTGATGCCGAAGCCGGCCGCAGCGTTCTCGGCGTTGACGATCACGAACTCCAGGTCGAGCTGGCGGCGTAGATTGGGAAGGTGGTCGGCCAGACCGTCGCGGCCGGATTTGCCCACGACGTCCCCGAAGAAAGCGAAGCGCATGTCAGGAAAGGTCCTTTCGGACCTCGATATACCCGTTTTCCGTAAGAATGGCGTCCAGATGCATGTCGTGCGGCTCGCAAGGCACGCGGGCCACCTCCTGGCCGGCATAGGCCAGACCGATCACGAACACCGGCTTGACCGCCCGCGCCGCCTCGATGGTGCGGTCATAGGCGCCCGCCCCTTGGCCCAGGCGCGCGCCTCGGCGGTCGAAGGCCACCAGGGGCGCGATAATCAGATCCGGATGCAGTTGCGGCGCCCCGGGCGGCGGGCCGGGAACGCCGAACGCATCGGGCAGATAGGTGTCGCGGCTGTCGGCGGCGCGGAAGATCAGCGGGGCCTCCCGGCTGACGGCCGCCGGCAGGGCCACGGACGCCCCCGTGGCGGCCAGGCGGTCCAGCACCGCTGCGGGGACCATCTCGGCCCCGTGGGGATGATAGCCGGCCACCACGGCGAAGGCGGGCAGGCGATCCAGCGGCAAATGCTCCGCCGCCCGCTCAGCGGCGTCGGGCGAACGCTCGGCGAGAGTCTTGCGCAGGGCGCGCATTTCAGCGCGCAGCATCGTCTTGGCGGAGGACAGGGTAGCGTGGACCATGGCGACAGCTTCTAGTTCAGCCGCCATCGGGCGGCCATGCTGGAACCAACGCCTGACGACGCCCGCCGTGCCCGAACCGGACTAGGAGACGTCGCGCTGTGCCTGGGCCGCCTTGGCGGCCTTTGCTTCGGCCTTCGCCTTGGCGACGGCGATACGGGCCGCCTTGCGCTCCGCCACGGTCTTCCCGTTATGGATGGCGATGGAGCCGGCGGTCTCTTCCGGCCGGCTCGCGCCGTTGCTGGACTGGTAGTTGCTCTGCCAAGCGCCGGTGGCGTTGACGCTCCCGTTGGATTCCGCCTGGGCGAACGCGTAGCCGCCGGTCAGGGCGGTCGCAGCGGCGGCGACGATCAGACTCTTACGCATGGCGGTTCCCTTTCGATCAGACAGCAATATCTGCACGCTATGGTAGCGGCGTCCTGCTGTCGAGCCGCAAAGGCCTCAAAGCCTCGAGGAGGAAAGGGTGGCGGCGCCGCGAGAACCGTGAAGGACGTGTTCAATCCCCTCGGACCTGGAATACCAGGTGGGCGCCATATACCCGCAGCCACGGCCACGGACAGGGACAGCTCCCTTCGAGATGATTAAGGTCTCTGGGATGTGAAGCCTTCGACGAGGGCTGCAGCAGACCCGCCGCTGACTAATCTAGTCAGTCTGATCGCCGTTCGCCAGCTTCTCGATACGTTTCGCCGCGGCTTCCAGCGCCTGGACCGCCTTGGCCTCCGCCCCGGACTGGCCGTTCTGCAGTCGCATCTGGTCGGCCTGCAGGGCGCCGTAGCGCAATTTCAGGTCGGCCAGTTCGTCGGCCAGCAGCAGGGCGCCCATCAGGAACAGGCGGGTCTCGCCCAGTTGCCCCATGTCCTGGGACACGTGACGAACCTGGCGGTCGAAGGCCTTGGCCAGCTCGCGCAGGTGGTTTTCCTGCCCGTCTTCGCAGCCGACGGTGTAGGGGCGGCCGTTGATGTCGATGGTCAGCTGGGCCATGGGCTATTCCTTCGCGCCATCGCCGTCGCCGAGGGCGGCGCGGATTTCGGTGATGGCCCGACCCAGGGCGGCGGACGCCTGGGCCCCCGCCTCCTCCAGCGCCTTTTCACGGGCGCGGGCGGCGTCCAGCTCGGCCGCCAGCTTGTCGCGATCCTGGGCGAACAGGTCGTCGCTGTTCGCGGCCGTGCGGGCGGCGAATTTCTGCTCCAGCAGGGCGACGGCGCGTTCGAGCCGCTTTGCCGCCAGATCGAGGGCGCTTGCCTCGCCGTTCATCGGGGGAGTTCCGCTCATGGGCTCCAAACATATAGATCGCGACGCTTATCGCCAGTCACACAAGGCCCTCGCAAGCGATCTTGGCGCCCTTTAGGCGACATCGTCACAAACACTCACTCGTTGTGAAGGTAGCCTGGGGTTGACTTCCCTGCCCCCGCCTTCAAAACCCCTCGCAAAATCAAGAACGCCGCTCGTCCTTGAGCGTGCGAATTCGTAGGAGAGCACCACTATGGCTATTCGCGTCGCCATCAACGGGTTCGGCCGCATCGGCCGCCTGGTTCTGCGTTCCATCGCCGAGCACGCGCGCCGCGATATCGAGGTCGTCGCCATCAACGACCTGGGCCCGGTGGAAACCAACGCTCACCTGCTGCGCTACGACAGCGTCCACGGCCGCTTCCCCGGCACGGTCACGTCCGGTGAGGACTGGATCGACGTGGGCATGGGCAAGATCAAGGTCACGGCGATCCGCGACCCCAAGGATCTGCCGCACAAGGAGCTGGGCGTCGACATCGCGTTCGAGTGCACCGGCATCTTCACGTCCAAGGACAAAGCCGCCGCCCACCTGGCCGCCGGCGCCAAGCGGGTGCTGGTCTCGGCTCCGGCCGACGGCGCCGACAAGACCATCGTCTTCAAGGTCAACCACGAGACCCTGACCGCCGACGACATCATCGTGTCCAACGGCAGCTGCACCACCAACGCCCTGGCCCCGGTGGCCAAGGTGCTGAACGACCTATTCGGCATCGAGCGTGGCTACATGACCACGATCCACGCCTACACCGGCGACCAGCCGACCCTCGACACCATGCACAAGGACCTCTACCGCGCTCGTGCGGCCGGCCTGAGCATGATCCCGACCTCGACCGGCGCCGCCAAGGCCCTGGGCCTGGTCCTGCCGGAACTGAAGGGCAAGCTGGACGGCTCGTCTATCCGCGTCCCGACCCCGAACGTCTCGGTCGTCGACCTGAAGGTCGTGGCCGCCCGCGACGTGACGGTGGAAGAGATCAACGCCGCCCTGCAGGCCGCCGCCGACGGTCCGATGTCGGGCGTGCTGGCCACCACCACCGATCCGGTGGTGTCCATGGACCTGAACCACATCGCCGCCAGCTCGACGGCCGCCCTGCCCCAGACCCAGGTGGTCGACGGCAAGCTGGCCCGCGTCCTGTCTTGGTACGACAACGAATGGGGCTTCGCCACGCGCATGAGCGACACCGCGCTCGTGATGGCCAAGTTCCTGTAAAACCCCTTCAAACACCCCGGCGCGATCCGGGGTGTTTTCATATGGCTGAGTTCGTTTCGCGCTAATCAACCGCTCACCCCGGCGCAGGCCGGGACCCAGGTGAAGCCCTGCTGAGGTTGTGGATGCATCTGTATCCCGGCCTTCGCCGGGATCAGCGGATGGAGGATGAGTTGCGGACCTAGCCCCCCTTATCCGTCTCGCTCCGCGAGCCACCTTCTCCCACTAGGGGAGAAGGAACAACAGGACGCCCCGCATGACCTTCCGCCCGCTCGCCGACGCCGATCTCGAAGGCAAGACCGCGCTCGTTCGCGTGGACTTCAACGTCCCGATGGAGGACGGCAAGGTCACGGACGACACCCGCCTGCGGGCGGCCCTGCCGACCATCCATGCGTTGAGCCTGCGCGGCGCCAAGGTCGTCCTGCTGGCCCACTTCGACCGCCCCAAGGGTAAGCGCGTCCCGGAAATGAGCCTGAAGCCGGTGGTCGCCCCGCTGGCCGCCCTGCTTGAGCAGCCCGTGGCCTTCGCCGACGACTGCATCGGGGATGACGCCAAGGCCGTGATCGACGGGCTGGAGCCGGGTGGCGTCGCGCTGCTGGAGAACGTCCGCTACCACGCGGGCGAAGAGAAGAATGATCCGGCCTTCGCCGAGGCCCTGGCCGCCCTGGGCGACCTGTACGTCAACGACGCCTTCTCGGCCGCGCACCGGGCCCACGCCTCGACCGAGGGCCTGGCTCGCAATCTGCCGGCCTATCCGGGCCTGGCCATGCAGCGCGAGCTGGAGGCCCTGGACGCGGCCCTGGGCAACCCAAAGAAGCCGGTGATCGGCATCGTCGGCGGCTCCAAGGTCTCCACCAAGCTGGACCTTCTGAACAATCTTGTGGCCAAGCTGGACAAGCTGGCCATCGGCGGCGGCATGGCCAACACCTTCCTCCACGCCCAGGGTCATGAGATCGGCGCCTCCCTGTGCGAGAAGGACCTCGCCGACACGGCCCGTCAGATCATGGCCAAGGCCAAGGAAAGCGGCTGCGAGCTGCTGCTGCCGGTGGACGTGGTGGTCGCCCAGGACCTGAAGCCGGGAACGAAGGGGGAGGTTCGCGCGCTGAACGAAGTTCAGGGCGACGACAAAATCTTCGACGCCGGTCCGAAGACGACGGAAATCCTGCTCGCCGCCATGGACGGCTCCAAGACGCTGATCTGGAATGGCCCGCTTGGCGTCTTCGAGGTCCCGCCCTTCGACGAAGCGACCGTAGAAGCGGCGAAACATGCCGGAGAACTCGCCAAAGCGGGGAAGATCGTGGCGGTGGCTGGCGGTGGTGATACGGTGGCGGCGCTGAACCACGCGGGAGTCGCGGCGGAACTGACCTTTGTGTCGACCGCCGGCGGCGCGTTCCTGGAGTGGATGGAAGGCAAGACCCTGCCGGGGGTCGCGGCTCTCGAAGTCGGCTAAGCCGGTACAAGAATAAGACGACCCAAAACAAAAAACGACACACGCAGACGGAGATTTAGACTTGGCGAGGATCACCCTCAGACAGTTGCTCGATCATGCGGCTGAGGACGGCTACGGCCTCCCGGCCTTCAACATCAACAACATGGAGCAGGGCCTCGCGATCATGGAGGCCGCCGACGCCGTCGACGCGCCGGTGATCATCCAGGCAAGCCGCGGCGCGCGGAACTACGCCAACGACATCATCCTGACCCGGCTGATCGACGGGCTGGTCGAGCTGTATCCGCATATCCCGGTGTGCATGCACCAGGACCACGGCAACGGCCCGGCGACCTGCGCCACGGCGATCCAGTACGGCTTCACCTCGGTGATGATGGACGGCTCGCTGATGGAGGACGCCAAGACCCCCGCCTCCTACGAGTACAACGTCGAGGTCACCCGCCGGGTGGTCGAGATGGCCCATGCCTGCGGCGTGTCCGTCGAGGGTGAGCTGGGCGTGCTGGGCTCACTGGAGACGGGCATGGGCGAGGCCGAGGACGGCCACGGCTTCGAAGGCAAGCTGTCGCATGACGAACTGCTGACCGACCCTGACCAAGCCGTGGACTTCGTCCAGAAGACCGGCGTCGACGCCCTGGCGATCGCCATGGGCACCAGCCACGGGGCCTACAAGTTCACGCGCAAGCCGGACGGCGACGTCCTGGCCATGAACGTGATCGAAGAGATCCACCGCCGCCTGCCGAACACCCACTTGGTGATGCACGGCTCGTCGTCGGTGCCGCAGGACCTTCAGGACATCATCAACCAGTACGGGGGCGAGATGCCCCAGACCTGGGGCGTGCCGGTCGAGGAAATCCAGCGCGGCATCAAGCACGGCGTGCGCAAGGTCAATGTGGACACCGACAACCGCATGGCCATCACCGGCGCCATCCGTAAGCTGCTGATCGAGAAGCCGCAGGAGTTCGACCCGCGGGCCTATCTGAAGCCGGCCAAGGAAGCGATGCGCAAGGTCTGTCAGCAGCGTTATGAGGAGTTCGGGGCCGCCGGCCACGCTTCGCGCATCCGCGCCCTGTCGACCGCCAACATGGCCAAGCGCTACCTGACGGGTGAACTGAACCCGACGATCGGCGCGCCCAAGGCCGCCAACGCCGCCGCCTGATCCAGGCCGGCTTGATCTGTCTGTCCGGGCCTCGCCTAGCGGGGTCCGGACCGTCCGGTCACCACCTCAGCACCCAACGGCCGGCCGCCGCGCCCAGAGCGCCGCTCAGGACCATGCCGAGCGTGTACCAGGTCGCCACGAAGGTGGCCGTGCTCTCCGCACAGGACAGCCCATAGACCGTCGCCGCCACGGCGCCGCTGAACACGCCCGCCGCCAGGCCGGCCAGGGTCGGCTGCGTGGGCGCGAAGGCGCGCATAGCCAGCAGCATGGCCGCCAGCACCGGAATGCTGAGGGTGATGATCGCCGACAGGCAGTAGCTGAATGAGTTGCCATGGACCATGTGGGCGTGGTGGCTGCTGTCGGTCGAGACCAGCTCCATCCCTGCCGCCGCCACGAATCCTAGAACCAGGGTTCCGGCGATCCACGGCGCGGCGTCGGCCCTGCCCCCCGGCCGCGACAGACGACTGACGGCCCAGAAGGCCACCGCCGCCATCAGCACGGTGTACCCGGCCTTGATCCAGATGAAGGCGCCGCCGATGGCCTCGATCAGGTCCCCGCGCAGGCCCAGCAGGCAAATGACCAGCAGCAGGGCGACCGCGCCCCCCGCTGCGGCGCCGACGGCCAAGCGCAGTGTCATCGCCCCCCGCGGCGTGGGCCGCAGATCGGCGGCCATGGCGTCGAGAAGATCGTCAGTCCTCATGGCCGCGGGCCCTTTCGGTAAGACGTTTCATGGCCCGGTGCAGGGCGACCTTGGCGGCCCCCTCGCTTAGGCTGGCGCGGGCCCCTGCTTCCGCCAGGCTCAGTCCTTCCAGCTTCACGTCGCGCACCAGGGCCTGATGCTGGGCGGAAAGTCCGGACATGACGCGGTCCAGGTCGCCCGCCGCGGCGGGATCGTGGCTGTCAGCGGCGAGAAAGTCGGCATAGTCCTCGATCGGCAGGTGGACGCGGATGCGTCGGCGACGCCAATGGTCGATCAGCTTGTAGCGGCCCAGGGCGTAGACCCAGGGCGTCAGGGGCTGGCTGCGGTCATAGGTGGCCCGGCGAGTGTGAGCGGCCAGCAAGGTGTCCTGCACCAGGTCCTCCACGTCATCGCGGGCCTCACCCAGACGTCGGGCGAAATACAGCCGAAGCCGGTCCGACAACAGGGCGAGCAGCCGCCGGTAGGCCTGGGCGTCACCGTCCAGTCCCCGCAACATCAGTCCCTTCAAGGCAACTTCACTATCGTCCACGCAGCCCCCTAGTCCGCGTGATGAGGGGTGAAGGTTACACCCGCTGCTGAAGATCATGATAGCGGCCGGGCGAACGTGGTTCGATTTTTATTGCAGCGCTGTAACGCTTCCCGGCGAACGGCGAACTAATCCGGGCGGGGCGCGCGGCCGATGGGCGGCTAGCGGTCCCGTGCGTAAGGACCGCACGATGAAGAGTAGCGCCGCCGTCGCGCGCATTTCCCAGAAACTCGATAGCGAGGGCCGCCTGGAGAAGCTGGGCAAGGTGATCGCCTCCGCCCGCCATCAGGCGGACGGCCCGACCGCGATCACCCAGGAACGTCTCGCCAACGCCACGGGCATCGACCGGGCGCATATGAGCCGGCTGGAACGCGGCAAGAGCAATGTCACGATCCTGAACGTGCTGCGGGTCGCGGACGCCCTGGGCGTGCCGGCCTCCGAACTGCTGAAACGCGCCGGGCTTTAGGTCCGCCGCGAACTGATTTCAAAAACGCGAGCGACGCCTCGAGCGGACGCTCGCGCTCGCCATTCTGCGGATATTGCGGCTGTCCAAATAATCGAACGCACCAATGTAACGCTTGGAGGGAGCCGCCGAACTAGCCCTTCAACCGGGGAATGGGTCGATGGTCGACCCGGAGCCCCGGACGGAAGGAACGGCTCCATGAAGACCACCCTCGCCCTCGCCGCCATGGCGGCCCTCAGCGCCGGCGTCGCCTACGCCTCGCAAAAGCCTGTCCATGTCGAGGCCAAGCCCGATCAGGAGAAGTGCTATGGCATCGCCAAGGCGGGCGAGAACGACTGCGGCGCAGGGCCGGGCACGGCCTGCGGCGGCACCTCGACGATCGATTATCAGGGCAACGCCTGGAAGTACGTGGCCAAGGGGACCTGCACCTCCATCAAGACGCCCAAGGGTATGGGCTCCCTGACGCCCAAGGCCTGAGGCGGAGCGTCCGATGGCCACCCCCTCCGCCGGCCTGGGCCTGAAGCCCAAGCACTTCCGGGACGCTGCGGCGTGCCCGGCGGCGGGGCTGTGGTTCGAGGTCCATCCCGAGAACTATCTGTGCGACGGCGGTCCCCGGCTGGCCGGACTGACCGCCGTCCGCGAGGTTCATCCCCTGTCGCTGCATGGGGTGGGCCTGTCCCTGGCCGGGGACGAGCCGCCGGATCGCGCGCACCTGAAGGCCCTGCGCCGGCTGGCCGACCGGTTCGAACCGTTTCTGGTGTCGGAGCATCTGGCCTGGTCGCGGCGCGGCGGCGCCTATCATCCCGACCTGCTGCCCTTCCCCCGCACGATGAGCGCCCTGGTCCGCATCACCGACAATGTGGACGCCATGCAGACGGCGCTGGGCCGCCGGGTGCTGATCGAGAACCCGTCCCTCTATCTTGACCTGAGAGGTCACGAGATGAGCGAGATTGAGTTCCTGTCCGAACTGGTCCGCCGCACCGGCTGCGGTCTGCTGCTGGACGTGAACAACGTCTTCGTCAGCTGCGCCAACCTCGGCGGCGACGCGGAAGCCTATCTCGACGCCGTGCCCGCAGAAGCGGTGGGCGAGATCCATCTGGCCGGTCATGAGCGGGACGCGCGTCCGCGCTCGCCGCTGCTGATCGACACCCACGGCGCGCCGGTCGCGCCGGAGGTCTGGGCCCTCTATCGCCGCCTGGTCCACCGCATCGGGTCGCGGCCGACCCTGATCGAGCGCGACGATGAGCTACCCCAATTCCCCAAACTGATGGCCGAGCGCGACATCGCCGACGCCGTCCTGCAATCGCTCGCCCCACACCCTGATCGGGAGATCGCCCATGCCTGCGCTCAATGACCTGGCCGCGTTTCAGGACGCCTTCGCCGGCGCCCTGATCGGCGAGCCTACCAAGCTGACCCCGTGGTTGGCGCCGGACGAGACGCCGCCCGGCCTGGCGGTCTATCGCGGCTCCACGACCTCGGGGATGATCGACGCCCTGGAGGCCAACTATCCCACGGTGCTGCAGATCGTAGGGCGCGACTGGTTCCGCGCGGCGGCGGGTCGTTTCGCCGCCGAGCATCCGCCGACCGAGCCCAGCCTGCTGGCCTACGGCGCGGCGTTCGGAGCTTGGCTGGAACACTTCGCCCCCAGCGCGGACCTGCCGTACCTGCCCGGGATCGCCCGGCTGGACCGACTGTGGACCGAGGCGCTGTTCGCCGCCGACGCGCCCGTGCTGAACGCCTGCGACTTCGCCGCGATTCCGCCGGCCCGGCTGCCGTTCCTGAGAGTATGCGTGCACCCGGCCGTCCGCTGGGCGGTCTTCGACCAGGGTCTGCCCGGTCTGTGGCTGGCCAGCCGGGCGGGCGATAGCGAGCTGGAGATTGAAGACACTCCCCAGGCCATGCTGGTCACCCGGCCGGCGACAGGGATCGAGACGCGGCTGATCGCCCCCGCCGCCACGACCTTCCTGAAGGCCTGCGTCGGGGGGAAACATCTGCACAGGGCCACGGCCGACACCCTGGCTCGGCATACGGAGGCGGAGGTGTCGCGGATCTTCGCCGGCCTGATCGGAGCCGGCGCCTTCACCGCCCTGCGCTAGGACTTCAGTCCTCGGTGTGCGCGCCGCGCATCTCGTGGACGAAGAACATGCCTATGACCACCGTCGCGGCGGAGACCACCACCGGATACCAGAGCCCGAAATAGATGTTCCCCGTGGCCGCCGACATGGCGAAGGCCGTGGTCGGCAGGAACCCTCCGAACCAGCCATTGCCCAGGTGATAGGGCAGCGACATGGAGGTGTAGCGGATGCGGGCGGGGAACATCTCCACCAGGGCGGCGGCGATCGGGCCGTAGACCATGGTCACCAGCAGGACAAGGACGAACAGCACGCCCACCACCATGGGCTTGTTGACCTTGGCCGGGTCGGCCTTGGCCGGATAGCCGGCGGTCTGCAGCTCCTCGTTCAGCTCCTTGCGCCAGGCGGTCTGCTGCTTCGCGAAGTCGGCCGTGGACAAGGCCTCGCCGCGGAAGGAGGGAACGCTCACCCCGCCCACCTCGACGCTGGCGATCTCGCCCTTTGGCGCGGTGCGATTCTCATAGGAGATACCGGCGGAGGCCAGGGCCGACTTGGCCACGTCGCAGCTGGTGGTGAAGGCGGTCTTGCCGACCGGGTCGAACTGGAAGGCGCATTCGGACGGATCGGCGATGACGGTCACCGGCGCCCGCTGGCTGGCGGCGGCCAGTTCCGGGTTGGCCGCGGCGGTCAGGGTCTTGAACAGCGGGAAGTACAGCACCGCCGCCAGCAGGCAGCCGGTCAGGATCACCGGCTTGCGGCCGATCTTGTCCGACAGCCAGCCGAAGACGATGAAGAAAGGCGTGCCCAGCACCAAGGCGATGGCGATCAGGGTGTTGGTCAGGGCGCCGTCGACCTTGAGCACCTTCTCCAGGAAGAACAGGGCGTAGAACTGTCCTGTGTACCAGACCACCGCCTGACCGGCGGTAAGGCCCAGCAGGGCGAAGATCACCAGCTTCAGGTTCGACCACTTGCCGAAGGCTTCGGCCAGGGGCTGTTTGGAGGTCTTTCCCTCCTCGACCATCTTCTGGAAGATCGGGCTCTCATTGAGCTGCAGGCGGATCCACAGCGAGACGCCCAGCAGCAGGACCGAGATCAGGAACGGCGCGCGCCAGCCCCATTCGGCAAAGGCGTCCTCCCCCGTCTGGCCGCGCACCACCAGGATCACCGCCAGGCTCAGGAACAGGCCCAGGGTGGCGGTCGTCTGGATGAAGCTGGTGTAGAGGCCGCGACGGCCAGGGGGCGCATGTTCGGCCACATAGGTCGCGGCGCCGCCGTACTCGCCGCCCAGGGCCAAGCCCTGCAACAGCCGCATCAGCACCAGCAGGATCGGGGCGGCGACGCCGATGGTGTCGTAGCTGGGCAGCATGCCGACCGCGAAGGTCGATCCGCCCATCAGCAGCATGGTCACCAGAAAGGTGTTCTTGCGTCCCCAAAGGTCGCCCAGCCTGCCGAAGACCAAGGCGCCGAGAGGCCGGACCGCGAAGCCGGCGGCGAAAGCGAGCAGGGCGAAGATGTAGCCGGTGGTTTCGTTGACCCCCGAGAAGAAGTGCTTGGTGATGAAGGTCGCCAGCGAGCCGTAGAGATAGAAATCGTACCACTCGAAGACCGTGCCGGCCGACGCGGCCCCAATCACCAGCCCATGCTTGCGCCCTTGCGCCATATACGTTTCCCCCAGCCTGTCCTCGGCATTGGGGGCTATGGTTGGGGCAGTCTTGCTCAGCGCACAAGCAAAGTTGCGTGCCGATCAGTGAACTGTGGCTTGGCCGCCCTCTTCGCGTGAACGACGGACGTCGCCTGCCATAGCGCTGGTGAAGCTCATCAGCCCGGCATAGGGGGCGACCATGCCGGCCGCCTTGGCGTCGATGCGCTTGGCGGTTTCCGAGTAAGCTACGGTGACGCCGGCGGTGGCGAGGGCTCCGACGAGCTGTGCGGAGCGGCGCTTGGGCGCCACCCAGACCAGGGCGGCGTTGACCGCCTGCATCACGCCCCACAGGGCCAGGGCGCGGGTGCGGCGCGGGCTGTCAGGGGCGTTCCAGATGCGCAGGGCCGACAGGCTGGACAAAGAGAACAGCGCCGGCAGCAGGAGGGACAGGGTCGGCTTGGACGGCGCTGCCGTCGCCCCGTCCGTCGCAGCGGCCTTCTCGATCGAATCGGCCGGAGGCGCGCGCTTGATGGTCAGCAGAGCGGCGCCGCCAGCGATGGCGGCGCAAACGGCCACGCCGAAAGCCACATGGCCGACGCCGCGTCCGTGGCTATTCAGCTGATCCTCGATCTTGTCTTGGGCCGTGTCGACCAGTCCCATGGCGTCCTCCCTGCTACGCAAGGAGAACCGGCGGAACCTTGAGCGGTTCCGCCTTTTGACCTTAGCCGTCCGCGTGGCCTTCGCCGACCAGCTCGCCCAGGGCGCTCTGCAGATAGTTCTGCTCGCCCAGCGCCTTCACCAGGCCCAGCTGGGTCTCCAGGAAGTCGATGTGATTCTCGGTGTCTTCCAGGATCTTCAGCAGCAGGTCGCGGCTGACATAGTCCTTGGCCGCTTCGCAGGCGGCGATGCCCGGAACGAGGGTGGCGTGGCCCTGCTGCTCCACCGACAGGTCGGCGGCCATACATTCCGGCACGGTCTCGCCGATCTTCAGCTTGTGCAGGTCCTGCAAGTTCGGCAGGCCGTCCAGGAACAGGATGCGCTTGATCAGCATGTCGGCGTGCTTCATCTCGCCGATGCTTTCATCGTAGGTGATCTTGCCCAGGCGCGCGAAGCCCCAGTGCTGGTAGACGCGCGCATGCAGGAAGTACTGATTCACCGCCGTCAGCTCGTTGGTGAGCACAGCGTTGAGCAGGTTGATGATGGTCTTGTCGCCCTGCATTGGTCTCTCCTGATCGCGGGTTCGGGCGGAACCTGATTGATCAGGAACAGAGCTTCAACTGCTTTGTGTGCAAGTGTTTCGCAGGCGCACGCTTTTCTTCGCGAGCGCTTCGCAGTTGCTGAAAGCCGGCTCTATTCAGCCGCAAAACGCAGCGCCTGGCGGGACTCTTCGATCATCTGGCGCATCTCGCAGACGCACTTGGCGCACTGCGCCTGGCACTGGTGAGCGCGGAAAATCTCGGCAGGACGGGACGCGCCGGCGTCGATCGCCGCGCGGACCTGACGTTCACGGATGCCGTTGCAGTTGCAGACGTACAAAGGACGCGAGACCCGACCGAGTGATTATCATTCGCATCTAACAAAGGTCGCGCTGACTCTGCAAGTCATTTGCACCTGCGCCCGCTCGTCGCAGGCCGCCAGGAAGTCGCCGCGGGCGGCGAAATGAGCTACGGAGCGGCCATGACCGCCGAATGCCGCCTCTATCTGATCACCCCGCCCGCCATCGACGACCTGGCCGCCTTCGGCCGGCTGCTGGCCGAGGCGCTGGACGCCGGCGACGTGGCCGCCCTGCAGATCCGCCTGAAGGACGTCCCCGACACAGTGATCGAGGCGGCGGTCCACGCCCTATCCCCCATCGCCCAGGCGCGCGGCGTGGCGGTGATCCTCAATGACCGGCCGGACCTGGCGGCCAAGCTGGGCTGCGACGGCGTGCATGTGGGCCAGGACGACGCAGGCTGCGCCGAGGCGCGGCGGGTGATGGGGCCTAAGGCCATGGTCGGCGTCACCTGCCATGACAGCCGCCACCTGGCCATGGAGGCCGCCGAGGCTGGGGCCGACTACGTGGCGTTCGGGGCGTTCTTCCCCACCGACACCAAGGACGCCTCCACACGGGCCGAGCCGGAAATCCTGTCGATCTGGCAGGAGTTCATGGAGGTCCCCTGCGTCGCCATCGGCGGGATTGCGGCCGACAACGCCGCCGATCTGGCCGCTGCGGGCGCGGACTTCCTGGCGGTGAGCGCCGGGGTCTGGAAGCACGCCGACGGCCCGGCCGCCGGGGTGAAGGCTCTCAACGCCGCCATCGCCGAGGGCCTGGCCCGGCGCTGAGCCGGCCCACAGCCAAGCTTTCAGACACAATCCAGACACATTCGTTGCGCGGCTCCACGACCGAGCGTAGCGTCCTCCCATAACAACAAGACTATGGGAGGAGCGGTCATGAGACGGCTCGTGGTGTGTCTGGTTGGTCTGGCGCTGAGCGCGCCGTTTACGTCCGGGGCCTTGGCCGAGAACTGGCAGCCCGTCCCCGGGGACCCGTCGTTCCGATACGACGCCGACTTCATGAAGGTGGACGAGCAAAGCGGCCTAGTGGTGCTGCGCTACGCGTCCGGCGGCAAGGCGGCGCCCTATGCCACCTGGGCGGCGTCCAAGTCCCCGATCATGATGTTCGCCATCGACTGCGCGTCGGACGGGGTCATCGACCTGGGCCTCGACTACAAGGGCGACGGCAAGCTGCCCAAGAACTGGCGCGCGGGCCAGAAGGACACAGGCATCAGCGCCATTGTCGGCCCGGCCGGAAAGATGGCCTGCGAGAAGAAGGACAGCCTGCCGAAAGGCGCGATGTAGGAAGCCTGTTTCTCCTCCCCTGTAGCGAAGCTTACGGGGGAGGGGGATCGGCGCGCTAGCGACGAGACGGAGGGGGCGTCCGCCTAGCTCCGAGCCCGGTCACGCCCCCTCCACCACTTCGTGCCCCCCCCTCCCCCGTTGCACGGGGGAGGGGTGTTTGAGCGCGACCGCAGCCGGCCGCCTTGCTTTCAGGAGGCCTCACCGCTAGTTTCCGCGGCCAAATTTCCCGGACTCCACACACATGAAAATCAACGGCAACACCATCAAACCCGGCATGGTGATCCAGCATGACGGCGGCCTGTGGGCCTGCGTCAAGGCTTCCCACGTGAAGCCGGGCAAGGGCGGCGCCTTCGCCCAGGTCGAGCTGAAGAACCTGATCGACGGCCGCAAGCTGAACGAACGCTTCCGTTCGGAAGACAAGGTCGAGCGCGTCACCCTGGAACAGAAGGATCACACCTTCCTGTACCGCGAAGGCGAGATGCTGGTGTTCATGGACGGCCAGTCCTACGAGCAGATCACCCTGCATGAGGACTTCGTCGGCGAAGACCGCGTGCCGTGGCTGCAAGACGGCATGACCGTCGTGGTCGAATTCCACGAAGAGCGCGCCATCGGCATCGAACTGCCGGAACACGTGGTCGTCACCATCGTCGAGGCGGAAGCCACGGTGAAGGGTCAGACCGCTTCGTCGTCCTATAAGCCGGCCAAGGCGGACAACGGCGTCCGCGTCATGATCCCGCCGTACATGGAAGCCGGCGAGCGCGTCCTGGTCTCGACCGAAACGGGCGAATACGTCCGCCGCGCGGACTAATCGGCGTGGCTACACCTTCCGCCGTCGTCACCGTCATGATCGACGCGGCCCGCAAGGCCGCGCGAGGCCTCTCGCGAGATTTCGGCGAGCTGGGCGAACTGCAGGTCTCGCGCAAGGGCACGGCCGACTTCGTGTCGGCCGCGGACCTGAAGGCCGAGCAGGTGATCTTCGAGGCCCTGACCAAGGCCCGCCCCGGCTACACCTTCATCGGTGAAGAGCGCGGTACGATCGAGGGCACCGACAAGACCCACACCTGGATCGTCGATCCGCTGGACGGCACCACCAACTTCCTGCACGCCATCCCGCACTTCGCGGTGAATATCGCGCTGGAACGCGAGGGCGAGGTCGTGGCCGGCGTCACCTACAACCCGATCAGCAACGACCTGTTCTGGGCTGAAAAGGGCAAGGGCGCGTACCTGGGTATGGAGAAGCGCCTGCGCGTCGCCGCCCGCCGCACCCTGGAAGACTCCATCCTGGCCACCGGCATCCCGTTCGCGGGCAAGACCGGCCACGCCACCTTCCTGAAGGAACTGCACCAGATGACCCAGCGGGTCGCCGGCGTGCGCCGCTTCGGTTCGGCGGCCCTGGACCTGGCCTGGGTCGCGGCCGGCCGTTACGACGGCTACTGGGAGCGCAACCTGAACAGCTGGGACGTCGCGGCCGGGATTCTCATGGTCCGTGAAGCCGGCGGCAAGGTCACCGACCTGTCCGGCGAGGAAACCAACGTGACCGGCGGCGCCTCGATCCTGGCGTCCAACCTCGACCTGCACCCGCTGGTGCTGGAGAAGCTGAAGGCCGCCTGAAGCCGACTGTGCAGCTGTCATGATCGCCGGCTAAGCTGGCGATCATGACGCTGACCCGCCGCGCGCTCGCCGCCTCCGCCCTCGCCCTGCCCTTCATCGCCGAGATGGCGCAGGCCGCTCCCAAGAAACCCATCGTGATCGCCCACCGGGGCGCCAGCGGCGAGCGGCCGGAGCACACCGAGCTGGCCTATCGTCTGGCCGTGGACCAGGGCGCCGACTTCATCGAGCCGGACCTGGTGGTCAGCAAGGACGGCCATCTGGTCGTTCGCCACGAGAACGAGATCGGCGGCACCACCGACGTGGAGTCGCGGCCCGAATTCGCCTCCCGCAAGACCACCAAGCGCATCGACGGCCAGGAGATGACCGGCTGGTTCGCCGAGGACTTCACCCTGGCCGAGCTGAAGAGCCTGCGCGCCCGCGAGCGGCTGCCGCAGCTGCGGCCCGCCAGCGCCAAGTTCGACGGCCAGGCCCAGATCCTGACCTTCCAGGAAGTGGTCGCCCTGGCCCGCGCCGAAGGCGCCCGCGTGGGCCGCGTCATCGGGGTCTATCCCGAGATGAAGCACCCGACGTTCCTGGCGTCGATCGGCCTGCCGATCGAGGACCGGATGGCCGCGGCCCTGCGCGAGACCGGCCTGGACAGCCCCACCGCCCCGGTCTTCGTCCAGTGCTTCGAGGTGGCGCCGCTGAAGACCATACGCCGCCGGACCAACGCTCGGCTGGTTCAGCTGGTGTCGTCCGAGGGCGGCCCGGCGGACGCGCCGGCGACCACCTACGCTCAGATGCTGACGCCGGACGGCCTGAAGACCATCGCCAGCTACGCCAGCGGCCTGGGCCCAGAAAAGACCCTGGTCATCCCGCAGAACGAAGAGACCTTGCTTCCGGCCACCAGCCTGGTGAACGACGCCCATGCGGCGGGTCTGGTGGTGCATCCCTGGACCGTGCGGGCGGAGAACTACTTCCTGCCCAAGAGCCTGAAGAAGGGCATGGCGATCCGACCGGACTACCAACGCCTTCAGGGCGACGTGATCCCAGTGCTGAAGGCGCTGTACGCCGCAGGCGTCGACGGCGTGTTCAGCGACTTCCCCGGCCTGGCGGTTCAGGCGCGGGACCAGTAGACGGCGGAGGCGCGAACCAGCCACTCTCGTTCCGCCGAATCGGGGGACCAAAGTGGCCAAGGCAGCTTCCAAGAGTTTGACGCCGCAACTGAAGTCGCTGCTGTGGCGGCGCTTCGGCGATCCCGCCCACCCGGCCGAGTGGGACGGCCGGGTCTATGGCGGCGGCAAGATCAGCCAGCGCTTCTGGGAATACTTTCAGACGGTCGAATTGCTGGACCTGAAGCCCGGCGACCGGGTGCTGGACATCGGCGGCGGCTCGCCCGCGACCGGGCTGAGCTTCTTCCCGCGCCTGCTGGCCGCCACGGGGATCGAGGTCCACGTCCTCGACACCAACTTCGGGACCAAGAGCGACATCCCCGACAATGTGAAGCTGATCGAGGGGCTGGCCGACACCGAGACCCTGGGCCAGGTGCTGCGCGAGGTGAAGCCGTCGCACATCTCCTGCGTCTCGGTGCTGGAGCATGCGACCCACGAGCAGCAGGTGGGCATCTTCCAGGGGGTCGAGGACGCCTTCGAGGGCGAGGCGTTCGTCACCACCTTCGAGTTCCACGAGACACAGGCGTTCTTCGAGCAGTGCCCGACCACCGAGACCTTGTCGCGGGCTGTCTCGGTGCTGAAGCGCTATTATCTGAGCGACATCGAGCGCTCGCCCCTGCATTGCACCAACGCCGTCGTTCAGAACGTGCGGCTCTGGTATCCGATGGCGGTCCGCTTCCTGAAGGCCTAGGCTGCCTCGCCGCCGAATTGCAGCTTGGCCAGGCGGGCGTAGAGGCCGCCGCGGGCGGACAGTTCGGCATGGGAGCCCTGCTCGACCACGCGGCCCTCGTCCATGACCACGATGCGGTCGGCCGCCAGGACGGTGGCCAGGCGATGAGCGATGACCAGGGTGGTGCGGTCCTTCATGGCCGCGGTCAGGGCGTGCTGCACCAGGCGCTCGTTCTCGGCGTCCAAGGCGCTGGTGGCCTCGTCCAGCAGCAGGATCGGGGCTTGGCGGACCAGGGCGCGGGCGATGGCCAGACGCTGGCGCTGGCCGCCGGACAGGGTCTTGGCGCGTTCGCCCACGGGGCTGTTGAAGCCCTCGGGCAGGTTGGCGATGAAGCCCGCGGCCTGGGCGGCCTCGGCGGCGGCGGTCGCCTCGGCGACGGTGGCGCCCTCGCGGCCGAACTGGATGTTGTCCATGGCCGAGCCGGAGAACAGGGGGCTTTCCTGGGAGACCAGGGCCATGCGGGCGCGCACCTCGGCGGGATCGGCGTCGCGCAGGTCCACCCCGTCCATGCGGATCGCGCCGGACTGCGGGTCGTAAAAGCGCAGCAGCAGGCGCAGGACCGTGCTCTTGCCCGCGCCCGAGGGACCGACCAGGGCGACCGTCTCGCCCGGGCGCACGTCGAGGTCGAAGCCGTTGAGAGCCGGCAGGTCGGGGCGGCCCGGATAGGCGAAGGTGACGCCGCTGAAGGCTATCTCACCGCGAGCCGGGTTGGGCATGGGGACAGGCCGTTCCGGCGCGGCCACGTTGGGCTTGGCGGCCAGGAGTTCGCCGATGCGCTCCATGGCGCCGGAGGCCTTCTGCACCTCGCCCCAGACCTCGCCGATGGCGCCGACGGAACCGGCGGCCATGACCGACAGGAAGGCGAACTGCATCAGCGCGCCCCAGGTCATCTCGCCCCGCAGGCCGGCGTTCACGCCCAGCCAGAAGACGACGACGATGCCGCCGAAGACCAGGCCGATGACCATGGCCGTCATAGTGGCGCGGGCGGTCATCCGGGTCAGGGACATGCGGAAGGTGTCCTCCACCGCCTGGCCGAAGCGCGCGCCGGCGCTTTTCTCACGGCCGAAGGCCTGCACCGTCTCAAGCGCGTCCAAGGTCTCGCCGGCATAGCCCACGGCGGAAGCGAAGCGGTCCTGGGTGGAGGTCGTCAGCTTGCGCACCCGGCGGCCAAAAAGGAACAGCGGCGCCAGGACGAAGGGGAACAGCAGCAGCACCAGGCCCGTCAGGCGCGGGCTGACCACCATCAGCATGGTCAGGGCCCCGATCAGCATCAGGGTGTTGCGCAGAGCCACGGACACCGAGGTAGTGATCATGTTCTCGACGATCTGAATGTCGGTGGTCACCCGAGACAGAACCTCGCCCGTGCGGGTCTTCAGGAAGAATCCGGGATCCAGGGTCAGGACGTGGGAATAGAGGGCCGCGCGCAGGTCGGCGATGATCCGCTCCCCCGTCTTGGTGACGAAGAAGAATCGCAGGGCCGTGGCCGCCGCCAGGATCAGGGCGTTGGCGCCGATCAGGGCGAACCAGGGATTGATGCTGGCCGCCGTGGGCTGACCGTTGGTCAGGTGCTCGACCAGCAGGCGCAGAGTGACGGACAGCCCGAGGGTCGCGGCCGTTGAGCACAGAAGGAAGATCAGGGCGAGGCCCGCGTCTGCCTTGTGAGCGGCCAGGAAGGGCAGTAGACGGCCCAGGGCGCGGACGTTGCGGCTCTTGGCGCGACGCGCCGCGGCGGCCTGCAGATTCTGGGCGACTTCGGCTCCGGCGCCGGGGCGAGCCCCCGCATCCGTGTCCGTTCCGTTCGCCTCACTCATGACCAACCTCTTGCCAATACGCCGGGCCTTCTGTATAGCCGCGCGTCTTCGCGGTCAGCCTCTCGGGGCCGACACGACACAAATTTTCACGCCGCTTAGTCGGTTGGATCGCCCGATGAAACAAGACACGCACCCCGACTATCACTTCATCAACGTCGTCATGACGGATGGCACGTCCTACAAGACCCGTTCGACTTACGGGAAAGAGGGCGCGACCCTGAACCTCGACATCGACCCGAAGACCCATCCGGCGTGGACCGGCGGCAACGCCCATCTGCTGGACCGCGGCGGCCGCGTTTCGCGCTTCAACGCGAAGTTCGCCGGCTTCACGACCAAGAAATAAAACCGATAAGGGCGCGCGAGCGTCCTTGGGGCTGGAAAGCCGGCGCGCTGGGAAAGCGCGCCGGCTTTTTCGTGTTTGGGGTTCAGCCAAAGAAGGCCGCTCATCCCCGCGAAGGCGGGGATGAGCGGATGAAACTCAGGACGCCTTGCCGAAGACGTCCTGCAGGCGGGTGAACTGCGATAGGACGGGGTTGGGGGCTTCGACGGCGGCTTCGCCGTCCACGTACATGCGCTGGTCCAGGTGGCGGACGCGCTCGTAGAGACGCTCGGAGCGGCCGACCAGTTCGATGAGGCTGGAGGGCAGGCCCTCGTGCTCGGGAATTTCGGCGGTCTGGTTCACGGCCTCGTCGCCGACGCGGTAGCGCGGTTCGCAGGCGGCGGACGGCTCCATGTCGCCTTCGCGCACGGCGCGCTGCACCAGCAGCCAGGAGGCGACCTGCATCAAACGCGTGGTCAAGCGCATGCTTTCGGCCGCGTAGGCCAGGGCCGCGTTACGCGACAGCATGCGGGAGTCCTGGCGACCGACGCCGTCGAGATAGGCGGCGCAGACCTCGACCAGCTCCATGCCTTCCTCGAAGGTCTTGTCGAACAGCTCGGAGCGGGCGAAATCCTCGATCACGCCAGCCCTCCAGACCGTCGACGCCGCCGTGGGCGCATCACTCATTGGAATCATAGCCCTCAACCAGGTCGCGGCACACTAATGGCCGCATCGGACCCATGGGTGCAACGCCCGTGCCAGAACTATCCAGAGGTTCAATCGTCGCGGAGGCCGCCGAACAGTGCGTCGGCGGCGGCGCGGCCGGCCTGTTTCTTTTCGAGATGCAGGCGCGTTCGCACGATTTCCGTCTCCAGGGTGGCGATGCGGTCCTGAAGGTCCGCGACCCCCAGCAGCTCCAGATCCTCCCTCATGGCCTCGTTCAGGGCGTCTCCGCGTGCGCGACGGGGTTCGACCGGCTCATCCATGGCTCGCCTCCGCTTGTGGGGGCGCTATGAGAGCCCTAGCTAGGACCGAACGCAAGCTTTGGAGGGCGCTGTGAGCAACGAGACCATGACCGCGATCGCGGTGGAGAACGGCTCCGGCCCGGCGGAAGCGCTGAAGCCGGTCTCCCTGCCCCGTCCCGTTCCCAAGGCGGGCGAAATCCTGATCCGGGTCACCGCCGCCGGGGTGAACCGTCCCGATCTGCTACAGCGGCTGGGCGCCTATCCGCCGCCGCCGGGGGCGCCGGACACCCTGGGCCTGGAGGTCGCAGGCGAGGTGGTGGTCGGGGCCGGGCGCTGGAAGGTCGGGGACAAGGTCTGCGCCCTGCTGGGCGGGGGCGGTTATGCGGAATACGCGGTCGTGGACGCGCGCCACGCCCTGCCGATCCCCGACGGCCTGAGCCTGGTCGAGGCGGCGGCCCTGCCCGAGACCGTGTTCACCGTCTTCGCCAATGTGTTTGAGCATGGAGCGCTGAAGGCCGGCGAGACGCTGCTGGTCCACGGCGCGACGTCGGGCATCGGGACGACGGCGATCCAGATGGCCAAGGCGGCCGGCGCCAGGGTGATCGCCACGGCTCGCGGCGCCGACAAGGCGGCGGAGGCCAAGGCCCTGGGCGCCGACATCGCCGTGGACGCCAAGACCGAGGACTTCGCCGAGGTCGCCAAGGCGGCCGGCGGGGTCGATGTGGTGCTGGACATGGTCGGCGCCAGCTATTTCGACCAGAACCTGGACGCCCTGAAGACCGGCGGGCGGATCGTCTACATCGCCAGCCTGGGCGGCGGGACGCTGAACGTTCCGGTCTTCGGCCTGATGCGAAAGCGCGCGGTGCTGACCGGTTCGACCCTTCGCCCACGCGACGCCGACGAGAAGGCGCGGCTGACCGCCGAGATCGAGCGCATCGTCTGGCCGTGGGTGGAGCGCGGCCTGCTGAAGCCGCGCATCGACGCCACGTTTGCATTGACCGAGGCGGCCAAGGCGCACGCGCATCTGGAAGCGGGAAGCCATGTGGGGAAGGTCGTGCTGACGACCTGACGTTTCAGAGGCCAAGGCGTTGAAAAACCTGACCGAGCCTGCCTGAACCCTTTGCTTCGTCATGGAAGCCCAGTATATGTGTGATCCAATACCCGCCCGGCCGAAAGGCCGGGCGCCGTCATTTCTGGAGGGTCTCATGGCCGACCAAATCCTGATGCCGAAGGCGACCGCCGTCTGGCTCGTGGACAACACTTCCCTGACCTTCGAGCAGATCGCCGACTTCTGCGGCCTGCACCCGCTGGAAGTCCGGGGCATAGCCGACGGTGAAGTGGCGCGCGACATCCGCGGCGCCGACCCGATCGCCAACGGCCAGCTGTCGCGCGAAGAGCTCGACAAGGCCCAAGCCAGCGACAAGTACCGCATGAAGGCCCTGGTCAGCCGTCACGCCGAGCTGCTGAAGCCGACGAAGAAGGCCCCGCGCTACACCCCGGTGTCGCGTCGTCAGGACCGCCCGGACGCGATCGCCTGGTTCATCCGCAACCACCCGGAAGTGACCGACGCCCAGATCGCCAAGATCCTCGGCACCACCAAGGCCACCATCGAGCAGGTGCGTAACCGCAGCCACTGGAACGCGGCCAACATCAAGCCGGTCGATCCCGTGACCCTGGGCCTGGTCGGCCAGCTGGAGCTGGACGCCCTGGTCAAGAAGGCGGCCGAGAAGAAGGCCAAGGACGACGCCAAGCGCGGCATCACTGATCCCGACGGCGCGACCCTGCGCCCGGCCGGCGAGGTCGAGGCGGCTCCCGAGCCGGAAGTCGAAGAAGAAGATTACCGCCGTCGCGGCGCCGGCCTGTCGGCCGAGGACGTGTTCGGCAAGTCGGCTCCGGTCGTCGACGAAGACGAAGACTGAGTCCCCAAATGAACTTCGGCCCCGCCTTCGAGAGGCGGGGCCGAAGCGACGATTTCCGTCAGTGGGCTCGAGACTTAAGAGTCTCTATCTCTTCCTTAAGTCGGAGTTTCTGCCGCTTTAGGGCCCTGAGGCGGACCTCGTCGAAGACCGGGCGGCTCATTTCATCCTGAATCGTGCGGTCCAGCGTCTGATGACGGACGCCCAGTTCGCGGATACGGGATTCGATGGCCATGGCTCTCGGCTCCTTAAGTTTGCTGTGACAAAGACAGTGAACACCCGCTTTGCGGGGCTGTCAGATCACATATGGTTGCAGGCCTGAGTCCGGAGGGTGACGGAACCATGACGACGGAGGGGCATATGCGGCTCGTGGTCGGAATTTCCGGCGCTTCCGGCGTCGTCTATGGCCTGCGGGCGCTGGACGCCTGCCGGGAAATGGGCGTCGAAAGCCACCTTATCCTGTCCAAATCCGCGGTCCTGACCCTGAGCCAGGAAACCGGCCTGTCGCCGGCTGACGTCAACGCGCGGGCCGATGTGGTGCATAGAGTATCGGACGTCGGCGCCTCCATCGCGTCGGGCTCTTTCCAGACCGTGGGCATGATCATCGCCCCCTGCTCCGTGCGGACCATGAGCGAGATCGCCACCGGCGTGACCTCGTCCCTGCTGACCCGCGCCGCCGACGTGACCCTGAAGGAGCGCCGCAACCTGGTGCTGATGGTGCGCGAGACGCCGCTGCACCTGGGACATCTGCGGACCCTCACCAAGCTGGCGGAGATGGGCGCGATCATCGCCCCGCCCCTGCCGGCCTTCTACGCCAAGCCGAAAAGCATCGCCGAGATGGTCGATCAGTCGGTGGGCCGGGCGCTGGATCTGTTCGGTCTTTCCTGGAAGCCGGTGAAGCGCTGGGGCGAGGATCTGTCGCCAGTCCTCGGAGGCGGCGAGGCATGAGCCTGTGGACCTGGGCCCTGGGGGCCTATGAGCGGCCGGGCGTGAGCGAGGCCTGCGTGGAGCTGCAGGACGAGCATGGGCAAAGCGTGCCCTATCTGCTGTTCGCCGCCTGGGCCGCGCTGGAGGGCCGCCGGGTCGAGGCGATCCGCGCCGTGGCTGCGGCCCGCGCCTGGGAAGCCGAGGTGGTCGCCCCGCTACGCGCCGCCCGTCGCCGGCTGAAGAGCGAGATGCCGGGTACGGCGGACGCCTCGCGCCTGGCCCTGCGGGAGCAGGTGAAGGGCGTGGAGTTCGGAGCCGAGCGGCTGCTGATGGAAAGCCTGCAGGCCATGGCCGGCGAGCCTGGCCCGCAGCGCCCGGTCGCGGAGGCCCTGGCCGCCGCCGCCATGGCGTTCGGCGGCGCGCCCGAGGCGAAGATCACCCGCCTCGCCACGTTGCTGTCTTGAGGCGCCTTTAACGAGGCGCGTGCTTTGATATTGAACCGCAGACGGCCTGTAGGGGGGCGCACATGAACGATGACGAACCGCTTCTCGACAGCGTGGTGCTGGAGAAACTGGCCGAGCTGCGCCAGGAGCACGCCGACCTGGACTCCTCCATCGAGGCGATCGAGGCCCAGCCTCTGCCGAACCAGCTGCTGATCGCGCGGCTGAAGAAGCGCAAGCTGGCGCTGCGGGACCAGATCACGCACCTGGAAGGCTTGCTGACCCCCGATATCATCGCTTGATCCGTATGGTTGCCGCCGCGCTAGCGGCGCCTATACTCCGCGCCCTTCCGGGGCCCCGTTTCCAGTGGCTCCAAAGGGGAATGAAGACGCCATGAGCGCTAAGCCGCCCGTCGCCATCATCATGGGCAGCCGCTCGGACTGGCCCACCATGAAGTGGGCCGCCGACAACCTGGACGCGCTGGGCGTGGCCTATGAGGCCAAGGTCGTCTCCGCACACCGCACGCCCGACCGCCTGTTCGCCTTCGCCAAGGGGGCCAAGGCCGAGGGCTTCAAGGTGATCATCGCCGGAGCCGGCGGGGCGGCGCACCTGCCGGGCATGACCGCCGCCATGACCGATCTGCCGGTGCTCGGCGTGCCGGTGGAGTCCAAGCTGCAGAACGGCCTCGATTCCCTGCTGTCCATCGTGCAGATGCCCGGCGGCGTGCCGGTGGGCGCCCTGGCCGTGGGCGTGGCGGGCGCGAAGAACGCCGGCATCCTGGCCGCGCAGATCCTGGCGATCTCGGACGAGGCCTTGGCCGGTCGTCTTTCCGCCTTCCGCAAGGCGCAGACTGACAGCGTGGCCGAGACGGTCGAGGACTGATCCAAGTGACGACTTTTCCCCTTCCCCCGGGATCGACCATCGGCGTCCTCGGCGGCGGGCAGCTAGGCCGCATGCTGGCCCTGGCGGCCGCGCGGCTGGGCTTCGACGTGGCGATCCTGACCCCGGACGAGGATTCCCCCGCCTCGCGCGTGGCGGCCCGCACCATCGTGGCCGAGTATGACGACCCCGCCGCGCTGAAGGCCCTGGCCGCCTTGGCGCAGGTGGTGACCACCGAGTTCGAGAACGTCCCCGCCGCCGCCCTGCGCGCCCTGGCCGAGGCCGGCATGCCTGTGGCCCCGTCCGCCGCCGCCCTCGCCGCGGCCCAGGACCGGGTGACCGAGAAGAGCTTCCTGAACGGCGTGGGCGTGGGCACCGTGCCCTTCGCCGCCGCCGAGAGCCCCGACGCCGTAAAGGCCGCCGCCGCCGAGCTTGGCGCGCCGGTCCTGCTGAAGACCCGCCGCGACGGATATGACGGCAAGGGCCAGGCCTGGGTGGAGCACGCCACAGACAAGGCCGCCGCCGAAGCCTTCGCCGCCATCGGCGGCAAGCCCGCCATCGTCGAGGGCCGCGCCGACTTCGTGCGCGAGCTATCGGTGATCGCCGCGCGCGGCCGCGACGGCGAGATCGCCGTCTATCCCCTGGCCGAGAACCACCACGAGAACGGCGTCCTGCGCCGCACCTCCGCCCCGGCCAAGGCCTCGGACAAACTGCGCGAGCAGGCCGAGCGCATCGCCGCCCAGATCCTGTCAGGCCTGGACTATGTGGGCGTGATGGGGGTCGAGCTGTTCGAGCTGAAGGACGGGCGGCTGCTGGTCAACGAGATCGCGCCCCGCGTCCACAACACCGGCCACTGGACCCAGGACGGTTGTGAGGTCGATCAGTTCGAGCAGCACATCCGCGCCGTGGCCGGCTGGCCCCTGGGTCCCACCCACGCCCTGGCGCATGTGGAGATGGTCAATTTGCTGGGCGAGGAGGTCCTGGCCTGGGCCAAGCTGGCCGCCGAGCCGGAAACCCGCGTGCATCTCTATGGGAAGCGCGAGGTGAAGGCTGGGCGGAAGATGGGCCACGTGAACAGGCTGCGGGGGCTCTAGGCCGCCCCATACCTCAAACGACCCAGCGCCGCCGCCACTTCGGCCGCCAGTTGCGACGGCTTAAGCTTGGTGGTCGCCTTCCACTTCTCGAAGGCCATGACGTTGTCGATGCGGGCGTCCAGCGACGCCGACGCCGCCTCGCGGCCGTTGGTCAGGTCGAGCGCCAGGGTCGAGATCAAGATTCCGGAGACGATGGCCCGCTTGGAATAGTGGTTTTCGTCCGTCGCCGTGTCGCCGGCCCAGCGCCAGATGGAATCGGCGCTGTCCCAGACCAGCTTCAGCGCCAGGGGCAGGTTGGTCGGAAAGGCCAGGAAACCGGCCCAGCGGCGAACAGCCTCGCGATCGGCGGCGGCCGCATCCAGACGGGCGATGACGCCGGAGCGGATACGCTCGCGAATCTTCAGGGTCGCGCCGTCCGGCAGGGCGGCCAAGGCCTGAGAATCGTGCCGCTGAGAGAGCAGAGCGGCCAAATCGCGCGCGCCGTGGGGCAGCAGCAGCTCCGCCTCGGCCGGGGAGAAGCCCGCCTCACGGGCGGCGGCGGGGACGAGCGGGCCGCTCCAGCCCAGGCGCGGCGCCAGGGCGATCGCCGCGTCCAGAAGGCGTTGTTCGGCCCGCGCGGCCCAGTCCGTGGTGTCGGCGTCACGATCAGTCATGCGTGCATGATACATCGCGTTGAAACAGCCGTCGCGCATGGACAAGCAGGTAGGGTTCTGCTATTTCGCCCGCCTCACGTCGGCCGGGCCCGCCTTGCCGACCCCAATCATTATTCTTCGCGCGCCCGCATCAGGGGGCCGACCAACCGACCGGAGAGAGTCCCCTGGTTCAGATTTTTGTCCGCGACAACAACGTCGATCAGGCCCTGAAGGCCCTGAAGAAGAAGATGCAGCGCGAAGGCTCGTTCCGCGAGATGAAGCGCCACGTGCATTACGAAAAGCCGTCGGAAAAGCGCGCTCGCCAAAAGGCTGAAGCCGTCCGTCGCGCGCGCAAGCTGGCCCGCAAGCGCGCCCAGCGCGAAGGCCTGATCGCCGCGCCGAAGAAGCCCTCGCGCTAAATCTTCGGCGGGCCGATCGGCTCGCTAGACATCGAAAAGGCCGCGCACTCTCCGGTGCGCGGCCTTTTTGGCGTTTAGATCCTCCCCTTCGGGGAGGGGGACCGCGAAGCGGTGGAGGGGGTTCTGCTGAGTCAGCAAGCCCCCTCCGTCCCTTTGGGGCACCTCCCCCAGAGGGGGAGGATTGACCTCTACCTCTCCGCATTCTCCATCACGAACTTCACCGCCTTGACGATCTCGTGGGCGTAGGTGCGGCCAAGCAGGGTGTTGTGGCCGGCACCTTCCACGTGGCGGACGTAGCCGTGCTGAGACAGCTCGGCAGGGCGAGTCTGCGCCTTCTTCCAGTCCATGCGCTCGGGCGTGGGGGCGCCCGCGGTGACGGAGGCGACCGGCCATTGCGTCGGATAGGGCGGCGCGGCCAGAGCCTGCAGCCCGGCTTCGCGCCAAGCCTCGACCTCCTTCGCGGCGGTGCGGTTGTGACGGCCGTTGGCGAAGGCCCAGCGCTTTTCCGCCGAGGCCGCCGGCGGCAGGCCGATCTTGTCGCCCAGGCGGGTGCCCTTAAGCGGTTTGTAGAGGCCGAGCGCCGCCCCCCGCGCCGCCCAGCGAGAGGCGGTGACGAACCGGTTCACGAAGGTCTGGGCTCGCTTCATCATTTCCGGCCCCGGCGAGGCGGCGTCCACCAGCACTACGCCGACGACGCTGTCGGGGTGCGAGGCGGCGAAGAGCGGCATGCGCATACCGGCCATGGAGTGGCCGACAAGCACGAAAGGCCCCTTCTCCCCCGCCACGTTCAACAGCTTGGTCAGATCGGCCTCGATAGCCTTTCCATCGCGTACGTCGGGGCTGGGATCGGAGAAGCCCATGCCAGCGCGGTCATAGGCGCAGGAGCGGACGCCCTCGGCGGTCAGGGCTTCCTGCACCGCGCCCCAGTCAGCGGCGAAGCCGAAGGCGCCCGCCTCCAGCAGGACGGTGGGCGAGGCCGTGGACGGACCTTCGCAGACCAGGCGCATCTTGCGCCCGCCCACATCATAGAACTTGCCGCGCGGCTGGGGCGCGGCGATCGACATGGCGCCGCCGAGGGCGATCCAGGCGACGAAGGCGAGAACGAGACAGGAGACGGCGCGAACGGTGAAGCTGAGCATGGAGCCTAGATAAGCAGGCTTACGGCTTTGGCGAATTACAAACGCGCAACGCGGCGCAGATCATTCCGCCAGACGGATCACCGCGCGCGGTCGTTCACCCTTCGCAGCCGCTTTCTTGCGCACCTCGCCCTTGCGGATATGGGCCGGCCATTTGGAGACGGTGGCCATGCGCACCTTGCGCGAGACGCGGGCGGCGGCGGTGAGGGGCAGGTCGTCCGCCGTGGCGAACTGCTTGCCCATGAAGAAGGTCGGATTGACCGGGTCGCCGTCGTTGCGGATCTCGAAATGCAGGTGCGAGCCGGTGGAGCGGCCGGAAGAGCCCACATGGCCGATGACCTGGCCCGCCTCCACCGCCGCGCCCTTGCGGACGCCCTTCGCCTTGCGGCCCAGGTGGGCGTAGAGCGAGGTGAGGCCGTCCTTGTGCGCGATCTCGATGAAGCGGCCATAGGCGGCGTCCTCGCCCGAGCGGATCACCTCGCCCGGCAAAGTGGCCAGGACCGGGGCCCCGGCGGGCGCGGCGATGTCGACGCCCTTGTGCAGGCGACCGGCCTCCTCCCATGGCAGCTGACGCATGCCGAAGGGGGAATTGACCTGCTGGCCCGGCAGGGGCGTGACGAAGCTGTAGGCGGGCGGCGGCGGGGCTGGCGCGACGACGGGCGCGGGCGACGCGGCGACCGGCGCGGGCGCGGCGCGCGAGATGAAGGAGAATTCGTTCTCCGGGCGCGCGGCGCCGATGGCGGTCAGGGCGAACACGCCCCACAGGGCGCAGGAGCCCAGGATGGCGGCGAGGCCCATGTAAGGGACTCGTCCGTCAATGACGTCAGTGGACAATGCTTAGACCTCGTCTAGGTGTCGTGCTTTTCTTTGCGATCCGCCGAGATCAGACGGCCGCGCAACGACGTTCTTCGATGATGAAGCCCAAGAGTTAGTTAGGATTATTGGCGGGAATAGGGCTCAGCTTGGCTGTAGGAAGCCAGGAGTTCCAGGGTCATCCCCTCTCCCCATCTATGGAGAAAGGGTAGAGGTGAGGGGAAATGCTGAGATTCAACTGGCGAGACGCCGGAAGCATCCAGACCGTAGCCCCCTCACCCACCCCTCCCCCCGCAAGCGGGGGCGAGGGGAAGATTGGGCTAAAGCCCCTTCACGATGCCTTCGACCATCTTCTTGGCGTCGGCGAAGAGCATCATGGTGTTGTCGCGGAAGAACAGCTCGTTCTCGACGCCGGCATAACCCGACGCCATGCCGCGTTTGACGAACAGGACGGTGCGGGCCTTCTCCACGTCCAGGATCGGCATGCCGAAGATAGCGCTGGCGGGGTCGGTCTTGGCGGCCGGGTTTGTGACGTCGTTGGCGCCGATGACGAAGGCCACGTCGGCGGTGGAGAACTCGCTGTTGATGTCCTCCAGCTCGAACACCTCGTCATAGGGAACGTTGGCCTCAGCCAGGAGGACGTTCATGTGGCCGGGCATGCGGCCGGCGACGGGGTGGATGGCGTACTTCACCTCGACCCCCTCCTCCTTCAGCTTGTCGGCCATTTCGCGCAGGGCGTGCTGGGCCTGGGAGACGGCCATGCCGTAGCCTGGGACGATGATGACCTTGGAGGCGTTCTTCATGATGAAGGCCGCGTCGTCGGCGGAACCCTGTTTGACGGGGCGCGTCTCGACCTTGCCGCCCGCGGCAGCGGCAGCGGCGTCGGCGCCGAAGCCGCCCAGGATCACCGAGACGAAGCTGCGGTTCATGCCCTTGCACATGATGTAGGACAGGATCGCGCCGGACGAGCCGACCAGGGCCCCGGTGATGATCAGGGTGGTGTTTTCGAGCGTGAAGCCCAGGGCCGCCGCCGCCCAGCCGGAATAGCTGTTCAGCATCGACACCACGACGGGCATGTCGGCCCCGCCGATGGGGATGATCAGGGTGACGCCGATCAGCAGGCTGAGGGCGAAGATGCCCCAGAAGGCCCACTTGGCCTCGCCCCCGGTGGCGACCAGCACCACGATCAGGGCGACGACGCCGGCGGCGATGGCGATGTTCAGCAGGTGCCGGGCCGGCAGCAGGATCGGCGCGCCGCCCATGTTGCCGTTCAGCTTGGCGAAGGCGATGACCGAGCCGGTGAAGGTGATGGCGCCGATGGCCAGGCCCAGCGACAGCTCGATCAGGCTGTTGACGTGGATATGCCCGCCAGCGCCGACGATGCCGTAGGCGGCGGGGGTGTAGATGGCGGCCACGGCCACGAGGCAGGCGGCCATGCCGACCAGGGAGTGGAAGGCGGCGACCAGCTGCGGCATGGAGGTCATCGGCACCTTGCGGGCGATGACGGCCCCCACCCCGCCGCCGACGGCGACGCCGGCCACGATCAGGCCGATGGTGATGGGATCGAGCGCGCCCTGGCTCCACAGGGTGGCCATGACCGTGAACACGGCGATGCCCATGCCCACCATGCCGTAGGTGTTGCCCTTACGGCTGGTTTCCGGGCTCGACAGGCCGCGTAGGGCCAGGATGAACAGCACCCCGGAGACGAGGTACAGGATGGCGGCGAGATTGGCGTTCATGTGATGTCCCCCAGGTCCCGCTCTACTTCTGCTTCTTCTTGTACATGGCCAGCATCCGCTGGGTGACGAGGAAGCCCCCGAAGATGTTCACGGCGGCGAAGGCGGCGGCGACGGCGCCGGCCCCCTTTGAAATCCAGACGTTGGTCGCGGTCTCCGCATCCTGCGCGCCCGCGCCGTGGGCGGCCGCGGCCAGCAGGGCGCCGACGATGATCACGGACGAGATGGCGTTGGTCACCGCCATGAGCGGCGTGTGCAGGGCGGGCGTGACGCTCCACACCACGTAGTAGCCAACGAAGATGGCGAGCACGAAGATCGCCAGGCGGAAGATGGTGGGGTCGACGGCTTCCATATCGGGCCTCCCAATTGTTCGGTGCGCGGCTCGGCCGCGATCAGCTCTTGAGAGCCGGATGGACGACGGCGCCGCTCTGGCAGACCACGGCGGCCTTGAGGATCTCGTCCTCGAAGTCCGGGGCGTAGGCGCCCTCCTTGTTCAGCAGCAGGGCCGACAAGGAGACCAGATTGCGCGAGTAGAGCGCCGAAGCATCGGCGGCGATGCGGCCTGGCAGGTTGGCGATGCCGACGATCTTGGCCCCGTTGGGCGTCTCGACGATCTCGCCCAGCTTGGCGCCCTCGACATTGCCGCCCTGCTCGATGGCCAGGTCAATCAGCACCGAACCGGGGCGCATCGAGGCGACCTGGGCTGCGGTGACGAGACGCGGCGCGGGGCGGCCCGGGATCAGGGCCGTGGTGATGACGATGTCCTGCTTGGCGATGTGGCCGGAGACCAGCTCGGCCTGCTTGGCCTGGTACTCTTTCGACATCTCCTTGGCGTAGCCGCCGGCGGTCTGAGCGTTCTTGAACTCCTCGTCCTCGACGGCGAGGAACTTGGCGCCCAGGGACTCCACCTGCTCCTTGGTGGCGGGGCGCACGTCGGTGGCGGTGACCACCGCGCCCAGGCGGCGAGCCGTGGCGATGGCCTGCAAGCCGGCGACGCCGACGCCCATGATGAACACCTTGGCCGCGGCGACGGTGCCGGCGGCGGTCATCATCATCGGCAGGGCCTTGCCATAGACATGGGCCCCTTCGATCACGGCGCGGTAGCCGGCCAGGTTGGCCTGGGACGACAGGGCGTCCATCACCTGGGCCCGCGTGATGCGCGGGATGAACTCCATGGCCAGGGCCGTGCAACCCTGCTTGGCCAAGGCGTCCAGGGTAGTCTTGTCCTGATGTGGGTTGAGCAGGGCCGCGACCAGGGCGCCCTTCTTCAGCGCCGCTATCTCGTCGGCCTCGGGGCCGCGCACCTTGAACAGGATGTCGGCCTCGCTGGCGGCGGCCTTGGCCGTCTTGGCCAGCTTGGCGCCGGCGGCGGCGTATTCGGAATCGGGAATGGCGGCCGAAAGGCCCGCGCCCTGCTCCACCGTCACGGCGAAACCGGCGGCGATGAGCTTCTTGACGCTCTCGGGCGTGGCCGCGACGCGGGTCTCACCCGCACGACGTTCCTTGGTGACCGCAATGACGGCCATGCAGCGCCTCCCCCTCACCGGACTGCCCTATGGTTGCAGCCCGTTTAGGGGAAGAACTTGCCCTTTGTCGAGCCGATCAGATCAACTCGCGCAAAATTATTCTCGAACAGCCGTTAGTGTTGCTGAGGCTTTTCCTTGAGCAGGAAAAAGCCAGCCACGGCCACGACGACCGCAGCGATCAGGCCGCCGAGGAAGCCGGCGCTGGTGCAGAACCACAGAACCAAGGCGGTGAGAAACGAAGCCAGGGCCAGGGAGCCCCACTTCGTCATCAGGTTGAAGGCGTGGAAGGTCGAAGCCTGTTCCTGGATGTCCATTTCGCCGCGGTGATAATCGGCCATGTCGCGCCCTTGCGTGGAAACTTGAGTTGCTGGGCAGATACAACGCCGCGCCGCCCGGCTCAAGCTCAGGCCTGTGCTGCCTTTGGCGGCCAGCCGGCCAGAAGTCCCCGCAAGGCTGCGACGAAGGCCAGCGGCTGGTCCAGCATGACGTGGTGATGCGCCTGGGGCAGCTCGATCATCGGGGTGCCGGGAGCGACCAGGCTGTGCATGTAGGCCAGCACCTCCGGGTCGATGAGGGCGGAGTTCTGTCCCCACATGAAGGCGCTGGGACACTGAGGACGGCCGGGGCGCTCGTTGAAGCTGAAGTGCTTCCAGAGGTTCGGATCGAACTTCCAGGCGAAACCGCCCTCCACCGTCCGCACCGAGCGGCGGCCGATGAAATCGACGATGTAGAGATTCTCGCACGGCTGCGGCGGCGCCAGGCGAAAGCGCGCCAGGGCGTCGATCAGGGTCGCGTAGATGCGGTTGGGGCCGTTGCGGGACGGCGGGCCCTTCCACTCGCGGGAGGGCGGGCGGATAGGCGAATCGACGCTGACCGCCGCGCGCAGGCGGTCGCCGCCCTTGGCCGCCGCCAGCATTGTCGGATAGGAGCCGAAGGAATGGCCCACGAAGACCGGCTTGCCGCCGTCGGCATAGAGACCGGCGGCCTCGGCGGCGGCGAAGGCTTCGCGGACGAACTGGTCGCCGTCGTATTTCTCGCGCCAGCCCGAGCCGCCCATGCCGGACCAGGAGATGGCCGCCACCCGCCAGTCGTCGGCGAAGAACGGAGCGATGAAACTCCACCAGTCAGCGTGGGCGCCGTTGCCGTGGAGGAACAGCAGGCCGGGCTTGCCGACCTCGCCCCAGGTGAGCAGTTCGATGTCCACGCCATCGACGGCGACAGTCGAGCGTTCGGGCTCGCGGGCGATCGCCTCGTCAAACCAGGCGGGCGCGGAAGGCTTCTCACCGGCGAAGGGCGCCAGGGGCGCGCCGAGCTCCGGCGGCAGGGGCGCTTCGTCAGCCATTCTTGAACGCCTTTTCACCGGGACGTGGATCGCGCGCGCCGAGCGACTTGAAGACGCCCGAGCCAGTCATCAGGGTCCGGTCGCCGCACCAGATGCGGCCGCGCACGGTGAACAGGCCCTCGACCTCCGACACCAGCTCGCTTTCGCCTTCCACCCAGTCGCCCAGCTGGGCGCCGGAGAGGAAGTCGCAAGTCAGGCGCACGGTCACCCAACGGCTGGACCGCTCGATGGAGATGATCCGGCCCCAGGCCATGTCGGCGAAGCTCATCAGCATGCCGCCGTGGCAGTTGCCCAGGCCGTTGGTGTGATGCTGCTCCACCCGGAAGGCCAGCAGGGACCGCTCCCCGCCGCGCTCGAACAGGGGGCCGATCTGCACCCCGAAGCCGCGCGACCAGTTGAGCTGGCGATAGCCTTCCGGGATCACGGCCGCCTGGGCCTCTGTCAGGTCATCGGACATCCGATGATTCTAACAAGCGTTTGAGGGCGGTGGGAAGCCTTACCGCAGATCAACCCACCAGATCGTCGAACTCATCGACCAGCTTCTCGAGCTGCGAGCACCCTGCCGCCCAGAAGGCTTTCTGGCGCGGGTCCAGGCCGAAGGGGGCCAGGGCTTCCACATAGGTCTTGGTTCCGCCGGCCGAGAGCAGATCTTCATACAGAGGCGCGAAGGCGGCCGGATTCTCCGCCCGCTTGGCCATCAGGCCGCGCACCAGCAGGTCGCCGAAGGCGTAGGCGTAGACGTAGAACGGCGCGTGGGCGAAGTGGCTGACATAGGCCCAGTAGTGCTCGTAGCCGGGGTTCAGCTTCACGGCCGGACCCAGGCTTTCGGCCATGGTCTCCAGCCACAGGCCGGCGATCTGATCGGGGGCCAGTTCGCCCTGCAGGCGGGCGTCGTGGAAGCGCGTCTCGAAGCGGTGGAAGGCGATCTGGCGGACGACGGTGTTGAGGCCATCCTCGATCTTGCCCGCCAGGAGCGCCATACGGTCGGCCTTTGACGCTTCGGCCAGCAGACGCTCGAACACCAGGCCCTCGCCGAAGATCGAGGCGGTCTCGGCCAAGGTCAGGGGTGTGTCGGCCAGCAGTGTGCCGAGGGGCGAGCACAGGGTCTGGTGGACAGCGTGGCCCAGTTCGTGCGCCAGGGTCAGGACGTCCCGCCGCTCGCCCATGTAGTTCATGAAGACATAGGGGTGGCGGTTGGCCGAGACCGGGTGCGAATAGGCGCCCGACTGCTTGCCCGGACGCGGGGCGGCGTCGATCCAGGGCTGGGTGAAGAAGCCGCGGGCCACGTCGGCGAATTTCGGAGCCAGGTCCTGGAAGCTTTCGAGCACCAGGCCCTTTGCCTCGTCCCAGCCATACTGTCGGGGAGTCGCGGCGTCGAGCGGAGCGTTGCGGTCCCAGTAGTCCAGGGTCTTGCGGCCCATGGCCCGGGCCTTCAACGCATAATAGCGGTGGCTGATGGACGGGTAGGATTCGACCACCGCCGCCTCCAGCGCCTCCACCGACTCGGCGTCGACCTCGTTGGCCAGGTGGCGCGACTGGGCGGGCGCAGCGTAGCGGCGCCAGCGATCCTCGACCTGTTTTTCGAAGGCCAGGGTGTTGAGCACCAGAGCCTGGGTCGACGTGCGCTCCTCCAGGGCCTTGGCCAGACCGTTGGCGGCCGCCTTGCGGTTGGCGGCGGAGGGGTCGGTGAGGCGATTCAGCGCCTCGGGCAGGGTCAGGGTCTCGCGGCCGACCTTGGCGGTCAGGCGGGCCAGGGTCTCGTCCCACAGGCGGACCCAGTTGCCGACGGCGGGGGCGCGATCCACCAGCAGATGCTCCAGCTCCGCCGACAGCTCGTGCGGGCGCGACAAGCGGAGGCGGCGCAGCCAGGGGCTCCACTTGGCGGCGGCGGGATGGGCCTTGAGGGCGGCGTCCAGCTCGGCGTCCTCGAGCTCGTTCAGCTCGAGGGTGAAGAACAGGCTCTCGGCGCCGATGGCGGCGGCCTTCGCGCGGACGTCAGCCTCGAACTTGGCCCAGCCGGCGTCGTCGCGGGCGGTGGAGGCGGCGAGCGAGGCGTACGCCCCGACGCCCCACAGGGCGTTGGTGGCGTCCTCGTAAAAACCGAGCCCCTCGTCGATCAGCGCGCCCAGCTTCGCCGGCTCGGCCCGAGCGGCGACGAACGCCCCCTTAAGCGCGACAAGCTTGTGGTTCGCGGCGGAGGCGGCGGCGAGGTCCGCCTCGATCCGCGGATCGTCACGCCCGACGTAAAGATCGTCGAGGCGCCACTGCGGGATGTCGGTCTTGGGCGTGCGGATGGGAGCGTTCATCAGGTGGTCTCGGAGGAAGTCAGGCAGGGAGTATAGGGAGGGTCGCGCTCAGACCGCTCAAAAAAGTTCGCCTCCCTCGCCCTTGTGGCGAGACACAAACTCCGCTCACCCCGGCGAAGGCCGGGATGAGCGGTTGAAAGGAATCAAAACCCCTTGCGCTTCATCCAGCTCAGAACCGCGTCCGGCCAGGCCTCAACCGGCTTGTCCTTCACCGCGCGGAGGCCGAAGCCGTGGCCGCCTTCTTCGTAGATGTGCATCTCGGCGGGGACCTTGGCGGCCTTGAGGGCGGCGAAGACCTGGAGGCTGTTCTCCACGGGGACAGAGGCGTCGTCGGCGGCGTGGATGAAGATCACCGGCGGGGCGTCGGGGCGGACCTCCTTCTCCAGCGAGTACTTGGCGATCATGCGCGATGTCTGCTCCTCGCCCAGAAGCTGCTGGCGCGAGCCGGCGTGGACAAAGGGATCGGCCATGGTGGCGACGGGGTACATGAGGACGGAGAAGTCCGGGCGGGCCGACAGCTGGTCGGCGGCGTCGACCGGCTTGTAGACCGCCTCATCGAACCGGAAGGTCAGGGAGCCGGCCGCGTGGCCGCCGGCGGAGAAGCCGATCACGCCGACCTTCTTCGGATCGAGGCCGTCCTTGGTCGCGCGCTGGCGCACGAGGCGCAGTGCGCGCTGCATGTCCTGCAGAATCACGTCGGGACCAGCGCCCCAATGGTCGCCCGGCAGGCGGTAGGTCATGACATAGACGGTGACCCCGGCGGCAGCGAAGCGCTCGGCCGTCTCGTAGCCTTCCTTATCCATGACCACACGGATGTAGCCGCCGCCGGGGGCCATCAGCAGGGAGGTTCCGTTCGGGGTCTTCGGCTTGAAGACCACCATGTCGGGACGCTCCACCTGCTCGATGTAGCGGTCGCGGATGACAGTGATGTCCTGACTGCGCTCGATGATCTTCGCCTTGGCCGTGGCGCTGACCGAGCCTGGCGGCAGGCCGGGCCACAGGGCGACCTTCTCGAAGGACGGATCGGCGAGCGGGTCGATCGGGGCGGCCATGGCGGCTCCTGAATAGAGAACGGCGATCAGGCCGAAGAAGAACGTACGAATTCTCGAGATCATGGTTTCCAATTCCCCACCAACAGTCAGGCTCGTTAACCCGCGACTCAGCTCTCCGAAACCGCGCCTTTACCCGTCACCTGTATCAATACGAACCACAACGAGCTTTCGCCCCCAATCCAACGGGCAGGTGGAAACCGATACAGGTAGGTGTCTTCAAGATGACCAAGACGGTTCTCGTCGTCGACGACGATCCGACTCAGCGTCGGCTCATTCAGGCGGTTCTCGAACGCGAGGGCTTCGCCGTGGCGCACGCCGAAAACGGCGATGAGGCCCTGGGCCACCTGATCGGCGGCAAGAGCGCCGACGTGGTGCTGCTGGACCTGGTCATGCCGGGCATGACCGGTCAGGACACCTTGGTGCAGATTCGCCAGCGCGGCTTCGTCCAGCCGGTGATCGTGCTGACCGCGACCGGCGGCGTCGACACCGTGGTGAAGGCCATGCAGGCCGGCGCCACCGACTTTTTCATCAAACCGGCGTCCCCCGAGCGGATCATCGTTTCGATCCGTAACGCCCTGTCCATCGGCGCCCTGAAGGGCGAGGTGGACAGACTTTCAAAGCGAGCCAGCAACCGCACCACCTTCGACGACCTGATCGGCGACGGTCCGGCCATGACCCTGGTCAAGCGCATGGGCGCCCGGGCGGCCAAGTCGGCCATCCCGATCCTGGTCACCGGCGAAAGCGGCGTCGGCAAGGAGCTGATCGCCCGCGCCGTGCATGGCGGGTCCGACCGGGCCGGCAAGCCGTTCGTCGCGGTGAACTGCGGCGCGATCCCCGAGAACCTCGTGGAATCGATCCTGTTCGGCCACGAGAAGGGCAGCTTCACCGGCGCCACGGCCCAGCATTCAGGCAAGTTCAAGGAAGCAGACGGCGGCACCCTGTTCCTGGACGAGGTGGGCGAGCTGCCGCTGGATATACAGGTCAAGCTTCTGCGCGCGTTACAGGAAGGCGAGATCGATCCCATCGGGGCCAAGCGTTCGGTGAAGGTGGACGTGCGCATCGTCTCGGCCACCAATCGCGACCTGGCCACGGCGGTGGCCGAGGGCCGGTTCCGCGAGGACCTGTTCTATCGCCTGAACGTGTTCCCGGTGGAGGCCCCGTCCCTGCGCGATCGTCGCGAGGACATCCCTGCCCTGATCGACGCCTTCGTGCGCCGGTTCAACGTGGAGGAAGGCAAGAACGTCATCGGCTGCGCGCCCGAGGCCCTGGCCTGTCTGACCGCCTTTGATTGGCCCGGCAATGTGCGCCAGCTGGAGAACACCGTGTACCGCGCCATCGTGCTGTCGGACGCGCCGTACCTGCAGCTGCACGACTTTCCCGCCATTTCAGGCGTCTCGGTTCCCCCGCCGGAGTCCGCCCCCGCCCAGGTCCCGTCGATCCTGGCCGAGGCCATCGCGGCCGCGCCGGTCGGCGAACAGCCGGTCAAGATCCTGGACGGCCGCGGACACCTGCGGACGCTGGAGGAGATCGAGCGCGATCTGATCCAGCACGCCATCGAGGTCTATGCCGGCCACATGAGCGAGGTGGCCCGCCGCCTCGGCATCGGCCGCTCCACGCTGTATCGCAAGGTGCGCGAGCAGGGCCTGGAAGAACTGGTGAAGGCGTCGTGAGCATGACCATCCGCCGCCCCGTCCCGCGCCCGATGTTCGACGCCGAGCTGGACATTCCGCGTCCGCCCATGTCGGTGCCCATGGCGGAAATCTACGAACTTGGCCGTCGCCTGGGCGCGACCGAGCGCGCTAATCGCCAGACGGCCTCTTACGGCGAAATGTTCTGGCGGCCTTCTCGCCCCTGGGCTTCTCGCCCTTGGCCTTGGCGGCGATCTCCTTCAGCTTGATCGCCTGCATGGCCGACAGGGCCTGGCCCGGCGCGCCCTTTTCGGGATCGCCGAAGGCGCGCCCATAGGTCTTCACCCGGTCCGTCACCGAACCGAGGAACTCCCCTTCCCATTCGGAAAGCTCGACGCCCGCCTTGTCGGCGGTGCGCTTGGCGCGCTTGAGCGCGTTGAGGGCGGCCCGTCTGGCCGCCTCGTACCGGTCTGGAAGCTTGCGCTTCAGAGCCCGTCCTTACAGCCCGCCGAGGGCGGACAGGTAGAGGTCGAGGATCGCCTCTTCTTCCTGCCGCTTGGCGCGGTCCTGCTTCAGCAGGCGGACGACCTTGCGCAGGATCTTGACGTCGAAGCCGTTGCCCTTGGCCTCGGCGTAGACTTCCTTGATCTGCTCGGCGACCTCGGCCTTCTCGACCTCCAGGCGCTCGATGCGATCGATGATGCTCTTCAGCTGGCCCTGAGCGGTGGAGTTCAGAACGTCAACGGAAGCGGAGTCGTCGGCCATGGAGAAATGCTCTCATAAGTCAGAGGTCGTCAGAGGCGGCGGACCATAATCGCGCGGCGGGCCGCCCACAACAGGAGTCCGGACAAACGAAAAGAACCGGCCGTCACCGGCCGGTTCTCAGTCGAATTCTGCGCTCGGCGCGTCGAAGCGCCGATGGCGGCTTTCTTAGCCTTGCTTGGCTTTGAAGCGCGGGTCGGTCTTGTTGATGACGTAGATGCGGCCCTTGCGGCGGACCAGCTTGCAATCGCGGTGACGCGACTTCAGCGACTTGAGCGAGCTACGAACCTTCATGATCTCGACCGTCTTACTTGCTGCTGCGGGGGCCGCCGTCGCGCAGCGATAGGCGCTGACGAGGCTTCCCGGTTAATTCCAGAGGGCGGGCGTATAGGCGGACATTGGCCGGGAGTCAATTGCGGCGGGACTTCGGCGGCTGGCTGTCGTCCTTGTGATTGAACGATTTCGCGCGAAGCCGCTAGCCTCCGCCTCATGCTTCGTCGTTCGTTCGTCTTTTCCGCCGCCGCCCTCGCCGGGACCGGCGTGTCTCTCACCTCCGCCCGCTCGCAGAGCTCGGCCTTCGCCAGTTCGGGCGATCCGTTGTTCGACGCCTGGAGGGCCGACTTCTACGACCGCTCGGTCCAGGCCGGCTGGCCGGCCGAGCTGCTGCAGACTCAATTCGCGGGCCTGACGCCTGATCCGGGCGTGTCCAGCTCCGACGCCAAGCAGCCGGAATTCTCTCGCCCCGTCAGCGACTATCTGCGCGGCGTGGTCAGCGACGAGCGGGTCGGCATCGGGCGCGGCAAGCTGCAGACCCTGGGTTTCCTGCCGCACGTTGAGCAGCGCTTCGGCGTACCCAAGGAGATTCTGGTCGCCGTCTGGGCCATGGAATCGGCCTTCGGCAAGATCCAGGGGAACAAGGACGTGCTGCGCTCACTGGCGACCCTGGCCGCTCAGGGCCGCCGTCGCTCCTGGGCGGAGGGCGAACTCTACGCCTGCCTGAAGATCATCGCCTCGGGCGAGGTGACCCGTGACCGTCTGAAGGGCTCGTGGGCGGGGGCGATGGGCCAGACCCAGTTCCTGCCCAGCAACTACCTCTCCACCGCCGTTGATGAAGACGGCGACGGCAAGCGCGACATCTGGAGCTCGGACGCCGACGCCCTGGCCTCGGCCGCAAGCCTGCTGGCCAAGGGCGGCTGGCAGCGCGGCGTGGGCTGGGCGCGGGAGGTCGTGCTGCCGGAAGATTTCGATTACGGCCAGACGGAAGAAACCCGGATACCTGTGAGACAATGGCTATCGCAGGGCGTGCGCCGGGCCGACGGCCTGGCGTTCAGCACAGCGGACACGGCGGCGGACGCCAACCTGCTGCTGCCGGCCGGCGCGGCGGGGCCGGCGTTCCTGGCGCTGCCGAACCACTACGCGATCCGCAAGTACAACAACTCCACCTCCTACGCCCTGGGCATCGGCCTGCTGGCCGACCGCATGGGCGGCGACGGGCCGCTGCGCACGCCCTGGCCGGTGGAGGCGCCTATGTCGCTTGCGGACCGTCAGGCGGCGCAGGTGGCGCTGGCGAACCTGGGCTTCGATCCCGGGGCGCCGGACGGGGTGATCGGAGCGGGCACGCGCAAGGCCCTGCGCGCCTGGCAGAAGACGGCGGGCGTGCCAGCGGACGGCTATCTGTCAGCGGACATGGTGCGCCGACTTCAGGCGGCGGTGAACTTCGGCGTGGCGGTCCCGCCGCCGCGATAGGGCCTAGACGCCGCCCTCGTCGCTGCGTTCGAGCATCGACAGGGTGGCCTCATCATCGCCGGCCGGCTTGGTCCCCGCCTCGCGCAGGACGGCGTTCTTGAGGGCGTAGACCAGCAGTCCGCCGAGAATCGCGGCGTTCAGCAAGAACGGGGCGGGATGCACCGCCTCGTAAAGCCAGACGAAGAACGGGGCGAAGATCACGTTCAGGCCGTTGATCGCCCCGATGGCGCCGGCCGCCCGCGCCTGTTCGTGCATCATGACCGACAGAGAAGCGCCGGCGGTGAAGCCGGGCCGCAGGAAGCCGTAGCCCAGACTGGCCACGGCGAAGGCGATGACCACCACGCTGTAGGTGGGCGCGAAGGCTGTGACGAGATTGGCTCCGCAAGCCAGGGCCACGCCCCAGCGCATCAGGTCGCGCGGCGACATGTTGAACATGCGGATCAGCGACCACTGGGCCAGCAGCCCGGCCGCCGCGCCCGCCATCATGGCCACGGCGGTGAAGCCCTGCGCCTGCAGCGGCGAGACGCCGAGCTTGTCGATGATCATGAAGCCCAGGGTCTGGGTCTGCACCGTCTGGCACAGGGCGGCCATGAAGCCGAAGATCAGGAAGGGCAGCAGGCGGGGGTCGCGCCACAACGGCGCCTCGCCCGAGCGGGCGAACAGGCTGAAGGGCTTCTTCTCGCGCTTGGCGACCGGCTTGGGTTCGTCGTTGGGCAGGTATTTGAGCACCGCCAGCAGGGCGATGAAGGCCAACAGAGCGAAGCCGTAGAGCGGCCCCGCCAGGGTCACCACCGGCAGGACGAACAGCGGCGCCAGGGCCGGACCGACGATGGTGCCGAGGCCGAAGGCGCTGGCCAGGCCGGCCATGGCCTGCGTCCTCTCGCCGCGCCCGGTGCGCTCGGCCACATAGGCCTGGATCGCCGGGTTCGAGGCCGAGCCGATCATGCCGAAGATCGCTCGCGCCAGCAGGAACATGACGAAGATCGCCATGACCGGCGCCCAGTGATGCAGGCCCGCGCTGACCACCAGGCCGCATAGGGTCATGGACAGGGTGAAGCCCCCAAGACCCAGCAAAATCATGGGCTTACGCCCACGGATGTCCGATTGCCGCGCCCAAAAGGGTGAGCCGACCGCCCACAAAAGCGCCGAAAGCGAGAAGATCGCCGCCACCATGGGGTCGGGAATGCCGATCTCGCGGCCGATGGCGGGAAGTACGGAAAGCAGACCGGTATTGCCGATCGCGACCACGATCGAGGCCGAGAACAGCAGAGCGAAGATGCGTTTGGGCAGCCTCTGTTCGGTCATGCGAACGGTTGTTAGGCCGCTTCCCCCGCGTCGCGCAATGGCGGCCTGAGGACCGCTCACCTTGGATTAAGCATTAATCGGCATGTTGAACGCCTGAAATCCGGCCCAAAGGCGTCCCCCACCCATGTTCCAGATCATCGGCATCGTCCTGCTGTTCGCGCTGGTCTTCGGCAGCTACATCATTTCCGGCGGCAAGATGGACGTGATCATGCACGCCCTGCCGCACGAGATGATGGCGATCGGCGGCGCCGGCGTGGCGGCGTTCCTGATCTCCAACTCCATGACCGTGATCAAGGGCGTGGGCGGCGGCATGGCCAAGGTGTTCTCCGGCCCCAAGTGGAAGGCGGCGGACTATCGCGACCTGCTGAGCCTGCTGTTCCAACTGACCAAGACGATGAAGTCCAAGGGCGTCATCGCCCTGGAAGCGCACATCGAAAAGCCGGCCGACAGCACCATCTTCTCGCGCTACCCGAAGCTGATGAAGGACCACTTCGCCATCGACTTCATCTGCGACACGCTGCGGATGATGACCATGAACCTGGAGGATCCGCACCAGGTCGAAGATGCGATGGAGAAGCAGCTGGAGAAGCACCACCACGAGGCCCTGGCTCCGTCGCACGCCCTGCAGAACATGGCCGACGCCCTGCCCGCCCTGGGCATCGTGGCCGCCGTGCTGGGGGTCATCAAGACCATGGGCTCGATCACCGAGCCGCCGGCCGTCCTGGGCGGCATGATCGGCGGCGCCCTCGTCGGCACCTTCCTCGGCGTGTTCCTGGCCTATGGCCTGGTCGGCCCGTTCGCGGCCCGCATGAAGGATGTGATCGAGGAGGAAGGCGCCTTCTACAAGATCATCCAGTCGGTGCTGGTCGCCCACCTGCACGGCAACGCCGCCCAGATCTCCGTCGAGATCGGCCGCGGCGATATTCCGAGCTCCGCCCAGCCAAGCTTCCTGGAACTTGAAGCCGCCCTGCAGGCCCTGCCCGCCGAGGCCTAAGGGCCTGGGTCCTGGGCTGGCGGCGCATTAAGAGTCTCTAACTTGCGCGGCCCATCAAACGGGGCAATCGTCGCCTCAAGTCATAACAGACAGGGGCTGACGTCCATGACCACCGAACTGATCCGCAAGCTGGCCGTCGTCGGCGCTGTCGCGGCCGCCCTGGGCCTGTCGGCCTGCGGCAAGGAAGAGCACTCCGAGGGCGGCGAGGGCCATTCGGCCACGCAGCAGCCCGCCGGCACCACCACCGAGGAGGCCGCCGCCGCCGCCCGCGCCGCCGCCGAGGACGCCAGCACCGTGGCGGCCCCTTCCGACGCCCCCGCTGAAGCCCAGGCACCCGCCGACGCTCCCGCCACGGCCGAGAAGCCGACGGAAGAGAAGCCGCACTAGACGGCTATAGGTCTTCGATACGCTCCAGGCGCGCGCGTCTGGAGCGCCTTTGCCCCCGCAGCCACCGACGCACATGCGGCTCCACGCTGGGCCATGCGATCAGGGCGGCGAAGCCCAGCATGACGATGATCGCCAGAGATAGGTTCATGGTCCTCTCCCGCCCCTAAACAGGATGGCGGAACCCTATCATGGTTAAATGGCGGTTCACCATGAAACCGTGACGCCATAGGCGTTAGCGGGCTTCGTAGTTTAAAAGCCGGGCGGAAAATGACCGAAACGCCCCCTTCCTCACCGCTGTCCTGGCGCGACGACGGCCTGCCGGCCTCGCGGCTCTACGGCGACGTCTATTTTTCCAGCGACGATGGCCTGGCCGAAACCGAGGCGGTGTTCCTTCAAGGCTGCGGTCTGCCGGAGGGCTGGCGCGGACGCGACCGCTTCGTGGTCGGGGAGCTGGGCTTCGGCACAGGCCTGAATATCGCCGCCCTGCTCGACCTATGGCGGCGAGAGCGGCCGACGGGCGGTCAACTGCACATCTTCTCCATCGAGGCCCATCCGATCACCGCCGAGGAGGCCGCTCGCGCCCTGTCGCGCTGGCCCCGGATCGCCGAGGCGTCCAAGGCCTTGATCGACCATTGGCCGGGCCAGGCGACAGGCTTTCATCGCGTGGAGCTGCCCGAGTTCGACGCTGTGCTGGATCTGGCCGTCATGGACGCCGCGGCGGCGCTGACGGCGTGGAGCGGCATGGCCGACGCCTGGTTCCTGGACGGCTTCTCGCCCGCCCTGAACCCGGCCATGTGGAGCGACGAGGTCCTGGCCCTGGTCGCCCAACGCTCCGCGCCGGGCGCGCGGGCGGCCACCTTCACCGTGGCGGGACAGGTGCGGCGCGGGCTTACGGCGGCGGGTTTCACGGCGGAGAAAAAGCCGGGCCATGGCCGCAAGCGCGAACGACTGGAGGCGCATCTGCCCTCTGCCCCGGCGGCGGTTTCGAAACCCGCGCCGCATGTGGCGATCATCGGCGCCGGGATCGCCGGCGCAGCCGCCGCACGAGCGGTGCGCGCCCTGGGCGGCGAGGTGACGATTCTGGATCCGCGCGGGTTGGGAGGCGCGGCTTCCGGCAATCCGGCGGCCTTGGCGACCCCGCGCCTCGACGCCGGGGACGGCCCGGCGGGGCGGCTGTTCGCCCAGGCCATCCGCCGGTCGGCGGCGCTCTATGCCGAGGTTCCCGGCGCGATCATCGCCCAAGGCGTGATGCAGTTGGAGGCCAAGGAGAAGGACGCCGGCCGGTTTGATCGCATCGCCGCCTCTTCCCTGTTCGAACCTGGCGCCCTGACGCGGCTGGACGGTACGGCGGCGGCGAAAGCCCTGGGCGAAGCGGAAGCGCCCGGCGCGCTGAAGATGGAGGAGGCCTTGGTGATCCAGCCGGCCGCCGCCTTGGCCGCCTGGGCCGGCGAGGTCCTGCGCGTCGCGGCGGCCGCCCTGGAGCGTGACAAGGACGGCTGGCGGCTGCTGGACGCCGAGGGCGGCGAAATCCTGCGCGCCGACGCGGTGATCCTGGCGGCCGGCATGGGGACGAGCGACCTGCATCCGGCGACGGCGCTGCAGCCGGTCCGAGGGCAGGCCACCTTCACGGAAGAGGTTCCTGCCCCCGCCGCCGCGGCCTTCGGCGGCTATGTGATCCCGACGCGGGAGGGCGGCGTGCTTTTCGGCGCTACGCATGACCGCGATGTGACCGACGAAGAGCGCCGGACCGAGGACGACGCGCGCAATCTGGCGGTCCTGGCCGCCCGCGCGCCGCGCCTCGCAGATCGGCTGACCGGCGTCCCCCTGCAATCGCGCGCGGCGATCCGGGCCACGACGCCGGATCGGCTGCCGTCAGCGGGCGCGGTGGATGAGGGGCTGTATATCCTGACCGGCATGGGCTCTCGCGGGTTCTGCGCGGCGCCGCTGCTGGCGGAGCATCTGGCCGCCCTGATCCTGGGCGCGCCTTCGCCCCTGCCCCGCGAACTGGCGGCGGCAGTCAACCCTGGGCGGTTCGCCGCACGTCGCCCCTAAGCCTCTGACCACACGCGATTTTGTCGCAGGGGGGACGCGCACGGTTAAGACAATGGTTGCTGTCGGCGCCCTATGGTGGCGCTCGATTCGATCAACGCCTTTTGGGGTAAGGCCATGTCCGCAGCTCAGCCGGAAATCACCGTCGACACCGTCAGCGCCGTTCTGAAGGCCCTGACCGGGGAGATGGCTATCGCCTCCCAGTCGTGCTGCCACCTGGACGACGCCCTGGGCCGCATTCTCGAGGCGACACCGGTCGAAGGCCGTATGGCGGTGATGCAGGAGTTGCACACGGTGGATATGCTGGCCCAGCGGGTCACCGCCATGGCCGATTTCACTCACAAACTGTCCCAGTCCCTGGCCCAGAGCGGCGGGCTGGACGTGGACGGCGCGCTGGCGACTATCACCCTGGGCGAGGTCGCCGAACGCATGCGGGCTGCGATCTCGGCGGACGCCGCCTGATTGTCCGCGTCGTAAACGCGACAAAGGCTAAACTTATCGGGCGCTTGTGAGTTTATAGCGCCGCAAAATCCGCACTGCTCTGGGTGACGTCAAAATCTGCTCTCCACTTCAACGGAGAACAGTGAATGACGATCTCGACTGCAATTTCCCAGACGGCCAAGCCGGCGGCGAACACCAATACCGTGCTGTTTGGTCCTGTGCCCGAAGGTCTTCGGGCTTCCGTGATTGTGTCTGGCGTGAACCAGAGCATGAGCAGCACGTCCAAGGCATTTATTGCCGTCAGTCAGAATAGTGATCCCTCCAGCCCAGGCTCGGACTGGATCGAGTACGGCCGCTAGATCGCCAGCAACGGCGGCGGTCTCGAACGCACCTGCAAATTCCTGAAGCCCGGCGATCACCTCGTCGTCCGCTCGAGCGACGGCGCCATCGCCTTCCGCGTCGATGGCTTGCAAGGGGACAACGTCTAATGGGGGCGTTTTATTGGGGAAGCACGCCTTCACACGACAGAGGCATCAAGGCTGTTCAACGTGGCGTCGCAACCTTTGATAATACCGGCGGTCCGGGGGCATGACGACTGAAGCCACGATCAGCCCAGTCGATACTACGAAAGCGTTCGTTCTGGTTTCCGCTGAAGCGCCAGCCGCCCCCCCCCCTATTTCCCGGGCATCGCTCACGTCGCTGCGCAACTCATAGATGCGACAACCGTGCGGTTTACGAGATCAACGACGATTGGCGCTCCAATCAATGTCATTGCTTGGCAGGTCGTGAGTTCAACTGCCCCTAAACATCAACGAGCACTGGCGGTAAAATAAGCCGGATCGCTTAAACTGTGAGGGGAAATGGTGGACGCGACAGGGATTGAACCTGTGACCCCCTCGATGTCAACGAGGTGCTCTCCCGCTGAGCTACGCGTCCGCCGGAGCAACCAAAAGGCTGCGGGAGGCGGGGGATATAGCCCCCGCCTTTTGCCGTGGCAAGCCTGTTTTAAGCGGCCATCATCCGTTCGACCTCACCCACGATTTCCCGCAGGTGAATAGGCTTGGACAGCACCTTGGCGCCGGCCGGCGTACGGTCGGCGGCGGCCAGGGCGACGGCGGCGAAACCGGTGATGAACATGATGCGCATGTCGGGCTGGCGGGCGGCCGCTTGGCGAGCCACCTCGATCCCGTCCATGCCGGGCATGACGATGTCGGTCAGCAGCAGATCCCAGTTTTCACTGAGATGGGTGACCGCTTCTTCGCCGTCGGCGCAGGCGGTGACTTCATAGCCGGCGCGCTCCAGGGCGCGGGCTAGGAAGCCGCGCAGGGAGTCGTCGTCTTCGGCGAGCAGGATCTTGGGCATGGCTTTTTGGGCTCGATGAGAGATTCGTAGGCTATTCTAGGCCACGGTCCGTAAATCGCCCATAAAGCCCGGCGGCTATCCACAGGCCTGCGACTCTTTAACCTTAACGGACGCGGAGGAACCTTGAGCACGGCGCCCCTGACCGCAGACGAGACCGAGGCCGCGCAGGCTCCGTTTCAGGTCCTGCGCGCCGGTTCGCCGCCGCCGACGCCGCTGGTTTTCGCCTCGCCCCACTCCGGCCGCGTCTATCCCGCCGAGATGATGGCGGCCTCCGCCCTGGGACCGCATGACATCCGAGTGTCCGAGGACGCTTTCGTGGATGAACTGATCGCGCCGGCGCCGTCCAAGGGCGCGACGGTGATCCAGGCCACCTTCGCCCGAGCCTATGTGGACTTGAACCGGGAAGCCTGGGAGCTGGACCCGGCCATGTTCGAGGACGAGTTGCCGGAATTCGCGCGCGGCCGGTCGGCGCGCGTGGCCGCAGGGCTGGGCTCCATCGCCCGGGTGGTGGCGGAAGGCCGCGAGATCTATTCGCGCAAGCTGAACTTCGCCGAAGCCAAGCAGCGGATCGAGACCGCCCACGGCCCCTATCATGACGCCTTGGCCCATCTGCTGGCCGAGTCGCGGGCGGCGCATGGGGTGGCCGTGCTGATCGACTGGCACTCCATGCCGTCGGCCGCCGCCGCGTCAGGCGGGGTAAAGGGCGCCAAGCCCACGGACATCGTGCTGGGCGACCGCTACGGCTCCTCCTGCGCGCCGGAACTGACGCGGCTGGCGGAGAAGACCCTCACCGCCCTGGGCTATCGCGTGGCGCGGAACGCTCCCTACGCCGGCGGCTGGACCACGGAGCATTATGGGCGGCCGCATCTGCGGACCCACGCACTGCAGATCGAGCTAAGTCGCGCACTCTATATGGACGAGATGACTTTGACGGCGACCAACGGGCTGAAGCGCCTGCGCCGCGATATCGGCAGACTGACCGAAGCCATCGCAGCGACTGACTGGTCGAAGCTGCGCTGATCGCCGCAATTTCGCTGCTAGCCCGTGTTCGGCTGGGCTCAGACCAAAAAAAAGCGGCGCCAAACGGCGCCGCAGTTCATTAGGGAGGAAACGCCCAGGAAGGGCAGAGGCGACAGCGCCGCCTCACAAGGATGTTTATAGGGTGCGGCGCACAAAGCATCAAGCGCTTTTTTGCACTCGGTAGCAGAAAATTCTTCGGGCACTTTCAGAAACCCTTACGTATCAATGGATATATCCGGGACGGCGTTATCCCACCGGATTCGCAGGATTTTGCTGCATTGCAGCATTTGCTTAAATCTCAAGCACCAGCCCGAAGCGCCTGAAAAATAAGCGCTTTCTTGATGACACCGGTGGCATGGCAATAGACAGCGCTGTCATCTCAATTTGCGCCGCACTGGCGTATCTCCGCGCTTTCAGGTAGAAGCCCGCGCCTTCTCCCCTCCGCGCTCCCCGAAAGTCCGCACTCTTATGTCTATGCGAAACATCGCCATCATCGCGCACGTCGACCATGGCAAAACGACTCTGGTCGATCAGCTTCTTGCCCAGTCCGGCGTGTTCCGAGCCAATGAGGCGACCACCGAGCGCGCGATGGACTCCAACGACCAAGAGCGCGAGCGCGGCATCACCATCCTGGCCAAGTGCACGTCCGTTCTGTGGAACGGCAAGGCCGGCGAAACCCGCATCAACATCATCGACACGCCCGGCCACGCCGACTTCGGCGGCGAGGTGGAGCGGATTCTGGGCATGGTGGACGGTTGCGTCATCTTGGTTGACGCCGAAGAGGGCGTCATGCCCCAGACCAAGTTCGTGCTGACCAAGGCGCTGAAGATGGGCCTGCGCCCGATCCTCTGCATCAACAAGGTGGATCGCCCGCACGCCGATCCGGACCGGGTGCACCTGGAAACCATCGAGCTGTTCGAAGCCATCGGCGCGACCCCGGAGCAGCTGGACTTCCCGCACATCTACGCCTCTGGCCGTAACGGCTGGGCCACCATGGACCTGGACCAGAAGTCCGACACCCTGGCGCCTCTGTTTGACCTGATCGTCGACCACGTGCCGCCGCCGGCCGTGGCCGCGAACAAGGACAAGCCGTTCCGTATCCTGAACGTGCTGATCGAGAGCGATCCGTTCCTGGGCCGCATCCTCACCGGCCGTATCGAGAGCGGCAAGGCCGTCCCCGGCATGGCCATCAAGGCTCTCGACCGCGATGGCAAGCAGATCGAACAGGGCCGCATCACCAAGGTGCTGGCCTTCCGCGGCCTGAAGCGCCAGCCCCTGGACGAGGGCTCGGAGGCGGGCGACATCGTCGCCATCGCCGGCATGTCCAAGGCGACCGTGGCCGACACCCTGTGCGCCCTGGAAGTGATGGAGCCGCTGGACGCCCAGCCGATCGATCCGCCGACCATCTCCATGACCGTGGGCGTGAACGACAGCCCGCTGGCCGGCCGCGAAGGCGACAAGGTCCAAAGCCGCGTCATCCGCGACCGCCTGCTGAAGGAAGCCGAGGCCAACGTCGCCATCCGCGTGACCGAGACTGCGGGCGCCGACGCCTATGAAGTCGCCGGCCGCGGCGAACTGCAGCTGGGCGTGCTGGTCGAGAACATGCGCCGCGAAGGCTTCGAACTGTCGATCTCGCGCCCGCGCGTGGTCTATCAGACCGGCGAGAACGGCGAGCGCCTGGAGCCGATCGAAGACGTCGTCATCGACGTGGACGACGAGTACAGCGGCGTGGTCATCGAGAAGCTGTCGACCCGCAAGGCAGAGCTGAAGGACATGGGCCCGTCGGGCGCCGGCAAGACCCGCATCCAGTTGGCCTGCCCGTCGCGTTCGCTGATCGGCTACCAGGGCGAGTTCCTGACCGACACGCGCGGTTCGGGCGTGCTGAACCGCGTGTTCAGCCACTATGAGCCGTACAAGGGCGCGATCGAAGGCCGCCCGAAGGGCGTGCTGGTGTCCAACTCCGACGGCGAGACGGCCGCTTACGCCCTGTGGAACCTGGAAGAGCGCGGCGTGATGTTCGTCGGCGCCGGCGAGAAGACCTATCAGGGCATGATCATCGGCGAAAACTCGCGTTCGGACGACCTGGACGTGAACCCGATCAAGGGCAAGCAGCTGACCAACGTCCGCGCCTCGGGCAAGGACGAGGCCGTGCGCCTGACCCCGCCGCGCCGTCCGTCCCTGGAGCAGGCCATCGCCTATATCGAGAGCGATGAACTGGTCGAGGTGACGCCGAAGTCGATCCGCCTGCGCAAGCAGGTGCTGAACCCCTCCTTCCGCAAGCGTCGCGCCAAGGAAGACTAAGATCAGAGGCCCCGGCGAAAGCCGGGGCCTTTTTCTTAGCCGAACAGGTCGCCCTGCGGCCCGGCGTCAGGCTTGCCGCCTTCGATGATCAGCATCTTCAGTTTGGTGTTGGAGCCGCCGGGGGCGGAGAAGCCGCCCAGCTTGCCGCCGGCCGCCATGACCCGGTGACAGGGCATGACGATGGGGAACGGATTGGCCCCCATGGCCTGGCCGATGG
>CAJYMH010000007.1 GCA_913776195.1 uncultured Caulobacter sp.
GCCTTTCTCGGCGACCATGGTCGGGGCGAAGCCGCTGACGACCCGGCGGCCCGGGGCCTGGTTGCGGCCGGGGAAGTAGTTGCCGCCGTTGACCACCACGCCGTCCACGACGAGGCCGGTGGCGAAGGTCGCGCCCATCACGCTGTGGGTCAGCGAGACCATGTTGCCCTGGGCGTCGGCGACGACGATGTGGTCGGTGTCCGAGGCGTGGACGTCGGAATGATCAAAGCCGCCGGCCAGGATCATGGCGTCGTCGGCGTTCGCCGTCGCCGCGGGCTTGCCGCCAGCGGGCGTCTTGGGCAGCGACCCATCGATCAGCGCGCTCAGATGCGCGGAGAAAGCTTTGGAGGTCAGCACCGAGGTCGGCACGTTGTAGGCCTCCGGGTCCTGGATGAACCCGTCGGTCATGTCCTCCGCGAAGCCGAAGGCGCTGCGGATCCGGTACAGGGACTCAGCGGAGGTCGTGTAATGGCCGCCGGCCTTCAGATCGAAGGGCTCGACCACGTTCATGGCGATGGCCATCAGCGCGCCGGCCGTTCCCGGCGGCGGCGCGGAGATGATTTCCCGGTCCTTGTAGGTGAACCGCAGCGGCTCGATCCAGCGGACCTTGTAGCCAGCCATGTCGTCCAGGGAGAGAGAGCCGCCGGTGCTTTGGACCTCGGACACGAACTTGCGGCCGAAGTCGCCGGTGTAGAAGTAGTCGGGGCCCTCGGTGGCCAGACGGCGCATGGTGGCCGCCAGCCGGGGGCGCACCACTTTGGAGCCCACGGGCGGGACATAGCCGTTCGGAAGAAACTCCTCCCGTCCGGACGGATAGGCGGAAAGCCGGCCAAGCGCCGCATCCGCCATCTCGCCGTAAAGGAATGAATACATAGGGAAGCCCTGATCGGCGGTCTTGATCGCCGGCTCGAAATACTGGCTCCACTTCAGGGTGCCGAACCGGTCGGCGGCGGCCTTCAGGCCAGCGACCGCGCCGGGCACGGCCACCAGCTTGCCGGATGTCGCCTCAGTCGGCGGCGGGCCGCCGGTGACCTGGGCCCAGCCCGGCACGATCGGCGCACCCGTGCCCGTGTGGTCCAGGTCGGCGTCGAGGTAATAGTACTGCTTGGTCTTGGCGTCGTAGTAGAGCGCGGTCAGGGCGCCGGCGAGGGACACCATTTGCGGCTCGACGACGTTTTGCAGAATGGCGCCGACCAAGGCCGCGTCCATGGCGTTGCCGCCCTTCTTCAGAACGTCCAGCATCGCCTGGGTGACGAGGGGGTGTCCGGAGGACGCCATGGCCTTGGGCGCATGGACGGCGGGCTTGGCCCCCTGCTCCTGCGCGACCGCTCCCCCGGCCACCAGCGCGAACACCGCGCTGGCAGTCATCAAAGTCCTTTTGATCATCCCCATCCCCTAAAAGGCCACTGGTCCCGACCGCCAGACCGGCGCTCAGGCTCTCTCGCAGTTTGCGTCGAATATTCTCAAAGGCGCCACACCCTTTGCAGGCTGTCAGGCTGAGGCTTTCTCGCTCTATCCCTTAAGTTTCCTGCGTTGCGCGCCCGGCGGCTTCCCACACATTGACGAGCGATATGGTGGTCGCCTCGGGGATGTGACGACGATGACTGGCAAACTCTTGGGCGCGCTGTTCGCCGTGTCCCTGATCTCGATCGCGCCCGCCGCGGCGCAGGATGGCGGGCCTCAGGCGCGCCCGCTCTACAAACGAGATCAATGGTTGCCGCCGTCCGTGCCGACCTCCGACGACGTGCTGCGCGTTCCGACGCCGGCCGACTACAACGCGCCCAAGGGATCGTTCGTGTTGGTCGGCGGGCGCCTGTTCGACGGCACCGGCAAGCCCGCGCGACCGGCGACCGTGGTGGTCACCGGCAAGACCATCACGGCCGTGCTCGATCCGTCAGACCGAAGCTGGCCGGCGGACGCCATTGTCCATGATGTCGCCGGCAAGACGGTGATGCCCGGCCTCATCGACCTACACGCCCACCTGACCTTCATGGAGCCGGCCGACGCCTCCAGCGTCTACTCCAACGCCAATCTGAGCGGCGCGGAATCGGTGATGCGCGGGGTCAAGCGCATGTCGGTCTATCTGGAATCCGGCATCACCAGCGTTCGCGACGTGGCCTCTCACGGAGATGCGCCCTTTGTCCTCAAGCGGCTGCAGGCGTCGGGCGATCTTCCGGGGCCGCGCGTCTTTACGGCCGGACAGCTGATCACCCAGACGGGCGGCCATGCGGCGATCCATACGTTCGGGCCGGGCTGGCCCGAGGTGGCCAATGGCAATCCGAACGGAATGGTCCGACTCGCTTCCGGCCCCGATCAATGGCGCGAGGCGGTACGCATTCAGTTCGCCAAAGGCGCCGACCTCATCAAGCTGGCGAGCGAGTATTCTCAAGAAGAGGTGACGGCGGCGGTTGATGAGGCGCATTCGCTCGGCCTGCCGGTGACGGTCGACGCCGAGACTCAATACATCGACATGGCGATCAAGGCCGGCGTCGACTCTATCGAGCATCCCCTGCCGCGCAGCGACTCTGCGGTCGCCCTCATGGCCAAGCGAGGCGTCGCCTCTGTGCCGACCATGATCGCCTATCGCATCATCCAGCGCGGCTCCGGCGGCTACTTCGGCTCAACCTCGCGCCGCTTTGAACTGAACGAGACGACCATCGAGGCCATGGCGGCGAAGATGCGACGCGCCGGCGTGAAGATGGGCATCGGGCTGGACGTGGTGGCCCTGGCCGGCACCGGCTATCTTCCCGGCTCTTATATCGACGAGCTCGAGGCGTTCACCCGGATCGGCTTCACGAAGTCCGAGGCGCTGGTCGCCGCGACCAAGACGGGCGCCGAGATCATGCACATGGGTGACCGGCTAGGCACGATCGAGCCCGGCAAACTCGCTGACATCATCGTCGTCGATGGTAACCCAGACGAGGATTTCGCCGCTCTGCGCAAGGTGAAGTCCGCCTTCGTCAACGGCCGGCTGATGCTGCAGGACGGCCGCATCTACAAGGCGCCGCACGTCGAGGTTCCGCTGCCGCAGCGCAAGTGATCAAGTCATGGCGCGAACGTTCTAAACTGTCGCGCAGGAGCGCTCTAATCCCTTGGAGCGGGTGTCCGGCCGTGCGGGGAGCGATTACAATGTCCCAGCACGCAGCTGGGACATTACAATTGCGTCATCGGCCTTACCTTAGCCGCAACGCATTCCTATTTGATGCCTTCAGTCGGGGCTGGGACGTCGCGCGGATCGCCGCGCGGACAGCTCCAAGAAGAAAAGGGGATCATCGCTATGGCAACTGCAAGCTCACTCGCAGTCATGTCGCCGGAAGGCGGCCTCTCGCGTTATCTCTCTGAAATTCGCAAGTTTCCGATGCTCGCCCGGGACGAGGAGTTCATGCTCGCCCAGGCTTGGAAGGAACACCAGGACCCCGAGGCAGCGCACCGGATGGTCACGAGCCACCTGCGTCTCGTGGCCAAGATCGCCATGGGGTATCGCGGCTACGGCCTGCCGATCGGCGAGGTGATCTCCGAAGGCAACGTCGGCCTGATGCAGGCGGTGAAGAAGTTCGAGCCGGACAAGGGCTTCCGTCTGGCGACCTACGCCATGTGGTGGATCCGCGCCTCGATCCAGGAATACATCCTGCGCTCCTGGTCGCTGGTGAAGATGGGTACGACCGCCGCGCAGAAGAAGCTGTTCTTCAACCTGCGCAAGGCCAAAAGCCAGATCGCCGCCTTCCAGGAAGGCGACCTGCGCCCTGACCAGGTCAGCGCCATCGCCACCAAGTTGGGCGTGCTGGACAGCGAAGTCATCTCCATGAACCGACGCCTGTCGGGCCCGGACGCCTCGCTGAACGCGCCCCTGCGGTCGGACAGCGAAAGCGAATGGCAGGACTGGCTCGCCGACGATAACCAGGTCAGCCAGGAGGACGCCGTCGCCGAGACGGAAGAGAAGTCCCTGCGCATGGGTCTGCTCGAAGAGGCGATGACCGAACTTTCGGACCGGGAGCGTCACATCCTCACCGAGCGTCGTCTGAAGGACGATCCGACCACTCTGGAGGAACTGGCGTCGCAGTACGGCGTCAGCCGTGAGCGCGTGCGTCAGATTGAGGTCCGCGCCTTCGAGAAGCTGCAGAAGACCATGCAGGCCACCGCCCGCGAACGGAATCTGGTCGAGGCTTAAGCCGCGCTCTTCATGCCGTCGGCGATGACGGTGACGATGGCGTTGATGGCGGTCTTCAGCCGCCGTCGCTCCAGAAGCTCGCCGCTGATGGTGATGTAGTCCTTCAAATCCCCGGCGGCATAAGGCAGGCCGGGGATGTCGAAGGTCCGCAGAACTTCGGCCTGCGCCAGCAGGACGCGACAGGCTTCGGCCTCGTCCGTATCGAACAGCTTCAGCGCCTGATGCAGCAGCTTCATCGTGTCGGTGATGCGGTCGATGCGGGCCTGAATTTCATCAAGCGTCTCTTCGCGCGTTTCCTCGACGACAGCGGGGATGATCACTTCGTTTCGCTGCATGCGCGCGGCGGCGGATTCCAGCCGCTGCGACAGTCCGCCCATGGTGTAGGGGCGGCGCAGGAATTCCTGCACCCCTGCTTCCTTCAGCGCATTGATGAGGGCCACGGTCGGCTCAGCGCTTGTTAGAACCACCGGGGCTTCCCGGCATTCCCAATCACTGGCCCGCAGGTTGCGGGTGAAACCCAGCCCATCGACCTGGTCAGGCGCATGGGCGATGAACAGCAGGTCCGGCGTCTTCTCGGCGGCCAGTTGGGCCGCCTGAGCCAGATCGAAAGCAAAATGGATGTCGCAGCGGGTCAGGCTGTTCAGCAGGCTGGCCAGCATGCGTGCGGTATGGACGTGCGGCTCGACGATCAGCACGACGGGATCGTTCAGAAGCATAGCGGGTGTGTTCACAACGCGAACCTCCACGGGTTCGACTGTCGTACGATTGTGACCGTTAACACTTGGTGCGTCGGCTTGACGCACTCGTCGTCCTAGCTCTCGGGGACCAGCGCCAGCAGCGCCTGGATTTTCTGGCGAAGCTGGTTGCGGACCTGCGGGCCAGCGCTGATGGGCTGGTCGAGCCAAGTGGCCAGCTCGACAGCCAGCGCGCCGGCGCCGGGGATCGATTCAAAGGCGGGATAGAGCGTGTCAGCCCGCGTTTTCAACGCGGTGATCACTTCCTCGGGGCTCACATCCAAGGCGGCGTCCGCGTGGCGCAGGAGCGTCAGAACGGCCTTTTGTACGGTCGCGGTTTCCCGCGCGCGCTTGTCGCTAAGGCGCTTGGGCGGCCCTTTGTAATCGCCGGAATTGAAGCGGCGACGATCCGGCCCGACATAGTTCTCCGCCTGGATCCAGGGGCGCGGGGTGATCACCGCCACGACCCGCTTGGTCAGGTCGCCCAGGTTGAACGGCTTGCGCAGAAACTCATGGACCCCTGCGTCGCGCGCCCCGAATAGAACGGCGGCGGTCGCTTCGGCGGTGGTGAGGATCACCGGCGTGCCGCGCGGCGGCGTCATGCTGCGGCGAAGACGGCGGGTGAACTCCAGACCATCGATCTCGCCCGGCACGTGCTCGACGAAGATCAGGGTCGGATTGAGGTCGTTGACCGCCTTCAGAGCCGTGGCCGTGTCGGCGATGATCGTCGCCTCGCTGGGGGCCAGATCGCGCAGCTGGGTCGCCAGCATGCGGGCTGCGGGCGCCTGGGGGTTGATGATCATGACGCGGGCCACCCGCTCGGCGACAGCGCGGCTCAACTTGGGATCCACGGACATGATCGGCTTTTACGCTTCCTGCTGCCGCTGCAGGCTGGCCTCGAAGTCGTTGAGGATGTCGTAAACCTCGTCCACCGGCGCCACGGGCGGCCGACCGGCGGGGAAGCGGTAACGCCAGAAGCTGCTGATGTGAGAGATCGCGCCGATCTTCTCGCCCAGCGACAGGAACAGGTCCGGCGCCGACAGCAGGAAGGCGCGGAACGCCTGGGCCTTGCCGTTGATGGTCAGGTCGCGGAAGGCGTCGTTATAGACTTCCAGCGTCCGCTGCACGTCGCGCTTCTGCAGCAGGATCGCCCGCTGCAACCGCTTGCGGACTGTGTCGATGTGGTTGGCGGTGTCCGGATCGGGCACGCGGCTGGCCACCAGCTCGCCCAGTTCGCGGACGACCATGCGCAGCTGCGGCTCCAGCACGCTGAACATCCACTTGTAGTAGAGGACCCCCTTCCAGCTGAAGACGCCCTCGCGGAAGCTTTCGCCTTCAAGCACCAGGGTGCGTCGCAGGGGCTCCAGCCGCTCGTCGACGTCGGTCGACAGCAGGGCCTTCACCAGGCTGCCGGTCTCGTTGGAGCTGGTCTTGCCGTCGTAGGCCAGCCGCGTGAGTTCTGAGATCTGGCCGCCCACGAAGCTTTGCATCTGCTCCATGTCCGCCTGGGAGATGGCGAAGTAGCAGGGCGCGACGCGGTGGCCGTGCCGGCGCAGGTTCTCGCGCAGCAGGAACGGGTCCAGCGAGGGCAGGGCGTCGATCACCCGCAGTACCCGCAGGTCGCCGCTGAGGTCGGGGACGTCGCGGCAGGCCTCGCTTAAGATGTCCGTCCAGCCGCGCTGGCCGACAAACAACGATTGGCCGCCCAGGCCCAGGTCGCTGCGCTCGAAGGGAATGATGATCTTGGTGGCGGTCGCCCGCGCGTCGTCGAACAGATAGCTGTCGTCCGGGCGCAGGCGATGCTTGATGATCAGCGCGGTGTTCAGCACCCGGCTGCGGAACAGCGGGGACTCCAGATACTCCGGGCGGGTCCCGCTCTGGGCCTCGACGGCCGGCAGATTCAGGACACGGCTGGTCGATGCGGTCTTTTGCAAGGCGCGCAAGCCACGCGCCGAGCGATCACCGCCGCCGGATCCGAATTTCCCAAGGGCGGACAAAAGTCGCGCCTCCCCCGTAGCCAAAAGCCCCACCACGTGGCGGGTGGTTGAGCTTGGCTAACCACATCCGCTTCACCCCTGGAAGGGGTCACGCATCAGAATGGTATCGTCGCGCTCGGGGCTGGTCGAGAGCAATGCGACCGGCGCTTCGATCAACTCCTCGATTCTACGGACATATTTGACCGCGTTGGCCGGCAGATCCTTCGTCGAACGCGCGCCCTGCGTGCTTTCGTCCCACCCCGCCATCTCTTCGTAGATGGGGATAGCGGCGGCTTGGTCGCGCATGCCGGCGGGCAGATAGTCCAGCGTGCGGTCGCCGATCTTGTAGCCCACGCAAATCTTCAGGGTTTTTAGGCCGTCCAGTACGTCAAGCTTGGTCAGGGCTACGCCGTCGATGCCGTTCAGGGCCACCGATTGGCGCACCAGAACCGCGTCGAACCAGCCGCAGCGGCGGGCGCGGCCGGTGTTGACGCCGACTTCGCGGCCCACCGTGGCCAGGTGACGTCCGACTTCATCGTCCAGCTCGGCGGCGAAGGGGCCTTCGCCCACGCGGGTGGTGTAGGCCTTGACGATCCCCAGCACATAGCCAGGACCGCGCGGACCCATGCCGGAGCCCGCCGCGGCCTGGCCGGCGACGGTGTTGGAGGAGGTGACGAACGGATAGGTCCCGTGGTCCACGTCCAGCAGAGCGCCCTGAGCGCCCTCGAACAGGATGCGGCGGCCTTCCTTGGCGGCCTTGTCCAGCAGGCGCCAGGCCGGCTTGGCGTAGGCGAGGATTTTCGGCGCGATCTCCAGCAGCTGGGCCAGCAGGGCCTCGCCGTCGGCTTCCGGCAGGCCGAGGCCCCGGCGCAGGGCGCCGTGGTGGCTCAGCAGGCGCTCGATCTTGGGCTTCAGGGCTTCCGGGTCGGCCAGGTCGGCGACGCGGATCGCGCGGCGGCCCACCTTGTCCTCATAGGCCGGGCCGATCCCCCGCCCGGTGGTGCCGATCTTCTGTGAGGAAGCAGCCTCGCGGGCCTGGTCCAGGTCCTTGTGCAGCGGGAGGATCAGGCAGGCGTTGTCGGCCACGACCAGTACGTCCGGGGTGATCGCCACGCCCTGGTCGGCGATGCGGCCGATCTCGTCCAACAGGTGCCAGGGATCGACCACCACCCCGTTGCCGATGACCGACAGCTTGCCCTGGACCACGCCCGAAGGCAGCAGCGCCAGCTTGTAGACCTTGCCATCGACGACGAGCGTATGGCCGGCGTTGTGGCCGCCCTGGAACCGCACGACCACGTCGGCTCGGTTGCTGAGCCAGTCGACGATCTTGCCCTTGCCCTCGTCGCCCCACTGGGCGCCGATCACGGTGACGTTGGCCATTTCGGATACGCTTTCTCGTCCTGCCCGGCGGCGCCCCAAGCCCTTCGACAGGTCTCGGCAGGGGGCGTTTTCTCAGCTGTCAGGAGGGCGACGGGAGGGCCGCCCGAAAGTCAGAAGCTGTAAACCAGCCGCACGCCGACATCGTCAAGGCCCTCGTTCTTGCCGCTGGCCAGAATCTGGCCGTGACTGAGGTGGACCCAAGACAGCTCGGCCGCGATCTTCTCGTTGAAGCGGTAGCCGAGCGTCAGTTCCGGCTGGAACAGGATCTTCGAGCCGAACTCGACGCGCTCTTCGCGCAGGTCGATGCGGCGCTGCAGCTCCGCCGGCGTCAGGCCCGGCTCCCTAAAGTCGGGCAACTTGGAATACCCGTCCTGGTAGGCGAGGCCGAGACCGGGCTGGAAATAGAAGCCGTCCTCGTCCCCGAAATCGATCGGCCAGACCAGGCCGCCGGAGACGAAGCTGGTGTCGCCCGAGGTGTTGGCGCTGGCCTGCGCATAGAACTTAGGCTTGCCGAGCCAGGCGGCCCGCTCCCAGCGGTTGGAGCGGACGCCGACCATGATATCGACGCCGTCTTCCTTGCCCGCCGCGCCGACGCCCAGCGCCTTGCCGATGAAGGTCACGTCGTGGCCGAAGACGCCGACAAACGCTTCTTGCGCGCTCGCTTCACCCGCCAGCGCCGCAACGGCGGCCGTGGCCGCCAACAACAGTTTCCGCATGAAAGCCCCGTATGTCCCTGAACGCCGGTCTATGCCGAACCCGCTGCTTCGCCAAGGGCTTACGCAGCTTCGGAACGCCGGATCAGCGGCTGGGATCGATCAGGTACTTCTCGCCGGTGGCGCGGCGGGCGTAGGCGGCGATATTGGTCAGGTCGAGCGCTTCGCTCAGCGACAACACGCCGCTGTAATGGCTGGCGAAGGTGGTGGTCAGTTCGGCGGACACCTTGGCCCGCAGGCGCATGACGCCTTCCATTCCGATCTTTTGCAGGAACGGCGTCAGCAGCCAGGCGCCGATGGCCCAGGAGAAGCCGAAGGCCCGCGACAGCTCCGTCGGCCGGTTGTCCAGCGCGCCGTAGATATAGGCCTGCTTGAAGGTGTTGGAGCCGTAGCGGCTATATTCCGACATGCGCGCCACCGCGCCGGCCTCCATCGCGGTGAGAATCTGGCCGACCAGGCGGCCGCCGCCAACGGCGTCGAAGGCCAAGGTCGCGCCCGTCTCGGTGATCGCCGCCGTCAGGTCGTCCGTGAAGCTGTCGGCGCTGGAATCCACCACATGCTTGGCGCCCTGACCGCGCAGCAGTTCGGCCTGCGCCGGGCTGCGCACCACATTGACCAGACCGATCCCTTCCGCAAGGCAGAGCCGGTTCAGCATCTGACCAAGGTTCGACGCCGCCGCAGTATGAACCAGGGCGCTGTGCCCTTCCATGCGCATGGTCTCGATCATGCCCAGGGCGGTCAGCGGATTGACGAAGGCCGACGCGCCCTGTTCGGCCGAGGCGCCGTCCGGCAGAACGAAGGCCTGCCGCGCGTCCGTCACCCGGACCTGGCTGTACATGGCGCCGCCGGCCAGGGCGACTCGCTTGCCGATCAAGGCCTGCGCCGCCGCGCCGGAGCCCGCGGCGACGACCGTGCCCGCCCCTTCGTTGCCCACTTCCATCGCCTGATCCAGTCGAGCCTTAAGGCCTTTAAGCGCGGCCGGCGGCACGGGAGCCCGGACAATGGGCCCATGCTCTCCGGCGCTGGCGCTGGCCGCCGAGATGTCGGCGGGGCCAAGCAGCAGGCCAAGGTCGGAGGGATTGATCGGCGCCGCCTCGACTCGAACGACGATGTCGTTCTCACCCGGGGTCGGAGTTGGAACCATCGCCAGGCTCAGCTCCAGCTCGCCGCTGGAGGTGATCTTAGAATGCAGCTGCAGGCCCTGCTCGAAGCTGGTCGATGACATGAAAGGACTCCCTTGCCGACAGCGGCGTATTTTGGCGCGAACCTAAGCGCATTGAGCCGAAGGCTTCAAACGATCGTTCGATTTTTCGAACCTATTCGCGCGAAAGGTGCTTGGACTTGCGGCCTTGAAGCTCAAGTTTGCGACGGGACCGGTAACGCGACCGATGGTCTTTCGGACGGCCCTAGCGGCGGCGCAAAGGCGGCGCTAGGGTCCGCGCCTCAAAGATAAGGCCGTCTGGAAACGTCCATGAAAAAGCTCCTGCTCTGCACCGTCTTCGCCGCCCTTCCGATCGTGGCCTTCGCCGCCCCGCCGATGGATACCGCCCGCCTCAAGGCGGACGTGAAGACCCTGTCCTCCGACGCGTTCGAGGGCCGCGGCCCCGCCACCGCGGGGGAAGCGAAGACCGTCGACTACATCTCCGCCCAGATGAAGGCCGCTGGCCTGGAGCCCGGCGGCGACCTGAAGGGTGGCAAGCGCGCCTGGACTCAGGACGTTCCGTTGGCCAAGTCGGACATCGTCGGCACGCCCAGCATCAGCCTGACCATCGGCGGCTTGGCCAAGCCCCTGCGCCAGGGCGACGACGTGGCCCTGCGCGCCAATATGCGCGGCGAGACCCATGTGTCAGTCAAGGACGCCCCGGTGGTCTTCGTCGGCTACGGCGTAAAGGCGCCGGAAAAGAACTGGGACGACTTCAAGGGCATGGACCTGAAGGGCAAGATCGCCCTGGTGCTGGTCAACGACCCTGACTTCGAAACCGGCCAAGGCGACTTCGGCGGCAAGGCCATGACCTACTATGGCCGCTGGACCTACAAGTACGAGGAAGCCGCGCGCCAGGGCGCCGTCGGCTTCATCGTGATCCACGAGACCGCGCCCGCCTCCTACGGCTGGGCGACGGTCAAGAACTCCAACACCAACACCATGTTCGACGTAGTGCGTCAGAACCCGGGCGACACCCACGCGCCGGTCGAGGGCTGGATCCAGCGGGACCTGACCGTGGACCTGTTCAAGCAGGCCGGCCTGGATTTTGAGGCGCTGAAGAAGTCGGCCCAGAGCCGTGACTTCAAGCCGGTGGTGCTGAACGGCGTGACCTTCTCCACCGAGTATGACGTCAAGCAGGAGACGATCGTCTCCAAGAACGTGGTCGGTAAGTTGACCGGCAAGACCCGTCCGGACGAGACGGTGATCTACAGCGGTCACTGGGATCACCTCGGCGTCGGTCTGGCGGACGCCAAGGGCGACACGATCTACAACGGCGCCATCGACAATGCGACGGGCATCGCCGGCCTGCTGGAGCTGGGGCGCGCCTACGCCAAGGCGCCGCGCACCGCCCGCACGGTGGTCTTCATGGCGGTGACCGCCGAGGAGAAGGGGTTGCTGGGTTCGGAGTTCTACGCCGCCAACCCGCTGTACCCGCTGGCCAAGACCGCCGGGGTCATCAACATGGACTCCATCAGCCCGATGTCCCCCGCCAGGGACTTCACGATCAGCGGTTCGGCCGAGTTCGGCCTGCTGGACGATCTGATCGCCGAGGGCGCCAAGAACAACCGCACCTTCATCCGCGACCCGAACCAGCAGTCGGGCGGCTTCTACCGCTCGGACCACTTCCCCTTCGCCAAGCGCGGCGTGCCCGCCCTGTCCTTCGGCTCGGGCCGCGACATGGTGGTGGGCGGCCGCGAGGCGTCCAAGGCCTGGGGCGAAACCTATGGCCGCGACCGCTATCACCAGCCGGCGGACGAGTTCGAGGAAAGCTGGCCGTTCACCGGCATGGCCGCTGATCTCGGCCTGCTCTACGACACCGGCCGCGCTCTGGCGGACTCCAGCCGCTGGCCCGAATGGGCTGACGGCCAGGAGTTCAAGGCCGCGCGCGACGCGTCCAAGTCTGAACGCAAGTAAGGATCGCGCCGCCCGGGCCTCAACCTGGGCGGCGGCCTCGCCATGACCGCCAGCGTCTTCGATCTGTTCAAGCTCGGCGTCGGTCCTTCGAGCTCCCACACCATGGGGCCGATGACCGCCGCCGCCCGCTTCTGCGCACGCCTTCGCGAGAAGGGGCTTTTGTCGCGCGTCGTCCGCGTGGAGGTGAAGCTTTTCGCCTCGCTCGCCTTGACCGGGCGGGGGCACGCCACCGACTCGGCGACGATCCTGGGCCTGGCCGGCTTCGCGCCCGCCACGCTGGATCCCGATGAAGGCGATCGCGTCCTGGCGACGGTCCGCGCCGAACAACACCTGAAGCTAGCGGGCGAGGCGCCCATCGCCTTCGACGAGGCCCGCGACATCGTCTGGGCCGGTCATGAGCGACTGCCGCAGCATCCCAACGCCCTGACCTTCACCGCTTTCGACGCAGCCGGCGCCGTGCTGGAGCAGCGCACCTGGTTCTCGATCGGCGGCGGCTTCGTCCGGGATGAGGACGAGATGGGTTGGAACGACAGGGATGAGGCGGGGCCCGAGGTTCCCCATCCCTTCGACTCCGGCGCCGACTTGCTGGCTCGCGCCGACGCGGCGGGCCTGACCATCGCCGAGCTGATGCTGCGGAACGAGACCGCCGTCCGCTCCGAGTCGGATGTGCTGGCCGGCCTCGACGCGGTGTTCGGCGCCATGGAGGCCTGCATTGATCGCGGCCTGCGCCAGGAAGGCGCACTACCTGGCGGTCTGAACGTCAAACGTCGCGCCAAGCAGGTTCACGACAAGGTCCGCGATCGCATGGAGCGGCAGATCAGCGACCCGCTGGCGGCCATGGATTTCGTGAACCTCTGGGCCTTGGCGGTGAACGAGGAGAACGCCGCCGGGGGCCGGGTGGTCACCGCCCCGACGAACGGCGCTGCGGGCCTGATTCCCGCGGTGCTGCGATTCTTCGTGCGCTTCCACAAAGGTACGCCGGAACAGGTGCGCACCTTCCTGCTGACGGCCGCAGCCATCGGGGCGCTGTACAAGCGCAACGCCTCGATCAGCGGGGCGGAGGTCGGCTGTCAGGGCGAGGTGGGCGTTGCCTGCTCCATGGCCGCGGCCGGCCTAGCCGCAGCTCTGGGCGCGACCAACGCCCAGATCGAGAACGCCGCCGAGATCGGCATGGAGCACAATCTCGGACTCACCTGCGATCCCATCGGCGGGTTGGTGCAGATTCCCTGCATTGAGCGCAACGCCATGGGGGCGATCAAGGCTATCGACGCCGCGCGCCTGGCTCTGCTGGGCGACGGCCAGCATTCGGTCAGTCTGGACAAGGTCATCGCCACCATGAAGCGCACGGGCGACGACATGAGCGAGATCTACAAGGAGACCTCGCTCGGCGGCCTGGCCGTGGGCCTGGCGGTAAACCGCGTCGAGTGCTGACGGCTCAGGACGGCCGGGCCGCTCTGCTCAGGCGCGTGCTGAGCGCGCGGCGGTAGACCTCGCTCCGCACATAGTCATCATAGCCGGCCTCGAAGCTGCCGGCGGAGCGCCGCAGCTCCAGGATGATCTTGCGATAGCGGTCGCCGTTGCGCTCCGGCGGCGTGGACAGGATAGCGGCCGCATCCTGCAGCAGTTCGGAAATCTGGTTCATGACGTCTCCCTGTCGATGGAGGTGCTGAAGATTGAACGCGCAAACCTGACGTTCGGCTGACGTCGATGACGTGGTGATGTCAGATTTTCGGAGAAAGGCGCGCCCGCAGGCCGCCCAGAGCGCTTTTCTCCAGGGTCAGCGACCAATCGTAGGCGGCCAGAACCTCCGACGCGATCGCCAGGCCGAGGCCGGCCGAGCCCCTTTCATCAAGCCGCACGCCGCGCCGAACGGCGGAGCGGCGCTCGGCGGCGGCCATTCCGGGCCCGTCGTCCTCCACCACCAGAGCGCCGTCCTCGAAGCCGACCCGAACCCTTGTGCGGGCGTGCCGGGCGGCGTTGTCGAGGATCGCGCCGAGCGCTTCGGCCAGGTCCGTATGGCTGATCGGGCCGACAGCGTCCTCGGGCGTCTCGTTGCTCCAGGTCAGCCGCTCGCCCTCCGCCGTGCGGGAGACCACGCGGATCAGCTGGGAGGCGACGGTATGCAGGCGGCAGACCTGTCGCGGCGTCTCGGCGGCGGCGGCGGTCCGCACGCGAGTGAGTTCGCGATCCACCTGCCGCTCCATGGCCGTGACGGCGGCCTTCAGAGCGGCGGCTGCGTCCTCGTGTCCTTCCGCGGCCAGGCGGCCAGCCTGGTTGCGCAGAGCCGACAGCGGCGTCTTTAGTCCATGGGCCAGATCGCCTGCCCGCGCCTGGGCAGCCTGGATGGAGGCGGCGCGTGCGTCCAGAAGCCGGTTGATGGCGGCCACCAGGGGAAGAACCTCGGCGGCATGACGCTCGGGCAGGCGGGCGTCGGGATTGTCGTCCAGCCGGTCCGCCGCAACGCGAAGGCGCTCCAGGGGCCGCAGGCCGACCTCCACCTGGATCCAGGCGGCCAGCGACAAGGCTACCCCCACCACGACCAGCGACAGCGCCAGGTCCTGGTTGAACTCATGTCGGGCGTCGCCCACGGCGGTATCGTCCATGGCCGCCTGCAGCACGGCAGGGTAGGGGCGGCCATCACGGATCAGGCGAACCCGACGCTCCGCGATCAGCAGTCCGGCTTCCCGACGGGGCGCGCCGGTTTCGGTCTCCGCGCCCGGCGGCGGCAATTGACGATCCCACAGGGAGCGAGAGCGCAGCTGCCGCCCATCCGCCGGATCGGTCACGGCCCAGTAAACGCCGCTGAGCGGTTGGTTGAACCGGGTATCGCTCAAGGGTCGCGACAGGGCTAGCTGACGGTCAGGCGACAGGGTCAGGCGGGCGGCCAGGCTCTGGATGTGCATGTCCAGCTGCTCGCCATAGCGGCGCTGCACATGCTGCTCGAACATGGCCGAAAGGGCGATGAAAGCCACGAACAGGGCCGAGGCGATGGTCGCGCCGGCCATGGCCAGAAGTCGAAGGCGCAGGGATCCGCCCTTCATGCGTCGGTCGCCAGGCCATAGCCGAAGCCGCGCCGGGTCTCGATCACCTTGGGTCCGGTCTTGCGCCTGAGGCGGGCGATGAGCGCCTCCAGGGCGTTGGGATCGCGCGCGTCGGCGTCGCCATAGACATGCTCCGCCAGTTCGCCTGGCGGCACGATCCGCTCGGCATGGTGGGCGAGGTAGTGGAGCAGCCGGTATTCCAGGGGCGACAGGTCCAGCGCCTTGCCGCTGATCGCCACGGACATGCGACGCGTATCGATCACCAGCGGGCCCCGGATCAGGACGGCCGCCGCCTGGCCCGCCGCCCGACGGGTGAGGGCGCGCAGGCGCGAGACCAGCTCCACCATCTCGAACGGCTTGGCCAGATAGTCGTCGGCGCCAGCGTCGATGCCTTCCACTCGTTCCATCCAAGATCCACGTGCGCTCAGCACGATGACCGGCGTGCGGTTCCCGGCTCCGCGCCATAGCTTGAGCACGCTTAGTCCATCGCGGATGGGCAGGCCCAGATCCAGCACCACGGCGTCAAAGGTCTCGGTGTCGCCCAGAAACCAGGCCGTCTCGCCGTCCTCGGCGGCCTCCACGGCGAAGCCGCTGGAGGTCAGCGCCTGGGCCAGATCGGTGCGCAGGACGGCGTCATCCTCTACGACGAGAACCCTCACGGTCGCTCGATCTCGATTTCCAGGACCTTGGCGGTCTTGGCGTCCATCTCAACCTCGCGGATAGCCCCGTCGGGCTGCAGAACCTTGAACTCATAGACCCAGCGGCCGCGTTCACGCTCGAAGTCCACCTCGATGACCTGTCCCGGCGCGACCTTGGCTAGATGTTGCAGCATGACGTCCAAGGGCAGCGCCTCGCCCTTGGCCACGGCCTTGCGGGCGCGCTCATGATCGGAGTCGCCGGCCAGGGTGGGAGAGCCCAGGCTGAGAAGGGCCGCTAGGGCCAGAAAGAAAAGGCGTGGGACGCGCATGGGATTGCTCTGCCCCATCAAACCTGACGCGTGGCTGACGGCCAAGACCGGCGGGGCGTCAGGCGGCGGTGCGCAGTCTCGTCTCGTTCAATCACGAAAGGCGAACCCATGACCTTCAAGACCCGCAACATCATCCTGGCCGCCGGCGCGGCCGTTATCGTCGGCGGCGGCGCCGCCGCCATCGCCCAGACGTCTCCTGCCCAGGCTGGAGCCAAATTCTCCGTCGCCGCCGAACGCGTGGAGGCCCAGGGGTACGCCATCCTTGAGATGGATCGCGATCGCGCCGGCTTCGACATCGAGGCCATCGCCCGTGACGGCCGTCGCATGGAGCTGGACGTGGACGCCGCCGGCAAGATCGTCCGCGAACGCCTGGACGACTAGTTCCGGGCGGCCGGGGTTTGTGACGCTGGCTGTCACAAACCCCCACGGAACTTTCGCCCCCTCTTCATAACGGCGTCATCGAACCCGTGGAGAGAGGCGGCGCCGGGAATAGATCAACAGACATCCGGCTGCGTCTGAACAACGCGGACCGTGGTCGCCCCATGAGTTTCAAGGCGATCAAGCAAAGCGGTTCGCACGTCTAGGAGCGGCTTATGGCTTATCTGACGTCTGCGACCATGGCGGCGGCTTTGACAGCGGCCTCCGCGGCGATCCCCAACGAAACACCTTCCATTCTATCGACCCCCGTCACGCCCGCAGCGGCGTTGGCGGCGACGGCGGACGACCAGAGCACGGAGATCAGCGTGCTCACCTACAACGTGAAAGGCTTGCCCTGGCCGATCGCCAAGGGGCGGGCCCAGGCCCTGCGCGAGATCGGCGAGGAGCTGGCGCTGCTTCGCCGGGAGGGGCGCCAGCCCGACGTGGTCCTGATTCAGGAAGGCTTCCGCGACGAGATCGAGGACCTGGTGGCGGCCAGCGGCTACGCCCATTGGGCCCGTGGTCCGGGCCGCGCTGAACGGGCCGCCGGGCCCGCGCCGGAGGATGGCAAGCTGTTCCGGCCGATCCGCTACCTGCGCTCAGGCGAGGGATGGGGAAAGCTGACCGGCGCGGGCCTGCATGTGCTCAGCGAACTGCCGATCCTCGACGTCCGCAACGCGCCTTATCGCTACTGCGCGGGCTTCGACTGCCTGGCCAACAAGGGCGTGATGATGGTGCGCCTCTCCCTGCCCGGCGGACCGGGGGAGATCGACATCGTCAACACCCACATGAACTCGCGCAAGGCGGCGAAGGTCCCGACCGAACGCTCCTTGCAAGCCCACCGGCTGCAGACCGATGAGCTGCTGGACTTTATCAAGGCCAATTGGACGGCCGAGCGCCCGCTGCTGGTCGGCGGCGACTTCAACGTCAAGAACGCTCCCGACCGCTATGGGTGGCGCGCCTCGGCGCGGCCATACCAGGTGGTCAGCGAGTTCTGCAGCCAGGCCGCGGCCGCGTGCGAGGGGCAGGCCCCCGTGGAGCAGCCCTGGTTGAAATCGCAGGACCTCCAGGCTTTCGTCAGTAAGGGGGCGATCGACGTCCGCCCGATCCGCATCGACACCCTGTTCGGCCACGACGGCCTGAAAGCGCGGCTTTCGGACCACGATGGCTATCTCGTCCGCTACCGGCTGAGCTGGAGCCCGACCGTCCTGGCCGCGGCGCGCAATGTCGGCGCGGTGGAAGTGCGGCCGCAGCTCAAGAATCCCGGTCTTCGGGTGTCCGTGAAGTACTGAACGGGCGGGGCTGGCGAAGCAGCGTTCGTAGTGCTGAATTGGCGGCGCATTTACGGAGGTCGCCATGTCCCAGGGTAAAGTTCGCGCCGGCATCGGCGGCTGGATCTTCGAGCCGTGGCGCGGGACCTTCTATCCCGACGACCTGAAGCAGAAGGACGAGCTGGCCTACGCCAGCCGCCACCTGACGGCGATTGAGATCAACTCCACCTACTATTCCAGCCAGAAGCCGGCGACCTTCGCCAAGTGGCGTGACGATACTCCCGAGGGGTTCGTCTTCTCCGCCAAGGCCTCACGCTATTGCACCAACCGCCGGGTTCTGGCTGAGGCTGGGGATTCCATCGAGAAGTTCGTCACCCAGGGCATCACCGAACTGGGCGACCGACTGGGGCCCATCGTCTGGCAGTTCATGGCCACCAAGAAGTTCGACCCGGACGATTTCGAGGCTTTCTTGAAATTGCTGCCACGCAAGCAGGACGGCCTGGCCCTGCGCCATGTGATGGAGGTGCGACACGACAGCTTCTCCAGCCCCGAGTTCGTCGCCCTTTGCCGAAAGCACGACGTCGCCATCTGCCTGGCGGATCATGAGACCTTCCCGATGATCCCTGATGTGACCTCCAGCTTTGTTTACGCTCGTCTGATGACCGGGGTGGATGAGGTTCCGACCGCCTACAAGCCGGCGGAGATCAAGCGCTGGGCCGAACGGTTCGAGACCTACGCCAGCGGCGGCGCGCCCGACGACCTGCACCGCGTCTCGACGCAAGAAGCTGCACGGGAACCGAGGGACGTGTTCGCGTTCTTCATCCACGAAGGAAAGGTGCGCGCGCCCGCCGCCGCACAGGCCCTGATCAAGGCGCTGGATTGAAAGCCGGATACCTACGAATGAAAGCCATGAACCGTCTGATCCTCGTCGCGGCCGCCATGGCCGTGGCCCTGCCGGCTGCGGCCCAGTGGCGGCCGGGCCGCCCTGACCGTCCCGACCGCTGGGAGAGGCCGAGCCTGACACTGTTCGAACGCCCGAACTTCCGGGGCCGCTCCATCACCTTCACAGGCAGTGTCCGCAACCTGGCCGACACGGGTTTCAACGACCGCGCCGGCAGCGCGCGTGTCAGCGGCGTCTGGCGTCTTTGCGAGGATCGCGACTACCGCAGCCGCTGCGAGGTGGTGGACCGCGACGTGGCCAACCTCGGCGCGTTCGGCATGGATCGTAAGGTGTCCTCCGCCGCCTGGGTCGAGAACGGCCGCCCCGGTCCCGGCGATGGCCCTGGTCCCGGCCCTGGCGGTCCCGGCTTCCCCGGCGCCGGCCCTCGACCCGGCGATCCGCCGATGCTGATCCTGTTCAGCGAGCCGAACTTCCGCGGCCAGCGTGTCGAGGTGTTCGACACGGTCGGCAACCTGTCCAGCCGCGGCTTCAACGACCGGGCCGTGAGCGCTCGCGCCATCGGCCGCTGGCAGGTGTGCGAGGATCGCGATTTCGGCCGCCGCTGCGAGATGCTGGCGGGTGATTTCGGCGACCTGGGCATCGTGGGCATGAACCGGCTGATCACCTCGGCCCGTCCGCTGGGCCGATAAGCTGCGCTTGACCGCCGGTCTGTTCGGCGCGACAGACCGGCGATGGCGCATTTGTCAGCGCCCCGCGTATTTTCTCAGGAGCGCGCCGATGAAGCGTCTGATCCTCGCCGCCGGCCTGCTGGCTCTCGCCGCCCCGTCCGCCCACGCCCTGCCCAAGCCGAACCTGCCGGATATCGGCGCCATCCCCGGCCGCCTTTTCCCGCAGAAGGAAGAGCGCCGCCTCGTCCTGTTCGAGGGGCCGCACTACACCGGCCGCGCGGTGACCATCCGCACCGCCGAAAGCAACCTGACCCGCCTGCACATGAACGACCGAGCCAAGAGCGCCCGGATCGTCGGCCAGTGGCGCCTGTGCGAGGACTCCCGCCTGCGCGGCAAGTGCGAGGTGGTTTCCGCCGACATCCCCGATCTGGCCGCCGCCGGCCTGCCGACCCTGTCGTCCGCCGCCTTCGTGCGCGGTTCGGGCCAGCCCAAGCCGGCCAAGGTCGCGCCGGTCCTGACGCTCTATTCGCTGCCGGATTTCCAGGGCGAGACCTTGGCGCTGACCCGCAAGTCGGGGCGTTTGGCCAAGCAATCCTTCAACGACAAGGCCATGAGCGCCCGCGCCGTCGGTCTGTGGAGCGTCTGCGAGGACGACAATTACGGCAGTCGCTGCCAGACCGTGGAGGGCGAGGTGCGCAACCTCGGCGTCCTACGCAGTCGGGTGTCGTCGGTTCGCCCCGGACGCTGAATGCTTGCGCCTTGGCGCCGATTGAGGCTCTGATCGTGACGCGGCGTCAGATTCGAGCCGCGCCTGAAGCGCACGATGTCACAAGTCGCCTATCTGCCCGTCGGCAAGCGTGAACAGACCAAGGCGGCCAACCGTCGCTCCATCCTCGACGCCGCCCGCGAGGTGTTCGGAGAGCTAGGCTACGAAAGCGCCACGGTGCGCGACATCATCCGCCGCACAGGCCTGTCGGTGGGAGCCTTCTACAACTACTACCGCTCCAAGGAGGAGGTGTTCGAGGCCCTGGCCGACGATGGGGCGCGCCGTTTTCGCCCGCTGCTCCGCGCCGCCTACGAGACCGCGGACGGGTTCGAAACTTACGTCCGCGGCGCCATACAGGCCTATTTCGACTTTCTCGCTGACGAGCACGAAAACTGGCAGGCCCGCCGTCCGGCCGGCGAGCGCCAGCCTCACACCCACGTCCAGACGCCCGAGATGGCGGCGGTGTTCGACGAGATCCGCGACGCCCTGGCCGAGGTGATGGAGCGCGGCGACGCCCCGCGCGTGGACCCCGATTATCTGGCCGTGGCCTGCATCGCCATCTCCCGCGAGATCGGCGAACGCATGCTGCAGCGCCGCCCCCTCGACACCCGCGCCGCCGCCGACTTCGCGGTCGGCATGATCATGGGCGGGGTCGCCGCACTGCCACGCCTGTACGCCGACTAGAGGTCGATCATGGCTGACGTCCAGAAACTGATCCTCAGGACCATCCTGTCCCTTCCGACGCCGATCCTGCGGGCGATGTCGGGGGGCGGCGTGGTCTGGCGGGGTGGCCGCACGCTGGATCCGCGCTTCCAGTTTTTCGCCCACGCGGCGCGCAAGCTGCCGTCGATGACCACCCTGTCGCCGGAAGAGGCGCGCGCCGGCAGCGCCCGCGCCCTGACGGCGGTGTCCGGCCCGCTGGAGCCGGGCGTGCGCACCGAGGCCCTGTCCATCGACGGGCCGGCAGGCGCAATTCCCCTGCGGGCGTACCGACCCGAGGACCAGGACCCTTCGGCGCCCATCATGGTCTTCGCCCACTTCGGCGGCGGGGTGATCGGCGATCTGGAGACCTGCAACGCCTTCTGCTCGATCATCGCCCGGCGCGCGCGCTGTGCGGTGATCTCGGTGGATTACCGCCTGGCTCCCGACCATCGCTTCCCGACCGGGCTGGAAGATGTGCTGGCCGCCTATCGCTGGGCGCGGGACAACGCCGACCGGTTCGGCGCGCCGACTGGCGTCGCGGCCATCGGCGGCGACTCCATGGGCGGCAACTTCGCCGCCATCATCGCCCAGGATATGAAGCGCGCCGGCGAGCCGCAGCCCGCCCTGCAGTTGCTGATCTACCCGGCCGTGGACGTGGCCAGTGAAACCCAGTCCATGACCACCTATGCCGACGCCTATCCGCTGTCGCGGCCGATCATGGACTGGTTCATGGGCCACTATATCGGTCCTGACGCCAGCCCCGCCGACCCGCGCCTGTCGCCTAACGTGACCCAGGACCTGTCCGGCTTGGCGCCCGCCGTGGTGGTCACCGCCGGCTTCGATCCCCTGGTGGATCAAGGCGAGGCTTACGCCAAGGCGCTGAAGGCCTCGAATGTTCCCACGGTCTATCGCTGCTACGACAGTCTGGCCCACGGGTTCACCGCCTTCACCGGCGCCGTGCCCGCCGCCGACGCCGCCTGTCGCGAGATCGCAGACCTCGTCCGCGAGGCCTATGACGGCCGCTCGGACTAAGGGCATGCGCGCCCTGGTCGTCGAAAGCCTGGGTTCGGACTACGCCGGCTGCGCGGTGCGCGAAGTTTCGACGCCGCAGCCTGGCACGGGAGAGGTCCTGGTCCGCGTCCGCGCCGCCAGCGTCAACTTCCCCGACCTGCTGATGACGCGGGGCGATTATCAGCTCAAACCGGCCCTGCCGTTCACGCCGGGCCTGGATATCGCCGGAGAGGTGGCGGCCCTGGGCGAGGGCGTCGATTCGTTCGAGATCGGCGATGCGGTCGTGGGCGGCGCGCGCCTGGGCGGCTTCGCCGAGTTCGCCGTTCTGCCCGCCGCCAGCCTGAAGCCCAAACCGCGGCGTCTGTCCTTCGCCCAGGCCGCCGCCTATGGAGCGGCCTATCTAACGGCCTGGGTGTCCCTGGTGCGCCGCGCGCGACTGGAGCCGGGCGAGTGGGTGCTGGTCCACGGCGGGGCCGGCGGCGTCGGTCTCGCCGCCGTGGATCTGGCCAAGGCCCTTGGCGCACGAGTGATCGCCGCCTCCGCATCAGATGAGAAATTGGCGATTCTCCAGGACGAATACGCGCCTGACGCGGTGGTGAACGTCACCGGCGGCTTTCGGGAGCAGGTGAAAGAGATCACCGGCGGGCGCGGGGCCGACGTCATCTACGACCCGGTCGGCGGCGACGTGTTCGACGAAAGCTGCCGCTGCATCGCCTTCGACGGTCGACTGCTGGTGGTGGGCTTCACATCCGGCCGCATACCGACCGTCGACGCCAATATCCCCCTGATCAAGGGCTTTTCGGTCCTGGGCGTTCGGGCCGGGGAGTATGGCCGCCAGTTCCCCGAGCGGGGCGCGCAGGACCGAGAATCGGTCTGGCGTCTGGCGGAGGAGGGGCGCATCCGACCCCGCGTCCACGCCGAACTGCGGCTGGACCGCTGGCGGGAAGCCTTCGACCTGCTGGCGGACCGCCGGGTGGTGGGCAAGGCCGTCATCCGCCCTGATCTCTAGGCTCCGAACCGGCTTGCGCCTATTCTGACCCCGCGTCGGCGCTTCGCCAGGGGCGCGGGGAGGCCGACATGGCGGGACTGAAGGACAAGCGCGGCTTCATCGACAAGGAGCGCCTCGACCTGTCTGAGCGCCAGGCCGTTGAATACTGGATGAAGCGCTGGGGCGTGACCCGCGACCAGATCACCGCCGCGCACCGCAAGGTCGGCCGCCTGACCAAGGATATCGCCGCCGAACTGGGCAAGAAGCGATAGAGATTCATGGGTTAGGCCCCACTCAAACCCCGAGCGGGGGCAGACTCAAGTTGACAGGCTGGCGGCCTTCCCTTATCCACCGCCGCTCACTCGCGACGGGGCTTCTCCCGGCGTGAAACTCAATTTCGGAGCCACATCGTGAAGCGGACCTTCCAGCCGTCCCGACTCGTGCGCAAGCGCCGTCACGGCTACCGCGCGCGCATGGCCACCAAGAATGGTCAAAAGGTCGTCGCGCGTCGTCGCGCCAAGGGCCGCAAGCGCCTGACGGCCTAATCCACGTCCGGCCTCATGGCCGACTTGGAACTTGAAGACATCTCTCGCCCCGTCGATCCTGTCGGCGGGGCGATTGTCGTTTCAGGACCCATGATCCAATCCCTGACCATCGAGCGCATGAAGGTCCGGCCCCAGTTCCTGGCGGCCGCCAAAGGCCCGTACCTGGCGCGCGGCGCGGTGATGGTCCAGATGCTGCCCCGAAACGACGGCGATCCCGTTGTCCACGCCGGCTTCACCGCCACGCGCAAGGTCGGCGGGGCGGTGGTGCGCAACCGCTGCAAGCGCCGTCTGCGCGAGGCCGCCCGCCTGCTGTTGCCCGAGCTGGGCAAGCCCGGATGCGACTATGTGTTCGTCGCCAGGGGCGGCACGGCGACGCGGTCCTGGCCGCGTTTGCTTGACGACGTGAAAAGCGCGCTGATAAGCCTCGCGGCCGAACGCGCGCCCGCTAAGGGCCAAGACGCCCCTATATGAGCCGTTGGCTCCTTTCCCGCTTCCAAGGCCCAGAATGAACAACGACTCCTCCCGCAATACGATCATCTTCGTCGTGTGCGCGGCCGTCATCTTCATCGCCTACCAGTTCTTCGTGCTGGAGCCGGCGACCAAGAAGCGCCAGGCGGAGCAGCGCGCCCGCGCGGCCGTCGAGCAGTCGCAGAAGGGCTCCAACGCCGGGCCGCTGGGTCCCAACGCCTCGGCCCCGGCCCAGCGCGTGAACCGCGCCCAAGCCGCCGCCGGCAGCCCGCGCGTCGTCATCGACACCCCGGCCCTGAAGGGCTCGGTGGCGCTGAAGGGCGCCCGGATCGACGACCTGTATCTGACCCAGTACCGCGAGGCGATCGTCCGCAACTCGCCGCCCGTTGAGCTGTTCCGCCCCGAGGGGGCGGACCACGCCTACTTCGCCGACTTCGGCTGGGTCGGTCAGAACCTGCCGGGCCTGCCGGGTCCCAACACCGTCTGGACGGTGGCCCAGGGCGACAAGCTGGCGCCAGGCCGTCCGGTCGTCCTGACCTACGACAACGGCCAGGGCCTGCAGTTCAGCCGCCGGATCGAGGTGGACGACAAGTTCATGTTCACGGTGAGCGACACCGTGCGCAACACGGGCGGCGCGCCGGTCAGCCTGACCCCCTACGCCTCGGTCCAGCGTCAGGGCGTGCCGGAGCATCTGGGAACCAACCAGATCGTCCACGAAGGCGGCATCGCCATGCTGGGCACGGACAAGCCCGACCTGCACGAAGCCAAGTACAAGAAGTGGAAGAAGGAGCCGGAGCAGTCCTTCGCCTCTAAGGGCGGCTGGATCGGCATCAACGACAAGTACTGGCTGGCGGCCCTGATCCCGTCCCAGACCGAAACCATCAAGGGTCAGTTCCGCGTCACCCCGGTCGCCGGCTCCGACATCTATGACGCCAACTGGCTAGGCTCGGCCCGCACCGTGCAGCCGGGCGGCTCGATCACCGAGACCAGCCGTCTGTTCGCCGGCGCCAAGACCGTGCCGGTCCTGCGCGAATATGAGAAGGCGCTGGGGGTCCCCCGCTTCGACATGGCGGTCGACTGGGGCAACTTCTGGTTCTTCACCCGCCCGATCTTCCTGGTGCTGGAGTTCGTCTTCAAGCAGGTCGGCAACTTCGGTCTCGCCATCCTGGCCCTGACGGTTCTGGTGAAGCTGCTGTTCTACCCGCTGGCGGACAAGAGCTACGAGTCCCTGGCCAAGATGAAGAAGGTGGCGCCCCAGGTCGAAGACCTCCGCGCTCGCTTCAAGGACGATCCGGCCAAGCAGCAGCAGGAGATGATGGCCCTCTACCAGCGCGAGAAGGTCAACCCGTTCATGGGCTGCCTGCCGATGCTGGTGCAGATCCCGGTCTTCTACGCCCTGTTCAAGGTGCTGACCGTCACCATCGAGATGCGCCACGCGCCGTTCTTCGGCTGGATCAAGGACCTGTCCTCGCGCGATCCGTCGACGATCTGGAACCTGTTCGGCGTCATTCCCTATGATCCGGCGGCGATTCCGGTGATCGGCGGCCTGCTGAACGGCCCGCTGCACCTGGGCGTCTGGGGCATCGCCTATGGCGTGTCGATGTGGCTGAGCCAGGCGATGAACCCGCCGCCGGCCGATCCGGTCCAGCGCAAGATCTTCGCCTATATGCCGATCATCTTCACCTTCATGCTGTCGCAGTTCGCGGTCGGTCTGATCATCTACTACACGTGGTCGAACCTGCTCACGATCGCCCAGCAGTACGTGATTTTCCGCCGCTACAAGGTGGATAATCCGATCGACGACATCATCGGCCGACTGTCCGGCAAGAAACCCAAGGCGGCCTGATCTTGAGCGACGCGCTCTTCGACGACGAGCAACTGGAGGCCGGGCGGCTGCTGTTCGCCCGCCCCTCGGTCTTCCTCATGGGCGCCGTCAACATGGACGGCCTGCCGCCTGACGACCTGCCGGAAGTGGCCTTCGCCGGCCGCTCCAACGTGGGCAAGTCCAGTCTGATCAACGCTATCGTCGGCCAGAAATATCTGGCCCGGGCGTCGAATGAACCCGGCCGCACGCGCGAGGTGAACTTCTTCGTCACTGACGACAAGCTGCGCCTGGTCGACCTTCCCGGTTATGGCTGGGCGCGCGCGGCCAAGACCGAGGTGAAGAAGTTCCAGAACCTCGGCCGCGACTACCTGCGCGGCCGTCCGGCCCTCAAGCGCGTTTATCTGCTGATCGACAGCCGCCATGGTCTGAAGGCCGTGGACAACGAGCCGATGGACGCCCTCGACAAGGCGGCGGTGTCCTACCAAATCGTCCTGACCAAGATGGACAAGCTGAAGCCGCACGAGGCCCAGGCCGCCGCTGAAAAGACCCTCAAGGCCATCGCCAAGCGCCCGGCCGCCTTCCCGCGCGTCCTGATCACCTCGTCCGAAAAGGGCGTCGGCATCCCAGAGCTCCGCGCCGAGATCATGACCATCTGCGGCGTCCAGCCGTAAAGGCTTAAGTCTTCTTCCCGGGAACACGCGGTTCCGGCTCCGGCGGCGTGCAGCCGCCGATGGCCGCGCAGAACCGAACCTGCATCTCCGCCTCGATCTGCGGCTGGACCTCGGCGATGGCGCTCTCCATGGCGGGCGCCATGATCTTGCGGCCCTTCTCCAGCCAGGCCTTGCCGGCGGGGGAGACGTAGAAGGCGTTGATGCCGTTCAGCTCTTCGGCGGTGAAGGTCACGGCGCAGGTCTCGATCACCCGCTGGATGACCACCGCCTTGCCGCCGTCCAGGGCCAGTGCCAGGGCGGTCTTGTAGGCCTCGACGCTCTTCTCGTCCTCGGCGTAGGGCGTGATGCGCTCCGTCACCTGATTGACGATGGAGGCGATCTTCTCGTCCATGTCGTCGCGCAGCCCCGCCAGATCGACGGACCTGGCGCACAGCGCGGTAAGCTCGGTCACGACGGCGTCCGCCTCGGTCGCCAGGGCGGGGGAGGCGACGAGCAGGCCCAAGGCGAGAGCGCAAACTTTGGTTTTCATGGCTTCCGTCTAGGCGGTGGGGCGTCGCCGCGCCTTGATCCGGGTCAAGCGGGGGTCAGTTCGGCCCCTTCACCACGACCCCGCCCTTGATCACCGCCACGGGCTTCTCCAGCACGGTGACGTCCTTCAGCGGATCACCCGCGACGGCGATCAGGTCGCCCCAGGCGCCGGCCTTGATCTGACCCACGTCCTTCTCCCAGCCTAGCGCCTGGGCGGCGTTCAGGGTGGCGGTCTGGATCGCCTGCAGCGGCGTGGCGCCATAGCGGACCATGATGGCGAACTGCTTGGCGTTTTCGCCGTGCGGATAGACGCCGGTGTCGGTGCCATAAGCCATCTTCACGCCCGCCTTCAGGGCGCGGGCGAAGGTCTGGCGCTGGGCCTCGGCGATCTCGGCGTCCTTGCGCAGGGAGATCTCCTCCACGCCGTTCTTCTTGCCCTCAGCCTGGGTGTATTCGGTGTTGTAGATGTCCATCACGAACCAGGCGCCCTTCTCCTTGGCGAGGCGGATCCCTTCGTCGTCGGCCAGGCTGGCGTGCTCGATGGTGTCGATGCCGGCGCGGATTGCGGTCTTGATGCCCTCGGCGCCGTGGGCGTGGGCGGCGACCTTCATGCCGTCCATGTGGGCCTCGTCGGCGACGGCCTTCATTTCCTCGAAGGTCATCTGCTGGGCGCCGACGCTGGCGCCGGCGTCGAACACCCCGCCGGTGGCGCAAATCTTGATCACCTGGGCGCCATACTTCTTCAGCGTTCGCACGCTTCGCCGCGCCTCGTCCGGACTGTCGGCGTTCAGGGGGGCCTTGGCGTCCAGCGACGGCGGCAGCCACGTCTCGTCGCAGTGGCCGCCCGTGGAGCCGAAGGACCAGCCGGCCGGCACGATGCGCGGTCCCTGGGCGAGGCCTTCCTCAATGGCCTGCTTCAGGGCCACGTCGGCGTAGTTGGGGGAACCCACGTTGCGTACGGTGGTGAAGCCCGCCTTCAGGGTCTCCTCCCCGTTGCGCACGGCGATCACGGTCCAGAAGCTGTCGGTGAACCGCAGGCTGCTGTAGCCGCCGTACCTGGGCGACGACGCCAGGTGCGTGTGCATGTCGATAAGGCCGGGCAGCAGCGTCGTCGCGCCCAAATCAATGGTCCGCGTCCCCGCCGGCAGGGTGGTGGAGGCCAGGTTTCCGACCGAGGTCACGCGCCCGTCGGTGATCACAATCAGGGGCTTTTCCACATAGCGGCCGGTCGCGACGTCCAGCAGTCGGTCGGCGGTCACGGCCACCGTTTCGGCCTGTGCGGCGCTCCCAACCATCGCCGCGACCGTCGCCGCCATCACCAAGCGCTTCATTAAACAACCCCTCAAATCACCGACGAGGGACGCTAGCAGTTCGCCGCGCGGCGCCTAGGGGCAAGGCGAAGGTGACAGGGGGGGCAAGGTCCGCTATCGAGGCGCGCCTTTCGATTGGGCGGAGAGCGCCGAAATGACCGACAGTTCCGTGACCCCCGACTGGGCCGGCGCCAAGACCCTCGCCGAGGCTCTGCCCTATATCCAGATCTATGATCGCGAGACCGTGGTCATCAAATACGGCGGCCACGCCATGGGCGAGGAAGAGAGCGCCAAGCGCTTCGCCGCCGACGCCGTGCTGCTGAAGCTCCTGGGCGTGCATCCCGTGGTCGTCCATGGCGGCGGCCCGCAGATCAGCCGCATGCTCGACCGCGCCGGGGTGAAGTCGACCTTCATCGACGGCCTGCGCGTCACCGACGAAGCCACCATGGAAGTGGCCGAGATGGTCTTGTCCGGCGCCATCAACAAAGAGATCGCCAACTGGATCACCCTGGCCGGCCGCGAGGCGGACGTGCGGGGCGTAGGCCTGTCGGGCAAGGACGCCCGCCTTATCACCGTCGAGAAAGCCACCCGAACCCGCAAGGACCCTGACAGCAACATCGAACAGGTCGTGGATCTCGGCTTCGTGGGCGAGCCGACCCGCGTGGATCCGCAATTGATCGAGGCCCTGATCACCTCCGAACAGGACTACATTCCCGTCGTCGCGCCGATCGGCGTGTCCGAGCAGGGCGAGACCTACAATATCAACGCCGACACCGTGGCCGGCGCCCTCGCCGGCGCTTTGCGGGCCAAGCGGATGTTGCTGCTGACTGACGTGGCCGGCGTGCTGGACGAGAACAAGGAGCTGATCCGCGAGCTCACCGTCGCCGAGGCCCGCGGCCTGATCGCTTCGGGTGTCGCCACCGGCGGCATGATACCCAAGCTGGAGACCGCCATCGCCGCCGTGGAATCGGGTGTGGAGGCCGTCGTCATCCTCGACGGCCGCCGCCCGCACGCGATGCTGGTGGAGCTGTTCAGCGAGCACGGGGCGGGCACGCTCATCCGCGCATGATCGCCGATCTCGCCCACATCGACGTTTGGCTGTTCGACCTGGACAATACCCTGTACCCGGCCTCGACCGAGTTCATGGGCCTGATCGAGGTGCGGATGACCGACTTCGTGGCGCGGGCGACCGGTCTGCCGCGCGACGAAGCGCGGGCGTTGCAGAAGCGCTACTGGATGGAGCACGGCACCACCCTGGCGGGCCTGATGGCCCATCATGGCGTCACTCCCGCCGATTTCCTGAACGAGGTCCACGACGTCGCCCTGGACCGTCTGGCGCCCGACCCGCTGCTGCGCGCGGCGGTGGAGCGCTTGCCGGGACGCCGCCTGATCTTCACCAACGGCTCGGCGGCCCACGCCGAACGGGTCCTCGCGCACCTCAAGCTCGACGACCTGTTCGAGGACACCTTCCATATCGAGGCGGCCGACTACATCCCCAAGCCCGCGCCGGGGACCTTTGACCGCATGACCAAGCGTCACGGCGTCGATCCGCGCGCCGCCGCCTTCTTCGAGGACAGCGAGAAGAACCTCGCCCCCGCCGCCCTGATCGGCATGACCACCGTGCTGGTGGGCGACGACGCCCCCGCCTCAATCGCCGATTTCGTCCATCACAAGACCACCGACCTAGCCGGCTTCCTCGCCGGGGCCAGCATCAAGGAGACCGCCCGATGAGCCACGAGCTTCAAACCGAGATCGAAGCCGCCTGGGAGGTCCGCGACACTCTCAACACCGACACCCGCGGCGGCGTACGCACGGCGGTCGACCAGGCCCTCGGCCTGCTGGACGCCGGCGAGGCCCGTGTGGCTGAAAAGCTGGACGGCGAATGGGTCACTCACCAGTGGCTGAAGAAGGCGGTTTTGCTGTCCTTCCGCCTGAACCCCAACCGCGTCATGGCCTCCGCCCCGCTGTTCGGCGGCGCGGGCACCGGTTCGCCCAGCCCGTACTTCGACAAGGTGCCGCTGAAGTTCGACGACTGGACCGACGCCGACTTCCAGGCCGCCGGCTTCCGCGTGGTGCCGGGCGCGGTAGCCCGTCGCGGCTCGTTCATCGGCAAGGGCGTGGTCCTTATGCCGTCCTTCGTGAACATCGGCGCCTATGTCGATGAAAGCACCATGGTCGACACCTGGGCCACGGTCGGCTCCTGCGCCCAGATCGGCAAGCGCGTCCACATCAGCGGCGGCGCCGGCATCGGCGGCGTACTGGAGCCCCTGCAGGCCAACCCGACCATCATCGAGGACGACTGCTTCATCGGCGCTCGCTCGGAAGTGGCCGAAGGCGTGATCGTCGGCCAGGGCGCGGTGCTGTCCATGGGCGTCTTCCTGTCGGCCTCGACCAAGATCGTCGACCGCGCCACGGGCCAGATCCACATGGGCAAGGTGCCGCCCTACAGCGTCGTCGTGCCGGGCTCCCTGCCGGGCAAGGACGGCGGCCCGGGTCTGTACTGCGCCGTCATCGTCAAGACGGTGGACGCCCAGACGCGCTCCAAGACCGGCATCAACGAGCTGCTGCGCGACTGATACTGTCGGCGGACGGCGTCCGTCAGGGGTCTGTCCGCTGCACGAACGGTCCATAGGACTGCCCGTCCTTGGTCACATAGCCTTCCGCCTCCAGCGGCAGGTGCAGGTCGATATCGGGATAGGTGCAGACGTCGGCTTCTGGCCGGCGTCCGCCCACCTCCAGCAACAGAGCGTCCTCGCCCGAGCGGTTCTGCAGATGGTGGCCGTTGGGCGCGCCGGCGGGGAAGCCCGCGCATTCGCCGGCCCTGAGCACGGTCTCGACCCCGTCCTCGACCAGCACCACCTCGCCCTCCAGCACCCAGACAAACTCATCCTCGGCCGTGTGCCAGTGGCGCTGGCTGCTCCATTGCCCGTGGGGCAGGCGCATGAGGTTGACGCCGAACTGGTTCAGTCCCGCCGCGTCGCCCAGCTTCCGCCGGCGGCGGGCGTAGCACTGCAGGTGGAACGGCGGCGGGTAGCCGGTGCCATCGAAGACAGGCGCGGCGTCGAGGTCGATCTTGGGCACGGGGAACTCTGATTTGCACCGAAGGGAAGCGGAGCCTAAACCGGCGCCATGACCGCCGCCATCGATCCCGTCGCCTTTGCGCAGGAACTCATCCGCCGCCCGTCCGTCACGCCCGCCGACGCCGGGGCCATGGACGTGCTTCAGCGCAAGCTGGAAGCCCTGGGCTTCGCCTGCCGCCGCATGAAGTACGGCGAGATCGAGAACCTCTACGCCCGGCGCGGGACCACCTCGCCCAATCTCTGCTTCGCCGGTCACACCGACGTGGTGCCCACGGGCGATCTCGCGGCTTGGAGCCAGGACCCCTTCGAGGCGCCGATCGTCGACGGCAAGCTGATCGGCCGCGGCGCGGTGGACATGAAGAGCGCCATCGCCGCCTTCGTCGCCGCCGTCTCGCGCACGCCCGAGCCCGCCGGCTCCATCAGCTTCCTGATCACCGGGGATGAGGAGGGGGTGGCCCTCGACGGCACCAAGAAGGTGGTCGAGGCCCTCATCGCCGAGGGCGAGCCCGTGGATCATTGCGTCGTTGGGGAACCCACCAGCGCCACGGTCTTTGGCGACATGATCAAGGTCGGCCGCCGAGGCAGCATCAACGCCTGGATCACGGTGGAAGGCGTGCAGGGCCACGTGGCCTATCCGCACCGCTCGGCCAACCCCATCCCGGTGCTGGTGAACCTGCTGGCCAAGCTTCAGGCCCGCGTGCTGGACGAGGGGTATCAGGACTTCCAGCCCTCGAACCTCGAGGTCACCACCATCGACGTGGGCAATGCGGCGACGAACGTGATCCCCGCGGTGGCCAAGGCCCGCCTGAACATCCGCTTCAACCCCAACCACACGGGCGCTTCGCTCACCGAGTGGCTGCAAGCCGAATGCGCCGGGGCGGGCGAGGGCTTCAAAGGAACAGTGACGCTCGATCCCCTGGTCAGCGGCGAGGCCTTCCTGACTGAGCCCGGCCCCTTCGTGGACGTGGCCGCCGGCGCCTTTGAGGACGTCACCGGCCATGCGCCGGAACGTTCCACCAGCGGCGGCACCTCCGACGCCCGGTTCATTCGAAGCTTGTGCCCAGTGGTGGAGATGGGCCTGGTCGGCACGACCATGCACCAGATCGACGAAAGGGCCCCGGTCACCGAGATCGAGGCCCTGACGAAGGTCTATGAGCGCCTGATCGCGCGCTATTTTGCGGCGTTTTCGGCGTAATCTACGCCCGTGAAGTAGAGCCCGTCCGCCGGCGCCACGGGACCGCAGGCCCGGCGGTCGCGGGCTTCCAGCGCAGCCTTCAGGTCGTCGGCGGTCCAGCGGCCGACGCCGACCTCGACCAGGGTGCCGACCATCGACCGCACCTGCCGATGCAGGAAGGAGCGGGACGCGAATTCGGCCAGCACCATTTCGCCCTCGCGATAGACCTTCACCAGATCCAGGGTCTTCATCGGCGATTTCGCCTGGCACTGCATGTCGCGGAAGGTGGTGAAGTCGTGATGTCCGACCAGGGCTTGGCCGGCGGCGTGCATGGCCGCCGCGTCGATGGGCTTCTTCACCAGCCAAACCCGGCCCTGGTCCAGGGCCGGCGGCGCTTTGCGGTTGAGGATGCGGTACTGGTAACGCCGCTCGGTCGCCGAGAAACGGGCGTGCCAGTCGCCCACCGCCAGCGTCGCCTCGACGATGGCCACCGGCTCGGGAACGAGGTGCGCGTTCAGGGCGTCGCGGACGACCTCCGGCTTCCAGTCCTTCTCCAGGTCGATGTGAACCACTTGGCCCGTGGCGTGGACGCCGGTGTCGGTGCGGCCGGCCGCCTGCAGGCGCACGTCCTCGCCGCAGAACGCCTTCACCGCCCGCTCGATTGAGCCCTGCACCGACGGCAGGTCGCCCTGGGCCTGAAGCCCGCGATAGGGGCGGCCGTCATACTCGACGAGAAGGCGGTAGCGGGGCATCGTCCAAGCTTACTCGGTGAAAGGTTTAGGATGCCACTGATCACGCGGTTCGCGCGCCATGACAGCCCTGGTGTGAAGCTCCAGAAGACTCAGGTCGTCGCTCGGTACAAGTCCGAGACCCGGGATGGTCAGGCCCTCGTCCAGATCGACACCTATGGCTCCGACGATCGGGTCAACCCAGGAAAGTTAAGCCAGACATTCCAGCTCGACCGAAAGAGCGCGTTCGAGCTTTGGAATATCCTAGGCAAGGAGTTCGACTTCTTCCGGTGACCTAGCCGACCGTCGTCCCGGCGGGGACGGGATAGCCGTTGAGGAACACGTCGGCGTTCTGGGCGCCCTTGCCCTCGCGTTGGACGGTCAGCAGGCGCACCGCCCCGTCGCCGCAAGCGATCAGCAGCCGGTCGTCCAGGGTTGTCCCCGGCGCGCCGTCGCCGTCCTCCAAGCGCGACAGCAGGGCCTTCACCCGCGCGCCGTCCGGCCCCTCGAACCAGGCTCCGGGGAAGGGGGACAGGCCGCGGATACGACGGTCGATCTCGTCGGCCGGGCGCGTCCAGTCGATGCGGGCCTCCTCCGACTTGATCTTGCGGGCGTAGGTGACGCCATCCTCGCTCTGCGGCGTGCCGGCCGCCCCCCCACGCTCGATCGCGGCCAAGGCGCGGGGCAGCAGTTGCGCGCCCACCTGGGCCAGGCGCTCGGACAGGGTGGCGGCGGTGTCCAGGGTGTCGATGCGCACCGTCTCCGACAGTAGGATCGGGCCTTCATCCAGACCCTCGCTCATGCGCATGACCTGCACGCCGGTCAGGGCGTCGCCGGCCATGATCGCCCGCTGGATCGGGGCGGCCCCGCGCCAACGCGGCAGCAGGGAGGCGTGGAGGTTGAAGCAGCCCAGGCGCGGCGCCTCCAGCACGTCGGTGACCAGGATCTGGCCAAAGGCCACCACCACGGCGGCGTCCAGATCCAGCGCCTTGAACGCCTCGATCTCCTCCGCCGTCTTCATGGAGGCGGGCGTGCGCACCTCCAGGCCCAGGGTTTCGGCGAAGGCGTGGACCGGTGAGGGCTTCAGCGCCTGACCTCGACCACGCGGGCGGGGCGGCTGGGAGAAGACGCGGACGATCTCATGGCCGGCCGAGACCAGTTCGGCCAGGCTCTGGACCGCGAATTCGGGGGTGCCGAGGAAAGCAAGACGCATGGGCGTGGTTTAGCGGTCCGGAACCGTCCTCGCCATGCCTACGTTAGACGCCGCAACAGAGGAGAGCTTCACCATGCGTTCCATCCTGCTCGCCGCCACGGCCGTCGCAGCCCTGTCCGTCGCCGCCTGCTCGCAGGAGCAGCGGGCCGACATCAAGGACGGCGCCGACAGCGCCGCCTCGGAAGTCCGTGAGGCCGCCAGCGACATCAAGAACGATCCGGACGTGAAGGACGCCGGCAATGCGATCAAGGAAGCCGCCCAGGACAGCGGTCAGGCCTTGAAGGAAACCGCCTCCGAAGCGGGCGACGCCCTCAAGGACGCCTCCGCCGACGCCCGCCGCGAGGGCAAGGAGCTGGGCTCCGATATCAAGCGTGAGACGAACGAGGCCGCCGACGACGTCAAGCGCGCCACAGACGGTAGGGAAGAGACCAAGCCGCGCTAGGCCGCTCCGGGCAGGGTTCCTGGCCGCAGATAGGCCAGAGCGTGCGGGACATAGTCCGGCTTGCCCAGCGGAACGCCTGCCTGCCGCATGACGGCGTAGGCGGTCATCAGGTGAAAGTAGAACTGCGGCAACGCCCAGTCGCGCAGGAACTGCTCGCCGGTCATGTCCAGCACCATGCCGTTGGGCAGGGCCAGTTCGATGGCGCGTTCGTCCGCGCCGACGAAGGCCGCCTCGGGCGTCGTCGCCAGGAAGGCGAGTGTCTCGTCGATCCTCGCCTTTAGGGCGTCTAAGGTCGGCGTGATCTCGACGCGTTCTCGCGAGGGCTGGCCTGACAGACGGGCGACCGCGTCGGCGGCCTGATAGCAGGCGTAACGGACCTGGTCGGCCAGGGGATACATGTCCGGCGCTAGTCGCGCCTCGAACAGCGACGAGCCGTTCTCGCCCGCGAAGGCCGCGCCCTTGTCGAGCTGGCCGGACAGAGCGCGCAGCATCTGGTTGAAGGTCGGAATGGCGAGGGCGTGGAGGTTCATGGTCATCCTCGCGCGTGCCTCAGGCGGCGCGCATCACTTTCTTGACCTTGGTGATGGCCCGGTCGCGGCGCAGGCGCGACAGGTGGTCGATAAACAGCACGCCTTCCAGGTGGTCCATCTCGTGCTGGATGCAGACGGCGAACAGGCCCTCGGCCTCTTCCTCGATTTGCTCGCCGTGATAGTTCAGGTAGCGCAGCGTGACCTTCGCCGGGCGCTCGACCTCGTCATAATATTCCGGGATCGACAGGCAACCTTCCTCATAGGGGAGGGTGTCTTCCGACGTGGTCAGGATTTCCGGGTTCACGAAGTAGCGCGGAGCCTTCTCTTCGCCCGAGCCCAGGTCCATGACGATGACGCGCTTGGGGACGCCGATCTGCACGGCGGCAAGGCCGATGCCCGGCGCGGCGTACATGGTCTCCAGCATGTCGTCCATCAACGCACGCAGTTCGTCATCCACGCCCTCGACGGGGGTGGAGACTTGCTTGAGAACCGCCGTGTCGGCGGCGTTGTCCACGGTGAGGATGCGACGGATAGCCATGGGCGGGAGGTAGGCGCGATACGGCCGAAGGTCAAGATTTCCGGGGTTTTCGGGACTATTCCGCCGCAGGCGACGCCAGCTTCACCAGGGGGCGGACGGAGCCCTCGACCGGGACCAGTTCGGCGATTTCCTTGCCTTCGTGGTCGACGGACAGCTCCTCGAACCGCCGGGCCTGGGTCAGGACCTGGCTTTCAAGCGAGCCGACGAACTGGTTGTACTTGCCCACCGCCGCTTCCAGCGCCTTGCCCACCGAACCGGCGTGCGCGCCCATGACGGCGATGCGCTTGTAGAGCTCGCGCCCGACCTTGACGATGTCGGCGGCGTTCTTGGCCTGTTCCTCGACCCGCCAGCCATAGGCCACCGCCTTGCACAGGGCGAACAAGGTGGTCGGGGTGACGATGACCACCTTCTTCTCCATGGCCTCGGTCATCAGGTCCGGCAGGCGGTCCAGCGCCGCTGCCAGGAAACCGTCGCCGGGCACGAACATGGCCACGAAGTCGGGCGAGCCCTCGCCTGCGAACTGGTCCCAATAGGCCTTGGCGGACAGCCCGGTCATGTGGGTGCGGACGCTGGCGGCGTGGCGCACGAAGGCGGCCTCGCGCAGGGACTCGTCAGCGAGCTCCTGGGCTTCCAGGAAGGCGTTGAGCGAGCACTTGGCGTCGATGACGAACACCCCGCCGCCGGGCATGCGTACCTTCACGTCGGGCCGGCGGCGGCCTTCCTCGGTATCGACGCTGAACTGCTCCTCGAAGTCGAAGCGGCTGTTCAGGCCGGCCGCCTCCAGCACGTTGCGCAGGGTCTGTTCACCCCAGCGGCCCTGGACCCCGGCGCCCCGGCGCAGGGCTGCCGACAGCTTGCGAGCCTCGGCCTGAGTTGCGGTGGACGCCTCCATCAGGGCCGCGATCTGAGCCTTCAGCCCGCCGGTCTCCTCGGCGCGGTTCTTCTCCACCGCCTGAACCTGGGCCTCGAACTTGGCCAGGGTCTCGGCCACCGGCTTCAGTTGGGCCTCCAGCCGCTGCTGGGCTAGCAGCTCGCGGTTGCGGAAGGTCTCGTCGCTGCGCTTTAGCAGTTCCTCGGCCACCACGCTTGCGCTCTGGGCGGCCTGGGCGCGCAGCAGCTCACCCTGCGTCGCGGCCTGATCCTCCAGCAGCCGAGCGCGAGCCTCGGCCTCGGCCACCCGCTGCTGATACTGAAAGGCGCGATCGTCGGCGCGGGCGGCGCGCAGCCGCTCCATCACCGCCCAAGCGAGGAAGGCGAGGGCGAGGACAACCGTTGCGGCGAAGGCGATAGCAAAGTTCATGCTCTGTTCTTAGCCTTGATCGCCGGATTCTGGAAGGCTCACCGGTCGGCGCGGATGAAGTCCACGAAAGCCCGCAGCGCCGGGGGCATGTGGCGGCGCGAATGGTAGTAGAGGCGCGGTCCCGTGAACCGTTCCGACCACTCTGGCAGGATCTCCACCAGCGCGCCGGAGGCCAGCTGCGGCGCGATCATATCCTCGAACATGTAGGAGACACCCAGCCCCGCCTCCACGGCGGCGAAATGCATTTCCGGGCTGTTAGTGACCAGCGGTCCCTGTGGCGCGATGCGGATCGTCTCCTCGCCGTTGGTGAACTCCCAGGCGGGCGACACGCCGCTCAGGAAGCGGTGGCGGATGCAGGCATGGTCCAGCAACTCGCTGGGATGGCGCGGCGTCCCGTGCGCCGCCAGATAGGCAGGGGAGGCGACCGTGACGAACCTTTGCTCGCGCGGCCCGATGGGCAGGGCGATCATGTCCTTCTCCAGCCGCTCGTCATAGCGGATGCCGGCGTCGTATCCGGCCGCCAGCACGTCGATGAAATCATCCTGGGCGATGATCTCCAGCCGCACGCCCGGATAGGCGGCCATGAAGCGCAGGGCGATGGGCGGCAGGATGTAGCGCGCTACAGCGGTCGGCGCGTTCAGGCGCAAGGTCCCGGACGGCCCTGCGGCGCGCAGGGCGCCCAGCTCCTCCAGCGCGCCCGCCACCTCGCCTAAAGCCGGCCCCAGGCGGGTCAACAGCCGCTCTCCCGCCTCGGTCGGCGTGACGCTTCGGGTAGTGCGGTTCAGCAGGCGCAGCTCCAGCCGCGCCTCCAGCCGCCGCACCGCCTCGCTGAGGCTTGAAGCGGAGACGCCTCGCAGGGTCGCCGCGCCACGAAAGCTGCGGGCCCGCGCCACTGCGGCGAAGGCGTCGAGATCGGCGAGGTCCACATCCGACATTGTGCGAAAATCCGAACGGGCCGTTCAAACTAAGCTAGATTATCGCACGAACTCGCGCGGCGCATAGTCGGATCATCCAAGAAGGAGCCTCCCCATGACGACTCGCACCCTCGGCCGCACCGGCCCGCAAGTTTCCGCCTTCGGCCTCGGGGCCATGGGCATGTCCGACATGTACGGCCCGACCGACCGGGCCGAGAGCATCGCCACCCTACACGCCGCCCTCGACGCCGGGATCAATCTGATCGACACCGGCGATTTCTATGGCATGGGCCACAACGAGATGCTGATCGCCGAGGCGCTGAAGGGCGTCGACCGCGACCGCTACGTGCTCAGCGTCAAGACCGGCGCCCTGCGCGACCCGGCCGGCGGTTTCGCCGGCTACGACTCCCGTCCCGCCGCCCTGAAGAACTTCCTCGCCTACAGTCTGAAGCGCCTGCAGGTGGACCATATCGACGTCTACCGCCCCTCGCGCCTCGACCCGAACGTTCCGATCGAGGACTCCATCGGCGCCCTGAGCGAGATGGTCCAGGCCGGCTATATCCGCCACATCGGCCTGTCGGAGGTCGGCGCCGACACCATCCGTCGCGCCGCCGCCGTTCACCCGATCACCGACCTGCAGATCGAGTACTCCCTGATCTCGCGCGGGCTGGAGGCGGAGATCCTGCCGACCCTGCGCGAGCTGGGCATCGGCATGACCGCCTATGGCGTGCTGTCGCGGGGCCTGATCAGCGGCCACTGGTCGAAGGATCGGTCGATGGCTCGCGATTTCCGCGCCATGGCTCCGCGCTTCCAGGGCGAGAACCTGGACCACAACCTGGCCCTAGTCGACGCCATCCGCGCGGTGGCCGACGCCAAGGGCGTCAGCGTCGCCCAGATCGCCATCGCCTGGGTGGCGACCCAGGGGAACGATATCGTCCCGCTGATCGGCGCCCGCCGCCGAGATCGCCTGTCCGAAGCCCTGGGCGCGTTAGACGTGACCCTGACGGCCGAAGACCTCGCCGCCCTGGAGCGAGCCGTGCCCAAGGACGCCGCGGCGGGCGAGCGCTACGCCCCCGCCCTGATGGCTCACCTCGACAGTGAGCGTTAAGGCTTGTTGGTGCTGGTGCGTTCCTACAGCGCAGCCAGCACCGCGTCGCCCATCTGGGCGGTGGTCAGAGCGCCGCCCAGGTCGCGGGTGCGGGCGCCGCCGTTCAGGGCGGCGTTGACCGCCGCCGTCAGGCGGTCCGCCTCGGCGGTGCGGTTCAGGGACCAGCGCAGGGCCATCTCGAAGGACAGGATGGCGGCCAGCGGGTTCGCCAGGCCCTTGCCGGCGATGTCCGGCGCCGAGCCGTGGATCGGCTCGTACAGGCCCGGCTTGCCCGGATCGCCCAGCGCCGCCGAGGGCAGCATGCCCAGCGAGCCGGTCAGCATGGCGGCGGCGTCCGACAGGATGTCGCCGAACAGATTGTCGGTGACGATCACGTCGAACTGCTTGGGCGCGCGAACCAGTTGCATGGCGCAGTTGTCGGCGAGGATATGCTCCAGCTCGACGTCGGCGTACTCGCGCTTGTGCAGGTCGGTGATGACCTGCTTCCACAGCAGGCCGCTCTCCATCACGTTCGACTTCTCGGCCGAGTGGACCTTATTGCGGCGGCCGCGCGCCAGTTCGAAGGCCACGCGTCCGGCGCGCTCGATCTCGGCGGTGGTGTAGGTCTGGGTGTCGAAGCCGCGCTTCTGGCCGTCGCCCAGGTCCTCGATGCCCCGGGGCTGGCCGAAATAGACCCCGCCCACCAATTCGCGCACGAAGATCAGATCCAGGCCGGACACCAGCTCGGACTTCAGGCTCGACGCGTCGGCCAGGGCCTCGAAGCAGTAGGCCGGACGCAGGTTAGCGTAGACGTTCATAGCCTTGCGCAGCGCCAGCAGCCCGGCTTCCGGACGCTTGTCGCGTGGGGCGTCGGCCCATTGCGGCCCGCCCACCGCGCCCATCAGCACCGCGTCGGCGCCCAGGGCTGCGTTCAGGGTGTCGTCGGTCAGCGGCGTGCCATGGGCGTCATAGCTGACGCCGCCATAGATCTTCTCCTTGACGGTCAAATCGGGGGTCAGGACCGCCGCTACGCGGCGGACCTCGGCGCAGACCTCGGGACCGATGCCGTCGCCGGGAAGCAGGAGAAGAGTGGCCATGAGAGGTCCTTGGGAACGCTGAAAACAGAAGGGGGCGAAGCGGCCTACGCCAGCTCCAGCCAGGGCTGGCCGATGGCGCGCTTGCTTTCAAACACGTCGATGTCGCCGGCGTGCTGCAGGGTCTCGCCGATGGCGTCCAGGCCCTTCAGCAGCTTCTCCTTGCGGCCGGCGTCGATTTCGAAGCCATAGGTCTTGCCCGACGGCGCGGTGACGGTCTGGCTTTCCAGGTCCACGGTGAAGACGTGGTTGCCGCCCTTGGCCTCGTCCATCAGGGCGTTCACCTGATCGACCGGCAGGACGATCGGCAGCAGGCCGTTGTTGAAGCAGTTGTTGTTGAAGATGTCCGCGAAGCTGGGCGCGATCACGCAACGGATGCCGAAATCCATTAGCGCCCAGGGGGCGTGCTCGCGGCTCGATCCGCAGCCGAAATTGTCACCGGCCACCAGAATCGAGGCGCCCTTGTACTCAGCCCGGTTGAGCACGAAGTCCGGCCGCTCGGCGCCGGTCTCGTCATAGCGGAAGGCGTGGAACAGGCCCCTGCCCAGGCCCTCGCGCTCCACCGTCTTCAGGAAGCGGGCCGGGATGATCTGGTCGGTGTCGATATTGGTCTGGTTCAGCGGCGCGGCGCGGCTGTCGAGGCAGGTGAAGGCTTGCATCACAGGAACTCCCGCACGTCGGCGATATGGCCGGCGATGGCGGCGGCGGCGGCCATGGCCGGACTCATCAGGTGGGTGCGCCCGCCCGGTCCCTGCCGCCCTTCGAAGTTGCGGTTGGAGGTGGAGGCGCAGCGCTGGCCCGGAGTCAGCTTGTCCGGGTTCATGCCCAGGCACATGGAGCAGCCCGGCTCACGCCATTCGAAGCCTGCGGCCTTGAACATGGCGTCCAATCCCTCGGCCTCGGCCTGTTCACGCACCAGTCCGGAGCCCGGCACCACCATGGCCCGCACATGCGGCGCCACCATGCGCCCGTGAAGGAAGGCGTGCTGCACGACGCTGGCCGCCTCGCGCAGGTCCTCGATGCGGCTGTTGGTGCAGGAACCGATGAACACCACGTCGACCTTCGCGTCGGTGATCTTCTGGCCGGCGGTCAGGCCCATGTAGTCCAAGGCCTTCTGCGCCGACAGGCGGCGGGTCTCGTCCGCGATGGCGGCAGGGTCCGGCACCACGTCGGTCACCGCGATCACGTCCTCGGGGCTAGTGCCCCAGGTCACGGTCGGGACCAGCTTGGCCACATCGATCACCACCTCGCGGTCGAACCTAGCGTCCGCGTCGGTGAAGAAGGTCTTCCAGTAGGACTGCGCCATGTCGAAGGCCGCGCCCTTTGGCGTCGCCGGCTTGCCGCGCAGGTAGTCAAAGGTGGTCTGGTCCGGCGCCACCAGGCCGGCGCGAGCCCCGCCCTCGATGGTCATGTTGCAGAGGGTCATGCGGCCCTCCATCGACAGCGTCTCGATGGCCTCGCCGGCATACTCGATGACGTAGCCGGTGCCGCCGCCCGTGCCGATCTCGCCGATCATGGCCAGGGCGTAGTCCTTGGCGCCGACGCCAGGAGCCGGGGCCCCCGTGAAGGTCACCCGCATGTTCTTGGACTTCTTCTGGCGCAGGGTCTGGGTGGCCAGGACGTGCTCGACCTCGGACGTGCCGATGCCGTGCGCCAGGGCGCCGAACGCGCCGTGGGTCGAGGTGTGGCTGTCGCCGCAGACGATGGTCATGCCCGGCTGGGTGCGCCCCTGCTCGGGTCCCACCACGTGGACGATGCCGTTGCGGATGTCGCCCATGCCGAAATACTCGATCCCGGCGGCGGCGGTGTTGCGGCCCAGGGTCTCCAGCTGCAGCTTGGCTTCCGGATCGGTGATGCCGGCCGTGCCCAGGTCCTGGCCCTCGGTCGGGATATTATGGTCGGCCACGGCGAGGGTGCGGTCCGGACGGCGCACAGCGCGGCCGGCGCTGCGAAGCCCGGCGAACGCCTGGGGCGTCGTCACCTCGTGGATCAGGTGCAGGTCGATGTACAGGATCGCCTCGCCGCCATCTTCGGCGACCACGTGCGCATCCCAAATCTTGTCGTAGAGAGTTTTGCCGGCCATGGCGGCGATTTAGGCCCGCAACGCGCCTTCGTCCAGTTCCATGAGCATCATCTTTCGTCAGGCGGCGTTCTAACGCGGCTTTGGCGCAACATTTTGCCTCATGTTCCGCCGCTCGGCCGTGCGACCGGAACAAACCATCGCCGAAGGGGCTTTTTGAGGCCGTATTCCCTCACCAGTCTCCGGTTTCATGTTTCTGGCCCCCGTAGACAACCTGTCCGACGAGGCGCGTGAGCGCGGCGTGCGCCAGATGGTGCTGGAATCCGCCTTCTCGAACACGACGGGGGCCATGACCTCCGGCGTAATCCTCACCGCCTTCGCGCTGCATCTGGGAGCGCCGAACGCGGTGATCGGTCTGCTGGCGGCCCTGCCGTTCTGGACCCAGCTGCTGCAGGCGCCCAGCGTCGTGATGATAGAGCGGCTGCGGACCCGAAAGCGCATTTCGGTTGTGGTCAGCGTTCTGGGCCGCTCGATGCTGGTCGGCATGGCCGTGCTGGCCTTCTTCCCCGGCGGGCCGTCGCTCGCGGCGCTGCTGGCCGCCCAGCTGGTCTATTGCGCGGCGGGGGCGGTGGGCGGCTGCGCCTGGAACGCCTGGATACGCGACCTTGCGCCCGAGCATCGCCTGGGTGAGATCGTCGCCAGGCGCAACATCTGGTCCACCCTCGTCAGCATGGCCGCGGGCTTGGCCGCCGCCTTCGCCCTGGACGCTGCCGAGCCCGGCTCGCCGCTGCGGGCTTGGGCCTTCTTCGGCCTCTATATCGTCGGCTGCGTGTTCGGCATGATCAGCGCGGCCATCGTCTCGCGCATGCCCGAACCGGCCATGCCCGCCGCGCCGGAGAAGATCGACATCTTCGCCCTGCTGCGCGCGCCGTTCCGCGACGTGAATTTCCGCCGCCTGATCGCCTATCTCGCCAGCTGGCAGTTCGCCGCCAACCTGGCGACCCCGTTCTTCACGGTGTTCTTCGTGCGGCAGCTGGGCTTCTCCATGACCTTCGTGGTGGTGCTCAGCGTGGTCAGCCAGCTGGCCAACCTCGTCGCCCTGCGCTCCTGGGGGCTGCTGTCAGATCGGTTCTCCAACAAGTCGGTCCTGGCCTTCGCCACGCCGATCTTCATCCTGTGCATCGCCGGCATGGTTGGAGCCTCGCAGATCGCCGACCGTACCTGGGCCGCAGCCTACCTCATCGGCCTGCACCTGCTGATGGGTCTGGCCTCGGCCGGCGTCACCCTGGCCACCGCCAACATCGCCCTGAAGCTGTCGCCCAAGGGTTCGGCGACCGCCTATGTGGCGGCCAGCGCCATGGTCTCGTCCGCCGCCGCCGGCCTTGCGCCCGTGCTGGGCGGCGTGTTCGCCGACTTTTTCGCCGCCCGCGCGCTGGAGATCGCCCTGCGCTGGACCAGCCCCGACGGGGCGGTGGCCTTCAACGCCCTGCGCCTGTCCAACTGGGACTTCTTCTTCCTGATCGCGGCGATCCTGGGCCTCTATTCCCTGCACCGCCTTAGCCTCGTGCGCGAGCAGGGAGAGATCGACAGCCGGCGCATGCGCCAGGAGGTGCTGAGCCAGGCGCGCCAGGTCGTGCGCAGCCTGTCGCCCGTGGCGGGCCTGCGCCATTTGACCGAGATCCCCGGCGCCTTCGTCCGCGACTCCCAGATTCGCGCCCGCCTCGCCCGGGCCCGCCGCCATGCCGGCGTCCACACCACCCCGGCGCAATAGGCGCAGCTGAATAGAAAAAGGGCCCCGGATCGCTCCGGAGCCCTCGATCTTCAGGTCGCGAAGGAAGCCTTAGGCTTCGGTCGACGCTTCCTTGTTGCTGCTCATCTGACGCTCGGCGATACGAGCCGACTTACCGCGACGGTCGCGCAGGTAGTACAGCTTGGCGCGACGCACGACGCCGCGACGCTTCACTTCGATGCTTTCGATGTTCGGCGACAGCAGCGGGAACAGACGCTCCACGCCTTCGCCGAACGAAATCTTGCGGACCGTGAAGGCCTCATGGATGCCGCCGCCTTGACGCGCGATGCAGACGCCTTCGTACGCCTGGATGCGCTCGCGCTCGCCTTCCTTGATCTTTACGTTGACGCGCAGGGTGTCGCCGGGCTGGAAGTCCGGAACCTTGCGGGCGCTGAGCAGGCGCTGGGCTTCTTCCTGCTCCAGTTGCTTGATGATGTTCGCAGCCATCGTAATTTCTCCTACTGGGCTTACCCCTTGCGAGAAGGGCCGCCCTTTGCCTGTTGATTGGCGAGATGCGCTGCCCAGAGATCTGGACGCCGCTCGCGGGTTGTTTCTTCACGCATAAGCTTTCGCCACTCGCCGACCTTCTTGTGATGGCCGGACAGCAGCACCTCGGGGATGTCGAGCCCTTCGAACGTCCGCGGTCGCGTGTACTGCGGATGCTCGAGGAGACCGTCCTCGAAGCTTTCTTCACTCGTGCTCTCGATATCGCCCAGCACACCTGGGATCAGTCGAACGCACGCCTCGATCGCCACCATCGCCGCCGCCTCGCCGCCGGCGAGAACCGCGTCTCCAACGGAGACCTCCTCGAACCCGCGGCTGTCGAGCACCCGCTGGTCCACCCCCTCGAAGCGGCCGCACAGGACGATGATCCCGGGGGCTTGGCTCCACTCACGCACGCGCGCCTGGGTGAGGGGACGACCCCTGGCGCTCATGTACAAAAGCGGCCGCCCATCCCGCTCCACGCTATCCAGCGCGGCGGCTATGACGTCCGCTCTAAGCACTTGTCCTGGACCGCCACCCGCGGGGGTGTCGTCGAGGAAGCCGCGCTTATCTGCGGAAAAGCCCCGAATGTCCAGCGTTTCCAATCGCCAAAGGTCCTGCTCGCGCCAGGCCGTGCCGATCAGCGAGACACCGAGCGGGCCCGGAAAGGCGTCGGGAAACATGGTCAGGACGGTGGCGGTGAACGGCATGACGGGGCCTTTACACCAAAACGGACGGCCGGGTCAGGCCAGCTCTAGCTGTTCGATCATCGCCGCCACCCTGCGGCGATCCGCCTCCGCCAACCCCAGGATCGGCCTCGGCGGCTGGGCGTCGGTCAGGCCCAGCAGGTTGTTGGCGGCGTAGATGATGCGGAAGCTGCTCAGTTCCTTGAACAGGTCCCACAGGGGGCTCAGGCGCGCATTCTCAACCCGGGCGGTGTGGAAGTCGCCCGCGCGGATCGCCCTCACGATGGTCAGGATCGGCGCCGGGAACAGGCCGCCCAGCACACTGTACCAGGTCTGCGCCCCGGCGATCATCGCCTCGGTCACCATCCAGTCGGCGGCGCAGCCGATGGAGAAGCCCGGCGCGACCTGCGCCCGAAGCGCGGCGATCAGCGCTTCGGCTTCCGTCGACGTCTCGGCGCCGGAGGTCTTCACCGCGGCGATCCCATCGACCTGGCTCAGCCGCCCGATCAGTTCGGGGCTGAAGGTGAAGCGCGTCACGGTGGGATTGTTGTAGATGCACAGCGGCAGGCCGACCGCCGCCGCCACGGCCGCGTAGTGCTGGGCGACCTCCTCATCGGACAACGGCAGATAGGACACCGGCGCCAGCAGCAGGGCGTCCGCGCCCGCCTTTATGGCGTCCTGCCCCAGGCGGATCACTTCCGCCGTGGAGGTGGCGCCGATCCCCACCATGACCGGAACCTCGCCCTGCACGCGCTCCACCGCCGCCTCGACCGCCCGGCGGCGTTCCTCGCGGGTCAGATAGGCGTAGGTCCCGGTGCTGCCCAGCAGGCCGATGGAGTCGACCTTCGCCTCGACCAGTCGGCCGACCACCTTCTGCACCCTGACGACATCCACGCGGCCCTCGGCGTCGGCTGGAGTGATGGGGAAGGCGCTGAGGCCGGAGAAGAGCGTCATGGCTGGATATCCTTGTTCTGGCGGCGGCGATGCGGCCATCGGCCCCGCAAAGTCAAGGTTGCCGCGCTCCGCCGATGATCCTAAGCGAAGCGGCATGGAGACCACAGAAGACCTCGCCGCCGTCCTCAAGCTCGAGCGCATCGAGAAGAACCTGTTCCGGGGCGTGTCCCCCGACGACGGCTTCCCGCGCATCTTTGGCGGCCTCGTCATCGCCCAGGCCCTGCTGGCGGCGTACGAGACGGTGCCCGAGCGCATCTGCCACTCGCTGCACGCCTATTTCATCCGTCCTGGCGACGTGAAGATCCCGGTGGTCTACGAGGTCGACTTCGCCCGCGACGGCGGCAGCTTCACCACCCGCCGCGTGACCGCCATCCAGAACGGCGAGCAAATCTTCAACCTCGCCGCCTCATTCCAGGCGATCGAGGAGGGGTACGAGCATCAGTTCGACATGCCGTCCGCGCCCGAGCCGCTGACCGTGCCGACCGAGCTCGACCGCCTGCGGAACCTCGGCGACAAGGCTCCGCGCGGCCTGATCCGCCAAGCCGAGAAGCCGCGCCCCATCGACGTCCGCTGGCCGGACCCGCAATCCTTCATCGACCCGCAAAAGATGTCGCCGCTTAAGGACGTCTGGATGCGCGCCAAGGCGCCGATCGGCGATGATGTCCGGATGCAGCAGGCCGCGCTCGCCTATGCTTCCGACATGGCCTTCATGGAGACCGCCCTGCGCCCCCATGGCCTCATCTGGACCACGCCGGGACTGCAGGCCGCCAGTCTCGATCACGCCATGTGGTTCCATCGCCCCTTCGACTTCAACGAATGGGTGCTGTTCTCGCAGGACAGCCCGTCAGCCTCCCAGGGGCGCGGCTTGGTGCGGGGCCAGATGTACGCCAAGGATGGAACTCTGATCGCCTCCGTCGCTCAGGAATGCCTGATGAGGGTGCGCAAGCCGGGTTAGTTCTCGGCCAAGGCCTTGGCTGGATCCGCGAGGGCGTCGTTGCGCTCCTTCTCCAACCGAGGGGACGAGACGCTTGGTCTGGCCGCGGCGAGCGCCAGGACGTAGGCCTTGGTCAAGGCCTCGGCGGGCGGCGTCTCGATGTCGGGACGCACGCCGATGTCCTCCCAGTTGGCCTTCGTCACCGGGTGATAGTTGCGCCCGTTGGGGACAAACACGCCGAACCCGTCGCCCAGGTCCAGCACGGGCCGGTTCGACGGATTGCCGCCGCCCCCGGTTGTTTCGCCCACGAGGACGGCGCGCTTGGCCGTCTGCAGGACCAGAGAGACCCCCTCGGCCGCCGAATAGGTCCTCTTGGCGGTCAGCACGTAGACCGGCTTGTCAGGATAGATGGGGCCGTCCGGTCCGACCGAAACCTCTCGCTTCATGGTTTCGAACGAGCCGTCGGCCTGGCGCCATTCCACCACCATCATCGGAATCGGCTCGCGGGAGAGGTTGCCAACCAGGCGCGCATCATTGCCGCCCCCGCCGCCGTTCTCGCGAAGGTCGATAATCAGGGCGTCGGTGTCCTTTAAGAGGGTCAGGGCGCCGTCGATCATCTGCTCGGCAGGCTCCCCGTGAAAGAAGCCGTTGATCTTCAGATAGCCGATATTGCCCGGCAGGCGGCGCAGCGACACCAGCCCCTGCGCGCGGGCCGCGTTCTGGGCGGCGCGAGCGGCGGCGTCATCGGTTCGAGGTCCCGTCGCCGTCGGGGCGTCGTAGTTGCGCAAGGTCAGATGGCCGTCCTCGCTGGCCTTCACCATGTCGGCGGTGATCGCCTCCATCAGAGCCTTGGTGTCGGTGATCTTTTGATAGTCGCCTCGGCGGGCTTTCAGCCGCGCCTGGACGACGGCGCCCAGCTTCGGATCGACATAGCTGTTTAGGGCCTTGTCCAGATTGTTCAGCAGTCGGGCGGTGGCGGCTGGGGTCATGGACGCGGGCACGTCGGCCGCGGCCGGGCAGAGCGCAGCGCCGCCGATGCAAATGGCGAGGAGAAGCGTCGAGAATTTCATGTAAGCGCTTTCATATGTATTCGCGCTTCTATGCAGGCGCCGACGCCTGCCGGCCACTTAAATCCTCGTCATGCTTCTAGGAGTCGGTGTTCGGCTCGCTCTCGCCCACTTCGGCGGGGCGGATGATCACGACCTTGCCGCCGACGATATCGACGGTGGGAGCGTTTTCGCGGGTGAAGGCCAGATACCAGGTCTGGCCGCCAGCGGCGGGCGCGATCTCAAGCAGATCACCGGCGCCGAAATCCTGAACCGCCTTGATGCGGCCCACTGTCTCGCCCTGCGGCGTGACGGCGGCCAAGCCGATCAGGTCGGTGAGGTAAAACTCGTCCTCCTCCGGCTCGGGCAGGTCCGAGCGCAGGACGTGAAGCTTCAAACCACGCAGGGCGTCGGCGTCTTCCTTGGAGGCGATTTGGGGTGAACGGGCGATGATCCCGTCCTTGACCACGCGGGCGCTCGTGATGGTGAGGGCGGCCGAGCCGTCCTCACGCACCAGAGACTTGTACTGCGCAAGGGCGAGGGGATCGGCCGTATAGGCGCTGATCCGGACCTCGCCCCGCACGCCGAACGCCCCGGCCACGCGGCCAACCAGAATGAGGGCGTCGGACACGCGAAAACCCTTAGGCTTCGGTGGTTTCTTCGGCAGCCGGAGCTTCCTCGGCGGCGGCTTCAGCGGCCGGAGCCTCTTCAGCGGCGGCTTCAGCGGCCGGGGCTTCTTCAGCCGGAGCAGCTTCCGGTTCCGGAGCCGGCGCGGCGGCCGCGGCGGCGGCGGCTTCAGCAGCAGCGGCCTTGGCGGCGGCGGCTTCTTCGGCGGCGGCGGCCTCAGCGGCCTTGCGGTCTTCTTCGCGCTGGGCGCGCTCGGCGACGCGCTCTTGCGCCTTCTTGCCCGGCTCGCCCTTCTTCGGGTTGTTGCCGGCTTCCCACTTCACCAGGCCCTCCTTCGACAGGAAGCGCGCGACGCGGTCGGTCGGCTGAGCGCCCTTGGCCAGCCAGCCTTGGATCGACTCGAGCTTCAGGGTGACGCGGGTCGGATCGTCCTTCTTGAGGAGCGGGTTGTAGGTGCCGACCTTCTCGATGAAGCGGCCGTCGCGCGGCGAGTGGCTGTCGGCCACGACGATCGAGTAGTAAGGGCGCTTCTTAGTGCCGCCGCGGGCGAGACGAATCTTCAGCATTTTAAGTTCCTTGGAGTCTAGTTCAGGTTATTTCTTGAACGGGTTGAAGCCGGGCGGCAGGGCGCCCAGGCCAGGAAGTTTTCCGCCGCCCAGGCCCGGCAGGCCGGACAGGCCGCCTTGCTGCTGCAGCTTGGCCGCGGCGGCTTCGATTTCAGCCTCTGACGGCATCTTGCCGCCGCCGAGGGTCTTGAGCGGGTTGGCCCCGCCGCCCAGGCCCATGGCCTGAGCCATCTTCATCATGCCCTTGCCGCCGTCCTTGCTGATCGACTTGAACATGTCGGCCATCTGGCGGTGCTGCTTGAGCAGGCGGTTGACCTCCGCCACGTCGACCCCGGCGCCGGCCGCGATGCGGCGCTTGCGCGAGGCTTGCAGGATGTCGGGCTTCTTGCGCTCCTGCTTGGTCATGGAGCTGATGATGGCCTGCTGACGACGGAAGACGCTGTCGTCGATATTGGCTTCCTCGATCTGCTTCTTGACCTTCTGGACGCCGGGCAGCAGGCCCATGATGCCCTGCATGCCGCCCATTTTCTGCATCTGGGCGAGCTGGCTGGCGAGGTCGTCGAGATCGAACTGGCCCTTGGCCAGCTTCTTGGCCATGCGCTCGGCCTGGGCCTGATCGAGTTCGGCCGCGGCCTTCTCCACCAGGGCCACCACGTCGCCCTGGCCCAGGATGCGGCCGGCCACGCGGCGGGCGTCGAAGGTGTCGAGCTCGTCGACCTTTTCGCCGGCGCCCAGGTACTTGATCGGCAGGCCGGTGACCGCCCGCATGGACAGCATGGCGCCGCCGCGGCCGTCGCCGTCGGCGCGGGTCAGGATCAGACCGGTGAGCGGCAGGCGCTCGTGAAAGGCGGTGGCGGTGCGCACCGCGTCCTGGCCGGTCAGGCTGTCGGCGACCAGCAGGGTCTCGACGGGATTGGACAGGCGGGCGATCTCAGCCGCCTCGCTCATCATCGCCTCGTCCAGCGTGGTGCGGCCGGCGGTGTCGAGGATGACGACGTCGTAGCCGCCCAGCTTGCCGGCGCTCAGGGCGCGCTTGGTTATGTCCACGGCCGATTGCCCGGCGACGATCGGCAGGGTCTCGACGCCGATCTGGGTCCCCAGCGCGGCCAGCTGCTCCATGGCGGCCGGACGACGGGTGTCCAGCGACGCCATCAGGACCTTCTTGCGCTCGGTCTTGCTCAGGCGCAGGGCCAGCTTGGCCGAGGTGGTGGTCTTACCCGAGCCCTGCAGACCGGCCATCAGGATGACCGTCGGCGGGTTGGTGGCCAGGCGCAGGGGCTCCGGCTCCTCGCCGCCCAGCATCTCGATCAGGCCATCATAGACGATCTTGACCACCTGGTCGGCGGGACGGACGGCGCGGATCACCGCCTCGCCCGTGGCGCTTTCCTTGGCCTTGGAGATGAAGTCCTTCACCACCGGAAGCGCGACGTCGGCCTCCAGCAGGGCGACGCGAACCTCGCGCAGGGCTTCCTCGACGTCCTTTTCCGAAAGGACGCCGCGCCCGCCAAGCCGGTCGAATACGCCGGAAAGTCGCTCTGTAAGGCCGTCGAACATCAGCTCACCCATGAGCGCAACGCAGCCAGCCCCCGTGGACGATCACGTCGACGGGGGTCCTCGCCGCCCTCGTCCGGATGGTGTCCTGGTCTCCCAGGCCGGGGTCGTGGCGGTGGAGGGCGCTGGCTGATGCTGCGCCGGAAAGCGGGCCTTATGAGCGAGAAGGCCGTCAAAAGCAAGTTTTGAGAGTCCGCGCGCCTCGAACTTCCCCGCGCGCGCCGCGTTTCCACCGCGTCCCCCAGAACGCGGAGCCTTCCCATGACCGACGCCCACACCCAGCAGGCCGAACAGGCCGTCGACCAGCAACGCAAGGTGCAGGATCAGGTCGACCGCGCCGACAAGGCCGCCGGCGAGGAGCGTTCCTTCAGCGCCATGCAGGCGGGCGGCCGCGAATATCCCGTCCCGCCCCTGCCGGCCCAGCACCAGGACAAGCCCGGCTCGGAGGCCGACCTCGACCTCGCGCCCATGTACGACGCCCCCTTCTACAAGGGTTCCGAAAAGCTCCTCGACAAGGTGGCGATCATCACCGGCGGCGACAGCGGCATCGGTCGCTCCGTGGCCGTGCTCTTCGCCCGCGAAGGCGCCGACATCGCCATCATGCATCTGGACGAGGATGAGGACGCCGAAGTCACAAAGAAGGCCGTAGAGAAGGAAGGCCGCCGCGCCATCGTCATCAAGGGCGACGTGCGCGACCGCGTCTTCTGCAAGGCCGCCGTGGAGCAGACGGTGAAGGAGCTCGGCAAACTCGACGTCCTGGTCAACAACGCCGCCTTCCAGGTCCACGCCCCGTCGCTGGAAGAGCTGACCGAGGAGCACTTCGACGCCACCCTGAAGACCAACCTCTACGGCTACTTCTTCATGGCCCAGGCCGCCGTGCCGCACATGAAGCCGGGTTCGGCCATCGTCATGTCCGGATCGGTCACCGGCCTGATGGGCAACAAGGACCTGCTGGACTACTCGACCACCAAGGGCGGCATCCACGCCTTCACCCGGTCCCTGGCCACACATCTGATCCCCAAGGGCATCCGCGTGAACGCGGTCGCCCCCGGCCCGGTCTGGACGCCCCTGAACCCCAGCGACAAGCAGGCGGATGATGTGGCGGAGTTCGGAGCCGACACCCCCATGGGCCGTCCCGCCCAGCCGGAGGAGCTGGCCCCGTCCTACGTCTTCCTCGCCTCGCCCCACACCTCCAGCTACATCACCGGCGAGATCCTGCCGGTGATCGGCGGCTACGGCAGCCGGTGAAATTGGGGGCTGGACTGACGTAAGGCCAACCCGCCGAAGCTTCTCCCGACGACGAAGGAAGCGACCTTCGCCCAGGGAGAAGCGCCATGCCGGAAGCCTTGATCATCGACGCCTGCCGCACGCCGCGAGGCATTGGCAAAGTGGGGAAGGGCGCGCTGGCCGACTTCCATCCTCAGCACCTGGCCGCCGCCGTGCTGAAGGCGATCGCGCAGCGCAACAACCTAAACACCGCCCAGGTGGACGACATCATCTGGGGGACCAGCAGCCAGCGCGGCAAGCAAGGCGGGGACCTGGGCCGAATGGCCGCCCTCGACGCCGGCTACCACATCCGCGCCAGCGGCGTGACCCTGGACCGCTTCTGCGGCTCGGGCATCACCACGGTGAACCTCGCCGCCGCCCAGATCATGTCGGGCATGGAGGATCTGGTCATCGCCGGCGGCACGGAGATGATGAGCTACACCGCCGCCACCGCCGACCGCAGCGCCCCGCCGATGATGGACGCCGGCAATCTTCGCCTGCGCGCCCGCCATCCGCAGAGCCACCAAGGGGTCTGCGCCGACGCCATCGCCACGCTGGAGGGGATCGAGCGCGAGGCCCTCGACGACCTCGCTTTGCTCAGCCAGCAGCGTGCCGACCACGCCATCCGCAACGGCCATTTCGACCGGGCCCTGATCCCGGTCCTTCGCGATGATGGCTCGGTGGCCCTGGACCGCGAGGAGTTTCCCCGCCCGCAGACCACCCGCGAGGGCCTGGCCGAGCTGAAGGCGGCGTTCGAGGTGATGGCTGGCGTCCCCCTGGACGAAGCGGGGACCACCTATGCCGGCCTGATCAACCAGGTCTATCCGGACCTGAAAATCCGCCACGTTCATCATGCAGGCAATTCCTCCGGCGTCGTCGATGGCGCGGCGGCGGTCCTGCTGGCCTCGCCCGACTATGCCGCCCGCAACGGCCTGAAGGCCCGCGCCCGCGTGCTGGTCACCGCCAATGTCGGCGACAGCCCGACCCTTATGCTCAACGCCCCCGTGCCCGCCGCGCTCAAGGCGCTGAAAAAGGCCGGCCTCACGCCTGACGACATCGACCTGTGGGAGATCAACGAGGCCTTCGCCGTGGTGGCCGAGAAGTTCATCCGCGACCTGAAGCTCGACCGTGACAAGGTCAATGTGAACGGCGGCGCGATGGCCCTGGGTCACCCCATCGGGGCCACCGGCTCCATCCTCATCGGCACCATCCTGGACGAGTTGGAGCGACGCGACTTGAAGCGCGGCCTGGTGACCATGTGCGCCGCCGGCGGAATGGCCCCGGCGATCATCATCGAGCGGCTCTAAGCCCCGCGCTGCTGCGCCTCGTAGGCGGCCGTGGCCTTGCGCAGCTCGCCTTCGAAATAGGGGACGAAGAAGTCGATGAAGGCGCGCACCCGCGGCGTGTTCTTCATATCCTGCCGGGTGACCAGCCAGCTGCCGCCCAGCATCGGCGGGTCGGGCGTGAAGCACAGCGTCAGCTCCGGGTGGTCGACCAGCATCAGCAGCGGCGCGGGCCCGACGCCTAGGCCGCTGCGCACCGCCATGATGAGGTTGCCCAGGCTGTTGGAACGGCAGCGCACCTCCGCGTCGGGGGCTTGGGCGAACATCCATTTCAGGATCGGCAGATTGGTCAGCTCCTGTTCGCCGCCGATCAGGATGTGGTCCTTCAGGTCCTCGGGCTTAGTGGGGACGCCGCGCCGCGCCGCGTAGGCGCGGCTGCAGCAGATGGCGAATTCGAACTGCGCCAGCTTTCTCGCCACCAGATCGGAGTCCTCCAGGGTGTCCGTACCCCGCATGGCGATGTCCGCCTCCCCCGCCGCGATGTCCAGGAAGCGGTCGGTGATGATCAGCTCGACGGTGATCTCGGGATAGAGCGCCCGGAACTCCGCCAGGGCCGGCATAAGCATGTTGGCCGACAGGTCCAGCGCATCCAGCCGACGCCCCACCGTCGTCTGGTTCACCGCAAGTTCGGCGGCCGCCCCCAGCGCGCTGCCCTGCCGCGCCACGGCCAGAAAGACGCGCAGGTCGTTCCAGTCCATGGGTCGTATTCTGCACAAACGCATAACAGCCATGCAACAGCTGACATTGCGACGTTCCGCGGACGCCGTTATTTCGCCCCGCCTGTCAGGGGCACATCCATGAAACTCTATAGCGATCCGATCTCCACTACCTCGCGGCCGGTGCTGCACTTCGCCGCCGAAACCGGTATCCCGCTCGACCTCGTTCACATCGACATGATGAGCGGCGGCGCCCAGCATCCGGACTATCTGCGGATCAATCCGAACGGCATCGTGCCGTATCTGACGGATGGCGACTTCAGTCTGGGCGAATGCTCGGCGATCCTGAAATACCTCGCCGACCGCGTCGCCTCCCCCGCCTATCCGGTCGCGGTCCGCGATCGAGCCCGGGTCAACGAGGCCATGGATTGGTTCGCCACCAACCTGCACAAGGACCTGTGCGTGTTCGGCGTCTATGTGGCTGTCATGCCGCCCGAAGGGCTCGACGCCGCCGGCATCCAGGCCCTGGTCGCCTATGGCCGCAATCGCGCCGCCCGGTGGATGACGGTGCTGAACGACACCATGCTGGCTGATCGCGACTTCGTCTGCGGCGATCAGATCACCATCGCCGACTATCTGGGCGCGACCTTCGTAAGCTTTGGCGAGGCCGGCGGTTTTGACCTGTCGCCCTGGCCCAATGTCGCCGCCTGGATGCGGCGCATGCGCGAGCGCCCGGGCTTCGCTCCCGCCTACGACCCCTTCTACGCCTGGCTGGCCGAGCGCGCTCGCCAAACCCAGGGAGCCGCCGCATGACCCGCTGGCCGCACGTCTTCTTCGCCACAGCGACCGTCTACATCCTGATTGGGGTGCTGTGGGGCATGGCCATGAGCCTGTCGCAAAACCACGCCACCTACAGCGCCCACGCCCACCTGAATCTGATCGGCTGGGTGAGCCAGGGGCTGATGGGCCTGTTCTATGCGACGCTCGGCCGCCGCACGCCCAACTGGCTGGCCGCGACCAACTACGTCTTCACCAACATCGGCGTCATCTGCATGACCCTGGTGCTCTATCTGTACCTGTCAGGAACACCCGCGCCCAAGCAGCTGATGCTGGGCCTCTATGCGGTCGGACCGTCCAGCGCGGTCCTTGGCTTCTTCTTCTTCGCCGGCGCGGTGTTCACCGCGCTCGTCCGGGCTTGGAAGACGCCGGCCGTCGCAACGGCCTGACGCTCCAACAGGAAAGTGGCGAGCCGCCCTCGTGGGGGCGGGGTGGTAGGGCGGCTCGCCGTCTGACGCCTACTGCGGCATCAGAACCGAGTCGACGACGTGAACCACGCCGTTGGATTGCATGACGTCGGCGGTGGAGATCATCGCCTTGCCGCCCTTGGCGTCGGTCACCGCCCAGCCCATGCCGGACTTGCCCACCGTCAGGGTCTGGCCCTGGACAGTGGTCAAGGTGGCCGTGCCGCCGCTCGCCTGGGCCTTGGCCGCGATGTCGGCCGCCGTCATGCGCCCGGCCACCACGTGGTAGGTTAGGATCTTGGTCAGGGCGGCCTTGTTCTCGGGCTTGACCAGGGTGTCGACCGTGCCGGCGGGCAGCTTGCCGAAGGCGGCGTTGGTCGGGGCGAAGACCGTGAACGGGCCGGCCCCCGAAAGGGTGTCCACCAGGCCCGCCGCCTTCACCGCGGCGACCAGGGTGCTGAGATTGCTGGCGGCCGAAGCGTTCTCGACGATCGTCTTGTTGGGATACATAGCGGCCCCGCCGACCATCTTGTGATCGCCGTGGTTCATCTGGGCCGATGCGGGTAGTGCGACTGCGGATAGCGCGGTCAGGGCCAGAGCGGCCGTTGCGGCGCGAAGATCAAGTTTCATGAGGTGCGTTCCTGTTGCGTGTTCCCCGACACGCTTCAGATACGCAAGACGGCCGCGCCCGGATGGGACGCGGCCGCCATTTTTGTTCAGCCCCGTTGGATCAGGCACCCGGCGGAACCGGGAAGCCCCGGTCGCGCATCAGGGCGCCGATCTTCGGATCGCGGCCGCGGAAGTTGCGGAACTGCTGGGCCGGGTCGATGGAGTTGCCCTTCGACATGATGTCGTCGTGCAGCTTCTTAGCCACGGCCTTGTCGTAGTAGCCGCCCGGCGCCTCCTTGAACGCCTCGCCCACGTCGGACGTGATCGTGTCGGCCCACAGGTAGCTGTAGTAGCCGGCCGAATAGCCGTCGGACGAGAAGACGTGGCCGAACTGCGGCGTGCGGTGGCGCATGACGATCTCGCTCGGCATGTTCAGCTTGGCCAGCTCCTCGCGCTCGAAGGCGTCCGGATCGATGGTCACGTCCCCCGCCAGATGCAGCTTCATGTCGATGAGGGCCGAGGCCAGATACTCGGTGGTGTCGAAGCCCTGCCCGAACTTGTCGGCGGCCTTGATCTTATCGACCAGAGCCTGGGGGATCGGCTCGCCGGTCTGGTAATGGACCGCGAACTTGTTGAGCACTTCCGGCGTCGGCAGCCAGTGCTCGTTCAGCTGGCTGGGGAACTCCACATAGTCGCGGGCGACGGCGGTGCCCGCCACGCTCGGATAGATCACGTCGGAGTTCAGGCCGTGCAAGGCGTGGCCGAACTCATGGAACATGGTGCTGGCGTCGTCCCAGGAGATCAGCACCGGCTCGCCGGGCGCGCCCTTGATGAAGTTGGAGTTGTTCGAGACGATCGTCTTGATGTCGCCCTTGAACTTCTCCTGGCCGCGATAGGCGTTCATCCAGGCGCCCGAGCGCTTGCCCTGACGGGCATAAGGATCGAAGTACCACAGGCCCACAAGCTCACCGCCGCGTTTCACCTCCCAGACGCGCACGTCGGGATGATAAACCGGCACGTTGGTGATCTGCTTGAACTCGAAGCCGTAGAGCTGGCCGGCGGCCCAGAACATGCCCTCGCGCAGCTTCTCCATCTGCATGTACGGCTTCACCTCGTTCATATCGAGGTCGTACTTCGCCTTGCGGACCTTCTCCGCATAGAAGCGGTAGTCCCAGGGCGAGATCTTGAAGCCGCCCTTCTCCGCGTCGACGATCTTCTGCATCTCCGCCACGTCGATGGCCACCTGGGCGATGGCCGGCTTCCACACCGCCTCCATCAGCTCCATGGCCGCCTCGGGGGTCTTGGCCATGCTGTTCTCTAGGCGCCAGTGGGCGTGGGTCTTGTAACCCAGCAGCTTGGCGCGCTCGACGCGCAGCTTCAGGATTTCGGTGATAATCTTGTTGTTGTCGTGCGCGCCGCCATTGTCGCCGCGGTTTACGAAGGCGCGCCAGACCTTCTCGCGCATGGCGCGGTTGGTGGCGTTGGTCAGGTAGGGATCGACGCTGGAGCGGGTGTTGACGATCACCCACTTGCCGTCGAGACCGCGATCCTTGGCCGAGGCGGCGGCGCCGGCCCTCAGGCTGTCGGGCAGGCCGGCCAGGTCGGCTTCGGTGAGCTCGATGTAGGTCTCTTCGTCCGCCAGCAGGTTGTTGCTGAAGGTCGAGAACAGGCTCGCCAAGCGCTTGTTGATCTCGCCGATGCGGGTCTTGGCGGCGGCGTCCAGCTTGGCGCCCTGGCGTACGAAGTTGGTGTAGTAGAGCCAGGTCACGCGCTGCTGCTCAGGCGTCAGCTTGGCCTTGGCGGGAGAGTTGTAGACCGCCTCAACCCGTTTGAAGAGCGCCGGGTTCTGGTTGATCTTGTCGTTGAACGCCGCCAGGACCGGGCTCATCTCCTGCTGCACGGCGCGGAACTCCGGCGTGCTCATGTTTCCGCCCCAGATGCCCCAATAGGTGAAGACATCGCTCAGGGTCCGGCCGGCGTCCTCAAGCGGGACGATGGTGTTGTCGAAGGTCGGTGTGGCGGTCTGGGCCGTGATCGCGTCGATCTCCTTCAGGTTCTCGGCCATGCCGATCTCCAGGGCGGCCTTCACGTCCGACACCTTGGCCTTGTCGAAGGCCGGGACGCCGCCGTACGGGCCGGTCCACTTCTGGGTCAGGGGATTGGTCTGGGCCATGGACAGGGTGGGGGCCAGGGCGGCCGCGAGGCCGGTAGCGGCGCTGGCCGCTAGGAAGGTTCGACGCTGCAAGGTCGGGTCTCCAGATTTCTATGGAGCGGACCTTAGACCTCCTGCCGGCTGTGTCATATTACGCACCTGTAATGAAACGGCGGTCGCTCTAAACCGCGCATGGACGACGCCTCGGGGCGGGTCTAAATCCGTCTCATGACCATCGGCGTGTTCGATTCCGGCGTAGGCGGCCTGACGGTCCACCGCGCCCTTGTGGAGCGGCTTCCGGCCGCCGACTTCATCTATCTCGCCGACCAGGCGAACGCCCCCTATGGCGGGCGCGCCGGGGAGGAGATCGTCGATCTGACCCGCGCTGGGTGCGAGCGTCTGTTTGATGCCGGCGCCGACCTCGTGGTCCTGGCCTGCAACACCGCCAGCGCCATCGCCCTTCGCCGCCTGCAGCAGACCTGGCTGCCGGAGTATCGCAAGGCGAAAGGCAAGCCGCTCAACGTCCTGGGGATCATCGTCCCCACCATCGAGGCGGCCACCGGCCTTCCGTGGGAACATGAGGCCGAGCGACGCGGCGAGAAGATCGAGAAGCTCGACATCCTCGGCGTCTTCTCCACCCAGGGCACCACCAACAGCCGGGTCTATGAGATCGAAATCGACAAGCGCCGCCAGGACGTGGCGGTGTTTTCCGAGGCCTGCCCGAACCTGGTGCCCCTGATCGAGGGGAACGCCGGGGTGGTGGAGCTCGCCAAGGAGATCGAGGAGCGCGTCGCCGCCCTGACCCGCCGTATCGGCCGCGCGCCGGACCGGGCCATTCTTGGCTGCACCCACTACGAGATCGTCGCCGACCTGTTCCGCGCGGCTCTTCCTCCGGGCACGCCGCTGATCCATCAGCCCATCGCCACGGCCGACGCCTTGGAGCGCTATCTCGCCCGCCACCCGGAGCTGAACCCCGGGACAGACGGCCGGCGCCGCTTTCTCACCACCGGCAAGCCCGGCCCGCAGAACGCCCTGGTGGAAAGCTTCTGGGGCGGGCCGCTCAGCTTCGAGGCGGCGTAAAACGCCGCTCATCCCGCCGAAGGCCCAGCCTTCGCCGGGCGAGCGGGACGAACGAAAACGGCCCGAGGTCTCCCTCGGGCCGTTCTGCATTCAGCTTGAAAGCGGGGCTTAGCCGGCCGCGCGGTCGTCGTCCTGGTCGCCGCCGCCCAGCAGGGCCATCTGCAGGCGGGCGCGGTCGCGGCGGGCCGACTCCAGCGCACCGCTGTTGACGGCGGCCTCGGCGCGGATGCGCTCCAGCTCCGACTGCATCTCGGTGGCGCGCTCGGCGTGCTCGCGCTGCGCCTGGTCCTGAGCGGCCTGAAGCGTTTCGAAGCGGGCGCGCAGTTGAGCGGCCCGTTCTTCGCCGCGCTTGAGCGCCTTTTCCTGGGCTTGCACGGTCTTGGCCAGCTGGTCGGCCCGTTCGATGGCCGCCGCGCGGGCGGTGTCGAGCGAGGCGTGGCGGTGACGCAGGGCGTCGGCCTCTTCCTCCAGCGAGCGGATACGCTCCTGGGCGCGGTCGACCGAAACCTGAAGTTCGCTGGCGCGGCGCTCGGCGGCCTGATGGGCGGCGCCGATCTCCCCGAGCCGTTGCGACAGCTGGGTGTTCAGCTCTTCCAGCTTCTCGGCGCGGACGACCGCGGTCTCGAAGCGGGCTTGCAGGGCGGCGGCGTCGGAGCGGGCGGCTTCGACCTGGCCTTCCAGGGAGCGGATGTTGCGGGTGGATTCGGTCTGGTCGGCCAGATTGCGGGCGCGTTCCGAGGCGATCTGGGTCTCCAGCTCGGTCTCGACGCGGGCCAGGCGCGCGACTTCGCCGTTGGCGTAGTCGAGGCGCTTCTTCAGGACGCCGTTCTCCTCGCTGGCGAGGCTGAAGTCCTGGGTGGCGCGGGCCAGGGCGTTCTCCGCCTCGTTGCGGCGAAGCTCGCTTTCCTGGGCCTGGTTGCGCAGGGCGGCGCAGTCCTGGTCGAGGTGTTCGGCGCGGGCCGACACGTCGCGCAAGGACGCGTCCAGCGAGCCGGCGCGCAGTTCGGTCTGCAGCAGCTGGTTGCGCAGGCGGTCCAGCTCGAGGGCGTTTTCCTCAAGCTGCGATTCTTGCGACTGGCGGATGGCTTCGGATTCGCCGAGCGTCGACTCGGTGCTCGCCAGACGGGCCGACAGGTCGCGTTCGCGGCTTTGCAGGTCGTCGATATTGTCCAGGGCGCTGTCGTGGGCGGTGCGCAGGCTCAGCAATTCGGCGTGCTCGGCGCGGCGCGCCTCGAATTCTTCGGTGACCGGCTTGCGGACTTCGGCCAGCAGGGGCTCGATGGCGCGCAGGTGCTCCATGACCCGCTCGATGCCGTCCAGCCCGCCATGAATGGATTCATAGCGCAGGCCGATGGCCTGGGTGGCTTCGACCAGACGATCGGAGCCGTCCGCCTCCGGTTCGCGCTCCAGGCCAGCCTCGATACGCGTGACGTTCTTGCCGCCCCGCGCAGACTTTGAAAGCAGTCGCATTCCAGTCCCCCCGCCGCAGCCCGCGGCGCATCGATCAGTGTGATTCGCGCGCCCAGCGCGGTCACCCGGAATCATTTCCGGCCGGTTAACAGCCTAGCCATGCGGGGGGAGTCTTGTCGATACGGAAGTACGGTTAAGTCGGACCTGCGGCTACTTGTCCGACCACACCGCCAGCTCGTTTCCGGCCGGGTCGCGGAAGTGGAAGCGCCGCCCGCCCGGGAAGCTGAAAATCGGCTGCACGATGGCCCCGCCGGCCGCCGTCACCTTGGCCTCCATGGCCTCGAGATCATGCGCGAACAAGATGACCAGCGGCTTGGCCACCGCGCCTGCGTCATCCGGCCGGTTCTGGAAACCGCCGTCCATGCCCTGCTCGAAGGCGGCGTAGTCGGGACCATAGTCGGTGAAGGTCCAGCCAAACGCCCGGGCGTAGAAGCCCTTGGTCGCGGGCAGGTCACCGCCCGGCAACTCAACATAGTCGATCTTGCCGTCTTCACGCATGGTCATTTCCCCATAAATGTTCCGCAAATGTTCTAGTTCGCGGTTAGGGCAGAGTCCAGACGGACGTCCTCTTCACAGCCAGGTCCTCCAGCTCCCGCGTGGTCGGCACCTGATACTCGGCTAGCTTTTCCATTCCGGTCTTGGGGAAATAGGTCCGCCCCGGATCGCCGATCAGCACCTTCGCCCCGCCGTCCCGCGCCGCGCCCAGCCAGGCCAGCACCGTCTCCGCCATGGGCTTCTCATAGGCCACGTCCCCCGCCAGGAAGACGTCGGCCGCAGGCGGGGCGTCGTCCAGCAGGTTGCGGCCTGTGAAGTCGATCACCACACCATTGGCCTCAGCGTTCAGGCTCACCGCCGCCTCGCAGAACACGTCGATGTCCGCGGCGACCGCCCGCGCCGCCCCGGCCTTCATGGCGGCGATGGCCACTAGGCCCGACCCGGTGGCGAAATCCACCACCGTCCTGCCGCGCACCAGCTCGGGGTGATCCAGCACATAGCGCGCCAGGGCCTGCCCGCCCGCCCAGGCGAAGGCCCAGAACGGCGGCGGCAGGCCGATCTCTTCCAGCGCCTCTTCGGTCATCCGCCACAAGGGCGTGATCTCGTCCGCAAGATACAGGACCAGTTCAGGCGCGTGCGGCGGCGCCTGCGGACGCGTGTTCTCCAGGATGAAGGCGCGGCGGCCTTCCAGGGTCGGGACGATCACGCGGCGGAGGCCGCCTTCAGCACCGTCAGATAGCCTGGCGCGGTCAGCATGCCGTCGGTCACGCCCTTCTTCGCCAGCAGTCGGTTGGCGCGAGGCAGGCTCCAGCAGGGCAGGTGCATGAACATGTGATGCTCGCCGTGGAAGTTGACCCAGTAGGGGGCGATCAGGGCGCGCTCGATCCAGTTGGCCTTGGTGGTCCGCGCGTGGCGCAGGGGATCGGACTCGTCCTTGGCCACCAGGGCGTGCTCGGCGATGTTGCGCAGGCGGGTGACCAGCGGGAACCAGGTCGCCAGCGGCAGCAGCCAGCAGACGAAATAGGCCCACCAGTAACCGGCCAGAGCAGCCGCTGCGAACAGGCCGAGGTTGAACGCCAGAAACACCCCCGATCGCGCCGCCTCGGTGGCGAAGATCGCGCCCGCCGGCTGGCCATGCTCGCGCTTCTTCAGCCGCGCCAGCAATGGCCCGAACCGCTGCTTGAAGAAGGTCTGGCCCGTCAGGTCGCGGATGATCTTGCGGCGCAGGCTGGCGCGGGTGGTGGGGAAGGGGGCCGACAGAACCAGGTCCGGGTCCTCCGCCTGCTGAGCGAACTTGTGATGGGTCAGGTGATAGGTGCGATAGCCGACCAGGTTCCCGCCCACCGGCGCGGCGCAAAGCCACTGCCCGACCCAGTCGTTGACCTTCAGGTTCTTGTGCAGGCACCCATGGGCGGCGTCGTGCATCAGGATCGCCAGGCCCAACTGCCGCGTGCCGGTGATCATAACCATCAGGACGAAGGTCAGCGGGTTCGGCCAGACCACCAACATCGCCCCGGCGGCCAGGATGACGATCCAGGCGTGGGCGACCAGGGCCAGACCCTTCCACGACGAGCGCGCGGACATCGGCGCCCATTCGTCGGGCGTGAAGAAGTCCTTCGGGTTGACGCGGGCTGCGGCGGCCATGGCGGGATCATCTCACCACGGGGCCGGCGCGCCAAGCGTGACGCTGGGTCAGCTGTTGCTGAACATCCCCGCCGCCAGGGCCGCGAACAGGAGCAGCCCCGCCCAGGCGTTGGACTTGAACAGCTTCAGCGCGTGCTGCGGCTGGTTCGGCTTCAGGAGCACCACCTGTGTCAGGAGATGCGCCGCGAACACCGCCCAGATCGGGGTGAAGGCGATCGGCCCCAGGGCCGCCGACCACGCCGCCGCCGCGGCCAGCAGGGCGGTCAGGACATAGAAGCCCAGCACCCCCTTGCGCACCCCCTTGCCCAGGCGGCGGGCGGAGGACTTCACACCCGCCAGGGCGTCGTCCTCGATGTCCTGCAGCGCGTAGATCGTGTCGTAACCCAGGGTCCAGAAGATGCCCGCCGCGTACAGCAGCAGGGCTGGCGGCTCGACGATCCCCGTCACCGCCGCATAGCCCAGCAGCGCCCCCCAGTTGAACGTCAGGCCTAGCCACGCCTGCGGCCACCAGGTGATCCGCTTCATGAACGGATAGCCCGCCACCAGGCCCAGCGACATCACGCCCAGCACGATGGCCGTGGCCCCCAGGGTCAGCAGGATCAGCAGGGAGGTGAGCGAGCAGCCGACCACGAAGGCCCAAGCCTGCTTGACGCTGATCTCTCCCGCCGGGATCGGCCGCGCGGCGGTTCGGGCCACCTGGGCGTCGAAGTCGCGATCGACGATGTCGTTATAGGCGCAGCCCGCCGCCCGCATCAGCGCCGCGCCCAGGAAGAAGGCGATCAGCAGCCAGGCGCTCGGCAGTTGCTCCCGCGCCGCCGAGGCCAGGGCGATCCCCTGCCAGCCGGGCAGCATCAGCAGCCAGATCCCCGCCGGCCGGTCGAAGCGGCCCAGCCGCAGCCAGGGGCGCAGGGAGGGCGGGGCGAGGCGGTCGACCCAGTTGGCGGGCGCGGCGTCGGGCAGGGGGGCGATCATGCCGCTGGCTTAGCGCAGCGCTTGGTCGGATGCGACATAGAAGCTTTCAATCGGTTCGAGAAAAACAATCGATTGGATTTGTTTCATCGAAAGGGCGAGTTTGTCCTCACCCCCGACGGCTTCCCCCGCACCCATCGCCGCGGCGGAGGCCATGGCCGCCCTTCCATCTCTCCCCCAGGAAGGGCGGCCCCATCTTCCGCTGATCTGCATCAACGATATTTGCGAGCCATTCGCGTAAAACGGCGCCATTGTCCCGCCCGATGAATCCGCCCGCCCGCCGTCCCAGATCCCGCGTCGTCCGCTGGACGCTCGACGCCGTGGGCGGCACGCTGTTCGCCATCGGCACGGTCAACATCTTCATTCCGGGCATGCCGACGACGATCTTCTGGATCGGCTCGGTGATGTGCTTCGTGAAGACCAGACCAAGCGCCGTTAAGCCGATCCTGCGCACGCCGGTGATCGGGCCGGCTATCCGGGGCTTCCTGCGCTGGAAGCCATTCTCGAAGAAGAAGCGCCGCTGAAATCTTCAATCCGGCGTCGCGATCCCCAGCTAAGCTGCCAGCCCTGATTGGGAGTCATCCATGGCCGCCGCCCCGAAGAAGACCGCAACCAAAGCCGCGCCGAAGACGGCCGCCAACCCTAAAGCGACCCCGAAGGCCCCCTCAAAGGCGCCGGGCGGCAAGCCTCAGGTTTGGCTCGCCGCCGGCCTGCGCACCCCCTTCGCCAAGGTGGACGGCCCCCTTGGCGGCTATGACGCCATAACCATGTCCGTGCCGGTGGTTCAGGCCATGGCCGCTCAGCTGAAGGGCGGCGAGCCCGACTTCGCCGTGTGGGGCACGGTCATCCCCAGCCTGACCTTCAGCAACATCGCTCGCGAGGTGCTGATCGACAGCGGCGTCGGCCCGACCATCCCGGCCTACTCCACTGTAATGGCCTGTTCGACCAGCATGATGGGAACCTTCCAGGCCGCCGGCATGATCGACGGCGCGGCCCGCAACCTCGCCCTCGTCGGCGGGGTGGAGGCCATGAGCCGCGTTCAGATCGGCCTGACCCAGGGCATGTCCGACTGGATCCGCAAGTTCCAGGGCGCCAAGACCACGGGCGCGAGGATCGCCCATCTGAAGACCCTCAATCCCGCCAATCTGAAGCTGTGGATTCCTCGCGTGGTGAACCGCACCACGGGCATGAGCATGGGCGAGCACACCGAGATCACCGCCAAGGACTGGTCCCTGACCCGTGAGGAGCAGGACGTCATCGCCCTGGCCAGCCACGTGAACGCCGTGGCCGCCTGGGACCGGGGCTTTTTCGAAAGCCTGGTCGCCCCCCTCGGCGGCGTGAAGCGCGACACCATCCCGCGCAAGGACACCTCGCTGGAGAAGCTGGCCAAGCTGCCGCCGGCCTTCGACCGCACCAGCGGCCGAGGCACCCTGACCGCCGGCAACTCCTCGCCGCTCACTGATGGCGCGGCGGCGATCTGGGTCGCCTCCGAGGAAGGCCTCAAGCGCCTGCCCGCCGATACGCCCCGCGTGAAGCTGGCGGACTTCGAGGTCGCCTCTATCGACCTCAAGACCGAGGGGCTGCTGATGGCCCCGGCCTACGCCATCCCCCGGCTGCTGGACCGCCACGGCCTGAAGTACGCCGACATCGACCTGTGGGAGATTCACGAAGCCTTCGCCGCCCAGGTCGCCGCCCATATCAAGGCGCTGGAGGACAAGACCTTCCTCAAGACCAAGGTCGGCCTGCCCCATACGTTCGGCCCATTCCCCAGGGAGCGGGTGAACCCCAACGGCGGCAGCCTGGCGCTCGGCCATCCGTTCGGCGCCACCGGCGCCCGCATCCTGTCCCAGGCGGTGAAGGAGTTGGCCAGCCGGCCCAAGGGTTCGCGCGCCATCGTCAGCATCTGCGCCGACGGCGGTCAGGGGACAGTGGCGTTGCTGGAGAACTAGCTCCCCGCCAGGTAGTCGCGGGTGATCGGCAGGGTGTCGAGTTTCCGGGTCAGCTGGATCTGGAAGACCATGTGCCCGCCGTAGCGGAAGCCCACCTCGGCCGAGGCCAGATAGTATTCCCACATCCGCCGGAAGCGCGCGTCGTACAGGGACGGGATCTCCGGATCGGCCAGGAACCGCTCGCGCCAGCAGCGCAGGGTCTCGGCGTAGTGAAGGCGCAGGATTTCAACGTCGGTCACCCACAGGCCCGCGTCCTCCGCCGCCGAGACGATCTCCGAAAGCGCCGGCACATAGCCGCCGGGGAAGATGTATTTGTTGGTGAAGGCGTTGGTGGTGCGCGGCCCTTCCATACGGCCGATGGAGTGGATGAGCGCCACCCCGTCCTCGTCCAGCAGCCGGCGGACGGTCTCGAAGTAACCGCGGAAATTCGGCGCGCCCACATGCTCCAGCATGCCTACCGAGACGATGCGGTCGAAGGTCCGCTTTATGTCGCGATAGTCGGTGAGCTCGAACCGCGCCTTGGCGCTCAGCCCCGCCTTGGCCGCCCGCTCGCGGGCCAGCTCCAGCTGCTCGGTGGACAGGGTCACGCCGGTGACGTCAGCGCCGAAATCCTTGGCCAGGGTCATGGCCATGCCGCCCCAGCCGGAGCCGATGTCCAGCACGCTTTGGCCCGGCGTGATCCGCAGCTTGGCGCCGATGTGCGCCTTCTTGGCGATCTGCGCCTCCTCGAGGGTCATGCCCTCGCGCGGGAAATAGGCGCAGGAGTACTGCATGTCGGCGTCCAGGAACCGTCGATAGAGGTCGTTCGAGATGTCGTAGTGGTGATGCACATTGCGGCGGGAGGCGACCCGCCCGTTGGCCTGCTGTATGCGCCGCTTGATAGCCCGCTTCAGCCGGGTCAGCGGCCCGCCGCGTCCCTTGGGAATGCGCGATCCGCTGCGGCCGACGATCTCCAGCAGGTCCCACATACGGCCCTGCTCGAAGACCAGGTCCTCGTCCATGAACGCCTCGCCAAGGCCCAGGCCGGGCTTGGCGGCGATGCGTCTTACGCCTTTGGAGGTGAGACGGACGGTGACCGGCGTTCCGGTTCCGTCGCCTGCCGTGATCGTCTTGCCGCTGGGAAGACGCAGGGTCAGGTCGCCGACCTTGATCTGCTGCTGGAGGAGAGCTTCGATCATCAGGTGAAGCTAGGCGCCGAACGGTCACAATTAAAGGGGCCTGCGCGGACGGGGCTGGGGACGACCGCCCGCGCAGGCAGGGTCAGGCGGGAGTCCAGCCCCCGCCCAACGCCTTGTAGATGGCCACCACATTGGTGTTCACGCCGGTCTCGGCGACGCTGAGCGCGTCCTCCGCCGCCAGCAGGGTGCGCTCCGCGTCGAGCAGGACCAGGAAGTCGATCCCGCCTTCGCGGTATTGCACCCGCGCCAATTCCGCCGCCCTGCGCGAGGCGCTGGCCTGCTCGGTCAGGCTGGCCAGTTGCGCCTGCTGCTGGCGATAGGCGACCAGGGCGTTCTCCAGGTCCTCCAGCGCGCGCAGCACCGTCTGGTCATAGGCCGCCAGGCTGGCGTCCTCGCGGGCCTCCTGCGCCTTCAGCCGCGCCCGGGCGCCGATGAAGTCCAGGCCCGGCCAGGTGACGGTCGGCGCCACGCTCCAGGCCTGGCTGCTCGAACTCCCGAAGGACGACAGGTCGCCCGACAGGAAACCGATGAAGCCGGTGACGCTGACGCGCGGGAACAGGTCCGCGGTCGCCACCCCGACGCGGGCGGTCTGGCCGGCCAGGCGGCGCTCGGCCGCCTGAACGTCCGGCCGCCGGCGCAGCAGTTCGCCGGCGTCGCCGATGGCCAGGGCCTTTATCAGCGGCCGCAGCCCTTCGCTGCGGGGCGCCAGCAGGCTGTCCAGCGCGCCCGGCCGCTGTCCGGTCAGGACGGCGAGGCGATAGTTCGCCCGCGTCTCGGCCGTGACCAGCAACGGGATGGCCGCCTCGGTGGCCTTCATCCGCGCCGTGGCGCTGGCGACGTCGATGGCGTCGCCGCGACCGACGTCGAAGCGCACCTGGGTCAGGCGCACGGTCTCGCGCTGGGTCTCCAGGTTGCGTCGGGCCACGGCCAGCCGCTCCTGCGCCCCGCGCAGCTCGAAGTAGTTGCGGGCCACCTCGGCGGCCACCGTCACCTGGGCGTCGCGCAGGTCGGCCTCCGTGGCGCCGAGGTCGGCGCGCGCCGCCTCCACGCCCCGGCGCACCCGGCCGAACAGGTCAAGCTCCCATCCGGCGTCAAAGCCGGCCTGGAAGGACTCGATCTCGATCCGAGGATTGCCGGCCGGGAACTGCTGGTCGGTCAGCGAGTAGGCGCCGCGGGTGGTGACCCGCGGCAGCTGGTCCAGCTTGGTGTCGGTGAACAGGGCCCGGGCCTCGGCCACGCGGGCGATGGCGACGCGCAGGTCGAGGTTGTCGCCCAGGGCCTGGAGGACGAGCTGGTCGAGGATTGGATCCTCGAAGCCCTTCCACCATTCGACCTCGGGGTTGGCCGTGGTCACGAAGGTCTCTGCGTTCTGGTAGGCGACCGGCGCGACGACCGGCGCCTTGTAGTCAGGCCCCACGGCGCAGGCGACGGCCATCAGGCTGGCGCCGGCGATCAGGGCGGCTCTTAGCAAGGTCATGAGTTCTCTCCCGACCTAGTGCGAGGCTTGGGCTTCGGCCTCGACCGCCGGGGCGGGGAGGGCGGCCTTGCGGGCCGTGAAGCGACGGATGACGTAGTAGAAGACGGGGGTCAGCAGCAGGCCGAAGAAGGTCACGCCGATCATGCCGCTGAACACCGCCACGCCCATGGCTTGACGCATCTCCGCCCCGGCCCCGTGCGACACCACCAGGGGATAGACCCCCATGATGAAGGCGATCGAGGTCATCAGGATCGGACGCAGGCGCAGGCGGCAGGCCTCCAGCACCGCCTGAAGCGGACTGTCGCCGTGCATCTCCCGCTCGCGGGCGAACTCCACGATCAGAATGGCGTTCTTACACGCCAGTCCCACCAACACGATCAGCCCGATCTGGGTGAAGATGTTGTTGTCGCCCTGGCTCAGGAACACTCCGCCCAGCGCCGACAGCAGGGTCATCGGCACGATCAGGATGACCACCAGCGGCAGGCTCCAGCTCTCGTACTGGGCGACCAGCACAAGGAAGGCCAGCAGCACGCACAGCGGGAAGATGAAGACCGCCGTATTGCCCGCCAGAATCTGCTGGTAGGTCAGCTCGGTCCACTCGAAGCCCATGCCGTTCGGCAGTTCCTCGGCGGCGAGCTTTTCGAGCGCCGCCTGGGCCTGGCCGGTGGAATAGCCGGGCGCCGGGCCGCCGTTGATCTCGGCGGTCAGTAGGCCGTTGTAGTGCATCTCGCGGTCCGGACCCGTGCCCTCCTTGAAGGACACGAAGGCGCCCAGCGGGATCATCTGTCCGTCGGCGTTCCGGGTCTGCAGGCGAAGCATCTGTTCGGGCTGCAGGCGGAAGCGCTGGTCGGCCTGGACGTTGACCTCATAGGTGCGGCCGAAGCGGTTGAAGTCGTTCACGTACAGCGAGCCCAGATAGACCTGCATGGTCTCGAACAGGTCGGTCAGGGACACCCCGGAGGCGCGCGCCTTCTCGCGATCGATGTCGGCCTCGATCTTCGGCACGCCCACCTGATAGCTGGAGAAGACGCCGGCCAGGGCCGGATCCTTCTGCGCCTTGGCGATCAGGTTCTGGGTCTCCTTGTAAAGCTCGTCCGAACCCAGGCCCGCCTTGTCGACGATCTGCATGCGGAATCCGCCGATGGTGCCCAGGCCCTGAACGGACGGGGGCGGGAAGGTGGCGGTGACCGCGTCGGGGATCTGGCTAAGCTTGGCGTTCAGCTCACCGACGATGGTCTCCATGGACTTCTCGTACCCGCGGCGGGACTTGAAGTCCTCCAGCGGGAAGAACACGACGGCCGAGTTCGGGCTGTTGATGAAGCCGTTGATCGACAGGCCGGGGAAGGCCACGGCGTGCGCGACGCCGGGGGTCTTCATGCCGATGTCGGTCACTTGGCGAACCACCGCCTCGGTGCGGTCCAGCGACGCCGCGTCAGGCAGCTGGATCATGGTGACGACATAGGCCTTGTCCTGCTGTGGCACGAAGCCGCCAGGGGTCTTGGCGAAGGCGAACACGGTCAGCAGGATCAGGCCGCCATAGATGACCAGGGCGATGCTGGACTTGCCCAGCACCCGCGACACCGTCCGGACGTAGCCGTTGGAGGCGCGGCCGAAGTAGTGGTTGAACGGTCCGAAGAACCAGCCCAGCGCCCGGTCGATCAGTTGCTGGAAGCGGTCCTTCTTGGCGCCGTGCGGCTGAAGCAGGACGGCGGCCAGGGCCGGCGACAGGGTCAGGGAGTTGATGGCCGAGATCACCGTCGAGATGGCGATGGTCAGGGCGAACTGGCGATAGAACTCGCCGGTCAGGCCGCTGATGAAGGCGGCGGGGATGAACACGGCGCACAGCACGAGCGCCACCGCGATGATCGGCCCGGTCACTTCCGCCATGGCCTTGCGGGTGGCGTCCGGCGGGCTGAGCCCATCGGCGATGTGCCGCTCCACGTTCTCGACCACGACGATGGCGTCATCGACCACGATGCCGATGGCCAGCACCAGGCCGAACAGGGTCAGGGCGTTCAGGCCGAAGCCCAGCATCAGCATGATCGCGAAAGTACCGATCAGCGACACCGGCACAGCCAGCAGCGGAATCACCGAAGCGCGCCAGCTCTGCAGGAAGATCACCACCACGATGACCACCAGGATCAGCGCTTCGATAAGGGTGTGGACCACAGAGTCGATCGACTCCTGCACGAAAGCGGTGGTGTCGTAGACGATCTCGTACTTCACGCCCTCGGGGAAGTCCTTGGACAGCTCCTTCATGGTCGACTTGATCTCGCCGGCCATCTCCAGGGCGTTGGAGCCCGGGCGCTGGAAGACGGGCATGGCGGCGGCCTGCTTGTTGTCCAGCAGGGCGCGCAAGGCATAGGTGTTGGAGCCCAGCTCGATGCGGGCCACGTCGCGCAGGCGTGTGATCTGGCCGTCGGCGCCGGCGCGGATGATGACCTCGCCGAACTGCTGCTCGTCCTGCAGGCGCCCGGGGGCGTTCACCGAAAGCTGGAAGTCCGACATGCCGGGGGTGGGCGGAGCGCCGAGCTGGCCGGCGGCCACCTGGACGTTCTGCTCGCGCAGGGAGCGCACCACATCGCCTGCCGTCAGGTTCAGGGCGGCCAGGCGGTCGGGATCGAGCCAGACTCGCATGGAATACGCGCCAGAGCCGAAGATCTGCACGTCGCCCACGCCCTCGATCCGGGCCAGGCGCTCCTTGATGTTCAGCTGGGCGTAGTTGCTCAGATAGAGCGTGTCATAGCGATTGTCGGGCGAGGTCAGGTGGACCACCAGCGTCAGGTCGGGCGACGCCTTGGTGGTGGTCACGCCGATGCGCTGCACCTCCTGGGGCAGCTTCGGCAGGGCCTGGGCCACCTTGTTCTGGACCTGCACCTGGGCCTGATCCAGGTCCGTGCCCAGGGCGAAGGTCACGGTCAGGGTCATGACCCCGTCCGCCGCCGACTGGGACGATTGGTACAGCATGCCCTCGACGCCGTTGATCGACTGTTCGAGGGGGGCGGCCACGGTCTGGCCGATGACGGACGGGTTGGCGCCAGGATAGACGGCGCGCACGACGACCGTCGGGGGCACCACTTCCGGATACTCGCTGATCGGCAGGGCCGGCAGCGAGACCAGGCCCGCGATGAAGATGATGATCGACAGGACCGCGGCGAACCGCGGCCTGTTCACGAAGAACTTTGAGAAGTTCATTGGGATAGTCCCCTAGGGCTCGCGGGGTTCTAGTTCTGGCCGCCGGCCGGGGCGGTCTGGGCCACCTGACGCGCGGTCGTTTCGAGTTGGGCCAGGTCGCCGGCGAAGTCGGGCGCCGGCGCCTTGACGGCCTTCACCTGGTCGCCGGGGCGGACCTTCTGCAGACCGGCCGTGATCACCTTGTCGCCGGGCCTCAGACCCTGGCGGACGATGCGAAGATTGCCGGCCAGCGGGCCCAGCACAACGGGGCGGTACTGCGCCTTGCTGTCGCCGCCCACCACCATGACGTAACGCTTGCCCAGGTCGGTCGCGATGGCGCGGTCAGGCACCAGGGCGACGGTCTCGGAGCTGGCGCTGACCATGCGGATGCGGGCGAACAGTCCCGGGGTGAACCGACCGTCGGCGTTGGCGAAGATCGCCCGGCCGTTGATCGTGCCGCTCTTGGCGTCGATGGCGTTGTCGATGAACTGCAGCTGGCCTTGGTGTGGGTAACCGTCCTCGGTCATCAGGCCCATATAGACCGGGCTGCGCTTGCCGCGTTCGGCGGCGGCGTACTTCAGGAAGGTCTGCTCGTCAGCGTTGAAGGCCGCGTAGATCGGCGTATCCGACACCACCGTGGTCAGCAGGCTGGTCTGGGTGACCAGATTGCCCCGGGTGATCAGCGCCTTGGAGACGCGCCCGTCGATGGGGGACACCACGCGGGTGAACTCCAGGTTCAGGCGGGCCGACTGCAAGGCGGCCTGGGCGGCGGCCAGGTTGGCGCGGGCGGATTTCTCCTCGGCCTCCAGACGCTCGAATTCGCTCTGCGCGACGGCGTTCTGGTCCAGCAGGCGACGGCCGCGCTCCTTATTGGCGGTGGCCAGCTCCAGCTGGGCGCGGCCCCGATCCACCTCGGCGGCGGCGCGGTTGGCGTCGGCTTGGAACGGGCGCGGGTCGATCTGGAAAAGCACCTGGCCCTTGCGGACGCGGGCGCCCTCCTGGAAGCCGATGCTGTCGATATAACCGCCGACGCGCGGATTGATATCCACGCTCTCAACGGCTTCGAGACGGCCGGTGAAGTCGTCCCACTGGCGCAGGTTCTTGAAGGCCACGTCGGTCACCGAGACCTGGGGCGGAGGCGGCGCGCCCTCCTGTTGGGCCTTGGCGCCGCATGCGGCGAGCACAGCCGAGGCGGCAAGCACGGCGAAGGAGTTGAAGATCAGCTTGTTACGCATGGGGGAGGTCCTGCGTTTGTCGTTGGCGAGAGAGTGCAAGAGTTCGTTCCCGGCGGATTGGTCCGTCCGGGCTGGATTTGTCTGGTTCCGACCTTGGCTGTGCGGAGGGCGGCGGTGGAATTGTCGCAGCGGCTGTGCTTGACCTTGGTCGAACAAAAGCCGATGTACGTTATGTGACGATACCGTTCGGTATCCTCGTTACGAGAGATACTGACCGGTCACTCTCACGTCAAGGTGAGGCCACAAAAATGGGTTCGAGAATTTCTGAGGGGGGAAAGAGCGTGGAGACGGTGTCCAAGCGGCCCGCACGCGACCGCATCTTCGAGACGGCTCGTGAGATGTTCTACGAGCGCGGGATCCGCGCCGTGGGGGTGGAGTCCATCGCCGCCGAGGCGGACGCCACTAAGATGACCCTCTATCGGAACTTCCCGTCCAAGGACGACCTGATCGCTGAGGTGATGCGCGAGCAGGAGCGGGACTACTGGCAATGGTGGGATGCGGTCCTCGACGGCTGCCCTGACTGCGCCCGCTACAAGCTGGAGGCCTTGTTCGACGCCTTCGAGAGCAAGGCCTCCGAAAAGGACGTCCACGGCTGCCCCCTGGCCAACGCCGCCATCGAGCTGCACGAGAAGGATCACCCGGCCCAGGTCATCAGCGTCAACTTCAAGCGCGAGATGCACCGCCGCCTGATCGAGCTGTGCGCCGCCGCCGGCGCCAAGGACGAGGACCTGGCCGACGGCCTGCTGCTGCTCATGGAAGGCTCATGCAGCGCGCGGGTCACCCTGGGCGGCGACGGCCCGGTCCGCTCGGTGGCCCGCACGGCCAAAGGGCTCATCCGGTTGCATCTCGACCACAGCTAATGGCTAAACCTGCGCCTTTGACGGCCGCACGGTGACGGCGTCACGCAGCACGCCTATCTGTCGCCGGCCATGAGCGACGATATCGACGACGATGAGGACGGCTCGCGCCGCGTCCTGAGCAACCGACAGGTCCTGGGCTTTGTCGGCGGCTTCTGGCTGCGCCGCAAGCGGCTGTTCTTTTCCGGCCTGACCCTGATGCTCATCGCCGTGGCGCTGGACCTGTCCCTGCCCTGGGCGGCGGGACGGCTGGTGGACTCCGTGTCCAGTCCCGCCGGTCAGACAGGCGGCGCCTGGCGCGCCTGGGCCTTCTTCGTCGGCATCTATCTGAGCTTCACCCTGATCCGCATCCAGTCGTTCCGGTACTGGAACGTCATGGCCGCCGGCAACATGCGCGAGCTGACGGACGAGGCGTTCGGCCGGGTTCAATCCTTCTCCGCCGACTGGCACGCTGACAACTTCGCCGGCGCCACGGTGCGCCGCCTGACGCGCGCCATGTGGGGCTATGACAGCGCCTCGGACGCGGTGGTCCTGACCCTCGGCCCGGCGGTGCTGGTGCTCGTCGGCCTGTCGGTGATGATGGGTCTGCGCTGGCCGATCGTTGGAGTGTTCTCCTTCGTCGTGGTCACCCTCTACCTGATCTCCAACCTGACCTTCGCCACCTGGTACGTACGCCCGGCCAACCTTCACTCCACGGCCCTGGACTCCAAGATCGGCGCGGCCCTGGCCGACGCGGTCTCGGCCAACCCCACGGTGAAGAGCTTCGGCGCTGAGGGGCGCGAGCAGGCCCGCCTGGCTGACATCACCCGCGCCTGGGCCCAGGCGGTGGTCATCACCTGGAACCGCTTCGTCGATGTCTGGCTGATCCACAGCATGATGCTGGTGGCGCTGCAGGCCGGCCTGTCGGGCCTGATGGTCTGGCTATGGAGCCAGGGCCGCGCCACGCCCGGCGACGTGGCCTTCGCTATCACCGCCTTCATGCTGATGAGCGGCTATCTGCGCAATGTGGGCGAGAACGTCCGCATGATGCAGAAGGGCCTGGATGACGCCCAGGACGTGGCCGCCTACGCACGCGAGCCCGCCCAGGTCCCCGACGCCCCTGATGCGACAGCCTTCGTCCCTGGGCGCGGCATGATCGCCTTCGACCATGTGACCTTTGGCTACAAGGGCGCCGAGCGGCCCCTATACGACGACTTCTCCCTGGTCATCGCGCCCGGCGAGCGGGTCGCGTTGGTCGGCGCCACCGGGGCGGGCAAGTCCACCTTCGTCAAGCTGGTCCAGCGCCTCTACGACCTGCACGGCGGCCGCATCGTGATCGACGGTCAGGACGTGTCGAAGGTGACCCAAGGTTCCCTGCGCCAGGCCATCGCCCTGGTGCCGCAGGACCCCGCCTTGTTCCACCGCTCCATCGCCGAGAACATCGCCTACGCCCGCCCGGACGCCCCGCTGGAGGACGTCATCGCCGCCGCCAAGCGCGCCCGCGCCCATGACTTCATAAGTCGCCTTCCCCTCGGCTACGACACCCTGGTGGGCGAGCGCGGCGTGAAACTGTCGGGCGGCGAGCGCCAGCGCGTGGCCATCGCCCGCGCCTTCCTGGCCGACGCCCCGATCCTGGTGCTGGACGAGGCGACCTCATCCCTTGACGTGGAGACCGAGATGCTGGTCCAGGCCGCCACCGAGGCCCTGATGTCCGGCCGCACGACCATCGTCATCGCGCACCGCCTGTCCACCATCCGCGACGCCGACCGCATCCTGGTGTTCGAGAACGGCCGTGTGATTGAGGAAGGCAAGCACGCCCAGCTCAAGGCCCAGGGCGGCCTCTACGCCCGCCTCAACGCGGTGGCCGAGGGGACGGCCTAAGGCTTCTTCTTGCAGCCGCTGAACGGCGCCGCCCTCAGACGGTGGCCGTTCAGGATCAGGTCCTGGCTGTCGGATGGAACAAGCACGGGCTTCTTGCCCGCCAGCAGATCGGCGCGCAGTTGGCGCGGCTCGCTGCAGGGGTCGAGAAACAGCACTGGCTCTGGCCAGGGGCCTTCGGCGGGCGCCGCATGCAACTGGGCCGACGCCCCGGCGACCATCATCACATCCGCCCGCCCATCACCCGTCAGATCGCCGACGAACATGACACAGGCGTCGTAGCAACCCACGGTTCCGGCCGGAAAACCCGCGGGCAGCTTGGCGCCGGAAGGGACGATCCGGCCGGTCACGACCGTTGGGCCGCCCTTTCGGGAGGTGCGTTGTTGGGCCGCCCGCGCCTCGCGGGCGATCACCGGATCGCTGTCAGCGGCCAGACGCTCCAGGGTCTTGGTCCCGAACCGCCCCGCCTTAAACCGCAGGAAGTCGTAGTCGAACGCCTCGGCGCTGACGTTGCCGGTCTTCAGGCGATGCAGCTGGTCGTTGACCGACAGCCGCATGGGATCGGCGATGGGCGTGAATAGCGCCACGATCAGGCCCAACAGCACGAAGGCCATGGCGATATTGGTCCGGCCCAGGCCTGCCAGACCCGCTGACCGCCGCGCGACGGCGGCGATGTAGCCCACGGCGTAGCCCGAGGCGATCAGCGTGCAGGCGGCGGCGATGATCCGCTCCGGGCTCAGGCCGTACTGTCCGATCCGCAGCGCCAGCGCCCAGGCGGCCAGCCCCGCCAGCGGCGCCAGCAGGACGGCGGCCGCTCGGATCGCAATATCCAGCACGCGATGGGGCGCCTCTTCCCCGTCCTGCCAGGCGGCGTTGATCAGGATGATCAGGTTGGCCGCCGCCGCCAGCATCAGGCCGCCGGCGCTGCGCGTGCTCCACAGGGAATTGACCCCCGTGAACGGCAGGCTGACCAGAAAGCCCGCCACGATCAGGGTCAGCAGCGGCAGAAGCCACGCCAGCAGGGTCATGGCCACCGTCCGCACGCCCTGGATCATGGCGCTGCGCACGTCGGCCAGATGCACCGCCGCGGCGAAGACCACTGGCGTGACGGTGAAGGCGAACTCGGCCGTACGGATCGTCTCAATGAAGACCCGTATGCCGATCACCTCGAATAGCGAGGCGCCCAGGAACAGCAGCGCCCAGAACACCACCGTGAAGCCGAGGGACAGAGCCAGCTGAACACCGCGCTTCCAGGCCGTCTCGAAATAGGCGGTGTAGGGGGCGACACGTCGGCGCGCGGCGTCGGCGGGTTCGACCAGATGGTAGGCGACGAATAGCGCGACGGCCGCGGTCAGGGTGAACTCCGGACCGGGGAACAGGCGGGCCGAGGCGACGTCCAACGGGTTTCGCCACACCCCATAGGCGCCCATGAACAAGGTGAAGGCGACCGCGCCGGCGAAGGTCCAGATCAGCGTGCGGCGGCGCAGGGCGCCAAGGCCGGCCAGCGGCACGGCCGGCGTCAGGCCCGCGGCCAGCACCAGCGCCCCGTAGAGCGTCGGCATGGTCGCCGGCCACAGCTTGACCTGCTCGGCGTGGTGCAGACCGAACAAGGTCAGCCCCTGAACCAGCCCGATCAGCAGCCGCCCGACGGCCAGATTCCCACGCTCGGTCATGTCGCGCTCCTAGCGGGCCAGCCGCCCATCCTCGATCGCCGCCTGGCTGAAGGGGAACAGAACTTCCGGATCCGGCTCGCCCGCCTTGGCGGCGATGTCTTTGTCGCCCAGGGTGTTCAGCAGGTGGCGGATCACCGACAGCCGGGCTTTCTTCTTTTTGTCGGCGCGGACGCAGACCCAGGGGGCGTGGATGCTGTGCGTGCGGATCAGCATCTGGTCGCGGGCGGTGGAATAGTCGGTCCAGCGCTTTTGCGCCTCGGCGTCCAGGTCGCTGACCTTCAGAGCCTTCAGCGGGTCCTTGCGGCGGGCGTCCAGGCGCTCGGCCTGCTCGTCCTTCGAGATATCGAGCCAGATCTTCACCAGCTTGATGCCGCCGTCGATCAGCATCCGCTCAAAGTGCGGGGCGTCTTCGAGGAAAGCCTCATGCTCGGCCGGGGTGCAAAAGCCCATCACCGGCTCCACGCCCGCCCGATTGTACCAGGAGCGATTGAACAGCACGACCTCGCCCGTCGTCGGCAGGTGCTCGGCGTAGCGTTGGAAGTACCACTGGCCCCGCTCGCGCTCCGTGGGTTTGGGCAGGGCGACGACGCGGGTGTTGCGGGCCGACATGTGGGCGGTGATCCGCTTGATCGTCCCGTCCTTGCCGGCGCTGTCGCGGCCCTCCAGCACGATGACCACCCGGTCGCCGTCGCGGATCGCCGCCTGCTGGAAATGGACCAGGAGGACCTGCAGGGCCTCCAGCTGTTCCTTATAGGCGTTGTCTTTCATGCCGTCAGCCTAGGCCCGACGGTCAGAGACCCGCAAGCTTCGGGGAAAGGTCGCCCTTGCCGACGATCACGACCCGCTCCAGCCCAAGCCACAGCGCCATGCGCTTCAGCTCGTCCATCAGCAGGGCGGGGGTGTCCTTCGTCGCCCAGGGCTCGGCGTGGGCCGCTTGGACAAGCAGGGCGCTGGCCTGGCGGTCGGACTTCAGGTCGGCGCGGGCGGTGATCGTCTCGCCCTCCAGGAACGGCAGGACGTAGTAGCCGTGGGTGCGCTTGTCGGCCGGAGTGTAGATCTCCAGCCGCACCTTCACGTCGAAGATCCGCTCGGTCCGGTCGCGAAACCAGAGCAGGTTGTCGAACGGCGACAGCAGCACGTTGCGCGACCCGCGCCTCGCCTTGGCCTCGGCGTGGAGGTAGCCGGTCTTGTCCCAGCCCTGGACCCGCACAGGGGTCAGCTCGCCCGCCTCGGCCAGCTCGGCGACCCGCGCCCGGGCGTCGGCCAGGGGCAGGCGGAAATAGTCCCTCAGATCCGCCTCCGTCGCCACGCCCATGGCCCGGGCGGCGATGCGGACCAGTTCACGCTGAGCGTCCTCCTCCGATGGTGTCGGCAGGTCGGCGACGGCGGGCAGGGCGCGCTCGGTAAGGTCATAGACCCGCTCGAACCCGCGCCGGGTCAGGGTGGTGATCTCCCCCGTCCAGAACAGCCATTCCAGGGCTCGCTTGCCCTCGCTCCATTCCCACCATCCTGGGGCCTTCTTCGGCCCTTCGGCGAAGTCGCCGCCGGTGACCGGGCCGCCGTGTTCGATCCGGTCGCGGACCTTGTCGACGTAGTCCCGCCGCTCGCGGGCGAAGCGGGCGATGCCCTTCCAGATGCCCTCGCCCGCCGCCGCCCGCGCCATGCGCCAGCGGAACAGGGGCTGCATCTGCATGGGCATCAGCGACGCCTCGTGGCCCCAATATTCGAACAGGGTCCGACGCTTGCTCCACGCCGCCTTCTCAAGCGAGGTGCGCTCATAGCCCTCCAGCCGCGAGAAGGCGGGCAGGTAGTGGGTGCGGGTCAGAACGTTGACCGAGTCGATCTGCACCACCCCCAGGCGGTCGATCAGGCCGCGTAGCTGAGCGGGCGTGCCCTTGCGCGCCGTCTCTGCGAACCCCTGGGCCGTCAGCGCCATGCGCCGAGCCTCGCGTGCGGAAAGGTCGTAGCCCTTGGCCATGCCCTTGTGTGCCGTGGGGTCGAACCGCTGTCCAGACAGGCGGCGGGCGTTGTAGAAGCGGGCATGATCCGACTGTTCATTCCCGAAGACCTGAAGGCCGGCGGCCGGGTTGCGCCCTCGCCGGACCAGGCCCGCTACCTGATCAGCGTCATGCGCCTGGGCCTGGGCGATGCGGTGCTGCTGTTCAACGGCCGCGACGGCGAGTGGCGGGCGGTGCTGAGCGAGGTGTCGAAGAAGAGCGCCACCCTGATCGCCGAGGAACAGACCCGGCCGCAGCACATCGGCCCGGACCTGGACCTGGTCATCGCCCTGGTGAAGCGCAATCGGCTGGAGACCATCGTCGAGAAGGCGGCCGAGCTGGGCGCGCGGCGGGTGCGTCTGGTCACCACTCGCCGAACCAACGCCGACCACACCAATGTCGCTCGCCTGCAGGCCATCGCCACGGAAGCCGCCGAGCAGACCGGCCGCCTGGACGTGCCTGAGGTGGTCGCGCCGGAAAAGCTGGATCGGATGCTGGACAGCTGGGGCGCTGGCCGCGCTCTGGTGTTCTGCGACGAGGGCGGGGACGCCAAACCGGCGCTGGAGGCGTTGAAGCCCCAGGGCGCCGCCGCCGTGCTGATCGGGCCGGAGGGCGGCTTCGCGCCGGAGGAGCGCGAACGCCTGCGGTCGCTGGACTTCGTCACCGCCGTATCGCTGGGTCCGCGCATCCTGCGGGCCGACACGGCGGCGATCTCGGCGTTGACCCTTTGGCAAGCCGCGGCGGGCGATTGGCGTTCTTGAGCGTTTTGCTCTTGAGCTTGGCCGCCGGAGCGCCCACTTGCGCGAAGGTCGTCAATCGCAACGGGCGAGGCGACAATGAAGTACGGCTGGGGAGTCGATAGGAATGGCTGACGGCATGCAGGACGATCGTCCCCTCTCGCTGGACGACCTGACCGCCTATTTCGCCAAGGGCGAAAAGCCGAAGTCGGCTTTTCGCGTCGGCGCCGAGCACGAGAAGTTCGGCTTCCGCCTCAGTGACAATACCCCGCCGGCCTATGACGGCCCCGACGGCATCCACGCCCTGCTGACCGGCCTGATGCGGTTCGGCTGGAAGGGTGTCTATGAAGGCGAGACCCTGATCGGGTTGGAGCGCAACGGCGCCAATGTCAGCCTGGAGCCGGGCGGCCAGTTCGAGCTTTCCGGCGCCCCGCTGGAGACCATGCACGACATCTGCCAGGAAACCGGCGGTCACCTCGAAGAAGTGCGGACCGTGGCCGACGAGCTGGGTCTCGGCTTCCTGGGTCTCGGCTTCCACCCGACGATCACCCGCGCCCAGTCGCCGGTGATGCCCAAGGGTCGCTACGTCATCATGCGCAACTACATGCCCAAGGTCGGCGGCCTGGGCCTGGACATGATGTTCCGCACCTGCACCGTGCAGGCCAATCTCGACTTCGCCAGCGAGGCCGACATGGTGCGCAAGTTCCGCACCAGCCTGGCGCTGCAGCCGATCGCCACCGCCCTGTTCGCCAACTCTCCGTTCACTGAGGGAAAGCCGAACGGCTTCCTGTCGGCGCGCGCCAATGTGTGGACCGACACCGACGCCGACCGCACCGGGATGCTCGACTTCGTGTTCGAGGAGGGCTTCGGCTTCGAGGCCTATGCCCGCTACGCCCTGAACGTGCCAATGTATTTCGTGAAACAGGGCGACACGTACATCGATGTCGCCGGCAAGCGGTTCGCCGACTTCATTGACGGCAAGCTGGATGGGGTTCCCGGTCAGCGCGCCACGATCAAGGACTGGGCCGACCACACCACGACGATTTTCCCGGAAGTGCGTCTGAAGACGTATCTGGAGATGCGCGGCGCCGACGGTGGTCCGTGGAGCCGCCTGTGCGCCCTGCCGGCGCTGTGGACGGGCATACTTTACGACGATGCGGCGCTCGAAGCGGCCTGGGACCTCGCCAAGGGCTGGACCCGCGAGGACCGCGAGACCCTGCGCAACGACACGCCGCGCCTGGGCCTGAAGGCCAAGGTCGGCGGCCGCACCAGCCAGGACGTGGCCAAGGATCTGGTGGCGATCGCCCGCCAGGGCCTGAAGAGCCGCAATCGCCTGGACGGCGGCTTCATCGACGAGACGACCTATCTGGGCGAGCTCGAAGCCATCGCCGACAGCGGGATCACCCCCGCAGAACGGCTGCTGGAGAAGTACCACGGCCCGTGGGGCGGTGACGTGACGCGGGTGTTTGCTGAGGACGCTTACTAGGCTTCCCAAACCCGCTCTTCCCGGCGAAGGCCGGGATCCAGATTCATCCAGCCTCAGCAGGGCTTCACCTGGGCCCCGGCCTTCGCCGGGGTGAGCGGTTGATGGTTGGTCTAGATCGATCCCACCCCGCGATAGGGCGGAGAATCGGGAGCGTCGGGGGTTTCATCATCCTCAGGCTCGCTGACGTTAGCCTCCCAATGCTCCTTCTGGCTGGCGCCGGAGCCTGAGTCCGTGTGCTGGACGATCTCGTCGACGCGCGGATCGGCGTCGGCGTCGACCGCTCGGCTTTCGCCGGGAAGGGCGGCGATCTCGCGAAAATCCACGTGCTCGGGATAGAAGGCGATGCGGTCGCCGATTCCGAACACCTCGGACTTGGGCCGCTCGTACGACCAGGCGAACCTTTCGATGATGACCCCGTCGCGCAGCACCGTGAAATGCTGGGCGTCGCCCTTGTAGGGGCAATGGGTGACGATGTCGTTTTTGACGAGCTTCTCCATCTCCACGTCCTGGCGAGGGAAATAGAAGACGGGCGCCAGATCGGCTTCGCTGAGGACCACCACATCGTCGCTGTCGGCGATCAGGTGACCCTCGAACAGAACCTGCACCCGGCCGGCCTTCCGTTGCAGGCGAAGGGGATGGGGTTGGTTTTGGGTGGGTTGCATGATGGCCTCCTATGCCGGGAGGTGGAACGCGCGACCCCATAAGCCGGGTCCATTCGCGAAGCCGTTGCTTGTGCAACTGTCACACGCATGATTTTCTCCCCGCCAAATGGGGTGGTCGTCGTCCGGTCTTGGGGGGCCGCGCGTCCGCCGTTTGGTCGGGATTTCTGTATGAATATCGTTCTGTTTATCGGGCTCCTCGTGACGCTCGCCACCGGCATTCCGGTGCTGATCCAGCTGCTGCGCAATCACCCGCGAGGCCTGATCATCCTGTTCTTCGCCGAGATGTGGGAGCGGTTCTCCTACTATGGCATGCGGGCGATCCTGATCTTCTATCTGACCCAGCACTTCCTCTTCGACGACAAGTTCTCCAACGCGCAGTACGGCTCCTACACCTCCCTGGTGTACCTGCTACCGCTGATCGGCGGCTTCCTGGCCGACAAGTATCTGGGCACCCGCAAGGCGGTGGCGTTCGGCGCACTGTTGCTGGTGGCGGGCCACCTGACCATGGCCATCGAGGGCAAGTCCGCCCAGCAGGTCTTGAACTATCAGGGCGCGCAGTACGTCTTCCAGGTGGAGGGCGCGGGCGGCGACCGCGAGGTGAAGCTGCAGGTCGGGGAGCAGGCCTATGACTGGACGGCAACGGCCGACGGCGGCCTCGCCATTCAGAACCTGCCCGCCGACGCGCCGCTGCCGGCGGTGCTGGCCAAGGGCTCTTACTCCATGGACGTGGCCGGTCGCGACCAGACCTACGTCAACATCTTCTACCTGGCCCTGGCTCTGATCATCATGGGCGTGGGCTTCCTCAAGCCGAACATCTCGGCCATCGTCGGCCAGCTCTATCCGCAGGGCGATCCGCGTCGGGATTCGGGCTTCACCCTCTACTACTACGGCATCAACCTCGGCTCGTTCTGGGCGGCGCTGATGTGCGGCTGGCTGGGCCAGAACGTCGGCTGGTGGGCGGGCTTCGGCCTGGCCGGCCTCGGCATGCTGCTCGGCTTCATCGTCTTCGTGCTCGGCAAGCCGCTGCTGCAGGGCAAGGGTGAGCCGCCGGCTCCGGCCAAGCTGGCCGAAAAGGTCGCCGGCCCGATCAATCGCGAGACCCTGATCTACCTGGGCTCCTTGGCGGGCGTCGGGATCGTTTGGCTGCTGGTCCAGCGCTACAGCTGGGTCGGCATCGCCCTGACCGCCGGCACGGCGGCCTCGCTGGCTTATATCGGCTGGTTCATGGTCACCCAGTGCAACAAGATCCAGCGCGAGCGCATGGGTCTGGCCCTGATCCTGATCCTGGGCTCGGTGGTGTTCTTCACCCTGTTCGAGCAGGCGGGCTCTTCACTCAACCTGTTCGCCGACCGCAACGTCGATCTGACCATCGTCAGCCAGCCGCTGGTGTGGTTCAACGGCGCCGTCACCTTGGGCAACGCCCAGCAGCTGGCCGCGGCGGGCATCGACCCGGCCTCGACCTTCTGGGTGAACACCGGCCTGGCGGCTTCGCAGACCCAGTCGTTCAACGCCGGCTTCATCCTGATCTTCGCCCCGATCTTCGCCTGGGCGTGGAGCTACATGGGCGCCCGCAACATGGACATCGGCCCGATGGTCAAGTTCGGCCTGGGCCTTATGCAGGTGGGCCTCGGCTTCCTGGTGCTGGTCTGGGGGGCGAGCTACGCCGGCGACGACTACCGCCTGCCGCTGATCTTCCTGGGGATCATGTACCTGCTGCACACCACGGGTGAGCTGTTCCTGTCGCCGGTGGGTCTGTCGGAGATCACCAAGCTGTCGGTGGCCTCGGTTGTCGCCTTCATGATGGCGGTCTGGTTCCTGGCCAGCTCCATCGCCCAGTACGTCGGCGGCTTCATCGCCAGTCTGGCGGGCACCGAGACCGTGGGCGGTCAGGTTCTCGACCCGGCCAAGGCGCTGGAGACGTCGGTCGGGGTGTTCAACACCATCGGCTGGTGGGGCGTGGGCTTCGGCGTCGCCTTCCTCGTCGCCTCGCCCTTCCTCAAGAAGTGGTCGCATGGCGTGAACGACGCCCAGAACCATCCGCACGCGGATGTGGACGCCGACCGCCAGTCGATGCCGTAAGGCGAAGGCGGCCAAGGCCGGAAAGACGAAAGGCCCCGGAGCGATCCGGGGCCTTTTGCTTGCCTGGCTGCGACCTGAGCGGAGGGAGGGGCTCAGCCCCAGGTCTTGCGCAGGCGGACGTAGAAGCTGCGTCCGAACTCCAGGTCGCGGACCTCCTCGAAGGACAGCGGGCTGGTGTTGCGCGGGCCGGCATAGACCTGGCGGATCTGCTTGAACCCGCGTGCCGTGGCGTTGGGAATCTCGAAGCGGATCGAGAGGTCGGGCTTGGGCCGGTATTCCAGGAACGGATGGACCCAGCTCTTCAGCTTGTAGGTCTGGATCTGGTTGAAGCGGTAGAAGGTCTCACGCCACTGGCTGAAGACATTCACGCCCCAGTTCACCTTGTACTTCGACAGGTCCTGCGTGAAGTTCAGCTCGTATTCCACCGGGCGGTAATCCGACAGCTCGCGCTCCTGGCCGGTGGTTGGGTCGGTGACCTGGCTGTCGCGATAGGTCAGCTTGCCCTTCAGCAGGCCGCCGGTGACGCCCAGTTTCTGCAGCGGCAGGGTGAGGCGAGCCTCGAACTCATCCTTGGTCCCGTCGCCGATATTGGCCGGGCTATCGAAGGCGCCGGTGCTGGTGAAGATCGGCGCGCGGTCGATGGCGTCGGTGACCTCGAAATGGCGGGCGGTGAAGACGATGGCTCCATTGCCCCAGAAGCGGCGCTCGTAGGCGGCCTCGAACACCCAGGCGTGCTCCGGCTCCAGGTTCGGGTTGCCGGTGGAGATGACGCCCGTGGAGAGGGCGGAGGAGGCCGTGAAGTCGTTGAAGTTCAGCTGGCCGACCTGGCGTTCGACCCGCACGCGCAGCTGGTTGAGGGCGTTAGGCGACCACGTGGCGACGGCGCGCGGCTTGATGAAGGTGAAGGTCTTCTCCAGCTCCACGTCGCCGCTGGATTCCAGGCGCGAGCCTTCCATGCGGACGCCGGCCTCAAGGGTCAGCGGGGCCCAGGGCTTGTAGGTGGTGTTGGCGAAGATCTCGCCGCGCTTCTCGTTCACCTTCACATTGGCGGCGGGAAGTTCGATCGGCGTGTCGTTCTCGGAATAGGCCGACTCGCTGTCCAGCCAGTTGTAGGCGCCCTCGATCCCGGTCTCGAAGGACAGGCTGGAGGACTTGTTCCAGCGCAGCACGGCGCGGCCGATGGTCTCGCCGGTGGTGCGCTCGTTCTCATAGACGGTGACCGAGCCGGGCTCCTTGTAGAGCGAGGTGTAGTCGAAGCTCTTGAGCTGCTGAAGCAGCAGGCTTTCCAGCGCCAGGGTGCTGGTCAGCGGGCGGTCGTAGCGCAGGCCCAGCTCGCCCCGGTTCTGTTCGTCGTGGTCGCGTTGGACGCCGTCGATGCCGGGCAACAGCTCGTCGTAATAGAAGCGGTTGTTGTGCAGCTGGCCGTTGATCTTGAACTTGCCGCCGGCCAGCGGGGTCTCGAAGGCGCCGGTGAGGATGGTGTCCTGGCCGTCGCCTTCGGTGTCGATGCGGTCCTGGCTGGTGATCCGGCCCTGGGCGTCGCGGCGGGTGATCGGGCCATCGCCGGCGCCGTCGTCCACGAAGCCGCCCATGAACAGGCCGCCTTCCAGGGTGCGGCCGTTGTTGCGGCGCGAACCCTCGATCCGCATGGCATAGACCTCGCGGTCGTCATGCATGAAGTTTCCGGCCACGGCGAAGACGCCGGTGCTCTGCACGCCGCCCTTGCGGACGATGTTGGCCAGTATGGTCTGGCCTTGCATGTCGATGCCCGGGGCGCTGCCACGGATCAGGTCGATGCGCTCGATCTGGGTGGCCGGAATCCGGCGCAGGATGTTGCCCAGGCTGTCGTTCTTGGCGGTCGGACGCTGACCGTCGATCAGCACGTTGCCGGCCCCGCCGGCGAAGCCGCGCACCGAATCGCCGCCCGCGAACGAGAAGCCTGGCAGGCGGTCGATCATGTCCATGGCCGTGTTCGGCTGGGCCGCGGCGAAGAAGCTGGCCGGATAGGAGATCACGCCCTGCGTCGCGTTCTGGGTCGCCTGCTGTGGGGCCGGCGCGGGCTGTACGGCTGCGGCGGCCTCGGGCTGGCCGGCGGCCAGGATGGCGATGATCGGCGCGATGGCCATGGACGTATACTCCCCTCACTTGATGAGTTCAGGGATGGCGAACGTCGCTCGCTAAGACCAATTACAAGGCGGAAAGGTAGATTAAATCTCTGACAGGTTGCATCCGAAAGTGGTGTCGGATGCCTCTAACCTAGATTCAGGTGTGGTCGGTCTAGACGCCTGTGCCGCCGACGGTGAGGCCGGTTATCTTCAGGGACGGCTGACCGACGCCGACCGGCACGCCCTGTCCCGCCTTGCCGCAGACGCCGATGCCAGGATCGAAGCTGAAGTCGTCGCCGATCATGGTCACGCGGGTCAGGGCCGACGGGCCGTCGCCGATCAGGGTGGCGCCTTTCACCGGGGCGGTGATCTTGCCGTCCTCGACCAGATAGGCCTCGGTGCACTGGAAGACGAACTTGCCGTTGGTGATGTCCACCTGACCGCCGCCGAAATTGGCGCAGTAGAGGCCGCGCTTCATGGAGGCGATCATCTCCTCCTGCTTGTGCGCGCCGGACAGCATGCCCGTGTTGGTCATGCGCGGCATGGGCATGTGGGCGTAGGATTGGCGGCGGCCGTTGCCGGTGGCCTGCATGCCCATCAGGCGCGCGCTCATGCGGTCGTGCATGTAGCCCACCAGGATGCCGTCCTCGATCAGGATGGTGCGCTCGGTGGGGGTGCCCTCGTCGTCCACGGTCAGGGAGCCGCGGCGGCCCTGGATCGAGCCGTCGTCGAAGACGGTGACGCCCTTGGCCGCCACCCGCTCACCGATGCGGCCGGAGAACGCCGAAACGCCCTTGCGGTTGAAGTCGCCCTCCAGCCCGTGGCCCACGGCTTCGTGCAGCAGGACGCCGTTCCAGCCTGGGCCGAGCACCACGTCCATCTCGCCGGCCGGGCAGGCGACGGCGTCGAGATTGACCAAGGCCTGGCGCAGGGCCTCGTCCACCTGGCCCTGCCACTTGTCGGGGCTGATCCAGGCCTCGAACCCGGCGCGGCCGCCGGCGCCGGAGGAGCCGGTCTCGCGACGGCCGTCCTTCTCGACGGTGAGCTGGACGTTGACGCGGACCAGGGGGCGGATGTCGCGGATCAGACGGCCATCGGCGCGCAGGATCTCAACCACCCGGCGTTCGCCGGCCAGAGAGGCCATGACCTGCACCACGCGCGGGTCGCGCTGGCGGGCGAAGGCGTCGATCTCCTGCAGCAGGGCGACCTTGTCGGAGAAGTCCGGCTTGGAGACCGGATCATCCTCGCCATAGAGCTTGGTGTTGGTGGCGCGGGGCCCCTCGGCCGAAACGCCGCTATAGCCGCGGCGGGCCAGGCTGGCGCTGTCGCCGGCGCGGCGGATGGCGGCTTCGGAGATTTCCGAGGAATGGGCGTAGCCGGCGGTCTCGCCCGCCACCACGCGCAGGCCGAAACCCTCGCCGGCGTCATAGGCGGCGGTCTTCAGCCGTCCGTCGTCGAAGACGAAGCTTTCGCTCTCCGACCGCTCCAGGAACAGCTCCCCGTCATCGGCGGCGTGCAGCGCCTCGCCGAGGATGCGCTCGGCGGCCTTGGGATCGACGCCGGCGGCGTCCAGCAGGGAGGGGGCGGAGGTGATCGCGTTCATGCCTTCCGAGATAGGGCGTTGAGGGGCCGGCGCCTAGCGGGGTGCGTCGCTGAGGCTCCCTTCTCCCATCAAGGGAGAGGAAGCGGACCAATTTTGTCTCCTGCGTCTCCGGACTGCGCGATTAGGGCGATTTCAGTGACGGACGGCGGGTGTGGGAGGCTCTTCGCCAGACCATTGTCGCCCGGCGAGCGGTAGTGGGGATAGTTGAGCCGGAGCGCCGGCCGATCCCCTTTGTCCGTTCGGGGGCGGGAGATCGGGCGAGGGGATAGCTACTGCTGGCGCGTGCGGGGCGGACGCCTGCGCCACGTTTTAGACGGGGCGTCTTCTCATTAAGCGGGAGCGGCGGAAATGTCCTCGATGTCTCCGCCGAGTGGTCGAGTGTAGCCAGAGTGTCTGTCTCCAGAGTCCACTCTTTCGCCCCTGAACGGAGGAGGAGTTCAGGGGGCTATTTCCGCAGTTCGATCACGTCCAGCTTCGACTCCTGCTTCGGATAGGGCAGGGCCAGGCGCCAGCGGTTCTGGCCGATGCGCTCCAGCACGCCGGCCTGATCGCGTTCGACGTTCTGGCGATAGACGAGGGGCTTCTCGTCGCCCCAGGCGACGGCGCCGAGGAAGACCTGACGGCGTGGACCGTCGGGGTAAAGGTTGCCGGACTGGCGCTGCGAGCCGGTGGTCTTGCGCAGCAGCATGTCGCCGCCGGGCGTCAGCTCGACCCGGCATTTGAACCAGCCATAGGCCACATAGGGCAGGTTTCCGCCCAGCTTGAATGTCCGGCAGCGATAGGCGCCTGGGGCGGGTTCCGGTCGTCTCAGGGCGGCGTCCGGCTTGAACAGCCGGCCCTGGGCGGTGAGGTCGCGGGCGTGGCCGCCCTGTCGCGCCTCGCCCAGGGCTTCGGTCCAGGCCTGGTCCAGCCGCTCGATACGGCGGCGGTCATATTGGACCGCGTCCTTCTTCCAGTCGCCGGAGGCGGCGTGTGCTGAGAAGGGAAGGGCGGCCGCCATGGCGGCCATAAGAAAAAGGCGTTCTCTCATCTGGGAGAGAACGCCTTTGATCGTCTTAGGCTTCTTCAGCTTCCGGCGCGGCGGCCGGGGCTTCGCCTTCGCCGCCTTCAAAGCTGCGCGGGGCGCGGCGGCGGCGGGGTTTCTTGACCTCACCCTCGGCGGCTTCCGGGGCCGGCGCCGAGGCGCGGCTGAGGAAGGCGGGGGCGTGGCTGACGGCGCCGTCCTGGCCGCGCAGTTGCGGCGAGGTCTCGACGGCTTCGGAGGTCAGCGGCGTGGCCTGGGGTTCGACGACGGCCAGCGGGTCACGCTGTTCGCGGTCGTTGCGGTCCTGGCGCTCGCCACGTTCGCCGCGTTCACGGTCGAAGCGCTCGCGGCGGCCCTCACGCTCGCCGCGCGGCTCACGGGCTTCGCGGGGCTCGCGATCCTGACGCGGTTCGCGATCTTGGCGGGGCTCGCGGTCCTGACGGTCGCGATTCTCCTGGCGATCGCCGCGGTCGTCGCGGTCGCGCCAGCGGTCGCGACGGCCGCCTTCGCGGTCGCCACGATCACGATCGCGGTCACGGTTTTCGTTGCGGTCGCGGTTATCGCGGTCGCGGAAGCGGGGGCGCTCTTCGCGCTGGCCGCCTTCACCCTCGCCGCCCTCGGCGGTTTCGCCTTCCGCCTGGGCGGGGGCTTCGGGCTGTTCTTCCGGCTCGGCCTCGAAGTCGATGTCGTAGCCGGAGCCGAACTGCTCCTTGCCGACGATCTCGGAGACCGGGCGGTTCGGCTGAACCGCGCGGATGACGCGGAAATAGTGCTCCGCGTGCTGCAGGTAGTTTTCGGCTAGGACGCGGTCGCCTGCGGAGGCGGCGTCACGGGCCAGTTGCTGGTACTTTTCGAAGACGCTCTGGGCGGCGCCGCGCACCTTCACGCCGTCGGGACCGTTCGAATCGAAGGCCCGGTTGGCGTTGTGCTGCGGCTTTCCACCACCACCGCCGCCGCGATTGCGGCCGCGTTGACGCTTCATACCCTTGAAATCTCTCATCTTGCCTTGAACCTGTCCGCCGTCGGACGCCTCTGCGTCGCCGTACGGCTGTGGTGCTCTTGAGCCGGTTTGGACTTGTCGGTCCTAGTCGAGATCGAAGACGCTGGTTTCCTTAAAATCTCAACCGCCCCAGCGCGCTATCGGGTGATGAATCCGCGCGCGCTTGCCGGAGGCGTTCGCATCGCCGTTCTGACGAATGCTGTTTCCGACGCCGACGATTTGGTTGAGACCAACCTGATGTAACGTCTCGTCCTTAAGTTTCCAAGGGCTTTTTCAAGCCGGTCACCACACGGTCGCGATCGGACAGATCCTTGATCGTCCAGACCTCCAGGCCGCCGGCCGCCTCGAACAGGGCCTCCACGTCCTTGGACTGGGTATGGCCGATCTCAACGGCGAAAAGGCCTCCCGGCTTCAGGACCCGCAGAATCTCGGGCGCCAGGATGCGATAGGGATCGAGGCCGTCGGCCCCGCCGTCCAGGGCCAGGCGCGGCTCATGGTCGCGGACTTCCGGCTCCAGCATCTCGATCTCGTCGGTGGCGATGTAGGGCGGGTTTGAGACGACGATGTCGAAATTCTCGTCCGCCAGACCGCCGGTCCAGTCGCCGCGCAGCAGGGCGACCTGCTGGTTGAGGTCCAGATTGGCGGCGTTCTCGCGCGCCACGGCCAGGGCTTCGCTTGAGATGTCGATTCCCAAACCCTTCGCCGCCGGACGCTCGGCCAGGATCGATAGGATGATGGCGCCGGAGCCGACGCCGAGGTCCAGGAGGTTGAAGGCCTGGTGCTCGGTGGTGCGCTTCAGGACCAGATCGACGATGACCTCGGTGTCCGGGCGCGGGGTGAGCACCTGGTTGTTCACCGACAGCATGACCTTCCAGAAGCCCTTGCGGCCCAGGATGTGGGCGACCGGCTCGCGGCGCAGGCGGCGTTCCACATAGCCGTCCAGGGTGGCGACCTGCTCGGCGGTCAGCTCACGATACGGGTCGGTGACGATGTCCATGCGGCTGGCGTCGGCGGCGGCCTCCAGCAGGAGACGGGCGTCGATAACGGGGCTGTCGATGCCGCCTTCGGTGAGGCGGTTGCGGGCGGCCGTCCAGGCTTTGACGAGGGTCTGGGTCATGGCGCTCAAATGCGCCGCCGAAGCGAAGGACGCAAGCCAAACCCCGCCCGCTTTCGCGGACGGGGTCGGTGGTCTCGGACGGGGCGTTCGGCTCAGCCGATGCTGAGGCGGACGTCCAGGCTGCCCTTCGTAGCGTGGGAGTACGGGCAGACGATGTGGGCCGCGTCGACCAGGGCCTTGGCGGTGTCGGCGTCGACGCCCGGCAGGGTGATCTTCAGCGCCACGTCCAGGCCGAAGCCCTGACCATCGTCTCGCGGGCCGATGCCGACCGTGGCGGCCACGGTGCTGTCGTCGGCGATCTTCACCTTCTTCTGGCTGGCCACGAACTTCAGGGCGCCCAGGAAGCAGGCGGCGTAGCCGGCGGCGAACAGCTGCTCGGGGTTGGCGCCTTCGCCGCCCGGGCCGCCCAGCTCCTTAGGGGTGACCAGGCTGACCGACAGGGCGCCGTCGGTGGTGGCGGCGGAGCCGGTGCGGCCGCCGGTGGCGACGGCTTCGGTACGGTACAGGACGTTCATGGCGGTCTCCTTGTCGAGGGCGGCGGAGCGTAATGCTTCGTCTTTGCTCTCGATTAAATCGTGCACGATATAAATGCTTTTCTGTGCCCAACCGCAAGGGGGAGGGGCGAATATTTTGTGCACGACCTTTTCGGGCCTATATTAGCCGCATGAGCCAGACGCCCGACCTTCTGCGCCTCGACGACCAGCTTTGCTTCGCGCTGTACTCGACGGTCCACGCCCTGAACCGGGCGTACAAGCCGCTGCTGGAGCCGCTGGGCCTGACCTATCCGCAGTACCTGGTGCTGCTGGTGCTATGGGAGGACGGATCGCAGACTGTGGGGGGCATCGGCGAGCGGGTAGGGCTGGAGTCCAGCACGCTTACGCCGCTGCTGAAGCGCATGGAGGCTGCGGGCCTGATCGCGCGTACGCGAAGCCCGGAGGACGAGCGGGTGGTGCGGATCACCCTGACCAAGACGGGCAAGGCGCTGAAGGAAAAGGCCAAGGCCGTGCCGCCGTCCCTGCTCTGCGCCATGGGCGGGGACCTCGATACCGTGGTGAAGCTGCGCGGCGAGGTGGCCAAGCTGCGGGCGCAGTTGGAGGCGGCGAACGCTCAATAGTTTCCGCTCATCCCGGCGAAGGCCGGGACCCAGGTGAAACCCTGCTGAGGTTCTGGATGAATCTGGGCCTCGGCCTTCGCCGGGGTGAGCGGGTTATATGAGAACGACCTCATCCCCCTCGACCACCCGTCCGTCCTCAAGCACTCGGACATAAAGCCCGCACAGCATGTGCTCGTAGGTGTCGAACAGGGCCTTCACCAGGTCGATGTCACGCTCTGCGGTGGTCGGGTTCACGTGGGTAGCGGCGCAGCGGACGATGGGTTTGATGCCCTGCACCGTCGCGCCGCCCAAGGTGAGCAAGCGGTCGCTCCAGTCGTTCTCGACCCAGGGTTCCCAGCCCTCGACATAGACATTGGCGCGGAAGCGCAGGGGATCGACGGGCTTGCCGATCCTGGCCGCCAGGTCACGGACGCTGGCCAGGTTGATGATCGAGACGAAGCCGGATTTGCTGTCCATGAACCTGTGCAGGCCGGGTCCTTCCAGAACCCGCAGCGGCCCCCGGATATCGTCCTTCAGCAGGGCGGCCAGCCAGGCGGCGAAGGCCTCGCGGCCAGCGGCGTCCGAAAGACGGCCCTCGAAATCCGGCGCGCCGTCGGCTCCGGCCCGCAGGGTGGCGCTCGCCTCGTCGTAGGCGGTGCGGGCGTTGGCCACGGCGGGAATCTTGGCCAGCACCGTGAATTTCATCTTCGACAGGTGTTGCGGCGCGGCGGGATCGAAGCCGCTGGGGCCGTCCTCCACCGCAAAGAGGCGGTCGCAGGGGAAGGGCTCGCCTGCCCGCAAGGTCACGTCCTTCAGCCGCTCCGGCGTGAAGCCTTTGACGGGGTGCCGATATAGCGACGTGATGCGAGCCATGCGGCGGTCCCTGCGCTTTCCGGCGACGAGTCGCAAGGGGAACGGCGAGGCTTGGCGGGTGTTTGACCTGCGGGAGGCTCCATGGACCGAAAGCGCGTCGCCAACCTGATCCCTTGGGCGGGGCTACTGGCCGCGGCGATCCTGTGGCCGCGCGGGGGAAAGCCCGCCGCTGGCGCGGAGCCCGTCCCCGGCCTGAGCGAGCAACGGGTGCTGCCGCCGCACGATTTCGACATCCAGGAACCGCGTCGCGGACGGGCGGCGATGCGGCCGCACCATATTCCCCTGCTGGGTTGGCGCGACATCCTGTGGCGCACGATCATGGAGATCAACGCCGACGGCCTGCCGGCCGTGGCGGGCGGGGTGACCTTCTACGCCCTGCTGGCGATCTTTCCCGCCATCGGCGTGTTCGTGTCGGTCTATGGCCTGTTCGCCGACGTGGCGACGGTTCAGAAGCAACTGCAGGATATGTCCGTGATCTTCCCGGCCAGCGTGGTCCAGATCGTCGGCGAGCAGATGCTGCGACTGGCCAGCCAACAGCAGGAGAAGCTGGGCGTTGCACTGTTGATCAGCCTGCTGCTGTCGGCGTGGAGCGCCAACGCCGGGATGCGGGCCCTCTTCAACGGCCTGAACGTCGCCTATGACGAGGTGGAGAGGCGCAACTTCGCCGTGGTCAGCCTGATGAGCTACGGCTTCACCGTGGCCGCGCTGGGCGTGCTGGTGCTGGCGACGGCGGTGCTGGTGGCCGCGCCGCTGGCGCTGGAGTGGGTCGGCGTCAGCCGGGCGGAGCTTTGGTGGATTCCTCTACGCTGGGTGGCGGTGGCGGCGCTCGCGGCCTTCGCCTTTGCGGTGCTTTACCGATACGCGCCGTGCCGGGCGCGGGCGCGGTGGCGGTGGGTGGTGATCGGAGCGGCCTTCGCGGCCATGTTCTGGCTGGCGGGATCGCTGGGCTTTTCCTGGTACGTCAACACCATGGCCCACTACGACGCAACCTACGGCCCGCTAGGGGCGGTGATCGCCTTCATGGTCTGGGTGTGGTTCTCGGTGATGGCGATCCTGCTAGGCGCCGAACTGAACGCCGAGATCGAGCACCAGACCGCCATCGACTCCACCACCGGGCCAGAGCGTCCCATGGGGGAGCGCGGCGCGGCCATGGCCGATTCGGTGGGCCTGGCCTTCCATCCCCTGGCGTCCCTGAAGAAGGAGGCGCAGCGCGCGCGCCGCATCGCCGGCGGGGCCTGGACGCGGGTGCGTGGGCGATAGGCTTGGCTTGTCGCCCGAGGCGTGGCTAGGTCCGCGCCATGTTCATCTCGCCCGCTTGCGAAGCCGATCTCGACGAGGTCGTGGTCCTGGTCAATTCCGCCTATCGCGGCAAGTCCGAGGGCTGGACGACCGAGGACGACTATATCGGCGGGCAACGCACGGACGGGATGATCCTGAGGGCTGATCTGACGGCCAATCCGAACGCTGTGCTGCTGCTTCTGCGCGATGAGGCGGGCGGACCAATCCTGGGCACGGTGTGGCTGGAGCCGGCGGGCGACGCCGCCTGGTACCTGGGCATGTTCACCGTCCGCCCGGACTTGCAGGCGCGACAGCTCGGGCGTGGCTTTCTGGAGCGGGCGGAAGTCTATGTCCGCGAGCGGGGAGCGAGGCGCATGCGCATGACGGTGGTCAATGTCCGCGACACCCTAATCGCCTGGTACCAGCGACGCGGCTACGCCCTGACTGGAGAGACGCAGCCCTTCCCCTATGGCGACGCGCGGTTCGGCGAGCCGAAGCGGGACGATCTGTTCTTCGTGGTGATGGAGAAGGCGCTCTAGAAGCTGTCTTCCAGCGACGCCAGACGGGCCGCCTGATCCTCGGCGATCAGCGGCTTGATGATGTCGTCGAGCGCGTCGCCCTCGATCACCCGCGCCAGATTGTAGAGCGTCAGGTTGATGCGGTGGTCGGTCACCCGGCCTTGCGGGAAGTTGTAGGTGCGGATGCGCTCGGAGCGGTCGCCGCTGCCGACCTGGCTCTTGCGGGCGTCGGAGCGGGCTGTGTCCAGGGCCTCGCGCTGCATGTCGTACAGCTTGGCCTTGAGGTTCTTCATCGCGCGGGCGCGGTTCTGGTGCTGCGACTTTTCCGAGGAGGTCACCACCACGCCGGTGGGCAGGTGGGTGATGCGCACGGCCGAGTCGGTCTTGTTGACGTGCTGACCGCCGGCGCCGGACGAGCGGTAGGTGTCGATCCGCAGGTCGCTTTCATTGATCTCGATCTCGACGTCCTCGGCCTCGGGCAGGACTGCGACCGTGGCGGCCGAGGTATGGATGCGGCCTTGCGCTTCGGTGGCGGGCACGCGCTGCACGCGGTGGACGCCGCTTTCGAACTTCCAGCGACCGAACACGCCGTCGCCGGTGACCGAGGCGATGATTTCCTTATAGCCGCCCATTTCGCCTTCGGAGACGCTGTCGATCTCCACTCGCCAACCCTGCAGCGAGGCGTAGCGCTGGTACATGCGGAAAAGATCGCCCGCGAACAGGGCCGCCTCGTCGCCGCCGGTGCCGGCCCGCACTTCGAGGATGGCCGAGGCGTTCTCGTCCTTGTCCTTGGGGGCCAGCATCAGGGCGAGATCGCGCTGCATGTCCGGCAGGCGCGCGTCCAGAGCGTCCAGCTCGTCGCGGGCGAGGGCGGCCATGTCGGCGTCGCCTGACTTCAGCATCTCTTCCAGGTCGGCGCGCTCGGCCTCGGTCTTGGCCAGGGCCTCGACCGCCTCGGCCACGGGCTTCAGCTCGGCGTGCTCCTTGGAGAGCTTGACGATCTCGCCGCCATCCGTGGCCGCGCCCATGCGGGCTTCGACTTCGCGGAAGCGGTCAAGGACCTGATCGAGACGGGCTTGGGGCAGACGCAAGGTGACGGGCCTTCAAATTGGGCCTCGCGTCTTACTGCATCGCCCCCGCCGCCGCCACCTTGGCGTGACCGCCGTCAGAAGCTCCGCCCGTCAGAAGGTCTGGGTCAGCACGATGCGGAACCGCCGCTGGGTGGTGTAGTCGAGTGTCTCCGCAGCGTTCACGGTCAGCCCGTAGTCATTGAACAGGTTCAGCGCCTGCGCCCGAACGGTGGTGCGACCACCGGCCAGGGGCAGGCGATAGCGCAGGCCGGCGTTGACGGTGATGTCGCCCGCCAGCATCGGCTGTTCGCCCGTTGACGTCAGGGCCGAGCGGAACGGGCGCCTGCCGAAGTACTCCGCGCCGGCGTCGATGGAGAGGCCCGGCGCGGCGGGGATGGCGTAGCTGAAGTTGGCGACACCCTGAACCCGGGGCACGCCCACGGGACGGACGCCCATGAGCGAGCCCGGCTCCCGCGTGAGGCTGGGGTCGATATAGACCCCGCCCAGGATGATGGAGAGGTTCCTGGTCGGCTTGCCCGATAGGGAGCCCTCAATCCCCCGATGCCGCACGTCGCCGATCAGTCGGTATTGGTTGGCGGGATCGACGCCGGCGAAAGGCTTGCGGGTGTCGAAGCCGGCGACGACCAGGCTAAGGCCGGGTGAGACGTCATAGCGCAGGCCCAACTCCCGCTGGGTGACGAGAATGGCGTTCAGCACCTGGTTGCGGTTGGTGGCGGAGGCGGGAGCCGTCCCGGCCTCCTCCAGGCCTCGGCTGTAGCCGCCGTACAGGTCCAATCCCCGACGGAGCGTGATCGCGCCGCCGAGGTTGTAGAGCAATGGAGCGGAGGCCGAGCTCTGCGCCAGGCCTTGGGCGGGCTGGAAGGTCTTCTCGTAGTCGCTGCGCAGCAGGCCAAGATTCAGGGTCGCGCGATCCTTCCAGCCGAGCCGGTAGGAGACGCCGAGCCCGGTCTGCTCGATACGGTCGCGCAGGGTGGGGCCGGCGCCGGACAGGTCGATGGACGCGGCCTGAGGCGGCGCGGCACCGGTGTCCAGCGGACCTAGGTCGGCCACGCGGTCGCCGCCATAGCGGTTGCGCGACCAGCGGCTGCGAGCGGTGAAGGTGACGCGGTGCGCCAGACTGTCGGTCTGATGCGTCCAGGTCGCGCGAGCTTCGCCCGACCATGCGGTGAAGCGGCGGTCGCGGGAGGCGACGATCAGGTTGCGGGCGGCCATGCTGTCTTCATTCAGGCCCAGCAGGAGCTGGCTGTAGGAGCGGCCGGGGTCCTCCTGCGAGAAGACGCCGTTGACGCCGACCGTCCAGGCTTCGGACAGCGGGGTGTCGATCAGGACACCGGCGATGCGGCGCTGGCCTCGCTCCATCGCCCAATCCTGACCCAGGAAATCGCCGCGCCTCAGCTTCGGCCGGGCCTGCGGATCGGCGAAGGTGAAGCGCAGACGGCTGTTGCGTTCGTAGTCATACTCGCCGCCGAACAGACGCAGGCTTGCCGGACCCACGGAGGCGCGGGTCGTGCCGCCCAGCAGCCAGGACTTGCCGTCCGAGCCGCCCTGATTGTCGTTCTTGTCGAAGACTAGACCCAAGCCGACCGAAGCGGAGAAGCGACCGTCCGCGGAGCGATGCTTCAGATGAGTGTCGAGATAGGGTTGGACGAACTCATCCAGGCCGCCGGTCATGAGGCTGGGCTCACCTCTTGCCGGATCGCGCAGGCGAAAGTCCACGACCCCAGACGGTCCCGGATAGTCCAGCGACAGGGTGTTCAGCCCGATGCGGACAGTGGTGGTGTCCACGAAGAAGTTGGAGACGCCGGAGCTTTTGACGAAGTAGGCGCCGTTGACGCGATAGTTGCCCGCCGCCTCAAGGTCGAAACCGCGTACCGAAGTAGTGTCGTAGATACCGACCGCCTCGTCGCCGTTCGCGAAACCGAAGGCGTCGCCCGCCGCCGCAACGGGATCGGCGGTGGCCTGCGCCGATGCGACAGCCGGCGCCAGCAGGACGCAGCCGCCCGCCGTCAGAAGTCCTAGGAAGTTGGTGTTCATGGTCGCCCCCGAAGATTGAGGGCGGCCTAATGGAACGATGGTCGCTAAGCGGCCACCCGATCCTTGCTCGGGTTACTCCGCGGCGACGGCCGTAGCGGCCTTGGCGGCTTCAATCTCGGCGGCGCGCCTTTCAACCAGCTCGACGATGTGGTCGATCATGCCGTCGTTGGACTGCTTATGGTCGGGCTTGCCGGCCATGTAGACCATGCCGGCGCCCGCGCCGCCGCCGGTGAAGCCGATGTCGGTCATCAGGGCTTCGCCCGGACCGTTCACGACGCAGCCGATGATCGACAGGGAGAGGGGGGTGGAGATGTGGGCCAGGCGCTCCTCCAGGGCTTCCACCGTCTTGATGACGTTGAAGCCCTGACGCGCGCAGGACGGGCAGGCGATGATGTTCACGCCGCGATGGCGCAGGCCGAGCGACTTGAGGATGTCGAAGCCGACCTTCACCTCTTCCACCGGGTCGGCGGCGAGGCTGACGCGGATGGTGTCGCCGATGCCAGCCCACAACATGGAGCCCATGCCGATGGCGCTCTTGACCGTGCCGGTGCGCAGGGCGCCGGCCTCGGTGACGCCCAGATGCAGGGGGCAGTCGATGGCCTCGGCCAATTGTTGATAGGCCGCCACCGTCAGGAACGGGTCGGACGCCTTCACCGAAATCTTGAACTCGTGGAAGTCGTGATCCTGCAGGATGCGCGCGTGGTTCAGCGCGCTCTCGACCATCGCCTCGGGGCAAGGTTCGCCGTAGCGCTCCAGCAGCTCCCGCTCCAGCGAGCCGGCGTTGACGCCGATGCGGATGGAGCAGCCGTGGTCCTTGGCGGCCTGAACAACCTCGCGGACGCGGTCGGCGCTGCCGATGTTGCCGGGATTGATGCGCAGGCACGCGGCGCCAGCCTGGGCCGCTTCGATCCCGCGCTTGTAGTGGAAGTGGATGTCGGCCACGAGCGGGACCTTCGCCGCCTTGGCGATGATCTTGAACGCCTCGGTGGATTCAACGTCCGGGCAGGAGACGCGGACGATGTCGGCGCCGGCCTCCTCCAGCTGACGAATCTGGTCGATGGTCGCGGCCGCGTCGGCGGTCACGGTGTTGGTCATCGACTGGACGCTGATCGGCGCATCGCCGCCGACCTCGACGGAGCCGACGCGGATCTTGCGGCTCTTGCGGCGGTCGATCATCCGCCAGGGGCGGACGTGGGTATGGTCCTGGACGCTCATGTGGCGCGGAACATAGGCCTTTGAAGCGACGAGAAGAAGACCAGAACAGCTAAGTGCGTCCTTCGAGACGCCCGCATGCGCGGGCTCCTCAGGATGACGGATTCAGCAGCAACCCGACGTCGTCATGCTGAGGAGGCCGAAAGGCCGTCTCGAAGCACGCAGGAAATCAGTCGATCAGCTTGCCGATCGAGGTCTGGGCGGCGGGCAGAACACCCTTGGACGCGCCGGCCACGAACACCTCGAAGGCGGTCGGATCGGAGACATCCGCCACCAGACCCTTGGCGGCGGGGACGCGATAGGCTTCACCGGCGTTGAGCTGGCGGGCGAAATAGACCTGGCCGTCGCCGTTGCGCACCACCAGGGCTCCGTTCTTGCGGGCCTGAAGGGTGACGAGGGATTCTTCCGGGTTGGCGCCCATGACCGCGCCGTTGGCCTTGAAGGGCGAGCCCAGCACGATGCCTTCGTCCGGGCTGGCCGCCTCGGCCGCCTTGGCGGCGGCGCGGGCCTTGGCCACGGCGATGGCGGCGTCGGCGGAACCGCCCGAGGCCACGGAATCTTCCAGACCCGGCGTGACGTAGGGCTTGGGCGTGGTGGACTCGACCGGCGCCGGGAGCGGCGCGCCGAGCGACACGGCGCCTGAATTGGCGGAGGGGATCGGCGGCGGCGCCATGGGCGCGGCCTGGATGCCGGCCTCGGCATGCTGCGGCGCGGGCTCCAGCACGCGGCGGGCCACGTTCCAGGCGAGGATGGCGGCCAGGATCACGACGCCGGCCACGGCGGCCATGGCGAAGCGTGGGTCGGTCTTTTTCTCGACGCCGACCGGGCCTTGCAGCACCTGGTCGGGATCGGGGCTGTCGATCTTGAAGCGGTTGACCGCGGCTTCTCCGTCCAGGTTCAGGGCCTTGGCGTAGGCGCGCACATAACCGACGGCGAAGGGCCGCGACGGCAGGGTGTCGAGGCGCATGTCCTCGATCGCCGACAGATAGGTGCGTCGGACGCGGGTGGCCTCGGCCACCTCTTCCAGGGACAGGCCCAGGTGTTCGCGCACGGCCTTCAGGGCCGCGCCGACGTTCTCGCCCGTCGTCAAAGAGGGAGCAGAGGACTGGTCCACGTCGGACCCCTCGTCAGGAAACTTCAGCTGCGTGACCCCGCCCATGTCCAGCGGCATGCCCCGTGTCCTGTTTTCGCGCCACGCGTGCAGACGGCGCCCGCACTATCCATGACACGAAATGGGTTAACTATTCTTTCTCGATAGCAAGAAGATGTGACAGCGCCAACGCATTCAAACTGCGACATAAAGTTTGCGCGCCAGGGTCTCGATTTCGCCCCGGATGGAACCCGCTCCGCTGCGAAGCAGAGCCTCAACCCCCCGCTTCGCCGCCTCGCGGTCGAGGGACAGCACCATCTGCTTCACGGGGCCGATGCCGGCGGGGGGCATGCTGAGGCGATCAAAGCCCAGGGCGGTGAGGACGAAGGCCTCCAGAGGCCGCCCGGCCATCTCGCCGCAGATCGATACCGAGGTGCCCGTGTCGGCGCAGGCCTGCTGGATCGTCTTGAGCGCGCGAAGGGCTGGCGGCGACAGGAAGTCGTAGCGGTCGGCCACTTGCGGATTTCCCCGGTCGGCGGCGAACAGGTACTGCATCAGATCGTTGGTGCCGACCGAGACGAAGTCGGTCATCGGCAGCAAGGCGTCCAGGTGCCACAGCAGGGACGGAGCCTCAATCATCGCGCCGACGTCCAGGCGGGCGGGGGCCGGACGACCGCGACGTTGGGCCCACGCGATCTCCTGGTCCACGAAGACGCGGGCGGCGCGGAACTCGTCCACGCTGGCCACCAAGGGGAACATGATGCGCAATTCGCGGCCGCGGGCGGCGCGGATCAGGGCGCGGATCTGCATGCGCAGAAGGGCAGGGCGGTCCAGGCCCATGCGCACGGCGCGCCAGCCGAGGGCGGGGTTCTCCTCCCGCTCCAGCTCCATGTAGGGAACCAGCTTGTCGCCGCCGAGGTCGAGGGTGCGGAAGGTCACCGGCAGGCCGCCGGCGCCGTCGAGCACCTTCTCATAGAGGGCGGTCTGGGCCTCCAGCCGGGGCATCTCCTCGGCGACCATGAACTGGAATTCGGTGCGGAACAGGCCGATGCCCTCAGCGCCCGTCTCCGGCAAGATGTCCAAGTCCACGGCCAGGCCTGCGTTCATCAGCAGCGTGACCTTGTGGCCGTCGCGAGTGAAGGCGGGCGTGTCGCGCAGCTTGGCGAATTCGGCGCGGCGGCTGTTGCGGACCTCGATCCGGGCCTTGAGGGCGGTGACCACGTCCGGGCGCGGGCGCAGGAAGGCCTCGCCCGTCTCGCCGTCGACCACCACGGGATCGCCTTCCGAGACCCGGTCACGCAGGCCGGCCAGGCGACCGACGCAGGGGATGTCCAGGGCGCGGGCGACGATGGCGGCGTGGCTGGCGGGCGAGCCTTCTTCCAGCAGCAGGCCCTTCAGCTTGGTGCGGTCGTATTCCAGCAGGTCGGCCGGGCCCAGGTTACGGGCGATGAGCACGGCGTCCTCGGGCAGGGTGCGGGCGTGATGGCCCTCGCCTGAAAGGTGCCTCAGCAGGCGGTCGTTCAGGTCTTCCAGGTCATGCAGGCGTTCGCGCAGATAGGGGTCGCGGGCCTGGCCCAGGCGGGCGCGGTGTTCAGAGCGCACGCGCTCCACCGCCGCCTCGGCGGTGAGGCCGGAGCGGACCGCCTCTTCCAGGCTGCGGTTCCAGCCGCGGTCGTGGGCGAACAGGCGATAGGTGTCGAGCACCTCGTAAGACGCGCCGACCAGGCCATGCTGGCCGTCCAGCATGTTGTCGATCTGGGTCTGCAGGGCCTCGATCGCGTATTTGAGGCGCGCTTCCTCGGCCAGGGCGTCGTCGGACAGCAGCTGCTCAGGCGCAACGGGCGGCTCATGCAGCACCGCGACGCCATAGGCCAGGCCGTCGGCGAACTTGGCGCCCTTAAGGCGTTCTGGCCGGTGGGGCGCGATCTCGACGCCCTTCAGTTCGGCCTGGTCGATCAGGCCGCCGCCGGAGACCATCTCGGCCAGCACCATGGCGATGATCTGAAGGTCCTCGACCTCCTCCTCGCCATAGACGCGCTCGGTGCGGTTCTGGACGACTAGGACGCCGATGGCGCGCCCGCCGCGCAGCAGCGGCACGCCTAGGAAGGAGTGGAACGGGTCTTCGCCGGTTTCCGGGCGATAGGCGAAGGCGGGGTGGTTCGGTGCGTCGGACAGGTTCAGCGGACGGCCCAGGCGGACGATCTCGCCCACCAGGCCTTCGCCGGTCTTCAGGCGGGTGACGTGGACGGCGTCTCGCGACAGGCCTTCGGTGGCGAACAGCTCAAGGTCGCCGCCGGCGCGGCGCAGATAGATCGAGCACACCTCCGCCACCATCGACAGGGCGATGATGCGGACGACCATGTCCAGGCGCGCCTGGGCGGGACCGCCGCCGGCCAGGGCTTCGCGGATCTGCCGAAGCAGGCTGCGGGGTCCGCGTACGGCCAAGCCGGATGCAGCCATGAGTTGAACGCCTCTCGCCTCTTCTTCCGGGGCTATAGCAGCTTTATAGCGCCTGAAACTTGCCGCGCCATAAACCTTGTTCGGCTCCGCTTTTTTCACCTTCTTCGCCCATCCTGCGGGCTTCGGCTGCTGAACGCGGCCACCCGCGGTTGGGTTTAGGAAGACGTCCATGGCGCAAGCATTGACCGCCCTTCTGGCTGGTGGAGATGATCGTCAGGTCATCTCATTTGAAGTGGCTGGACAGGAATTTTGTCTGGATGTCGGTTCCGTTCGCGAATTGCGCGGCTTCACCGATCCGACGCCGATGCCGGACTCGCCGCCCTATGTGACCGGCGTCATCAACCTGCGCGGCACGGTGATGCCGGTGATCGACCTGCGCGCCCGCCTGGGCTTCGCAGGTCTGGACCCCGCCGCCCGTCCGGTGATCGTGGTGATCGAGGTGCGGGACGAGTGCGCCGGTCTGATGGTCGATGCGGTGTGCGACACCTACACCGTCGCCCCGGGCGACCTGACCCCGCCCCCCGCGTTCAGCGAGTACGCCTCCGACGGCGTGGTTTCGGGCGTCATCAAAGCGGGCGACAAGATGATCATCCTTTTGTCCCCCGACACCCTGCTGCCGCAGGGCTTGGCGGCCGCGGCCTAACAATCGTTTGAATTTCGTCTTCCCCTGCGGAGGGGGAGGGCGATAACGTGCCTTCCAACCAAGGGAGGATGCGTATGAAGGCTGCGGTTCTGCGGGAGGTGGGCAAACCGCTCTCCATCGAACAGGTCGCCATCGGCAAGCCGGGCCCGCATGAAGTGCTGATCCGCACCGTCGCCGCCGGGGTGTGCCATTCGGATCTGCACTTCGTGGAAGGCTCCTACACCCATCCGCTGCCGGCGGTGCTGGGCCATGAGAGCGCCGGGGTGGTGGAGGCCGTCGGCTCCGAGGTCCGCACGGTGAAGGTGGGTGACCACGTCATCACCTGCCTGTCGGCCTTCTGCGGGCATTGCGAGCATTGCCTGACCGGGCACATGAGCCTGTGCGTCAGCCCGGAGACCAAACGACCCAAGGACGCCGAACCGCGCCTCTATCGCGAGGACGCCGCCGCCCCGCGGATGAACCAGTATCTGAACCTGTCTTCGTTCGCCGAGTACATGCTGATCCACGAGCATGCCTGCACATCGATCCGCAAGGACATGCCGCTGGATCGCGCCTGTCTGATCGGCTGCTCGGTGATGACGGGGGTCGGGGCGGTGATCCATACTTCCACCGTACGGCCCGGCGAAACGGTCGCCGTTATCGGCTGCGGCGGGGTCGGCCTGGCGGCGGTGAATGGCGCGGCCATCGCCGGCGCGGGGCGGATCATCGCCATCGACCGCATTCCGGCCAAGCTGGAGCTGGCCAAGAAGTTCGGCGCCACCGATGTGATCAACGCCGCCGAGACCGATCCGGTGAAGGCGGTGCAGGAACTGACTGGCGGCGGGGTGCATCACAGCTTCGAAGCGATCGGCCTGAAGGTCACCGCAGAGCAATCGTTCAAAATGCTGCGCCGGGGCGGCACGGCCAACATTATCGGCATGATCCCCGTGGGGACCATGATCGAACTGCACGGCCCGGACTTCCTCGGCGAGAAGAAGATCCAGGGCTCGTACATGGGGTCGAACCGCTTCCCCGTGGACATGCCGCGCCTTGTGGACGCCTACATGGCGGGAAAGCTGAACCTGGACGATCTGATCTCTCGGCGCATCAAGCTCGAAGACGTCAATGACGCCTTCGAGGAGTTGAAGCGCGGGGAGCTGGCGCGATCGGTGATCATCTTCGACAGCTAGTCGCTGACCGCCTAGCGGCAGTAGTGACGGTACCCGTCGCGGCCCAGATAGGTGTCGCTGCGGGGGTCGTAGCTGCGGTACTTGCGGGCGCAGTAAGCCACATGGCTGCGGTCGTCGCGCCGGCCATAGGCGCGGTTGGCGTCCGCCTGCGAACCCAGGATCGCCGCGCCCAGAGCGAAGCCGATCACACCTGCGGCCAGGGCGTCGTTGTTGTTGCGGTCACGCCAGCGGCGACGGTTGTCCCAGCGACGCCAGTCGCCCCGGTCGCGATAGTCGCGCCACTGACGCTGATCCACCCAGCGACCGTCATAGTAATAGTAGCCGGGCGGCTGGGCCTGGACGGCCACGGGGGTGATGACGCCGCCAAAAGTGACGGCGGCCAGTGCGGCGCAGAGTGTTTTGCGCATGTCGATCTCCGGGTTTTCCCGAAGGCTTCAACGTGCGGCTTGATGCTTGGCTCCGCTAGTCGGCGGCGGCCAGTTGGACGCTGCTCGGGCCTTGGGCCAGCATGGTGTCGATCCGGGCCTTCTTGGCGCGGAAGCGGTTCAGCTCGGCGCCGGCCAGTATGGTGCCTTGCGGGATTTTGGCCCCGACAGGATTGACGCGGCGGCCGCCGTTGAAGATCTCGTAGTGAAGGTGAGGACCGGTCGACATGCCGGTGGAGCCCACATAGGCCACCAATTGCCCTTGCTTCACGCGTTGGCCCTTCTTCAGGCCCTTGGCGTAGCGCGACAGGTGAGCGTAGCCGGTCTCCCAGCCGCCGTTGTGGCGGATCTTCACCCAGTTGCCATAGCCGCCCTTGCGGCCGGCCTCGACCACCACGCCGTCGCCGGCGGCCAGGACGGGCGTGCCGCTGCCGGCTCCGAAGTCGATGCCCTGGTGCATGCGGGTGAAGCCGAGGATCGGGTGGCGACGGGCGCCGAAGCCGGAGGTGATGCGTGCGCCATCCACCGGCGTGCGCAGCAGGAAGCCGCGGACGTTCTTGCCAGTCTCGTCGAAGTAATCGACGCCGCCGTCATTGCGCTCGAAGCGGTAGAAGCGCAGGCCTTTGATCTCGGCGTATTCCAGATCGCCGGCCTCGATCGTGCGGCCGCTTTCAGTGACCTTGCGGTCGAAGATCAGACTGAAATTGTCGCCTGCCTTGATGTCGCGGGAGAAGTCCAGCTTGTGCGAGAACAGCTTCACCACCTGGGCGGTGACGGTTGGGGTGGCCCCGGCGCGGGCGGCGGACTCGAACAACGAGCCATGCATCTCGCCCTGAGCGACGGTGGTTTCGTCGCGGACTTCTTCTTCCAGTTCACGCAGGCGAAGCGCGCCGTCGAAGGTGCGCGAGACGGTGATGGCGCTGGACGGGCTGGTGCGCAGCGACAGGCCGATCAGGCGGGCTGGACCGCCGCGGTCGCCGCGCGGTCGGGCGAGGGCGATATCCAGGGCCATGCCGGCCTTGATCTTCACGGTGTCCATGGCGCCGGCCAGGGTGTTGACCACCATGGCGGCCTCGTCGGCCTCGACGCCGGCGCGCTGCACGGCGCCTTGCAAGGTCTCGCCCGGGCGCACCTTCACCGGCACGCTCTGGGCGCGGGTCAGGCCCGGCTGGGCCTCGGCCTGGGCGAAGGCCTTGTGTTGAAGGGCGGTCATCTCGGCCGTGTTCAGGGCCGGTTGGGCGGGGGCGCCCGCTTCTAGAGGAACAAGCTTCATCGCCAGGGTGATGGCGACGACGGCGGCGGAACCGACCAGCAGTTTCGGCAGCAAGCGGGCGGCCGGGCGTCGCGGATCGAATTCCTGCATCGTTCCCCCTATCGATGTCGGTCTCCAGCCGTCAGCACACCCCTGGCGACCGCTGGAAGGTGGCGGGAAGTTCCCGATGTTCGCCCGCAAAGGCAAGCAATTTGCGCGACTTGGGCGCTTTGTCGCGGGTGAAACGGGTGAAAAATAAGGCGGCCTCGGATGAGGCCGCCTTGGCAGTTCTACTCGGGGATTATGACGTTTTGGTTCAAGCCATCCAGGCGGTGTCGTTGGAGTAGGCCGCCACCAGGCTGACGTTGAACTGAGCCTCGCTGTCGGCGAGGTCGAAGTAGAAGTTTTCCAGCGCGTTGGCGTAGATGCCCACGTCCGCCTTGATCGCCTCGGCCAGGACGTAACCGATCAGGCCTGCCTTGGCGGCCAGTTCGGTGTCGCCGGCGCCGATGCGGCTGGAGGCCAGGGTGTCGAAGTAGCTCTTGCGGCCGACAATGTCGGCGATCGCGGCCTCGACATTGACGCCGGCCGCGGCGGCTTCGCTGTTGCCGATGATCGTGCCGTAGGCTTTGCGCACAGCCCCTTCGAAGTCGAGGCCGCCGTACTCGTTCTTGAACGAGACCGCGGCTTCACCGAAGAGGCCGAGGTTGGCGGCGAAGTTGATGTACCGGTTCTCTAGATTGAAGCCTTGATAGTAGGCGTCCGTCAGATCGGTCGGGTTCAGGCTGTCCACTGCGTTGACCAGGAAATCCAGGCCCGCGACCGTCGGTGTCTTGCCAGTGAAGAACTGATAGCTGGTGATCGCCACGGCGCTGGTGTCGATGGCGAAATCGGTGATCAGGCGCACGGCCTCCGTCGTCGTCAGGGTTCCTGCGTCCACCCGATTCCAGATCTGGGTCAGGGCGGCCACGTCGCCCGCGGCCTTCGCCGAGCCGGCGTCGACGCGGGTGATGTTCTGGTAGGCGACTTCCAGGTCGAGCTGGGTGTTGCTGCCCGGAAGCCAGCCGGTGCCGCCGGAGCCGGAGCCGCCGGGGTTCTCGACGCCGTTGTTACCGTTGCCATCGACGTCGCCGCTGCCGTTGTCGCCTGTTCCGGAGCCGCCGCCGCCCGTGCCGCCGCCGCCGGTTCCGCCGCCGCCGGTTCCGCCGCCGCCCGTGCCGCCACCGCCAGTACCGCCACCGCCAGTACCGCCGCCGCCAGTACCGCCGCCGCCGATGTCGATCGTGACGCCGCCACCGACATCAGGAAGGATGTCGATGTCGATCCCGCCGCCAAGGTCGAGCCCGGGCAGGACGTCCACGCCGAGGAGGGCGTTGCTGGTGTTGGCGTTCACGCCGCCGGCGAGGCCAGGCAGGATGTTCAGGCCAAGGCTGTTCGTGTTCAGGCCCACGCCGCCGAGGAGGCCGGGCAGGAGGGTCAGCTGGCCAGCTTGGCCCCCAATCAAACCAGTGTTGTCGGTCATTGAGCTCTCTCCAAATGTCCCCCACTCCCTATACAAATACGAGAGTGATTTGGTTCCACGACCGCTATGGTTGAGCTTTTACCTTTAGAAGTTGCGAACGAGGCTTGAAGTAACGCAACGCGTGCAACCGCCTAGGGTTGAGGGCCTGCCGCGAATAAACCGCGACAGGCCTCAAGTTCGTCACGCCATCCAGGCGCTGTCGTCGTTGTAGGCGGCCACCAGCCCGACCTTGAACTGCGCCTGGCCGTCGGACAGGTCGTAGTAGAAGTTTTCGAGCGAGTTGGCGTACTTGCCCACGTCAGCCTTCACCGCCTCGGCCAGGATGTAGCCGACCAGCGCGGCCTTGGAGGCCAGATCAATGTTGGTGTTGTTGATCCGCGTCGTCGCCAGCTCGTCGAAGTAGGCCTTTCGCCCGACGATGTTGGCGATGGCCGCGTCGGTGTCGACGCCAAGCGCCCGAGCTTCCTGGATGCCGATCACCTGATCGTAGATGCTCCGCGCCGCCTGGGCGAAGGTCATGTCCCCGTAGGTCATGCCGAACGACTTGGCGCTTTCACCCGAGAGACCCAGAGCCGCCGCGAAGTTGATGTAGCGGTTCTCGAGGTTGAAGTTCGCGTAGTAGGCGTCCGTCAGGTCGAACGGGTTCAACTCGTCACCGGTGTTGACCAGGTAGTCCAGGCCCTTGGCCGAGGGGATCTGGCCGGTGAAGAACTGGTAGGTCAGGACGGCGACCGACGTGGTGGCGTCGGCGAAGTCGATGATCCGGTCCACGGCCTGCTGGGTGGTCATCGTCCCTGCGGTGACGGCGGCCTTGAACTGATTGACCTGCAGGACCTGGGCGACCGGTGCCTTGGCGGAGGTTGGATCGAGCCGGGTGACGTTCTGATACGCCGTCATCAGGTCCAGGTTGATGTTTGGCGAGGCGGGGGTCCATCCGTCGTTGCCGATGCCGGCGCCGTCGTCATTGTTGTCGCCGTTGTCACCGTTGGTGGGGTCGTCGTCATCATCGTCCCCGCCTGGATCAGTGGGATCATCGGGATCGTCGATGTCATCGGGGATCAGCGGAACGTTGACGCCGAGATCAAGGTCGATGCCGTCGTTCAGATCGACGCCCAGGTCCACGCCGAGCAGTCCAGGCAGGATGTCGATCCCGACCGTGCCGTCGTCCAGATCCACGCCGACGCCGCCGGCCAGACCGGGAAGGATGTTGATGCCGACGCCGCTGCGGGTATCGACTCCGATCAGGTCGCTCAGATCAATTCCGCCGCCGGCTAGGCGGGGAAGAATGCCGCCAAGACCCGGCAGGACGCCGCCGGACCCGCCGCCGCCGAGGACTGGCAGAACATTTTCCAGGTCAGGCAGGATTGAACCCTGACCGCCGTCGGCGCCCGGCAGGACGCTCACGTCCGCCAGTCTCCCGCCCCCCAGCGTCACATCAACGCCGCCGGCAAGTTGGGGAAGGACCTCCACGGTGAGCGAACCGCCCTGACCGTTGGTCCCGCTGGTTCCGCCGATATTGATCAGACCGAGAAGTGAAAAGGCCATGGTTTTGCTCCCTTACAGCCATGGCTGAAAGCACAACCCGGAAGCGCGATTGTTGCTCAATGAGTCAGCCATGAGTTGAGTCAACTGGGTGTTAACCAATGCATTGAGGCGCAAAGCAAAACGCCCGCCGGCTGAGCCGACGGGCGCTTGCGAAGTCTTGTTCGGCTTGAAGGGGCTTTAGGCCGCCTGCATGCCTTCCTGCGGGTCGCGCAGCACGTAGCCGCGGCCCCAGACGGTTTCGATGTGGTGCTTGCCCTGGGCCGAAGCCGCCAACTTCTTGCGAAGCTTGCAGATGAAGACGTCGATGATCTTCAGTTCCGGCTCGTCCATGCCGCCGTACAGGTGGTTCAGGAACATCTCCTTGGTCAGGGTCGTGCCCTTACGCAGGGAGAGCAGCTCCAGCATCTGATATTCCTTGCCGGTCAGATGCACGCGGATGCCGTTCACTTCGACGGTCTTGGCGTCGAGGTTCACCGTAATGTCGCCGGTCCTGATCACCGACTGGGCGTGGCCCTTCGAGCGGCGGACCACGGCGTGGATGCGGGCGATCAGCTCGTCCTTGTGGAACGGCTTGGTCAGGTAGTCGTCGGCGCCGCCGCCCAGGGTTTTCACCTTGGTGTCGATCTCGGCCGTGCCCGACAGGATCATGATCGGCGTATTGATCTTCGCGACCCGCAGGGTGCGCAGAACGTCCATGCCGCTCATGTCCGGGAGGGACAGGTCGAGCAGGATCAGGTCGTAGTCGTAGATCTTGCCCAGATCGACGCCTTCTTCCCCCAGATCCGTCGTGTAGACGTTGAAGCCTTCTGACTTCAGCATCAGCTCGATGGTCTGCGCAGTGGCGCTGTCATCTTCGATCAACAGTACGCGCATCAGCCCCTCACAGCCCCCAAAGACGGCTAGAATTTCCAAAGGGTCGGCAAAGCTCGACCCCGCTCTCGCCGACACATTGTGGGCGAGAGAATTTAAGATCGGTTAATGGTGAATGACCCTTCGGGAGAATCGTTAAGCTGATTTGCGAATCGTGAGCAAGCGTCGCCGGGACTCCGATCGCAATTTTTGTCACCGATTCTTTTGCGACCCCGAAGTCCAAGCACAGCAAGGCTTAGAGGGCGATCCAGCCCGCCGCCCGCAGCTTCGCCACACTGGCCCGGGAGACGGGCGCTTCGACCCCGTTGGCGAGCTCCAAGCGCAGGTTTCGGCCGTCTTCAATAACCCTAACGACGGCGTGTCGGGCCACCCACCAGGAGCGGTGGACCTGCATTCCCTCCAGCCCGCCGAGCTCGCTCATGGCCTGGCCCAGCGACAGCAGGACGAGGTCCGAGCCCTGGGTGGTGTGCATGCGCACGTAGTGATCCTCCATCTGCAGGCAGAGAAGATCGCGCCCAAGGCGGGGCGGCAGGCGGCGCAGGAAGGCCGGTTCGGATGGTGTCGCGGCGGGCGCGCTGGGGATCGGATCTGCGACGCGAAGCCGCAGGAGAGCGTAGGCCGTAACGTAGACTAGGCCGATCAACAGCGATTGAGCGTACCACTCGGCCCAGCTGATGCCGGCGATCGCCGGCCACAGGGCGATCGCGGCGGCGCGGACGATGGCGCACAGCGGCGCGGTGGCGACCGCCACCACCGCAGGTATCCAGGCCCAGAACGGAATGCGCGCCCGCATCATCCGCGGCGTCAGCCAGCGCAGGAGCAGGCCGAAAGATATTCCGCTGAGCAGGAAGCTGCCGGCCCAGTAGGCGATCCGCACAGGGATCACGTCGTTGAAGTAGCTGCCGAAGGGCCCGATCAGCCCCATGATCGCGCCCACGCCCGCACAGACGGCCAGGTCGATCGCCCAGGCGCGCGGGGTGTTCAGGCTGCGGAGCGGGTGCGACGCCATGATCCCTCTATAGCCCGGCTTGCCGTGGTGGAAACCCGCTCGCCGAACAGCGAACCCGTTCGCCCATTGGCGAAGGCGTGGTGGCGGGCTCGCCGTCAAAGCGTCAGCAAGGGGCGACGCAAACGCTGAAAGGAGCGCCATGTCCGTCGCCAAGTCCAAGGGTCTCGCCGCCGCCGCCGCCCTGGCCGGAGCCCTGATGTTCGCCGCCCCAGCCCTCGCCGGGGTCGGGTTTCAGAAGCTCAGCATTCCCGATCCGCGGGGCGGCGAGATCGAGGTGGGCGTCTGGTACCCCGCCGACGCGCCGATGCGGACGATCCCCCTGGGCCTCAACAGCATGCAGGTCGCGCTTGGCGCGCCGATGAAGGGCGAGGCACTGCCGCTGGTGGTCATGTCGCACGGCAACGGCGGCTTCTTCGGGGGGCATTCCGACACCGCTTCCGCCCTGGCCGAGGCGGGGTTCGTGACGGCGGCCCTGACCCACACGGGGGATAACTACGCCGATCAGAGCCGCGCCACGGAGATGGCGAACCGGCCCCGGCAGGTCAGCGTCCTGATCGACTACATGCTCGAGGAGTGGCGGCTGCATGACCGGCTGGCCCCTCGGAAGGTGGGGGCCTTCGGTTTCTCCTCGGGCGGCTTCACGATCACCGCCGCCATCGGCGGGGTTCCGGTGGTGGAGAAGATCGCCGAGCATTGCCGCCAGCGGCCGCAGTTCTTCGACTGCCAACTGATCGGCCGCCGGCCCACCGATCCGACCCTATGGGCGGGCTGGAAGCGCGATGAGCGGATCAAGGCCGCGGTGATCGCCGAGCCGGCCCTGGGCTTCACCTTCACCGCCGAGAGCCTGGGATCTGTTAAAATACCCGTGCAGCTCTGGCGTGCCGAGTTCGACAAAATCCTCCCCGAGCCGTTCTACGTCCAGCCGGTCCGCGAGAAGCTGGGAACGCCGCCGGAATATCATCTGGTGAAGAACGCCGATCACTTCGACTTCCTCCAGCCTTGCAGCGACGAGGCGATCCGGCGCAGCCCTGACATCTGCCTCCCCGCGCCGGGCTTCGACCGCGAGGCGTTCCACAAGGATTTCAACCGCGAGGTGGTCCGCTTCTTCCGAGAAAATTTGGGCGTCGTTAACCGGCCTTAACGAGACGTTTTCACTCATGGTTAACGAGCTTGTCTGCATGGTCGCCCCTCAAGTGCTGAGGGGCCGCTTTGCAGAACCTGATCGCCGCCGTTGAGCGCATCGATCCCCTGACCGTATTCGGTCGCGTCGCGGGGGTGAACGGGCTGCTGATCGAGGCCCGCGGCGGGCTGACCCGCCTGTCCGTGGGGGCTCGGGTGGAGATCGAACGCTTCGGCCAGCGCCCCCTTCCGGCGGAGGTCGTCGGCTTCCGCGAGACGCGCGCCCTGCTGATGCCGTTCGGTCCGGTGGAGGGCGTGGCGCCCGGAGCCGAGATCAAGATCCGTCCCGAGGGCGCGGTGGTCCGCCCGACCGCCGCTTGGCTGGGCCGCATCGTCGACGCCTTCGGCGAGCCCATCGACGGGCTGGGTCCGCTGCCCCAGGGCGAAGCGGCCTATCCGCTGAAGGCCGCGCCGCCGTCCGCCCACGCCCGTGGACGGGTGGGCGAGCGGCTGGACCTGGGCGTCCGGTCGATGAACGTCTTCACCACCACCTGCCGGGGGCAGCGCCTGGGCATCTTCGCCGGTTCGGGCGTGGGCAAGTCGGTGCTGCTGTCGATGCTGGCGCGGCAGGCGACCTGCGATGCGGTGGTGGTGGGGCTGATCGGCGAACGCGGCCGCGAAGTGCGCGAGTTCATCGAGGAGACCTTGGGCGAGGAAGGCCTGCGCCGCGCCATCGTGGTGGTGGCGACTTCGGACGAGCCGGCGCTGAAGCGCCGCCAAGCCGCCTACATGACCCTGGCCCTGGCTGAGTTCCTGCGCGACCAGGACATGGAGGTCCTGTGCCTTATGGACTCGGTGACCCGCTTCGCAATGGCCCAGCGGGAGATCGGCCTGGCCGCCGGTGAGCCGCCGACCACCAAGGGCTACACCCCGACCGTCTTCACCGAGCTGCCCAAGCTGCTGGAGCGTGCGGGACCTGGGCCGATTCGTCCTGACGGCACCACGGCGGGGCCGATCACGGCGCTGTTCACAGTGCTGGTGGACGGCGACGACCACAATGAGCCCATCGCCGACGCCACACGAGGCATCCTGGACGGCCACATCGTCATGGAACGGGCCATCGCCGAGCGTGGCCGTTTCCCGGCGATCAATGTGCTGAAGTCGATCAGCCGAACCATGCCGGGCTGCCAGTTCCCCGAAGAGCGGGATGTTGTGAAGGGCGCGCGCCAGGTGATGGCCGCCTATTCGAACATGGAGGAGCTGATCCGCATCGGCGCCTATCGCGCCGGCTCGGATCCTCAGATCGACCGGGCCATCGTTCTAAACCCGGCCATCGAGGAGTTCCTGTCCCAGGACAAGGACGAGGCGACGAGCCTTGACGACTCCTTCCACCAGCTTTCCAGCATTTTGAACGCGGCGTGATCTGATGACCAAGTGGGCCGCTTCTCTTATCCGCATCGCCAACTATGAGGTCGAGACGCTGCAGAAGCGTCTGGGCGAAATCGCCGCGCGCCGTCAGGACGCCGAAATCCGCCTGGCCATGCTTGACGCCGAGGGCGAGGCTGAGATGCTGCGCGCGCAGTCGGACGCCAACGCCGGCTGGTACATGGTCGGCTACACGCAGGGTCTGACGGTGCGCAAGGCGCAGATCCAGACCCAGATCGACGCGATCAAGGTTGAGGAGTCCGGCGCGCGTGACGCCCTGTCCCGCGCGTTCGAAGAGCTCAAGAAGTACGAGCAGGTGGCGGAGAACGCCAAGGTCGCGCGTCAGAAGAAGAACGACGCGATCGAAACCGCCCAGATGGACGAGATGGGTCTGAGGAAGAGCGGGACGCGGTAGTCCGCCCTCAGGCTTCGTCCGGGCGGGCGCGGGGAATGATGGCCGACTCGGCGTCATGCGATTGGCGCAGGGAGCGCAGGTCGTCGCTGATGCGGAAGATGGCCACGTAGAATTCGCAGAAGGCGCGCCACAGCAGCGCCATGGCGCCGGCGGCCAGCAGGCCCGCGATCAGAACGGGGAAGGCTAGAAGGATAGAGCCCAGGCCGGGCTCCTTCAGAGCCAGGCCTACGGCGGCGCCGACGACGGAAAAGGCGAAGAGGGCGATGACGCCCAGGCCAGCCCAATAGACCAGATGGATGACCTGGCCGGTGACCAGGCGGTCAAACGTCAGGAGATCCCAGATCAGGCCGGCGGAACCGCCGCCCGCCGATCGTTTAGCCGCAGGCATGCACCAAAAACCCTTCTCGTCAGCGCGCCTCTGAGCCGCGCCTGCGGGCATGGCTACCAGCCGAAGCCTGCGACGGCAATGGTTCGCACGTCGCAGGCTTTGACCGATGGGGAACGGCCGCGAAACCCGGGGCTTCGCGGCCGTCGAGGACCCTCGTCCTTACTTCGGCGCCATGCCGGCCGCCGCGGCCAAAATCTGAGCCTTGGTCACCGAGGCCACCAGCTTGCCGTCCTGGCTGGCGATGGCTGCGGCCGGCAGACCCAGCGTCTTGCCGTCGACATTCACGGCGACGATCTGCTGACCGCCTTGCTCGTAGGTCTTCTCGACCAAGCCGACCTGACCGCCGGCCGGATCCCAGACCTGGGCGCCCGCGGTGAAGGTCGTGGAGCTGGTCGTGGTGGTCGACGAGCTCGGCTGAGCGGCGCTGTCGGCTGCGGTCGCATCCGTCGTCGTGGTCGTGGTGGTGGTCGCAGCCGGCGGCGTCGCGGCCGGCGCAGCCGCATCCGTGCTGGTGGTCGTTGTTGTGCTTTCCGTCGTGGTCGGCGGAGTCGTCGCGGTCGCCGGTTGAGTGGCGGTCGTGGTGGTTTCGGTGGTGGTCGTCTTGGCTTCTTGAGCGTGAGCCACGGCCGTCATCGACAGAGCGGCGGCAGCGACGGTCGCCAGCAGAGTACGTTGCATGAGGTGCTCCAAAAATTTCATCGAAACGCTCCCCCGAGGCCAAACCAACGCGGCCGCGTTCGCAGACGTTCCCATATTATTTCGGATTGTTTCGGTCGCCGGACGGGCGATCAGATCATGCCGACGGTCTTCAGACGGGCTCGCGGGTGAATCTCGCTCTGGCTCATCACCACGGTCTGGCCGCGGAAACGCTCGATGATCGAGCGGACATAGGGGCGGATGCCCGGGCTGGTCAGAAGCACGGCCGTATCGCCTTGCAGGGCCGCTTGTTCGAAGGCCTCGCGGACCTCGCCGATGAACGATTGCAGGCGAGACGGGGCGAGGGCCAGCTGCTTGTCCTCGCCCGGTCCGACCAGGGCCTCGGAGAAGGCGTTCTCCCAGTCGGCTGACAAGGTGATGATCGCCAGGGCGCCGTCGTCGCCGCGGTTGGCCCAGCACAGCTGGCGGCCGATCTTGGCGCGCACCTGCTCCACCAGGCTGGTGAGCGAGCCGGTGTGGGCGGCGGCCTCGCCGATCCCTTCCAGTATGGTCGGCAGGTCGCGGATGGAGACGCGTTCGCGCAGGAGGGCCTGCAGCACGCGTTGAACGGTGGTGGCGCTGGCCAGGGCCGGGATGACGTCGTCCACCAGTTTCTTCTGCTCGCCGGGCAGATCCTTCAGGAGCTTCTGCACCTCGGCGTAGGAGAGCAGGTCGGCCATGTTCTCCTTGAGGAGTTCAGTCAGGTGGGTGGTCAGGACCGTGGCCGGATCGACGATGGTGTAGCCGCGGAAGGTCGCTTCCTCGCGCAGGCTGTCGGCGACCCAGGTGGCGGGCAGACCGAAGGCCGGCTCGCGCACATGCTCGCCCGGCAGCTCCACCTGGCCGCCGCGAGGGTCCATGGCCATAAGATGGCCCAGGCGCACCTCGCCGGACCCGACCTCCATCTCCTTGATGCGGATGGAGTAGCCGCTGTTGGGCAGGCGCATGTTGTCGAGGATGCGCACCGGCGGCATGACGAAGCCGAAGTCGGTGGCCAGCGTCTTGCGCAGGGCGCGGATCTGATCGGTCAGGCGGCGGCCTTCCAAATCGTTGATCAGCGACAGCAGTCCGTAGCCCAGCTCGATCTTAACGTCGTCGATGGCCAGGGTGTTGGAGATCGGCTCTTCTTCCTGGGACGCGGCCTCCTCAAGCGGAGCCAGGCCGTCGCCCGCTGGTTGTAGTTTGGCCTGTCCGCGCCTCCAGGCGAGATAGCCGGTGCCGACGGCCACCGCGGCGAAGGGCAGGATGGGCATGCCGGGGATCAGGGCGATGACGCCGGACGAGGCCGACACCATGCCCAGGCTGACCGGGTTCATTGCGAGCTGGTTGACCAGCGCCTTGTCAGCCGAACCCTCGACGCCGGCTTTCGACACCAGCAGACCGGCGGCGATGGAGATGATCAGGGCGGGGATCTGGCTGACCAGACCGTCGCCGATGGTCATGACGGTGTAGGTCGAGGCCGCCGCGCCGATCGGCACGTTGTGCTGCAGCACGCCGATTAGGATGCCGCCGACCACGTTGATGCCCGTGATGATCAGGCCAGCGACGGCGTCGCCCTTCACGAACTTGCTGGCGCCGTCCATGGCGCCGAAGAAGGTGCTTTCCTGCTCCAGCTCCTTGCGGCGCAGCTTGGCGCTTTCCTGATCGATCAGGCCGCTGGACAGGTCGGCGTCGATGGCCATCTGCTTGCCCGGCATGGCGTCCAGGGTGAAGCGTGCCGACACTTCGGCGATCCGCCCCGAACCCTTGGTGATGACCATGAAGTTCACCAGCACCAGGATGATGAAGACGATCACGCCGATGACGAAGTTGCCGCTCATCATCAGGTTGCCGAAGGCTTCGATGATGTGGCCGGCGCCGTTCGCGCCTTCGTGGCCATGGCTGAGGATCAGGCGCGTGGAGGCGATGTTCAGGCCCAGCCGAAACAGGGTCGCCACCAGCAGCACGGTGGGGAAGGAACTGAATTCGAGAGGACGCTTGATAAGCAGCGCCGTCATCAGGATCAGCACCGAGCTGGTCACCGAGATCGATAGCAAAAGGTCCAGCAGGAACGGCGGGACTGGAATGATCAGCAGGACGATGATGGCGGCGATGCCGACCGCCAGCCCGACCTCGCCGCGCAGCAGCCAACCCCCGATGTCTCGGGGGTTGAAGCCGTTCTGATTGGCGTTGAGGCCGACGTCGGTCATGGACTGCTCACACGCTCAGATTCCCGCCGCCCGCCCAAGCGAAAAGAGGCGGGAGAATCGGGATCAGGCCGCGTTCCCCACGCCAGCCTGCGGGGCCGGCACGTCCACGCCCGCCTCGGAATATTCCTTCAGCTTGTTGCGCAGGGTGCGGATCGAGATGCCAAGGATGTTGGCCGCGTGGGTACGGTTGCCCAGGCAGTGCTGCAGGGTGTCGAGGATCAGCTGCTGCTCGACCTCCGAAACCGTTTGGCCGACGAACGAGCGCTGCACCGCCTCGGCGGCGATGGAGGCGCTGCGCGCCACGCTGCTTTCGGCGCCGGCGGTGGCCGACATCGGCTGACCGTCCGGCAGGCGGATGGCGAATTCGCCGATCTCGTCGCCGGAAGCCAACAGCACCGCGCGATGCATGGCGTTTTCCAGCTCGCGGACATTGCCCGGCCAGCGGTGGGCGGTCAGGCGGCGCTTGGCTTCAAACGACAAGGGACGCGCCGGCATGCCGTTGGCGGCGGCGTACTTCTTCACGAAGTGCTCGCACAGGGCCAGGATGTCGCCCGGACGCTCGCGCAGGGGCGGCAGACGCAGGTTCACGACATTCAGACGGTACAGCAGGTCCTCGCGGAAGCTGCCGTCCTTCACCGCCTGGGCCAGGTCGCGGTTCGAGGTGGCGAGGATGCGGATGTCCACCTTCACCGGCTTGGCGCCGCCGACGCGGTCGATCTCTCGCTCCTGGATGGCGCGCAGCAGCTTGGCCTGCAGGCGAGCGTCCATTTCGGAGATTTCGTCCAGCAGCAGGGTGCCGCCGTCGGCTTCCTCGAACTTGCCGATGCGGCGGGCCAGAGCGCCGGTGAAGGCGCCCTTCTCGTGGCCGAACAGCTCGCTTTCCAGCAGGTTCTCCGGAATGGCGGCGCAGTTGACGCTGATGAAAGGCTTCTGGGCGCGGCGCGACTTGGTGTGGACGTAACGGGCCATCACCTCTTTGCCCGAGCCGCTTTCGCCGGTGATCAGGATCGAGGCGTCGGACGGGGCCACCTGATCGCACAGGGCGATGACCTCGCGCATGGACGGGTCGGCGGCGATCATCGGACGCTCGTCGTCGCTGACGGCGGCTAGGACGGCGGCGATCAGCTCCGCTTCGGGCGGTAGGGGGATGAACTCCTTGGCGCCGGCGCGGATGGCCTCGGCGGCGCGGCGGGGATCGGCCCCGACGCCGCAGGCCACGACCGGCACCCGGATGCGTTCCGCCTCGTTGGCCGCGATCAGGCCGGCGATGTCCAGCTCGTAGTCCACCATCAGCAGGTCCGCGCCCTGACCCGAGCGCAGCGCCTGGGTGGCCGCCGCCGTGGTCTCCACGTGCGAAACCTTGGCGCCTTCGTTCATCGCCATCTTCACGGCGAGGGAGAGCTGCCCGTTCAGTCGTCCGACGACCAGAAGCCGCATGTTCTTGTCTCCTTCTCGACAGCCCGCCCCTAGGCGTTGCTGTCGCCGTCCTTGATGATTTCGGTCATGGTCACGCCCAGGCGTTCGTCGACGACGACGACCTCGCCCCGGGCGACCAGGCGGTTGTTCACGTAGATGTCGATGGCCTCGCCGACCTTGCGGTCCAGCTCCAGCACGCTGCCTTGGTTCAGCTTGAGCAGTTGCGCCACTGACAGGTGAGCCTTGCCGAGCACGGCCGAAATACTGACGGGGACGTCGAAGACCGGCGCCAGATCGGAGGCGATTTTGTCATCGTACTCGATGGGCATCTCGGTCGCGAGGGTGTCCTCGGGACCGAATTCGTCGAGCGTGAGGTTCGGTTCATCGACCATGGGGTCAGCCTTCCGAGTGGGCGGCGGTCAGGGGTTCGGCGTGAAGACCCTCGGCCGCCAGGGCGGCGTTGAGGGCCTCGGCGGTGCGGGCGGCGGTGGCGGGCGGATCGAAGGCGGCGCGGCCGTCGGCCCAGTCGAGCATGAAGGCCGCGCGCGGCAGGTTCGGGTCGGCCTTGGCGATGATCTGCCCCGAGAAACCCACGTTGGCGGCGGCGTCCTCGAGCGCGGCGCTCATGCGTTCCAGCAGCTCTTCCGGCACGCGCAGGACCAGGCGGGGTTGCTGCTCCAGCTCGCGGGCCAGGCCGTCTAGAGCGGCGCGGAGCGGGGCTTCCGGGAACAGCTCCAGGGCGGCGTCGGCGATCTTGCGGCCGCAGGCCAGGGCCAGGGCGGCCGAGCCGGCGCGATGGTCGTGGGCGACCTGGGTCAGGCTGGCCAGGGCCGCGCGCGCCGCGTCGGCGGTGGCGCGCAGGGCGATGGCGGCGGCTTCCTCGGCCCGGGCCACGGCCGAACGCTCGCCCTCGGCGAAGGCGGCGGCGCGCAGCTCGGCGACCTCCTCTTCGGTGTACAACTTGGGCTTGGGCGGCGAGTAGGCGACGGCGCCGGTGTTGTCGAACACCGTGTCGAAGGCGAATTTGCGATGGACGGTCTGGGGGCTGGTCATGTCAGTAGATCAGCTCGTCGTCGCCGCCCTGGCCGGCCAGCATGATCTCGCCCTTGGCGGCGAGGTCCTTGGCGACCTGGACCATGGCGACCTGCGCCTGGTCCACGTCGCGCAGGCGCACGGGACCCATTGTCTCCATGTCCTCGCGCATGATCTTGGCGGCGCGTTCGGACATGTTGGAGAAGAACATCTCGCGCAGGCCGTCCGAGGCCCCCTTGAGCGCCAGGGCCAATTGGTCCTTGTCGACCGCGCGAAGCAGGGTCTGGACGCCGCCGGGATCCAGCTTGCCCAGGTCCTCGAAGACGAACATCAGGGCGCGGATGCGCTCGGCGCTGTCGCGGTTGCGCTCTTCCAGGGCGGCGATGAAGCGCGCCTCTGTCTGACGGTCGAAGTTGTTGAAGATCTCGGCCATCATCTCGTGGCTGTCGCGCTTGGACGTGCGGGCCAGGTTCGACATGAACTCCGTGCGCAAGGTCTGCTCGATCTTGTCGAGAATCTCGCGCTGGACCGGCTCCATCCGCAGCATGCGAGTGACGCATTCCAGGGCGAAGTCTTCCGGCAGCGAGGCGAGAACCCGGGCGGCGTGGTCGCTTTTGACCTTCGACAGCACCACGGCGACGGTCTGCGGGTATTCGTTCTTCAGGTAGTTGGCGAGCACGCCCTCGTTCACGTTGCCCAGCTTGTCCCACATGGTCCGGCCGGCCGGACCACGGATCTCCTCCATCAGCGCCTCGACCTTTTCGAGCGGCATGAAGGAGGAAAGCAGGCGCTGGGTCTGCTCATACGAGCCCATGATCGCGCCGGTGGAGCTCATGCCCGACACGAACTCGACCAGCAGTTCTTCGACCACGGCGGCGGAGACGGTGCCAAGCGACGCCATGGCCTGGGAGACTTCCTTGATCTCCTCGTCGTCCAGGGCTTCCCAGATGGCCGTGTGCTCTTCGCCCAGCGCGAGCAGGACGATGGCGGCCTTTTCCGGGCCGGCCAGTTTCTTGATGTCGTCTACCGCCTTGAGCCGGGCCATCAGGTCGTCTCGTGCAGCCAGCTACGGAGGATCGCCACGGACTCCTCCGGATGTTTCTCGACGAATTCCGACACGCGCTTGATGGAGGAGGCCTTCACCTGGCCTTCGATCTTGGCGATGTCGATACGCTGGTCGAACTCGGACTGCGGGCCGGGCAGGGCCAGGGCGTCGCCTTCCTCGGCGGGGACCTGGACCATCTGCGTGCCGCCGTCCGGCAGGGTGACCAGGCGGGTGACCATGGGCGTAGAGCCGTCGGCGGCGATGGCGGCCAGGTTCTGGCCCGGCGTCATCGGGGCCTTCGGCTTCATCATCGGGCGGATGACGAAGAAGATCAGCAGGGCGGCGACGACGCCCAGCACGCCCAGCTCGACGGCGCGCATGATGTCGTTCTTGTCGAACCCGTTCAACGGGCTGGCGGCGGTGACGCCTTCGCTGGGGTCGCGGGCGAAGCGGACGTTGACGACGTTCAGCTGGTCGCCGCGGTTCTGGTCATAGCCGACAGCGGCGCGGACCAGCTCCTGGATGCGCTGCATCTCCTCGGCGCTGCGGGCGGTGTAGGCGCCCGGCTCGCCATCGGGGCCCGGAGGGGCGGTGACGCCGTCGACCGCCACGGCCACCGAGATCTTGCGGATCTGGCCGGGTTCCACGACCTCGGTCCGCATGGTCTTGGAGATTTCGTAGTTGGTGACGCTGTCGGCGCCGCGCGAGTTGGAGCCGAGGGCCTGGAAGCCGTTCTGACCCTGCTGGCCGGGGATGTTGGCGGTTGCGGTCGCGCCGACGCTCTCTTCCTGGCGGCGTTCCTCGGCGGTCTGCTCATTGGTGCTTTCCGAGCGGATGACCTGACCTTCGGGGTCGAAGCGCTCTTCCTGCAGGGTGACGCGGTTCAGGTTCAGGTCGGCGGAGACGTTGACGCGGACATTGCCGGCGCCGACCACGCCCTCGACCATCTCCTTGACGGTCTTGGCGATGCGGGCCTCGACCTCGGACTTGCGGTCGTCCGCCAGCTTGCCGCCCAGGCCGCCGTCGCGGCCGCCTTCGGACAGGGTCTTGCCGTGCTGGTCGATGACGGTGACGGCGTCAGCCTGCAGGTTCGGCACGGCGCCGGCCACGAGGTTCTGAACCGCGCGGACCATGTCGGCCGAGGGGCCGCGGGCTCCGACACCGATGGTCACGGCGGCCGAAGGACGCTCGGCGTCTTCTTCGAACAGCTGGCGCTTGGGCAGGTTCAGGTGCACCCGCACGGAGCTGACGCCGTCCAGGGCGCGGATGGTGCGGGCCAGTTCCCCTTCCAGCGCGCGCTGGCGATTCAGCTGCTGCACGAAGTCGGTCTGGCCGAGCACGTTGTTGGAGTCGAAAATCTCGTAGCCGACCGAGCCGGCGGTCACGAGGCCCTTGCCGGAAACCAGCAGGCGGGTGGAGGCGACCTCGTCGCGGGCGACCATGATGGTCGAGCCGTCTCCCTTGAGGCTGTATTTCACGCCTGCCTGATCGAGGGCGGCGGTGACCTCGGAGGCTTCCTTAAGGTCCAGGTTGGAATAGAGCAGCGCTTCGGGCTGGCGGCCCATCATCAGGACGATGGCGACAAGCGCGGCGGCGACGCCCGCTCCCACGCCCACGAGCGTAGCGAGCCGGCCAACGCCGAACCGTTGCATGGCGCTCATCAACTTTTCCACGCGCGCCTGACCCCCTCGGTCGGGACGACGCACCGCCTGCGTCATCCGCTAGGCAGGATTTACCCAGTGCAGGGTAAACCAAAGGTTAATTTCCGTTAGGCGGCTCCTTAACGCGAAGCGGCCGCGCCCCTTGTGGGGACGCGGCCGCATTGCCGTTCAGCCCTGTTAAGGGATGACTAGCGGTACTGCTGCAGCCGCGTCGTGCGCAGGCCGGCGAGGCCGTGACGCTCGATCGACTTTTGCCAGCCAGCGAACTCTTCGCTGGTGAGGCGGTAGCGCTCGCAGGCTTCTTCGAGCGACAGGAGGCCGCCGCGGACGGCCGCCACGACTTCCGCCTTGCGGCGGATCACCCAGCGCTCGGTCGCGGCCGGCGGCAGGTCCGACAGCGTCAGAGGCGCGCCGGTCGGACCGATCACGTACTTCTCGCCGCGGCTATTGATGCGTTGCTCTTGCAGCATCGTTCCTACGCCCTTCTCAACATCACAATCGAGAACGGAACATAGGTGCCGGGCGATAACAGCGACTTAATTGCGATAGTAAAAATTCCACTAAGGCGCTGCACTGCGTTTATGTTCTCTATTGTGTCGAGGTGAAACACTCTAATTAAACTCCGTTAAAGAGAGTAATTACCTCTTAATGTTCAGGAGTTGCTCAAGCATCTCGTCGGCGGTGGTGATGATTTTCGACGCTGCGGAGTAGGCGCGTTGCGTGGTGATCAGGCCGGTGAACTCAGTGGAGAGGTCCACGGTCGACGCTTCCAGAGTTGAAGGGTCGATCTCACCAGCGCCGCCGGCCCCAGGAGCCTTGAGCGTGTATGTGCCGCTCTCACGGGACACTTGGTAAGCGTTGCCGTTTTGCGAGATCAGGGCGTCCGGGTTTGAGAAGGTGGCGATGGCCACCTGGGCCAGGCGGCGGGTCGTGCCGTTCTCGTAGATGGCGGTGACGTAGCCTTCCTTGTCGATCTGCACATCGGCCAGGACGCCGAAGGGCGTGCCGTTGGCCGAGATGTTCTGGGCTTCCGACAGGCTGGAGAACTGGGTCAGGCCGCCGGGAGCGGTGGTCAGGTCGATCTGGATCGTCTGTTCGGCGATACCGAGGGCGGTGGCCCACTTGGGTCCGGTGGCCGCAGCGTCGTCGGAAGCGGCGATGACGATGGTCGGCGGGTTGCCGCCGCCAGCGGTGGGGAAGAGGCCGCCCAAGGTCGCGTCCGCGGTGCTGATCGTGCCGTCCGGATTGAAGTTGACCGTGCCGGAGGCGATCTTGCCGAGGTTCGGCGCGCCACCGTCCTCGATGATCGACGGATCGCCGTAGACTTCCACCACCCACTCGTTGGCGTTGCCGCTGCGCATGAAGGCCATGGTGATGTTGCGCTGGCTGCCCTGGGAGTCAGAGACCGGGATATTGATCTCGAAGTCGGGCTCCAGACCGCTCGTGCCGCCGGTGGCGTGCCATTCGGCCATCTGGTTGGCGTTGGTGAGATCGTAGTTCTCTTCGCCCGGATCGTAGATCCCATCGGCGTTGGCGTCGGTCCAGAAGGTGGTGGTCGGCTGCTGATTGCTCAGGTTGGCGCTGATGGCCACGCGTGTCGTGGCCTCGGCGGTGCCGCCCGTGCCGGAGACATTGATGGTGTCTAGCTGGCTCAGGTCCGACGGGTCGGTGGTGATCTCGCCGGTCAGGTTGTCGGCGAGCCAGCCCTGCAGATAGAGACCGGCGTCGTTGCGCAGGTAGCCCAGGTCGTCGATCACGAAGGCGCCGGCGCGGGTGAACAGACGCTGATCGGTCGGAAGGTTGTTCTCCGACTTCGTCGTTGTGACGAAGAATCCGGACCCGCTGATCGCCAGGTCGAGGTTGGAGGAGGTCCCCATGTGGTTCCCCTCCTGTCGCACGTACTTGTGCGTGATCGCCTTCAGGCCCCCTGCCGAATAGTTCGACGCCTTGGAGCTGGAGGTGACCAACGAGGAGAAGTTGGCCGTCGTGCGCTTGTAGCCGACGGTGTTGACGTTCGCGATGTTGTCGGAGATCGCGGCCAGGGCCGACGAATTCGCAACCAGGCCGGAAACGCCGGCGAGCATGGCGCTGTTGATGCTCATCTCAATGGTCCTTCAGGATGACTTTGGTCTTCCAGCGCTGTTTGCGGTTGCGGCCGGGGCCGCGACGGCGCCGTTCTGGCGCCCGTGTGGGTGTCGGGATCAGGCAGCCGCTTTTTCGGCGTCCGGATCGGGTTTGGGTGTTTCGGCGGCGGTCTTGACGCCGATGATCGAGGTCATCGGCAGCTTGACGCCGTTGACAGTGACCATGGCCTGCCCGCCCTCGATGGCGACGGCGGTGGCCGTGCCGGTCATGTCGGTGGAGGCGTTGATGGCGCCGCCCGAGAAATCCATGGCCTTGACGCGCATCGTGTAGGACGCGCCCTTCTTGGCCATCTGCTTAGTGCCGTCATCGGCGGTGCTGAGGACGCCATCCCAGGTGTAATCGTGGACGCCCTTGGCGCTGTCCTTGGCGTCCAGCTCGACGGTCTTCACGACCGCTCCCGCGGAGTTCAGGATCTCCAGTTTCACGTACTTGGCGGAGGTCGGCAGATCGTAGGCCCACTTGGCCTTGCCATCGTCGCCGATCTTTTGCGTGGCGTTTTCGGCCGTGACCGTCTTGCCCAGCAGGTTGGAAGCCTCGTTCAGGCCGCCGTCGTTCATGCCGACCAGCGCGGTCAGCAGATCGTTGGTCATCAGCTGCTGCTCGACGCCGACCATCTGCACGGTCTGGGTGACGAACTGGGTGGAATCCACTGGAGCCAGGGGGTCCTGGTTCTTCAGCTGCGTGGTCAGCAACGCGAGGAAGGTCTCCTGGCTGCTGGCCAGGGTGTTCCGCGAATTTGTCTGGCGGGAGGCGAGGGATGTTCCGTTGCCGGCGACTGCGTCTACCATAATCCTGGTCCTAAATCCGGACATCCACCCCGCTGGCGCGGGAGGCACGCCAGTCGAGAGCGGGATTGGAAAGGGGGGGCTCGTCCTCGCCCGACATCGCCGCCTGGAAGGCGCGGCCGTTCCAGGCCGGCTGACGGTCGTCGCTGAAGGTCTGCTGTTGAGCCCAGGCGTTTGAGTTTCCGCCCTGGTCGGCCAGATCGAAGGTCAGGGCGTCCTGCGCCAGGTCGAAGCCCGCCTGTTGCAGGGCGTCGCGAAGCTCGCCGGAACGGGCCTTCAGTTCGGCCGCGGCCTGCGGCTTCTCGAACGACATGGCGGCGGTGACGCGGCCGTCGCGGCCGATCTCCAGCTTCACGTTCACCCGGCCCAGGTCCACGGGATCGAGGGCGATATCGAAGCGGGTGACCTTGTTCTCCAGCTTCTTGGCGATCTGGGCCGACAGCTGGGCGACGGTTTCGGGCGAGCCGCGCACCGTGGCGGCCGCGTCAGCGCGGGCGGTTTCGCTGGTCGCCGACGACGTCGAGCCGGCGGAGGCGGCGGTCGTGGTCTCCGCCGGCGTCTCGGCGATCTCCGCCGCGTCGGTCATGGCCGCCTCGACCTGAGCCGCAACCGAAGGTTTGTCGGCGTCGATGGCGAAAGGCCGCTTCTCGACCGTGGCCGGACTTTCCTTGCCGGCGACAGCCGACTTGACCTTGGCGGCCTCGGGGCCGGCCGGCGTCTGCGCCAGTTCGGAGCCTTCGTTGTCCAGCCGGCGGCCTCGCAGGCTTTCGCCCGCCGGCTGGGCCGCCGCGGCCGGCCGCGGCGTCTGCACCGCGACTGCGGTTTGCTGGACCATCGTCGTGGCGGCGGGAGCCCGAGCGGCGGGAGCCTCTTCGACGGTGGGCGGCGCTGCGGTTTCGATCGGCGCGGGAGCCGCGGTCGCCTCGACGGGCTCGGCGACAGCGACTACCGGAGCGTTTCCGGGTGTTGGCTTTTCGGTCGCCGACGTCTTGGCGGTCTGGACGGAGGCCTTCACCTGAACGGGCGCGGGGTCTTCCTCGGCGCGTGGCGGCGTGGCGGCGACGGCTTCGGTCTGTTCGTCGGTTTGCGCCTCTTCTGCCGTCTCCGCCGGAGCAGCGCGCTCGGCAGGCTGGGCGGCGGGCGCGGGAGCAGAAGGCGTGGCGGGTGGGACGTGTGCGGTCGTGGAAGGCCTGGCGGGAGCTTCAGCCGTCGGCTTGGCGTCGGTCTTCGCCACAGTTGCGGCGACAGCGGGTTGCACGACTTCGGCGGTCTTGGCTTCGGTCTCCGTCTTGGGGGCGGGCGCCGCGGGCGTTTCCGGTTCCGTTGGCGCGACCATCTGCTCGGGCGCTGACTCTGTCACCGGGACGTCAGCGTCGGCCGCCACGATCGGCGCGGCGGTCGGAAGGATGGCGGTCTCGGCCTCAGTCTCGACCACGATCGGGGTCTGGGCCGTGGGCTGCTGAACCAGAAGCGCAGCCAACACGGCCGCGGCGGCATCCGTCGGCGCGCCGATCAGTGGGTCAGTGGCGGTCTCCGCCGCGGGCGTCGCCGTCTTGTCACCAGAGGCGTCAGCGTCCGGCTCGCCCGGCGTGCCGCCCAGCTGCGCCATCAGGGCCATGACCAGATCAAAGCCCGCGCCAGCGCCAGACATCGCCTGTCCTCCGCCCTGCTGGGCGGTTATCGCGGCGCCTGTGGCGGCTGCGGAAACAGCGTCTGTCATCGGCTTTGAGGCCTCGGCTTCCAATCGACGCGCGATGCGTCGGTTCTTCGGAACCCGCTCAGCAAGGGCCGGGCCAAGTTTCAGGTGCGTAGTTAGATATATGTTTTTCAAGAAGAATTTTTGGAGAAGCCCGTGAGGGTGACTCTGCTCGCGGCGCTTTTTGCCGAGAGATCGCGACTCTTCAAACAAGACCCCGGCCAACCCTGCCCAGCATGGTTAACGAACTGGCGCCGCTTTTGCGTGAGGTCTCGCGCGGTCGATGATCGATCGCGAAGAAGATGTTGGAAAACAACAGGATGCCTGTGATCAGCGCCCGCACCTTTCCCGCGCCCCGGCAGTTTTCGCCGTGCACGGATCGCCGCGCGCCCGGTCAGGAGCGCTAGGTCATGTCGCTGAATACAGTTCTCTCGGCGGCGACGTCGGGCCTGATGGCGGCGCAGACCGGCCTGCGGGTGGTCTCCGACAACGTCGCCAACATCAACACGCCCGGCTATACGCGAAAGGTCGTCGCCCAGGAAAACCGCATCTCCGCCGGGATGGGGATCGGGGTGGACGTCAGCGAGGTCAAGCGCGTCGCAGACCGCTTCCTGCAAAGCGCCAGCCTGCGCGCTACGTCAGACTCCGCAAGCGCCTCGGCCATCGCCGACATCCTGGACAACGCCCAGTCGCTGTTCGGAGACCCCAGCTCGGCGACCTCCTTCTTCGCGCAGGCGAACGGCGTGTTCGCCGCTTTCTCCGCAGCGGCGGACAATCCCTCGTCGGCCCTGCGCCGCTCTAGCGCCGTGTCGGCCATGGAGAACTTCCTGGGGGAGGCCAGTCGCATCGGCGCATCTCTGGCCAATCTGAGCAAGACCACCGACTCGCGCATTGCGGCCAATGTCGATCGGGTCAACGATCTGCTGTCCCAGATCGACGGCCTGAACCGAGACATCATGTCGGTGAAGATGACCGGCGGCGACTCCACGGGCTCCGAGAACATCCAGAGCAAGCTGGTCGACGAACTGTCCGCCCTGATGAACATCAAGGTCTCGCCTCGCGACACGGGCGGTGTCGATGTTCGTACGACCGAAGGCGTGGTTCTGGCGGGGTCCGTACTGGCCAAGCTGAGCTATCATCGCTCCGACAGCGGCAACAGCTACATCACCAGCGAGACGGTCGGGGTCCCCAACTCCTCGACCCGCTTCACCATGACCGGCGGTGAAATCCACGGTCTGATGAGCCTGCGCAACGTCGAGCTGGGCGGCATCGCGGACCAACTGGGCGAAATGGTCTCCCGCGCCGCCGAACAGATCAATGCGGCGGCGAACGCCTCAACGTCTGTTCCCGCGCCCGCCAGCCTGACGGGGCGGAACACCGGTTTCGGTACGGACATCAATACGGCCATCACCGGCTTCACCGGCGTCACCAACGTCGCGATCACCGATGCGAACGGTGTTGTTCAACGCCTCGTCGAGATCGACTTCGATAACGACATCATGACCATCGACGGCGTGGCGAGCGGCTTCGCCGACGCCACCTTCGCCAACGATCTCGACGCCGCCCTGGCGGGGTTCGGCACGGCGAGCTTCACCGGTGGTCGATTGTCGATCGCCGCCACGAACCCGGGCGAAGGGGTATCGCTTATTGATGACGCGACCAATCCTTCCAACAAGATCGGCAGAGGCTTCAGCGCTTTCTTCGGCCTGAACGATCTGATCCGGGGAACTGGTCTTTCCACCTATGAGACGGGGATGACGGGGACCAGCGATCATGGCTTCGGCACGGGCGAGCAGATCAGCTTCCGCCTAACCGACCAGAACAATCAGCTGATCCGGGACGTGACGATCGCCGTACCCGCCGGCGGCACGATGGACGACCTGCTAGCTGAGCTGAACGCCAATGGGACTGGGCTTGGCCTGCATGGCACGTTCGCTCTGAACCAGTATGGGGAGCTCGGCTTCACGCCCAAACAGGCGGGCGTCAGCCTTTCCGTGACCGGGGACGGCACCCAACGTGGGGGCGGCGGTCCGACCATGAGCCAGTTCTTCGGCCTGGGGGCGGCGGAACGGGGCAATCGCGGCAGCCGCTTCTTCGTCGATCCTGCCATTGTCAGCGATCCATCACGCCTGCCGTTCGCACAACTCGATCTCAGCGCCGCCCCCGGCGAGTCCGCCTTGGTGATCGGCGACGGCCGGGGCGCGCTTCTGCTGGCGAAGGCCGGCGACGCAGCGGGTCACTTCTCAGCCGCCGGAGGTATGGGCGCCACGACCGGCAGCGTCAGCGCTTTCTTTTCGGAAGTCAGCGGCTCCATCGCCCGCAAGGCCGACACCGCGGCCTCCCGCCAGGCGTCCGCCGATTCCGTGAAGCTTGAGGCCGACGCCCGCCGTCAGTCCGTCGAGGGGGTGAACCTCGATGAGGAGCTGATCAGCATGACCACCTATCAGCAGGCCTACAACGCCTCCTCCCGTCTGATCCAGGCGGCCAAGGAGATGATGGATCAGCTGATCAACCTGGTGAACTAGCCATGACCCGCATCTCCACCGCCGGCAACTACACCTCCATGCTCAGCAACCTGTCCCGGGCGCAGCTCGAGCAGGCCAAATGGGGCGACCAGATCTCGACCAAGCAGGTGGCGACGGATCTGAAGGGCTTCGCCAAGAACGCCGAGTACATCACGGCCCTGAAGAACGTGCAGAGCAAGGTGGGCTCGTTCCTCGAGCAAAACACCCTGCTGACCGACAAGCTCGGCATGCAGGATGTGGCCCTGAGCCGGGCGGCGGACACCGCCCAGAACATCCGCACCGCCGTGACCGAAGCCGTGGCCGCCGGCAAGGCCGACACCTTGATGGAGCAGCTAAGCAGCTACTTCGCAGACGCTGTCTCCGCCTTGAACACCCAGCATCAGGGGCAATTCCTGTTCGCTGGCGGAAAGATCGACACCCAGCCAATCACCGCCACGACCTTGGACGAGCTCGTCCCGCCCCTGCCCGCGACGCCGGCCGAACTGTCGGATCACATCGCTGGGCTGTTCTCGAACGACCAGTTCTCGGCTCAGATCCGCCTCAATGAGACGGCGACGATCAACCCTTCCTTCCACGCCGATGCTCTGGGATCGCCGCTGTTCACGGTGCTGCAGACCATCACCGCCTATGTGCAGGAAAATGGCGAGTTCGACGGCAACCTGACCCAGGAGCAGACGGACTTCCTGAAGTCGCAGCTGACCGAGCTGGACAAGGCCCGCAAGGGTCTGATCGACGAGACCGCGCGCAACGGCATGCTGCAGAACCGAGTGGATCAGGCGGCCGGCATCCTGAAGGAACGCGAGAGCGGCATGGAGGTCATGATCGGCGGGGTGGTGGACGCTGACTACGCCGCCGCCTCGGTGCGGCTGAATATCGCGCAGCTATCCCTGGAGGGCTCTGCGCGCGTGTTCTCCATGTTGTCAGGCTCGTCCATCCTGAATGTGCTTTAGGGGCCGACCCTCGCAATCGGGGCTCCGCGCCGCTAAATAGCGGCTGATGACCTTTTGCGAACTCGCCAAGCCCGCCCTAAAGCCCGTCAGCAGCCTCTCGGCGGCCGCGGTTGAGTCGGCGCGCGCGGCGGTCGGCCTGCCGGCGGGAACGCGCGTGGTCGCGGCTATGTCGGGAGGCGTGGACTCCACCGTCACCGCCGCCCTGCTGAAGGCCGCCGGCTATGACGTGGTCGGCGTCACTCTGCAGCTCTACGACCACGGCGCGGCCGTTCAGAAGAAGGGCGCCTGCTGCGCGGGCCAGGACATCCTAGACGCCCGCACGGCGGCGGACTCCATCGGCATCCCGCACTACGTCCTCGACTATGAAAGCCGCTTTAAGCAGCAGGTGATCGAAGACTTCGCCGACGCCTATCTGCGCGGGGAGACGCCCATCCCCTGCGTCCGGTGCAACCAGACGGTCAAGTTCCGCGACCTGCTGGACGTGGCCCGCGACCTGGGCGCCGAGGCCATGGCGACCGGACACTATGTGCAGCGCTCAATGGACGACGAGCCGCAGCTGCGCCGGGCCGTCGATCCGGCGCGCGACCAGTCCTACTTCCTGTTCGCCACCACGCGCGAGCAGCTCGACTTTCTGCGCTTCCCGCTAGGCGGCCTGCACAAGCCGGACGTGCGCCGGGTGGCTGAGGAGCTGGGACTGTCGGTGGCCGACAAGCCGGATAGCCAGGACATCTGTTTCGTGCCGGAAGGCAAGTACACCACGGTCATCGACCGCCTGCGCCCGCACGGCGCGGAGGCGGGCGACATCGTGCATCTCGACGGCCGGGTCCTTGGTCGGCACGAGGGTGTGACCCGTTACACCATCGGCCAGCGCCGGGGCCTGAACATCGCCGTCGGCGACCCGCTGTTCGTGGTCCGCATTGACGCCGACGCCCGTCAGGTGATCGTCGGCCCGCGCGAGGCGCTGCTGACCACGGCCCTGACCCTGAAGGAAGGCAACTGGCTCGGCGACCAGCCGACGCTGGAGGCCGCCTGCGCCGATGGCCAGGCCGTACTGGCCCGCGTCCGCTCGACCCGTGAGCCGGTGCCTGGCCGACTCACCCTCATCGACGGCGTTCCGGCCGTTGCGCTGGACGTGGCGGAAGAAGGCGTGGCGCCGGGCCAGGCCTGTGTTCTCTACGACCCGGCGGATGTGTCGCGGGTGCTCGGCGGCGGCTTCATCGCCGGCGCGGTTCGACTGAACGCCTAGGAGGCCTCGGCCTCGAGGTCGGCCAGCTCTTGCTCAGCCAGGGCCTCGCCGACCGTCTGGCTCTTGGGATTGTGGATCATCCGCAGGGAGCGCGGTTCGACCGGCTCGCCGCAGTCCATGCAGATCAAACCGGGGCGCAGCTTGTGGCCGCACGGCTCATGCAAGAAGTGCAGGGGGCCCTTCTCGCCATAGACGTGCCGGTCGCCCCAGTCGCTGAGGGTGATCAGCACCGGGCGCAGGTCCTTGCCCTTCTCCGTCAGGCGATACTCAAAGCGGGGCGGATGTTCGCTGTAGCGGCGCTTTTCCAGCACCCCATGGGCGACCAGGGTCTTCAGGCGCGCGGCCAGGACATTGCGGGCGACGCCCAGGCTTTCCTGCCACTGGTCGAAGCGGCGAACGCCGCGGAAGGCGTCCCGCAGGATCAGCAGCGTCCACGGGTCGCCCACCACTTCCAGCGTGGCGGCGACGGAACAGCGCTCCTTGGAGTAGTCGGCGGTACGGCCCATCGCGCGAGGGTACTGGTTCCCCGGCGGAAGGCAAGAGGGTTGCGTTTGCGAACCGAATGAGTAAGTTCCTAATTGCAACTCAATTCTGGCGCGTCGTTCCATCCACCCTTTCGGCGCGCTCGGGTGAGCGGCATTTCCGGTGACTCGGCCGGGTTCCTTCAGGAGCCCGGCCGCTCTTTTCCCCGGCTTCGGAAGGGGTTAAGTCCTTCGCCAAGCAGAGGAAACAGCTACAATGAACTCCGATCCCGTCGTCATCGCCTCCTACGCCCGCACCCCCATGGGCGGCTTCCAGGGCGCGCTGTCGGGCGCCAAGGCGACTGAACTGGGCGCCGTAGCCGTTAAGGCCGCGCTTGAGCGCGCGGGCCTGGCCGCCGACAAGGTCGAACAGATCATCATGGGTTGCGTTCTGCCGGCCGGTCTCGGCCAGGCGCCGGCTCGTCAGGCTGCTTTGGGCGCCGGTCTTCCGAAATCGGTCGAGGCGACCACGGTCAACAAGATGTGCGGGAGCGGCCTCCAGGCGGCGATAATGGCGCATGACGCCCTGCTCGCCGGAACGGCCGAGATCATCGTGGCGGGCGGCATGGAGAGCATGACAAACGCCCCGTACCTGCTGGCCAAGCATCGCGGCGGCGCCCGCATCGGCCATGACCGCATTCTCGACAGCATGTATCTGGACGGGCTGGAGGACGCCTATGAGCCGGGCCGTCTGATGGGCAGCTTCGCCGAGGAGTCGGCCGCCGCCTATCAGTTCACGCGTGAGGACCAGGACGCTTACGCCATCGAAAGCCTGGCCCGCGCCCGAGCGGCCGTGGAAAACGGCGCCTTCGCCCGCGAGATCGCCGCGGTCACCGTCTCCGGCCGCAAGGGCGATGTGGTCGTCGATCAGGACGAGCAACCGTTGAAAGCCGATCCGGCCAAGATCCCGACCCTCCGCCCCGCCTTCTCTCGCGACGGGACCATCACCGCCGCCAACGCCAGCTCGATCAGCGATGGGGCCGCCGCCCTGGTCATGACCCGCGCCAGCGTGGCGGAGACGCTGGGCCTGCCGGTGGTCGCCCGGGTCGCGGCCCACGCCGCCCACGCGCATGAGCCGGGCCTGTTCACCACCGCCCCGGTGCCGGCCATGAAGAAGGCTCTCACCAAGGCGGGGTGGTCGGCGGCGGACGTCGATTTGTGGGAGGTCAACGAGGCTTTCGCCGTGGTGGCCATGATCGCCCAACGAGAGCTGGGCATCGATCGCGACAAGCTGAACGTCAACGGCGGCGCCTGCGCTCTTGGGCACCCGATCGGCGCGTCGGGCGCGCGTGTCCTGGCCACGCTGTTGTCGGCTCTGGAGGCGCGCGGCGCCGCCAAGGGCATGGCGTCCCTGTGCATCGGCGGCGGCGAGGCCGTGGCCATGGCGGTGGAGCTGGTCTGAGCCTGTCGCGTTCACCAGGCGTCAGACACAAGGAGAACGACGCGATGGCCGAAACCTTCACCGACAACGCCGAAGCGGGGCGCTTCGAACTCAATGTGGATGGAAAGCTGGCCTGGGCCGACTACCGCCGCCGCGAGGGAGTGCTGGTGATCCCGCATGTGGAGGCGGATATGGCGCTTCGCGGGACCGGGGCGGCCGATCGTCTGATGCGGCAGGTGGCCGGGTCGGTGAAGGCCGAGGGCGTCCGGATCATTCCGACCTGCGGCTATGCTCACGCCTGGCTGCGTCGGCACGAGCCGGATCTGATCGCGAACTAAGGGCGAGAGGGCGGCGAAGTGCCGCCCTTCACGATCTCGCCTCCGACTTAGCGGCTGGTGCGGGCGAGGATCGCGTCCAGAGCTTGAACCCGCAGACCGGTTTCGTCCGCCAGGCGCTTGGCTAGTTCGCGTGCGCCGACCGGATAGGCTTCGCCTCCGTCGGCGATCTCTTCCGAGATCTTGGCCACCTGCGCCATGGCGTTCTCAAGGGCGGAAAGGTGTTCACGGGCGACGGCCCGGGCCTCGGCCTGAAGGCGCATGACGCGCTGGCTGATAGTCTCCGCCGCGGTCGAACGCGGCGCGATGTCGGTGACGACGGCAAGCGATGCGGACATGGGTGCAATCCCCTTGTGGATATGGGTTGGAGCACGCCGTCCGGGCCGCGGGGGAGGCAGCCTGGAAGCAACGCACTCACGGTTGAGATAAGCGTTGCGGTCTTCGAAAGTTCCGCGACCCGAGATTGACGGGATGCGGCTGTGGCGCCTTGGACGCAGGGGGCTTGATTTGGGTCGGATCGCGATCAACGCGGCCGGACGTCCTCGACCAGTCCTGGCGCCTGCCCTCGGCGGCAGGGGCCTTCGTGCCGCCCCTCGCTGACCAAGGTCATGACGCGGGGCGAGCGATCGGGCGCCAGCAGGCTGAGAGTCATCTCCGCGCGCATGCGCGTCCGGAAGTCGCCGGTGAAGCGGGCCCGCATCAGGGTCTCGCCGCCGTCGCGGGCGCAGCGGGCGGTCACCACATAGGTCCCGCGATGGCTGGTCATGCTCAGGCCGGGACAGCGCATCTGGGCCTCACCCATGCTCTGAGCCAGGCTGTGATCCTGACCGATGCACTGAAGCAAGGTCTCGGGCGGACGGTTGTCCGTACGGGTGACGGTGCGCCACAGGCCCGGCTGAAGACGCGGCAAGTCCTCGGGCTTCACCACGCGGCGCGGCGTTTGTGGGCTTGTCGGGGTCTCGGAGCAGCCTGTCGGCGTAAGGCCGACAAGACCCGCGAACACGAGCGACCAGATGACGGGCGCGACGCGACGCATGGCGGGCTCCAGAATAAGCGGGGCGAACAGCCCTACAGCGCCGCCCGCACGGCGCTATTCAGATCGTGCGGTTCTAAGCCACCCGAACCCGCGCGGCGCTTTCCGGCAGGTCCTGGCCGAAGGCGCGCTGGAAGAACTCTGCTACGGTCGGCCGCTCCAGCTCGTCGCACTTGTTCAGGAAGGTCATGCGGAAGGCCGTGGCCACGTCGCCGCTGAAGATTTCGGCGTTCTGGGCCCAGGTGATGACCGTACGCGGGCTCATGACGGTGGAGATGTCCCCGTTCATGAACGCGTTGCGGGTCATATCGGCCACGCGGACCATGGCGGCGATCTTCTGGCGGCCGTCCGGCGTGTCGTAGGACGGGTTCTTGGCCAGGACGATGCCCGCCTCGACGTCGTGATCGAGGTAGTTGAGCGTGGTGACGATCGACCAGCGGTCCATCTGGCCTTGGTTGATCTGCTGAGTGCCGTGATACAGCCCCGTGGTGTCCCCCAGACCGATGGTGTTGGTGGTCGAGAACAGGCGGAAGTACGGGTTGGCCCGGATCACGCGGTTCTGGTCCAGCAGGGTCAGCTTTCCGCCAGCTTCCAGCACGCGCTGGATGACGAACATCACGTCCGGGCGGCCGGCGTCGTACTCGTCGAACACCAGTGCGACGGGGCGCTGCAGCGACCAGGGCAGGATGCCTTCACGGAATTCGGTGATCTGCTTGCCGTCCTTCAGGACGATGGCGTCCTTGCCGACCAGATCGATCCGGCTGACGTGGCTGTCCAGGTTCACGCGCACCAGCGGCCAGTTCAGACGGGCGGCGACCTGCTCGATGTGGGTCGACTTGCCGGTGCCGTGATAGCCCTGGACCATCACACGACGGTCGAAGGCGAAGCCGGCGCAGATGGCCAGGGTCGTCTGCGGGTCGAACTTGTAGGCCGGGTCCACCTCGGGAACGTGCGGATCTCGGTGCGTGAAGGCGGGGACCTTCATGTCGCTGTCCACGCCGAAGGCTTCGCGCACGGTCACCCACTTGTCGGGCACCAGGGTCAGCAGGGCGTCGGCGGTCGAGGGGGTGTCGGCGAATTCAGGCATGGTCAGCACTTAGAACCTATGGCCCTCAAGGAAAAGAGGGTCCGTGGCCGGATCAGGAGGCTTCCTTAGCGTTAGCTGGCAGGTCTTCTAGACCAGCTTGGCCTTCTGCAGGGTCTTGTAGGCCTTGATGACCCGCTGGAGCTTGTGCTCGGCCGAGCGGTCGCCGCCGTTGGCGTCTGGGTGGCAGCGCTTCAGCAGCTCCTTGTACCGCGCCTTGATGGCCGGACCGTCCGCGGTGGCGTCCAGGTCCAGGTCGGCCAGGGCCCCGCGTTCCAGTTTGCCCAGGTGCCGGCCGGCGGCCTCGGTCGCCTCCGCCCGGCGGCGCGCGGCGGCGAACACGCCGAACGGGTCGTTGAAGGCGCGGCGGTCACGGGCGGCGGCGGCGGCGGCCTCGCGCGAGCGGGCGTCGGCCTTGAACGACCAGGTGGGGCGGTCGCCTGTGGCGCGGGCCTCCATGTGCCGGCGCATCTCGCCTTCGCTCATGCCGGCGAAGAAGTCCCAGCGCTTGTTGTATTCCGCGGCGTGTCGCTGGCAGAACCAGTAGTGCTGATCCGGCAGATCGCGCGACTTAGGCGCCTTGGCCGTGGCGGCGACGCGGCAGCCGGCGTGATCGCACGGACGTTCGCCGGGCTTCAGGCGCAGGACGTCTTCCTCGACGCGCACGGCCTCGTCCTCGCCCTCCTTTGGGGGGCGGACGCGGATGTCTTTGAACTTGGGCCGGTACTCGAACATGGGATTCAGTCTAGGTCGCACCTAAATACGTTCAAGAATTGACAAGCCGGGAGAGGCCCATGGGCGTCGTCACAGACACGATCCGCGACAAACTAACCACTGCTTTCGCGCCGACCCGGTTGGAGATCGTAGATGATTCCGACCGCCACCATGGCCACGCGGGCCATCGGGAAGGCGGCGAAAGCCACTTCAACGTCGTGATCGAGGCGGCCGCTTTCACCGGGGTGAACCGTGTTCAGCGCCAAAGAATGATCAACGCCGCCCTCGCCGCCGAGCTCGCCGGCCCGGTTCACGCCCTGTCGGTGAAGGTGCTGGCCCCTGGCGAGACGGCCTAGGAGCCGGCGGCGACCTTGGCCGCGATCGTCTCCAGGACGCGCTTGAGATCGCTTTCGCGGAAGGGCTTCTGCAGCACGGCGGCGCCCTTGTGGTCGTCGCTGATGCCCGCCTCGCCATAGCCGCTTGCGAAGGCGTAGGGCACGCCGCGCTCACGCAGCACGTCCGCCACGGGGAAGATCGGACGGCCGCCCAGGTTCACGTCGAGCAGGGCGACGTCGATCTCACCGTCGCGAGCCAGAACCAGCGCTTCTTCAAGCTCGGCCGCCGGGCCGACGACCACGCAGCCCAGATCGTCCAGCATGTCTTCGACAAGCATGGAGACCAAGGCCTCATCCTCCACGACCAGAATGCGGAGGGATTTCAGGTCGACGACTTGCGTCATTTAGACGGCTCCAAAGCGTGCGGGGACAGTCGCCGCCGCACGGCATACAGACTTATTATAGGCCGGCGCGAGGGCGCCTAACAGTTCTCTTCCCAGTCCTTGTCACAACAGGCAAGCTCTGTCGTTGGGCCGTGAAGCCACGTGCTGTTCAAGTCATACAACACACGGTGGCGCCGTCACCGTCTGGCGCCCGACATAGGAACTTCGCTGTTTAAGGCGTCGTCTCGTCCAGGCGGGGGCTGACCCGCAAGGCGGTGATCTGATTGCGCTGGCGGCGCAGGATCTGGAACCGGTGGCGGTGAAAGATGAAAGTCTGTCCCGGCTCCGGAATAGTCTGGGCCTCGTGGATCACCAGCCCGGCGATGGTCACCGCGTCGCCTTCCGGCAGGTCCCAGTCCATGGCGCGGTTCAGGTCGCGCACGGTGACGTGGCCGTCCACATTGACCGTGCCGTCCGGCTGGCGGCGCACGCCTTCGACGGCGTCGTCATGCTCGTCGTCGATCTCGCCGACGATCTCCTCAAGAATGTCCTCCAGGGTCACCAGGCCCTGCAGAGCGCCGTACTCGTCCACCACGAGGGCGAAATGGCTGCGTCTCTTGAGAAAGGCGTTCAACTGGTCCTTCAGATTGGTGGTGTCGGGAATGAACCAGGGCTCGCGTGCGATGGAGGCGATGTCCAGCCCGTCCAGCCCGCCGTCCGCCGCCGCCATGGCCTTCAGCAGGTCCTTGGCGTGCAGCACGCCGACGATGTTCTCCGTCTCGCCGCGATAGAGCGGCAGACGCGAGTGGGCGTTGTCCAGCGCCTGGCCCACCAGCGCGCGCGCGGGCAGGTCGATGTCCAGCATGACCATGGACTTGCGGTGGACCATGACCTCGGAGACGTCCATCTCCGACAGGTCCAGCACCCCGCCCAGCATTCGCCTGTCGCGGCCTTCCACCAGGCCTTCGGAGTGGTGGTACTCCACCGCGCCACGGATCTCCTCGTGGGCGGCCAGGACATCGGTCTCCATCGACAGGTTGATGCCGAACGGCTTTAGGGTCTGGCGGACGATCCACTGGGCGCCGCGCGCCACGGGGCCGAAGATCTTCACCACGATCAGGGCCGGGATCGATATGGCGCGCGCCACGTCGTCGGCGCGGGCGATGGCCAAGGTCTTGGGCAGGATTTCCGAAAAGACCACGATCAGCACCGTCATCACCGCCGTGGCGATCAGGGCGCCGATCGGGCCGGGGAAAACCACGGCCAGCACGCTGGTGGTCAGGGCCGAGGCCCCGATATTGATGACGTTGTTAGAGAGCAGGATCGCGCCGATCATCTGCTCCTGGTCGGTGTTCAGTTTGTTGACCCGCGCGGCGGCCTTGTCGCCTTCGCGTTCCAGCTGATGCATCCGGCCACGGCTGGCGGCGGTCATCGAGGTCTCGGCCGCCGAGATGAGGCCCGACATGGCCAGCAGCACCACTAGCGACGGCCCCAGGCCAGCCAGGATGGCCCAGATCACGGTAAGGCGCCTTCAGCCAGCAGGAAGTCGCGTACAGCGCCGGCGTCCACGCCCTTGGCGGTCACCGCGTCGCCGATGGCGCGCGTGAGAATGAAGGTCAGTTTGCCGCCCTCGGCCTTCTTGTCCTGTCCCATGTGGGCCAGAAGCGCGTCGACGGCGAAGGGTTCCGCGCGCACCTGGGCCGGGGTGGTCGGCAGGCCGACGGCGGCGATGGCGGCCTCGGCCCGGGCGGCGTCCTGGGCGGAGCAAAGCCCCTGGCGGGCCGAGAAGCGGAACGCCTGGGCCATGCCGACGGCCACCGCCTCGCCATGCTTGAGCTCGTCACCGAAACCCATTTCACCCTCCAGGGCGTGGCCGAAGGTGTGGCCGAGGTTCAGCAGGGCGCGGCGGCCCGCCTCCTTCTCATCCTCGGCGACGATCTCGGCCTTCATCTCCACAGACCGGGCGACCGCGTGCGACAGGGCCTGCGGCTCCCGCGCCAGCACCTTGCTTCCATTGGTCTCAAGCCATTCGAAGAAGGTGAAGTCGCCCAGCAAGCCGTACTTGATGACCTCGGCGTAGCCGCACCCCATCTCGCGGTCAGGCAGGGTGGCCAGGACATCAAGGTCCGCCAGCACGAGGCGCGGCTGGTGGAAGGCGCCGATCAGGTTCTTGCCGCGCGGGGTGTCGATGGCGGTCTTTCCGCCAACCGAGCTGTCCACCTGGGCCAGCAGGGTGGTGGGAATCTGGATGAAGTCGATCCCGCGCTTGTAGATCGCCGCCGCGAAACCGGTCAGGTCGCCGACCACCCCGCCGCCGAAGGCGATGACCATGTCGCCCCGGTCGAGGTTCAGGGCCAACAGCTCATCGCTGACCCGAGCGAGGCCTTCCCAGCTTTTCGACTCCTCGCCCGGCGGGACCAGGATCATGTCCACCGCGATCCCGGCCTTCTCCAGGGCCGCGGACAGGCGCTCGCCGTGGTGCTCGGCCACGTTGGCGTCGGCGACGATAGCGGTGCGCTTGCGCTTCAGCAGCGGTGCGACGCGCTCGCCCGCCGTGTCGATCAGGCCGGGGCCGACGACCACGTCATAGGCGCGCTCGCCCAGGCCGACAGGGATGGTGCGGATATGGGTCATGCGTCTGCTTCGTGGGCGGCGATGGCGGCGAGCACCTGATCGACGGCCACCTGATGCGGCGTGTCGGCGGTCTCCACCACGATGTCAGCTTCGGCATAGAGCGGATAGCGCGCCTCGGCCAGTTGGGTCAGGACCTCCAGCGGGTCACGGTCGCGCAGCAGGGGGCGGCTGTCCTTGCGTCCGACGCGGCGGGCCAGGATTTCCAGATCGGCCTTCAGCCAGATCGAGGTGGCCCGCTGCTTGATCAGCTCGCGCGTCTTCGGATCGACAAAGGCGCCGCCGCCCGTAGCCAGCACATGGACCGGCTCGTCCAACAGTCGAGCGATCACCCGGCGCTCGCCGTCGCGGAAGGCGGCCTCGCCCATATCGGCGAAGATTTCGGGAATGCTGCGTCCCGCGGCGGTCTCCACCTCGGTGTCGGCGTCCTTGAACGGTAGTCCCAACGCGTAGGCCAGCCGGCGTCCGACGCTGGATTTGCCCACGCCCATGAGGCCGACGAGCACGATGGTTCGGGTAGGAGGGGCGGGAGCTGCGGTCATGGTGGTGCTTGGAAACAACCGCTTACACGAGCACGGGGTTGGGCGCCACGTTCGGGCCGGGCATAATCGCGCCCATGGTTCGTTTCAGATTCCTCCCCGCCGCCCTCGCCATCGCAATCTCCAGCCCGGCCCTAGCGCAGGTGGAGGTTACGACCCTGGCGCCGCCCGACCTGTTTTCGACCCCGGTGGGGCCAGACACCGGCCTCGGACCAGACCTTTGGCGCGGGACCTCTCCGATCATTCTCGGCGAGACGCTGCCCCGGGTGTCGGCCAAGAGCCTGTCGCCGGCGGCGCAGGGCCTGGCCCGCCGCCTGCTGATGACCGGCGCCTCCGGTCCTGACGGCGCGGGGAACGATCCCGCCCTCGGCGCGGCCCGGGTGCAGGGGCTGCTGGCTTTAGGCGAGGCGGACGGCGCGGCGGCGATCCTGCGACGGGCGCCGAACCTGTCCTCCAGCTCCGCCCTGTCCCAGGCCGCGGCGGAAGCGGCCCTGATCATCGGCGACGACGCCCGCGCCTGCGCGACGGCCGAGGCGGTCACCGAGAACCGGGGCGATCCTTACTGGCTTCGCCTGCGGGCCTTCTGTGAGGCGACCGGCGGCCAGACCGAGGCGGCTCAACTGACCCTCACCCTCGCCACGGCGCGGGAGCCGAAGGGCTCGGCCTATCCTCGCCTGATGGGCGCCCTGATCGCCGGCGCCGGCTCGCCGGGCGAGGCGTCCCTGAAAAGCGGCGTCGAATACGCCCTGTCGCGCAAGCTTGGGCTAAACATGGACGTCGCACGCGCCGCCGCCAGCCCGGCCATCGCCGCCCATCTGACGACGCCGTCGCCGCCGCCCGAACTGGCGGCCGCAGACCTGACGGCGGCGGAGACGTCCGCCCTGGCCTTCCTGCGCCGGACCAAAGGCGTCGTCGCCTTCACTGAGGCTTCTGTTTCGGCGCGGCCGGTGATCGCTTCCCTGGTCGGCGCCCGGGCGCCGCTGCAAGATCCGCTGCTGTTCATCCGCGCCGCCGTGGCGGCCGGGGATGTGGAGACGGCCCGCGCCATTCGCGGCGGCCTGGTTTCGGACAGCGCCGCTTCCGCCGACGACATGGCTCTGATCGACGCCTTGATCGCCGCCGCTTCCGGTCAGGCGGACGGGCCGACGCTTGATCGCCTGGTCGAACGCGGCGCGCAGGGGGGCTCAAAGTCGCCCGCCCAGCCCGCCGCCATGATCCTGTGGGCGCTGGCGCCGGCCGAGGGCGTGTCCATGAGCGCGCAGGCGCGGGGCGAGTTCGCCGCCTTCGAAGGCCCGCGCTCCAGCGCCTCGCCTGCTCGCCTGGCGGCGCTGGACCAAGCGGCGGCCGCCGGGCTGAAAGGCGAGACGGGACTGCTGGCCCTCGGCATCGCCGCCGACGCCGGCATCGGCAACTTCGCCAGCGCCGACCGCGCTCGCGTGGTCCGCGCCCTGAACCGCGCCGGCCTGACCGCCGACGCCCGCGCCTTCGCCGCCGAAGGCGTCCTGACCCTGCAGATCAAATGAGCGCCGGCTGGGTCGAGGCGTTTCTGGAGATGATGGCCGTCGAGCGGGCGTCGTCGAAGAACACCCTGACCGCCTATGGCAAGGATCTGGAGGACGCCGCCGCCTTCCTGAGGGGACGGGGACGGGATTTCGGCTCCGCCTCCGCCGAGGATGTCGAGGCCTATTTCGCCGATCTTGGCGCGCGGGGCCTGTCGCCCGCCACGGCGTCGCGGCGCCGCTCGGCCCTGCGCCAGTTCCACCGCTTCGTGCTGGGCGAGAGCTGGCGACAAGACGACCCCTCCCGCCGGGTGGAGGCGCCGAAGAAGGGCCGCCGCCTGCCCAAGGTCCTCAGTCGCGAGGAGGTCGAGGGCCTGATCGCCGCGTCGGTGGAGAAGGACCCCGCCCACGGCCTGCGGCTGGCCTGTATGATCGAGCTGCTCTACGCCTCGGGCCTGCGTGTCTCGGAGCTGCTGAACCTGCCCCTGGCGGCCCTGACCCGCGATCCGGCTTACCTGATCGTCAAGGGCAAGGGCGGCAAGGAACGGCTGGCCCCCCTGAACGACGCCGCCCGCCAGGCGGTGAAGGGCTATCTGGAGGTGCGCGGCCAGTTCCTGCCTGCTGGCGTGAAGGACAGCCCGTGGCTGTTCGTGTCTCGCTCGGCCAGCGGACGCCTGACCTCCCGCCGGGTGGCCCAGCTTCTGGATGAAGCGGCGATCTATGCCGGCATCGACCGCGAGAAGGTCAGTCCCCACGTCCTGCGCCACGCCTTCGCCACCCACCTGTTGGAGGGCGGGGCGGACCTGCGCGTCGTCCAGACCCTGCTCGGCCACGCCGACATCGCCACCACCCAAATCTACACCCACGTGGCCGAGGGCCGGCTGAAGGCCGTGGTCGAGGAAAAGCACCCGCTTGCGAAGAAGAGTTGACGCGGTTCCGCATCGCCGCAAATCTTCTCGCAATTGCGAAATAAGAAAACGATCGCGGGGAGTGAGACGATGACCAGCAAGACGCCCAGGGGATTCTTCAGGCCGCTCGCCATCGGCGCGCCGCAGCCGCTGCGGGAGCTGCCGAACCGGGTGGAGCGGATGATCCACTTCGTGCCGCCGCACCTGGACAAGGTGCGGGCCAAGGTCCCGGACCTGCTGGGCGAGGTGGACGTGATCCTGGCCAACTTGGAGGACGCCATTCCCGCCGACGCCAAGGGCGCGGCCTTGGCCGGCTTGGTCGATCTGGCCAAAAACGTGGATTTCGCGGCGGCCGGCGTCGGCTTCTGGACCCGCATCAACTGCCTGAACTCGCCCTGGCATCTGGATGAGGTCAGCCAGATCGTCGAGCGGGCCGGCTCCAAGATCGACGTCATCATGGTCCCCAAGGTCGAGGGGCCTTGGGATATCTTCTACATGGACCAGCTGCTGGCCTCGCTGGAGGCCAAGCACGGCGTCACCAGGCCCATCCTGCTGCACGCCATTCTGGAGACCGCCGAAGGGGTGATGAACGTCGAGGCCATCGCCGGCGCCAGCCCGCGCATGCAGGGGATCAGCCTGGGACCCGCCGACCTCGCCGCCAGCCGCGCCATGAAGACCACCCGCGTCGGCGGCGGTCATCCCGGCTATCGCGTGGTCGAGGACCCGCACGCCGACGGCGCCCCGCGCGCCAGCGTCCAGCAGGATCTGTGGCACTACACTTTCGCCAAGCTGGTCGACGCCTGCGCCGCCCATGGCATCAAGCCGTTCTACGGTCCCTTCGGCGCCATCGACGATCCGGTCGCCTGCGAACAGCAGTTCCGCAACGCCTTCCTGATGGGCTGCGTCGGGGCCTGGAGCCTGCATCCCAGCCAGGTCGCCATCGCCAAGCAGGTGTTCAGCCCAGACCCCGCCGAGGTCGCCTTCGCCCGCCGCATCCTGGACGCCATGCCAGACGGTACGGGCGTCGCGATGCTGGACGGAAAGATGCAGGATGACGCCACCTGGAAACAGGCCAAGGTCATGGTCGACTGCGCCCGTCAGATCGCCGGCAGGGACGCCGAGTACGCGAAGCTCTACGGGTTCTGAGAAAATCTCGGCGGCCATGTCACATCATCGGGCCGCCATCTCGTCTTGAGGTCGAACGCGCATGATGCGCGAATGGAGAAGAACCATGACCCCGAGATTGAGCAACCCGTTCAAGCTGGCGCCCGAAGGCGTCAAGGCGCTGATGGCCCTGGAGGCCAGCTTCGCCAACAGCGGGCTTGAGCGGAGCGTCATCGAGTTCGTGAAGCTGCGCGCCTCGCAGATCAACGGCTGCGCCTACTGCATCAACATGCACGTCACCGATGCGCGCAAGCACGGTGAGAACCAGACGCGCCTCGATCTGCTGCCGGCCTGGCGCGAGGCGCCGATCTATACGCCGCGCGAGCGCGCCGCCCTGGCCTGGACCGAGGCCCTGACCCTGGTGGCGCAGACCAACGCCCCTGACGCCGACTATGAGCAGGTCAAGGCCGTGTTCAGCGAGGCCGAGCAGGTTCACCTGACCCTGCTGATCGGCGCCATCAACGCCTGGAACCGGCTGCAGATCGGCTTCCGCGCCCTGCCGGCGGTGGATCAGGCCCTTGTCGCGGCCTGACGACCAAACCACGGCGTTCGAGACGCACCGGCCCAGGCTGGTGCGTCTGGCCTACCGCATGCTCGGCTCCTTAAGCGAGGCCGAGGACGTGGTGCAGGACGCCTGGCTGCGCTGGCGGTCGGTGGATATGGCCGGCGTCCAGAACCCCGGCGCCTTCCTGTCGCGCACGGTCACCCGCCTGTGCCTGGACCAGATGAAGTCGGCCCGGGTGCGGCGGGAGACCTATGTGGGCTCCTGGCTGCCTGAGCCTCTCTTGGAGGTGGAGGACGAACCGCACGAGGACGACCTGACCCTGACCCTGATGATGGCGCTTGAACGCCTGTCGCCGTTGGAGCGCGCGGCCTTCCTTTTGCACGACGTGTTCGGCGTTGGTCTCGACGATGTGGCCGGGACCCTGGACCGCGATCCGGCCGCCGTGCGGCAGCTGGCCGTCCGCGCCCGCCGTCATGTGCAGGAGGCCAGGCCTCGTTACCCGGTGCCGCAGGAAGAGGGCGCCCGCATCGCCGCGGCTTTCTTCAACGCCACCCGCAGCGGCGACCTGAACACTCTGCAAGGCCTGCTGGCCGAAAGCGTGGTCATCCGCTCCGACGGCGGCGGCAAGGTGCAGGCCTTCATCAATCCGATCGTCGGCCTGCGGAACGTGCTGCGCCTTTACGAGCGGCAGTTCCGCAAACGGGCCAGCGAGGCGGCCGCCATGATCCGTCCCCTGTGGATCGACGGCCTGCCCGGCTATGTGAGCCGCGAGCGCGGCGACGTTCTGCAAACCACGGCCTTCGAGATCGAGGACGGCCGCATCACGGCGATCTACATCACCCGCAATCCGGAAAAGCTGGGGCGCCTGACCCAGGCGTTGTCCGCCACGCCCGGCGCGACGGGGGCGCATTGATCCCAAGCTTTTCCGGGCGGTAGAAGGCTTGGCCCTGCACACCCAAGGATCGCCCATGGCCGCCCGCTACGACTTCGCCTCCGACAACGTCGCCGGGGCCATGCCCGAGGTGATGGAGGCGCTGATCGCCGCCAATGCGGGGACGGCCTCGGGCTACGGCTCCGACCATGTGAGCGCCCGCGCCGCCGACCTGATCCGCGAGGCCCTGGACGCCGACGCGGTGGTGAAGTTTCTGCCGTCCGGCACCGCCGCCAACGCTTTCGCGCTCGGCTGCCTGGCCCAGCCGCATGAAGCGGTGATCGCCCACGAGCACGCCCACATCTGCACGGACGAGACCGGCGCGCCCGGTTTCTTCACCCATGGCGTGGGTCTGATCGGCCTGCCGGGCGCCAGCGGCAAGATGGAGCTGGCGGCGCTGCAAGCCGCTCTCGCGGAGCCTGACGTCTCCTACCGCCAGCCGGCGGCGGCCCTGTCCCTGACCCAGGCAACGGAATACGGCACGGTCTATTCCGGCGGCACCCTGGCCGCCCTGGTCGCGCCGGCGAAAGCCAAGGGTTATGGCGTCCACCTGGACGGCGCGCGCCTGGCCAACGCCGTCGCGGCGGGGTTCGACCTGAAGTCGGTGGCGAAGATGGGCGTCGACATCCTGGTCATGGGCGGGACCAAGGCCGGCTCCACCCCCACCGAGGCGGTGGTGTTCTTCGACAAGCGTTTCGAGCGCCGGCTGGAGGCGCGGATCAAACATTCGGGCCAACTGATCTCAAAGGGCCGCTATCTGGCCGCGCCCTGGATCGGCATGCTGGAGAGCGGCGCCTGGGCCGATCGCGCCGCCCACGCCAACGCCATGGCGAAAAAGCTGGCCGCCCTGATGCCGTTCCCGTTGCTGCATCCGGTGGAGGCCAACGGCCTGTTCGTCCAGATGGACGAGCCCACCCTGCAGCGGCTCCAGGCCAAGGGCTGGTTCGTCTACCGTTTCCTCGACGGCTCCGTGCGCTTCATGTGCTCATGGGCGACGACCCCGGAAATGGTCGAGGAACTGGGCGAAGCCCTGAAGGCGGTGGCGTGAAGGCGCTGATCGCCGGCCTGCTGGTCCTGGTCGCGACCAGCGCGACGGCGGAGCCCCGCCCGCTGGTCTTAGCCACCTATCACTACGCCCGCTACGACCGCGCCGTGGCGCTGGCTCCGATGGCGGAGCATCTGGGCCACGCACTCGGCCGCAAGGTGACGGTGCGGGTGCTGGAAAGCCCTGACGCACTGGCCGCCGCGATCCGTGAGGGGCAGGTGGATGCGGCGGTGACCAATCTGTCGGCCTACCTCGCCTCGGCCACGGCGCCCGCGACCCGGCCGATCGCCATGTTCGACGTGCCGCCGGCGACCCTGGACGGCTATCGCGGCGTGCTGCTGGCTCATGTGGGTGTGGACCTGAAAGCGTCGGCCCTGCGCTATGTGCGGGTGATCCCCGGCTCCACCTCCGGCGCCCTGGTGCAGGCGCCGTGGGTGAAGGCGCAGGGCCTTTCAGTGACCGACGCCGGGTTCGCCGGAACCCACGACGGGGCCATGAACCGCTTGCTGGACGGTTCCGCCGACATCGCCGCCCTGGCCGAGGAGCCGTGGCGCACCCTTAAGGCGCAGAAGCCGGCCGAGGCCGCCAAGCTGGTGGAGCTATGGCGCTCCGATCCCATCCCGCCGGGCCCGGTGGTGTGTGTTCAGAGCGCGGACATCGCCTGTGACGTCGTGGCGGAGGCCTTAACAGCGCCCGCCGCCGCATCTCCGGCCGAGGCCCTCTCCAAGGGCTGGTCCGAGACGGCGGGGGCGACGCGGCTGATCCCGGTCGATCCCGTGATCTATGCGCCCTTCCTGCGTTAGGCGGGCAGGCCAAACTTCTTCTTGATCCCCTTGATCGCCCTCACGGCGTAGCCCGTGGCGGCGGGCCAGGCGTCGTCGCCGATATGTTCAGGATCGAGGGCGGCCTTGGCGTCCTGCGGCCAGTTGGGGTTCTCCAGGAAGGCGCGGCCGATGGCGACGATATCGGCGCGGCCCTCGGCGATGATCGCTTCAGCTTCTTGCGGCTGGGTGATCAGGCCGACCGCCATGGTGGCGATCCCGCCCTCGCGGCGGATCTGTTCTGCGTAGGGCGTCTGGTAAAGCGGGCCGGGCTTGTTGGCCGCCTCCATGGACGTCGTCAGCCCGCCTGAGGAGCTATCGACCACATCGACGCCACGCGCCTTCAGTTCTTTCGCCAGGACGACGCTGTCCTCCAGCGACCAGCCGCCGGGCGTGCCGTCTACCGTCGACAGGCGCACGAACAGCGGCTTGTCCGCCGGCCACACTGCGCGCACGGCTTCAACCGTCTCGAGCAGGAAGCGCATGCGGCCGGCGATGTCGCCGCCATACTGGTCGGTGCGCTGGTTGGAGATCGGCGACAGGAACTCGGTCAGCAGGTAGCCGTGGGCGCCGTGGATCTCCAGCACCTCGAAACCAGCCGCCAGGGCGCGTTTGGCGCTGTCCACGAACTTGCCGGTCAGGACCTGGATCTCGTCCACGGTCAGGGCGTGCGGCGTTGGATAGCCCTCGGCGAACGGGATGGCGCTGGGGGCCACGGTCTCCCACGGCGCTTCGCCGCTCTTGGCGTCAGCGGCGGTGATCGGACCGCCGCCCTCGAACGGGCGATGGGTGCTGGCCTTGCGGCCGGCGTGACCGATCTGGATGGCCGGGACCGCGCCCTGACTTTTCAGGAAGGTGGCGATGCGGGCCATCTGGGCCTGCTGTTCGTCGTTCCACAGGCCCAGGCAGCCGTGGCTGATGCGGCCTTCCGGCTCCACCGCCGTGGCCTCGACCATGACCATGCCCGCGCCGCCGATGGCGAAGCGGCCCAGATGCACGAAATGCCAGTCGTTGGGCACGCCGTCTGTCGCCGAGTACTGACACATCGGGGAGACCGCGATGCGGTTCTTCAGCGTCACGCCGCGCAGGGTCAGCGGCGTGAATACGGCGGGTGTGGCCATAGGAACGGCTCCGGTTTCGGTTGCCGTTTAGCTATGTGCTTTCCCCTCATCGCCAAGAGGCGGGGAGGGGCAGATTTTCTGGAAGCCGCCGTGAGGCGCGCTGCTTTTCTGGCTACGCCAGACCCTTGCGGCCGATGGCGTAGAAGCGCTCGGCCCGCTGTTCGCGCAGTTGGTCGGGAGACAGGGCGGACAGGGCGTTGAGCTCTTCCTCCACCGCGTCGCCCACGGCCTTGATCGCCGCGGCCGGGTCCGAATGGGCGCCGCCGGCCGGTTCGCCGACGATGCGATCGACGATGCCCAGCTTGATCAGGTCCTGGGCGGTGATCTTCATCTGCTCGGCGGCGTCCTTGGCTCGAGCGCCGTCGCGCCACAGGATCGAGGCCGCGCCCTCGGGGCTGATCACCGAGTAGATCGAGTGTTCCAGGATCAGCACGCGATTGGCGCCGGCGATGGCGATGGCTCCGCCAGAGCCGCCTTCGCCCACGATGGTGGCGATCATCGGCGTACCCAGGGTCAGGCAGCGCTCGGTGGACCGCGCGATGGCCTCTGACTGGCCGCGCTCTTCCGCCCCGATGCCTGGATAGGCGCCGGCGGTGTCGACGAAGCTGATGACCGGCAGGTTGAAGCGCTCGGCCATATCCATCAGGCGCACCGCTTTGCGGTAGCCCTCGGGGCGGGCCATGCCGAAGTTGTGCTTCAGGCGGGTGGTGGTGTCGTGGCCCTTCTCGTGGCCCATGACCACGACCGGCGTACCGCGGAAGCGGCCCAGACCACCGACAATGGCCTGGTCGTCGGCGAACTTGCGGTCGCCGCGGAGCTCCACGAACTCCTCGATCAGAGCGCCGACGTAGTCGACGAAGTGCGGACGCTGCGGATGGCGGGCGACCTGGGTCTTCTGCCAGGCGTCGAGCCCGGCATAGGCCTCGGCCCGCATCTTGCCGGCGCG
>CAJYMH010000008.1 GCA_913776195.1 uncultured Caulobacter sp.
TTCGTAGCAGTAGAACTCCATGCGGTCGATCTCGCGCAGCAGATCGTTCGGGAATTCGATGTCGGCCTTGTCGATCTCGTCGATCAGCAGGACCGGGCGCACCGGGGCGTCGAACGCTTCCCAGAGCTTGCCCTTCTTGATGTAGTTCTTGACGTCTTTGACCCGCTCCTCGCCCAGCTGGCTGTCGCGCAGACGGGTGACAGCGTCGTACTCGTACAGGCCCTGTTGGGCTTTGGTCGTGGACTTGATGTGCCAGGTCAGCAGTGGAGCGCCCATGGCCTTGGCCACTTCGTAGGCCAGGACGGTTTTGCCGGTGCCGGGCTCGCCCTTGATCAACAGCGGCCGTTCCAGCGCGATGGCCGCGTTGACCGCGACCTTCAGATCCTCGGTGGCGACGTAGTCCTGGGTGCCTTCGAAACGGCCCATGCGATCATCCAAACAAGTGTTCAAGAGATCGCAAACTAAAGGGCGGCGCGGGACATTCAAGTCCCGCGCCGCCCTCCGGTCGTTTAGCTTTTCGACGCCTAGTCGGCGCCGGGATTGATCGAGACCGGATCGGAGGCCGGGAAGGTCTCCTTCAGGCCGTGATCAAGCTGCTTTTCCTTGTCCAGCTTTCCGGGCGGCAACGGTTTGGCGTCTTCGTCCTGATCTTCATCTTCATCGTCGAGGTCTTCGTCCTCATCGACGGTGTCGTCAGACGCGAGTTTGCGGATCACGCCGTCGTCCAGCTCTGGCTGACGCGGCAGCGGATCATGGAACCTATAGTCGATTTCGGGGGTCATAGCGGTGACTCCTGGAGGCGGGCGGGGACCGTCCCCGCCGCGCTGAATCAACCCGCCGGACCTGTCGGAGGTTCCTTGATCCGACCGTGTTCCCGCAGCCTTTCAGCTTTGCAGGGTCGGCGGTTCGCCTTACCAAAATCGCGGAGACCCTTCGACCGGAGCGACCTTGAAGCACCCCCACATCATCGAGGCCGTGAAGGCCTATCGGGAGGGACGCAACATCAGCGAGCGCCTGCGCGAGTTGTTGGGTGTTGAGACGAACACGCCCGAGATAATCGAGATCGCCTACGACCTTCAGGCGGGCTCCTATATCGAGAACTTCACGGGTCCGAACGCGCTTTACTATCGTCAGATCGGTGAAATCCTCGCCCCGTTGGTAGCCGGCGGCCAGACTATCCTCGATGTCGGCACGGGAGAGTGCACGACGCTTTACAGTATGAGCCGCCACGCCTTTTCAACGGATCACCAGCTTTATGGCTGCGACATCAGCTGGTCGCGCCTGCGAGCGGCCCGGACTTGGCTTGATCGCCAGGATGCCGCCCTATCTTCGCGGGTGAAGCTGGCTGTTGGCGACATGATGGCGTTGCCCTTCCAGGACAAAAGCATCGATGTCGTCTGGACCTCTCACGCTCTAGAGCCAAACGGCGGGCGTGAAAGGGAGGCGCTGCGGGAAATCTTCCGGGTCACGCGTAAAACCGTGTGCCTATTTGAGCCGTCCTACGAGGATAACAGCCCGGAGGGGCGGGCCCGTATGGACAAGCACGGCTACATCCGCGGCCTGCCGGAGGCGATCGCCGACTGCGGGGGCGCACTGCGCGAGAAGATCAGGCTTCCAAACCCGACGGTGGCGCTCAACCCGACCTATGCGTTTGTGATCGAGCTTCCGGCGACGGAGGCGGCCGAGGCTGGATCGTCGCCCTTCGCCTGCCCGAACACCGGCGGCGTCCTCGAATACAAGGACGGCTTCTTGGCCTGCGCCGCCGCCGGGCTCGTTTATCCGATCCTCAAGGGCATCCCGGTGTTACGGGCGGATGCGGCGATCCTCGCCACATCCTTCGACCGCTTCGACTAGGCCTGCCGGCTGAAAGGGATTTCGCCTGCTACAGCGCGGGCGAGTTCGGCAGCGACCTTGTCCATGACCGGCGTCCAATCAGTCGTGCTTTCGGTCGGGAAGCAGCGGACCTGCGGGAACCAGGGGTAGTAGTCTGTTCCCAATTGTGACCACACGGTCTTGGCGGAGATCATCCACACGGGCGTCCCGACGGCTCCGGCGATCTGGGTCGTGGCGTTGGGGCTGCCTATAATGACGTCCAGCGCCGTCACCAGGGCGGCAAGGTCATCCAGGTCCATCTTTAGATCGATCTGCGGAGGCTGGATCACCTCCACGCCGAAGACGTCGCGAGCGTAGGCAAGTTCCTCGTCGCAGTCGCCGTATTGGACATTTATGAAGACGGCACCGGGAGTCTGCAGCAGGGATCGCCATGCCTCGAAGGGCGAGTAATAGCGGCTGCGGTCGCCGCTGATCTTCTGGGACTTCCATAAAATGCCGACCTTGGGGCCCTGGGGGAGGGTGGCGAGCCAATTGCGCCAATGCGCCACTCGGGCGGGATCAGCCTGCAGATAGGCTCCCTGTTCAACATAATGGTCGAGGCTTGTACGGAAGGTGCGCAGGAGGGAGCCGGCGGGCGTCCAGAAGTCAAACCTGCCCCAATCCTCAATATCCAGACAGCCGCGCGTCACACGCCCCTCCAGTCGAACTGTCCTGTGCGTGAGGACCTCCACCTCGGGGAATGATCGCTCGAAGAGCGGCTTGAGCCTGGTTGAAGTGATAACGCTTACGCTTCCCTTCGGCCCGACCGCGTCGATGACCTGACGCAGGGTGTGAAGAAACAGGATTTCGTCGCCGATGCCTTGTTCACCGAAGATGGCCAGCCGTTTGCCTTCCAGATTGTCAGAGGGCGACCATCTGGCGCAGTTCGTCACAAAGCGAGCTGAGTCCCCATGGTTGCGAGAAAGGCGAGCTTCGTACAGATCCCATCCTTCTCTCAGTCTTCCGAGGCTCAGTAGCGTCGTGGATTTCGAGAATTCCATGTTCGCAAAGTCCGACAGGCCTTTGCCTCGTTCCAGGGCCGCGTCGCAGTCCGCGAGAGAGTCCAGGAGATCGCCCTTCTCATAGCGTGCGCCGCCCCGGTTATGATAGGCGATGGCGAAATCGGGATTGAGGCGTAGCGCCTCGTCGAAGAAGACAATCGCCGTAGCGTTGTCGCCCTTCGCCTTCACGATCGTTCCGAGCGTATTCCACAACATCGTGTTTTCGGGGTGCGCCGTCAAAGTCGGCTTCACAAGGTCAATAGCCTCGTCGTATCTCGTGAGGTCGCGCAGACAGCTCGCCATATTGTTGATGGCCTCAATGCTGTTTGGGTTCTTGGCGAGGTACAGCTCATAGAGTTTCACCGCGAGTTCCGGCATCGACATCCGGGCCGCCAGACGTCCCAGATCCAGCGCAATCACGGTGTCTTCGGGGAGCAGCTTGAGCGCAGCATCGTAGCAACGCAAAGACCCCCCGAAGTCGCCTTGCTTCTCGCGGGCTATGGCGAGTACGTGCCAAGCGATCCCCTGTCGCTGATCGATCTTCAGCGCGGTGAGCGCGAGCTTCTCTGCGTCAGCAAACTCCTGCAGGTTAATGCAACGGATAGCGCGTCGCAAAAGCTTGGGCATTTCCTGGTGCCGAAGACCGGCGACAGCTTCGTTGAGCCGTTTGAGCGCCGCCTTGGAGGCGGAATCGCCCATGGGTAGGGCTGCTGGCTCTGCATGGATCACCTCGGACGCCAGTTCCGCCGCCTTTAGGAAGGCGACCTTAGATACGTCGGTCTTTGCGGCGCTGGCCTTGTGAAGCGACATTGCGAACCCTCTGATTCAGACCGATCGAATCTGGAAGATTATGCTTAACTGAAAGCTAAGAGCTGTCGCTGCTTCGCGGGGCTTGCAGGGTTTTGTTAACCGTAAGCGGCCTACCAGCTTGGCTGGACGAAGGGGGCTGTCGTGCCGTTGAAATTGTCTTTGAAGCCTGGAGAGCGGTTTGTGCTCAATGGGGCCGTTGTTCAAAATGGTGACCGTCGCGCCACCGTCATACTTCAGAACAAAGCCTCAGTCCTGCGCGAGAAGGATATCATGCAGGCGGCAGAGGTGACGACGCCCGCGCGCCGAATCTATTTTCCAGTCATGATGATGTACCTCGATGAGGGCGGTCTCGAGCGGCACTACGATGAGTTCGTTCGTCGAATGAGCGAGTTTATGGGTGTCATCGGCAATCCGACCGTCCTGGCGGACTGCGTAACCATTTCGAAGCATGTTCTGGAGAAGGAATTCTACAAGGCGTTGATGTTGAGCCGTCGGCTGATCGAGTACGAGAACGAGAGGTTGGGGAATGTCCCTTCGGGCGTATCAACAGGTCGCGATTAGCGCGGAATCGCCGCGCGATATCGAGTACCGCCTATTTGGTGAAGTGACGCGAGAGCTTATGGCTGCTGATGCGGCCCCCGCCGACGATTTCCAACGGCGGATCAGCGCGCTCGATCGCAACCGCAAGCTCTGGTCGGCCCTGGCAACGGACTGCTCCTCGCCGACTAACGCGCTGCCCCCTGAGTTGCGTGCTTCAATCATTTCCTTGAGTCTGTGGGTCGCTCGCCATTCCAGCGCTGTGATGCGCAAGGAGGAGGAGTTTGGACCCCTCATCGAGATCAATCGAGCCATCATGCAAGGGTTGTCGCAACAGCAAGCTGCCTGAGGGTTTAAGGGGAAGGTTTTGAACGGGCGGGCCACTCAGCGGCCCGCCCGTTCGCGTAGTCGCCCAGCAGATATTGCCGGCCGTTTTTGCCGATCGCGGGCGGGATTTGCAGTGCCGGGTTGCCGGTGTTGGCGCTTGTGATGAAAAAAGCGCTTTCTTTTCAATGGCGTTCTTGCTGGCTCGGTGTGGCCCACGCCTTGCGACTATGGGTTCGAGCAAAATGCTCACCGGCAAAACGCCGGCAACTCCGACCAAAATGGTAGGGACCTATGATCGCCAATTCCGTGAACACCAACGCCGGCGCCATGATCGCGCTGCAGAACCTGAACCAGACCAACACCGAGCTTCAGCAGACGCAGGGCCGTATCAACACCGGCAAGAAGATCGGCAACGCTAAAGACAACGGCGCCATCTGGGCGATCGCCGAAAACCAATCGGCCATCGCCAACTCGCTGAACGCCGTGCGCGACTCGCTGCAGCGTGGTCAGTCGACGATCGACGTCGGTCTTGCCGCCGGCGACACAGTCGTCGATCTGCTGAACAAGATGAAGGAAAAGGCCCTCGCGGCCGCTGACACCTCCATCACCAGCGCCAGCCGCTCGACCCTGGCTTCGGACTTCACCACCCTGCGTGACCAGATCACCAAGGCTGTGAACAACGCCAAATTCAGCGGCGCCAATATTGTTGCTGACCAAACGCTGTCTGACTCGGTTTCGCAGATGTCGTTCCTGGCCAACGACTCCGGCGATGCCTTCACGGTTATCGCTCGCGACATGTCGCTGGCGGGCCTCGGCCTCTCGGCCGGTTCGACTTTCGCGACCGCCTCTGACGCCGCCGCGATGATCGACTTCGTGACCGCTGCTCTGTCGACCGCCACTAACAAGCTGGCTTCGCTGGGCACGAACTCGGCCGGTCTGGACGCCCACCTGAACTTCATCAACAAGCTGCAAGACAGCCTGGATGCGGGTGTGGGTAACCTGGTTGACGCCGATCTGGCCAAGGAAAGCGCCCGACTGACCGCCCTGCAGACCAAGCAACAGCTGGGTACGCAGGCCCTGTCGATCGCCAATCAGGCGCCGCAGTCGGTTCTGTCGCTCTTCGGCTAATCGCCGATCATGGGGAGGCGCTCGTCGCCTCCCCATTAACTTTAAACTAAGTACGTTTAGAGCGTTTTTGCCCGGCAACTTCTGCCGATTCCCGCTTGGAATCGGCAGAAGTTGCCGGGTATTTTTATTCTAAACAAACCTATAATGCTGCAAATTCAATGGTCTGGGAAAAATGTGCCGCCTAGGCAGATTTGGCCCGGTCGTTGCTACCTATCGCCATGGGCAAAATGCCCCCGGCTGTCAAAACGACGTCGGAAATCGAGAAAAGGAACTCTCGAATGGCGCTGAACAGCGTGAACACCAATGTCGGGGCCATGGCCGCCCTGCAGACCCTCAACGGCACCAACACCGAGTTGCAGACGGTTCAAAGCCGCATCAACACCGGCAAGAAGGTCGCCACTGCTAAAGACAACGGCGCTATCTGGGCTATCGCCAAGAACCAGGCCGCCACTTCTAACTCGCTGAACGCCGTGCGCGACTCGCTGCAGCGTGGGCAGTCGACGATCGACGTCGGCCTGGCCGCCGGCGACACCGTCGTCGATCTGCTGAACAAGATGAAGGAAAAGGCCCTTGCGGCCGCCGACACCTCCATCACCAGCGCCAGCCGGGCTACCTTGGCTGCGGATTTCGACTCGCTGCGCGATCAGATCACCAAGGCTGTCAGCAACGCCAAGTTCGGCGGCGCCAACATCGTCGCCGACCAGACTGCTTCGGACGCCGTCTCGCAGATGTCGTTCCTGGCCAACGACTCCGGTGACGCCTTCACGGTCATCGCGCGCGACATGTCGCTGACGGGTCTTGGTCTGACCGCCTCGTCGACGTTCGATTCCGCCTCGGCCGCCGCGACGATGATCGACTCGGTCACCACCGCTCTGGCGACCGCGACCAACAAGCTGGCTTCGCTGGGTACGAACTCGGCCGGTCTGGACGCCCACCTGAACTTCATCAACAAGCTGCAAGACAGCCTGGATGCGGGTGTGGGTAACCTGGTTGACGCCGATCTGGCCAAGGAAAGCGCCCGACTGACCGCTCTGCAAACCAAGCAACAGCTTGGCGTGCAGGCGCTGTCGATCGCCAACTCCTCGACCTCCACCGTGCTGGGTCTGTTCCGCTAGGGAACTCAGGAAGGCGGGCGTCTCGCCCGCCTTCCGCCCTCACGTTCGGCGCGCCTTAGGGCTGCGCCATCTGTCAGAAAGGCGTCGGCCGCTGACGGCCGGCGGAAGGAGAGATGACCGATCCAGTTCCGCAACTGAACCTGACTATCGATGTCGAAGGCCGCGCCGCCCCCGGAGTCGAGGGCGGCTTTGCTCGTACGGGCCAACCCCTGACCGAGCCGCCCGCATCGGACATGCGTCTGTTCATAGATCGTGACGAAGCCACGGGGGTCTATGTCTACAAGACCCTCGACCGGGTGACCGGAGAAGTGGTTTCGCAGTTTCCTCGCGAGGAAGTGCTGCGCATCATGAAGTCGCCGGACTACGAACCGGGCGCGATTTTCGACGCCAAGAGCTGAGTCTCCGCCTGTGTCGTAGGGGCGTCCAGGCGTTATAAATCGTGGTTTATTTTCGTTAACCATACGGACACCTCTTAAGGTTAACGCTCGTCTCTATGGCGGAACGGCCTCGAATCGAGGCGTTCTGCGGCCAGGCAAAACGCCTATGGGAGACGGCTCATGACGCTGAGCGTTAACACCAACAAGTCCGCTCTGATCGCCCTTCAGAATCTGAACAAGACGTCGGACGAGCTCGGTAAGGCCGAGGATCGGATCAGCACCTCGCTGGCTATCTCGGGGGCTAAGGACAACGCCTCGATCTGGTCCATCGCTCAGGATCAGCGGGCCGACGTAAGTTCTCTGGGCTCTGTCAGGATGAGCCTGAACCGCGCGCAGTCGATCTCTGATGTTGCGATGGCGGCCGGTGAATCCGTGTCGAACCTGCTCAATCAGATGCGCGAAAAAGTCATCGCCGCGATGGAGACCTCCATCGGCAGCTCTGCTCGCAAGGCCCTGGACGATGACTTTCAGGGCCTGTTGTCGCAGTTGGGCCAGGTGGTGGCGAACGCCAGCTTCGACGGCAGCAACATCCTCAACGCTTCTCTATCGCAAAGCCTGCGTTTCCTGGCCGATGCCGATGCGGTGCTCGCGGTGACCCTGTCCTTGCAGGATCTCACGGTCGGGGGGCCGAATGTGACGGTGCCCGTTGGCTCGAATATCCTGACGCCCGCGGATGCAACGGCGGTTCTGGCGCAGTTGGATGTCTCGATCCAATCCACAAATGGCGCGGTCGCCACCGTTGGCTCGCAGGCCAAGCGCATTGAGGCGCACATGGTCTTTATCAGCAAGCTCAGCGACACGCTTGAGGCTGGTGTGGGTAACCTCGTCGACGCCGATATGGCCAAGGAGAGCGCCCGGCTTCAGGCCCTGCAGGTTCAGCAGCAGCTTGGTGTTCAGGCGCTGTCGATCGCGAACGGCGCGCCGCAGGTTATCCTCTCCCTGTTCCAGGGGCAGTAAAGGACCGAGCCCAGGGGCGTAGTGATGATCAGTCTTCGCGAACTGCAGGACGCGGATGAGCAAGTTCTGTTTGCCTGGCGTCGCGAGCCCGAGGTGGATCGCTGGATGTCGGACGCCGCCTTTCCGGGCGAAACGGCGCACAGGGCGTGGTTCGACAGCTTGCGCGCCGACCCCGACATGCGTGGCTGGATGATCTTGCAGGGCGAGGCGCCCGCTGGCCTGCTGACCTTGACCGGGCTTCAAAGCCACCACCGTCGCGCGGCCTGGAACTGGTTCCTGGGCTCGGCGGAGGCGCGTGGGCGCGGCGTCGGCCGGGCGGCGCAAGTGCTTGGTATCGATAAGGCTTTTGGCGAGCTGGGCCTTGAAAAGGTGTTCGCCGAAGTGATGGCTGACAACGACGCCGCGCTTAAGGCGCAAACTGCGGTCGGCTTCCTGCGCGAAGGCTATTTGCGCGCACATGTTTTGAAGGATGGGGTGCGTCGCGACGTGGTGCTTCTGGGGTTGCTGGCCGACGAATGGAAAGTGACCGGAGGTCGCGTCCGCCAGTCCTTGATCGACGCCCGGATGATCGCCGGTTAAGGCCGGGTCTTAACGACTCGAAAGGCGTGAACGGCGATAATCTACGCAGGAGCGCCACGCGCGCCGAGGAGCCGTTTGATTGATCACCTTCGATAGCAGCTTATTGCTTGGCTACTATCAGGCCCGCTCCAATGTGGCGGGAGCGACGGCTGCCGCCTCATCCGCTGGATCGGGCAACTCCCAGCGCGTTGTTGCGCCTTGGGCGTCCTCAAATGAGGATCTCAAGGCTGACGCCTTGGTGAAGAAGGTGCTTGGCGGGCGTAAGTTCATCGATGAAGGCAGCGCCAATCTGGAATCCGCCGGCGCTGCGGAAGATCATCGCAAACTCTTCGCGCTGCATCAGGGGCTCGCCGCGCTGTCCGGCCTTACTGCGCGTGCTGGTGAAAAGGGCGTCACCGAAAGCGAAATGACGCGCCTCCAGGCCACCTTCGCCAAGGGGATGGAAGAGGTCGAGAAGTATACCCAAGGCCTGAACCTGGAAGGGGTTCGCCTCACCACGGGCATGGCGCAATCGACGGTGAAGAGCACCGTTGGCGTCAAGAAATCGAACTACACTTACGAAACCGGCACGATCTATTCCGGTAAAGCCGGTGAAGAGGTTCCAGCCTTCCAAGGCCCGGCCGCCTTCAAGATAAAGGTCAAGAAGGTCAACAACAGTTTCGACATCGATATCGATCTTGCCGAGATGGGCTCGTCGCCGCGGACGATGCAGTCCGTGGCCGCCTTCATCAATGGAAAGCTCAAGGCGGCGGGGCTATGGACGACGTTCGCCGTCAAGCAGACCAAGGGCGCGGAGACCGAGGTCAAGGGCGCCAATGGTGAGGCCATCAAGCTGCCGGCCAAGGGTGACGACTTCTCCTTTCAGGTGAAGGGCGATATGGCCGAGACTCTGACCTTCTCCGCCGCGACGTCCTCGCCCGCCGTCTATGTGACGGCCCGATCGGGCGATCCGGATCCGGACAAGGACACCAAGACCGACGACGGCGTGTTCAGAAACACCCTGACCAAGATCAATGGCGCACTAGGGACGGCGGTCGGCGGCCTGGTCTTTACGGACACGCTTCAGGGCACGATCGACAGTGTCCAGAAGACGGTCACGGGGGCGGACGGCTCCGTCTACATGCTGGCCAACGTCGCGCACGTCGAGAAAGACTCCCTGGATATCGACAGCCAGGCGATCAAGGGCAAACAAGACGTCGCGCTGCTGAAGTACGATTCCTCCGGCAACCTGATGTTCGCGCGGTCGCTGGGGGCGGCGGAGACGGCGTCCGGGTTCAATCTCGCAGTTTCGGCGGATGGTAAGGTGGCTGTCGCCGGGGCGGTGACCGGTGAACTGACGGGCCTGCCTGACGGTGCGAGCGGGCCGCTCAATTCGGGGGCGTCGAGCAAGAAGTCGGACAGTTTTGTCACTCTGTACGACACCAATGGCGACGAGACCTGGACCGTGCGCCGCGGAGCGCTGGAGGATGACTCCGCCACCGCGCTGGCGTTTGGGGGCGATGGCACACTCTATGTGGCGGGCAATACCAGCTCCTCGATGGCGGGCCACGACGGCGCCGCGTCACCGACCTTTGCGTCGGGGAAGGGGGGGCAGGACGGTTATCTGACAGCCTTCGCCACCCAGGCCGACGGAAAGCCGAAATCCCTGTTCACCACCCAGTTCGGCACAGCCGGAAAGGACAGCGTCGCCGGGCTCGTGGTGGATGGCGACAAGGTCTATGTGGCCTCGGTCGAAGGCGGGCGCGGGGTGGTGCGCAACTTCGACGTGGCGCTGACCAGCACAACGGTGAAGCGCACCAGCTTCCAGAACGGCGGGTATATCGAAGAGACGACGACAATGGTCGGCGGCGGCGCGCCCTCCACCATCACGACGTCGGCCGGCGACACCGGGCAGGCGCAGACGGGCGTAACAACCACGACCGCGACGACGGCCGGCACGGTCACCAGCGGCCCTGTGCGCGATCTCGGCGGATTGGGCGGAGGAGCGATCGCAGGTCTCGTCCTGGAGGGCGGCAAGCTGTGGATCGCAGGCTCCTCGGGCAGCGGCGCTCTCACCGTCAGTAACCAAAAGAACGCCGCCCAAGGGCGGATGGACGGCTTCGCCGCCACGCTGTCGACCGACCTTGCCAGCACGACGGAGGATGCGATCACCTATTATGGCGGAGCCGAAGACGACACGGTGACCGGCATGGCGGTTGCGAACGGCAAGGTCTACCTGACCGGTCTGGCGGGGAAGGACCTTGGCGGCACGACAGTGCTTGGCAAGCAGGATGGCTATGTCGCGCAACTCGACATGACCACCGGGCTGGCCGATTGGATGCAGCGCATCAGTGGTAAGGACGGTATCGCGGCGCCGACCTCGATCGCGGTCGACGCCAGCGGCGCCAGCGTTCTGGACACCTTTGGCCTTCCGCGCGGGCAGATGTTCGCCAAGGCGTCGGAGCTTATCGTCTCCAGCACCGGCGTACGTGCAGGCGATCAATTTCAGGTCCGCACGCGTCCCGGCGGGCCGCTGACCACCATCACCATCGACGGCAAGGACACCCTGGACACCTTGGCCGACAAGATCAGGCGCGCCAGCGGCAACCAGGCCAAGGTCGAGTTCGCGACAACCGGCGAACGCCGTCAGCTGCGCATTACGGCGGCTTACAACAGCTCGTACGTCGAGATCGTGGCGGGCAAGGGAGACAAGGACGCGCTGGAGGCGCTCGGTCTGTCCGAAGGCCTGATCTACAAGACCCGAGAGGACGGCGGCCGCAACGTTCCGGCCGACGGCAAGGGCTCTATCTGGGGGCTGCAGCTTGGCCAGGGCTATGATCTGTCGTCCAAGGCCGACCTGAAGGCGGCCACAGACGCGCTGACCAAGGCCATGACCACGGTGCAGCGCGCCTATCGCGAACTGCTCAATCCGCCGAGCGCCATCACTGAGACACCGGGCAAGCAGGGCGGCGCCGTTCCTGCCTATCTGACGAAGCAGATCGCCAGCTACAAGGACGCCTTGGCCAAGCTGACGGGCGGCTAGACACCGCGCCGCCTTGAATCGGGCGCCGCCGCGTCGTAGGCGTCGTGCATGGCATTTCCCACCGACCGTAAGTTCATCCTCATCGGCGCCGGCGTCGCCGTTGTGGCAGGTGTCGCTATCGCCGCCGGTCTTTTGGCGCGCGACAGCGGTCCCCGAACCGCCCCGCCGGCCTCCAAGGGCGGGCTGGTGGTCGAGATGGGCACGCAAGAAGAGAGCAAGCTCGATCCCGCGCGTCCGCTGCGTTGCTTCGTTGGGGGCCAGTTTGTCGGAGAACTGACCCTAGCTGATTGTGCGTCCCGCAACGGCGTGGGCACCGGCGCGCTGGATGTCGGCGTTGATGAGACCGGCGCCCTGGCGGCAGCCGACGAGGCCGGAATGATGCTGACCCCGTTGCCGCCTCCTCAGGCGACGACCGCTGCTGCGGCGGAACCTGCGGGTCCTTCGATCGAGGAAGCGGCGTCACCTGTCTCGTCTTGCTGGCGCTACGAGGCCGGCCAGTGGAGCCGTATTCCGGGCGAGGGGACCATGAACGAGTGCGTCCAGATCCTCTATGCCGGCCGTTGCGACGCCGGCACCGCCTACGGCCGATGGGGGGATCAGACCCTGCGTCTCACCTCGGGCCGTATCGAGGCCTCGAACGATAACCGTCGCTTCCGCACTATCGCCCCGTCCGTGCCCGGCTGCGCGCCGCCCGCCGGCTGAAGGAGACGTCATGAAGACCAAGCTCGCCCTCATCGCCGTCGCCGGTCTGGCGGCCGTCACCTTGGCAGGCTGTGAGAAGCCGATCGAGGCTCCGTACGATACTGGTGTTTGCTGGCACGTGGCGCCGCAGAAGGACGGGACGATGAAGTTCAACGTCCTGGCCAAGAACCAGCCGAACGTCGAGAACTGCGCCGCCGCCCTGGAAGGGATGCGTATCCGCTTCAACCGCATGGGCATGAACCAGCAGCAGCTGATCGGCGCCTACCAGGGCAACTTCCTGTTCGTGCAACGGGAGGGGATCTTCGTCGGCAAGACCCTGACGGGCGGGCGCTATCTTGCTCTGGTGCGTACCGGCGATGGCCGTCTGGCCGTGCCGGGGGCAATGCCGCAGTAGCGGCGCCAACGCTCCACAGAACTTATCGGGAACATCTGTTGCGCGGCCGCCGGCCGCGTGATTAGGGTTCCATTAAGATTCTGACGCATCGGGTCGTCAGGCGAGCCTCGGGAGCACGAGCGATGGCGGGCAGCGTCAACAAGGTCATTCTGGTCGGTAATCTGGGCGCTGATCCGGAAATCCGCAGCCTCGGGTCGGGCGACCGTGTCGCCAACCTGCGCATCGCCACCTCGGAAAGCTGGCGCGACCGCACCTCGGGCGAGCGTAAGGAAAAGACCGAATGGCACCGGGTCGTGATCTTCAACGACAACCTGGTGAAGGTCGCCGAGAACTACTTGCGCAAGGGCTCGACGGTTTACATCGAGGGTGCGATCCAGACCCGCAAGTGGACCGACCAGAGCGGCGTCGAGAAGTACTCCACGGAAATCGTGCTGCAGAAGTTCCGCGGTGAACTGACCATGCTGGGCGGTCGCGGTGATTCCTCCGGCGCCAGCTCGGGCGGTGGTGATTTCGACGGCGGCTACAGCGGTGGTGGCGGCGGCGGGTTCAGCGGCGGCGGTCAACGCAACCAGCCCAGCGGCCCGCGCGAGAACTTCTCGGCCGACCTGGACGACGAGATTCCGTTCTAGGCGACGGAGTTCAGAGTGTTTTCGAATGGCCGGGCTCCCCCCGGCCATTTTTGCATTAGGCCAGACTCATGAGCCGCCCCTCGACATCCTTCACCCCTGCTGAAATCGCCGCGATCGCGACGATCATCATCGTCTGGGGTCTGAACAATGCGGCGGCCAAGGTGGCGACGGCGGAACTGCCGCCGCTGTTCGTGGGGGGCGTCCGGTTCCTGGTCTCGCTGGCGGTGCTGTTTCCGCTGCTGGCGAGGCCGCCGTTCCCGGACCTGAAGAAGCTGGGGCCAATAATCGTGCTGTCGGGCCCGCTGCACTTTGGTCTCGTCTATATCGGTTTCGCCATGGCCGAGCAGTTGAGCCCCCTGGTGGTGGCCAGCCAGCTATGGATTCCTTTCACCGCCCTGTTCGCCTGGCGGATACTGGGCGAGCGGATGACCCGGGCGGCCGTGGTGGGCCTGGCGGTGGCCTTCGTCGGCGTGACCTGGATGACGCTGGATCCGCATACGGCCGGAGACCTGTGGCCCATCGTGCTGATTGTCGCGGCGGCCGGGTTGTGGGCCCTGGCGACGATCCTTGTCCGGCGTCTGCCCGGCGTGCGGCCGTTGAAGATGCAGGCCTTCACCTCCCTGATCGCGGCGCCGGTGCTGCTGGGCGCGGCGTTCGGGTTTGAGCCGCAGCTTGTCGCCCAGGTGAAGTCGGCGTCTCCGCTCGCCTGGGCCTGTGTCGCCTTCGCCGGCCTGGCCTCGTCCATCGGAGCTTCGAGTCTGCTGTTCTGGCTGGTCCAGCGGCGGGAGCCGTCGCGGGTGACGCCCTTCTTCCTGCTGACGCCATTGGTGTCCTGCGGCATCGGCATCCTGTTGCTGGGCGACAAGGTGACGGTGCAACTGATCGGCGGCGGCGCGGCGACCCTGGCCGGCGTCGCCATCGTCACCTTCGATGAGCGCCGACGCGCCCGCCAGGCGGCGCTAGAGGTTCAAGCAGCGAGCCAGGCCTGAGGCGTCCCAGCCATCCGCGTTCCTCGGCGCGGTGAGCAGCGGAATTCCCGGCAGGAAGCTCGACAGGCCAGCGGCGGTCTCGGCGAGATCCGGGGCGTCTTCGCTTTCGCTCATCACCAAGGCGGCGATCGGTATGCTGCGCGCCTTCAAAACCTCCATGGCGGTCAGGGTGTGACTGATCGTGCCCAGATAGCTGCCCAAGACGAGAATGACCGAAACCGCCAAGCGCTCGATCAGATCGAGATTTGTCTCGGTGTCGGTTAGCGGCGACATCACGCCGCCCGCGCCCTCGATCAGCAGCAGACCGTCGTCGCCCATCTGGTCTCGGCACAAGGCCTCAAGTTGATTGAGCGAGAGATAGGCTCCTTCCATCCGCGCGGCCAAGGGCGGGGATAGGGGGGCGGCGAAGCGAAGGGGCGCGATTTGCTCCAGCGGCGGAGCGTCGGCTCCAAGCGCGGCGCGCAGACGGCCGGGATCGCTGGCCTCCGCCTCAGCGGGATCAAAGCCGCTGACCACGGGCTTGAAGGCGCGAACCTGGCGGTCGGCGGCGCGCAGGGCGCGGATCAGGGCGCAGGTGACGTAGGTCTTGCCCACGTCGGTCCCCGTGGCGGTGACGAACAGGGTGCTCATGCGGCGGCCTGCGGGGCGCCGATCAGGCCTCGCACCAGTTCGGCCAGGCGAAGGATTTCGGTCTCCGGATGGGCGGCGGTGAACGCCAGTCGCAGGCGCGCCGTACCCGCCGGCACGGTCGGCGGCCGGATCGCCACGGCCAGGAAGCCCTCGGCCTCCAGCTTAGCGGCGGCGTCCAGGGCGGCGGCGGCCTCGCCGATGATCACCGGGACGATGGGGCTGGTCGCTTCCGGCAATCTCGCCGCGCGGGTGAACATCCGCGCCTTCTCAAGAGGGGCGGCGGTTAGAGCGGGATCGCTTTCGATCACATCCAGCGCGGCGATGGCGGCGGCGGCGGAGGCGGGCGGCAAGCCGGTGGCGTAGATCACCGTCCGGGCGCGCGTCTTCAGCAGGTCGATCACCGCTCGCGATCCGCACAGATAGCCGCCATAGCCGCCGAGGGCCTTCGACAGGGTGCCCATCTGGAGCGGGATACGCGCGTCGGGAAACAGGTGGGCCGAGCCACGTCCGCCGCCCAGCACCCCGATCCCATGAGCGTCGTCGCTTAGCAGCCAGGCGTCGTGTTCCCAGCAGACAGCGGACAGCCGGTCCAGCGGCGCCAGATCGCCATCCATGGAGAACACGCCGTCGGTGGCGACCAGAGCGTGGCGGAAGCCGCCGCGACGCGTCTCCAGCAGCGCGCGCAGAGCCGCAACGTCGTTGTGCGGGAAGGTGGTGATTTCTGCTCCCGACAGCTGGGCGCCAGCCCAGATGCAGGCGTGGGCCAATTCGTCGACGAGGATCAGGTCTCCCGGACCGGCGAAGGCCGGGATCACTCCGGTATTGGCCAGATAGCCAGAGCCGAAGACGCAGGCGGCCTCCGTGCCTTTCAGCCGGGCCAAGCGGGCTTCCAGCTCCGACAGCAGCGGATGGTCGCCGGTCACAAGCCGCGAGGCGCCGGCTCCGACGCCGTACAGGTCCACGGCCGCCCGCGCCGCCGCCTTCACCGGCGGGTGATGCGACAGGTTCAGGTAGTCGTTGCAGGAGAAGGACAGCAGCCGGCGTCCACCGCGCTCCACCCACAGGCCATCCAGGCGGTGAGTCGGCTTCAGCGTGCGCCGCAGGCTGCGGGTTTCGAGCCCGGAAAGCTTGGATTGGGCGAAGGCCTGCAGGCTGTCCATGAGCCGCTCCGTTGCGAACAAGGGGCGCAGGGCATAGCAACGCCCGCCGACTGTGCAATGGAGATTCCCTGTGAACCACGCCCAGCCCGACTGGCTGACCGCCGGCGCGCCGCATGTCTGGCGTCCCTATTGCCAGATGAAGACTGCCCCCGCTCCACTGGCCGTGAAGGCCACGCGCGGCGCGCGCCTGGTGCTGGAGGACGGGCGAGAGTTGGTCGACGGCGTGGCGTCCTGGTGGACAGCCTGTCACGGCTACAACCATCCGCATATCGTCGCCGCCGTGCGCGAGCAGCTGGAGCGGATGCCGCATGTGATGTTCGGCGGCCTGGCGCACGAGCCTGGGTACCGGTTGGCGCAGCGCCTGGCCGGGTTGCTGCCGGGAGACCTGAACCACGTGTTCCTGGCCGAAAGCGGCTCTGTCTCCGTGGAGATCGCCATGAAGATGGCGGTGCAGTTCCATCTGAACAGGGGCGAGCGGGGGCGGTCGAAGTTCCTGGCCTTCCGTGGCGGCTATCACGGCGACACCCTGGCCACGATGACCGTCTGCGACCCGGAGGAGGGGATGCACGCCCTGTTTTCAGGCGTGATGCCTTCGCAGGTGATCGGCGGCCTGCCGGTCGATGAAACGTCGGAGGCGGCGTTGGACGCCCTCCTGAATGAAGGAGGCGGTCAGATCGCGGCGATGCTGGTCGAGCCGCTGGTCCAGGGGGCGGGCGGCATGCTGATGCATGACGCCGAGACCCTGCGCCGGATGCGGCGTCTGGCCGACAAGCATGGCGTCCTGTTGATCTTCGACGAGATATTCACTGGCTTTGGCCGTACGGGCACGATGTTCGCTATGGAGGCGGCGGGCGTGGTTCCCGACATCGTCACCTTGTCCAAGGCCCTGACGGGCGGAACCTTGCCGCTGTCGGCGGCCGTGGCGCGCTCGCAGGTGTTTGAGGCGTTCTGGAGCGATCAGCCCGAGGCGGCCCTGATGCATGGGCCGACCTACATGGCCAATCCGTTGGCCTGCGCGGCGGCGAACGCTTCGCTCGATATTCTGGAGGCGGGCGCCTGGAAGGCGGACGTGGAGCGGATCGCCGCTGGGCTGCGTGAAGGGCTTGAGCCCTATCGGGGGATGTCCGGCGTGGCCGATGTGCGGGTTCTGGGCGCCATCGGGGTGGTGGAGATGAAAGATGCGGTGAACGCTTCCGCGCTCACCGCCCGCTTCGTGGATCAGGGGGTCTGGATCCGGCCATTCGGCAAGATCGTCTATCTGACCCCCGCCTTCATCGTGTCTGACGCGGAACTGGCGACGCTGACGGCCGCCATCCGCACGGTGCTGGCTGCTACTTGATCACCGCGCAGGCGACGCGGTCGCCGGCGCCGCCGATCGGCTGGGTGATGTGGTCGTCCTGATTGGCGTGGATCACCAGGGCCGAGCCGTCGGCGTCAGTCAGGGCCGGGCGGCCATCCTTGCCGGTCCAGGACACCAAGCTGGTCCACAGCTGGGCCTCGGCCACGCCATCGGCGGCGGCGAAGATATTCGGCAGCTCGCCGAAATCATTGCCGGCCGGGTTCAGCAGGCCGTGCGGCAGCTTGTGATCGCCGCCGTGATTGATATGCGCGCCCGACTTCTGGAATTTCGCCGTGTCAGAGCAGTCGCCCACGGCGTGGAAGTGGATACCGTGCCAGCCAGGGGTCAGGCCGCTGACCTTCACCTGCACCAGAACGCCCTTGGGGCCTTCTTTGAAAGTGGCCGAACCGACGACGGCGCCGGCGTTGTTCTTGATCTCGGCGGAGGGCGGCGTCTGGGACGAGGCTGCGGTGGCGACGAGCGTGGCCGCGGCGGCGAGAAGGAGCAGGCGCATGGGGGAGGACTCCGGTTTTTCGAGATGCGAATTGATCTCAACCTTAGCCGTGAGCGAAGGGTTCCGGAAAGTGTCTGGTTTTTTTGCGTGACGGGCGCCGGGATGGTAACAAGGGCGGTGAAGATTCCGCAGCGATTCCGGGCCATTCCCCACAGTGACTGACGACACCGATAACGCCGCCCTCCGCGGGGGCGTGGCCCCCATCGCCATCGAAGACGAGCTGAAGCGCTCGTACCTCGACTACGCCATGAGCGTGATCGTCAGCCGCGCCCTGCCGGACGTGCGCGACGGTCTGAAACCGGTGCATCGCCGCATCTTCTACTCGATGCACGACCTCGGGATGACGCCGGAAAAGTCGTACTCGAAGTCGGCCCGCGTAGTCGGTGACGTCCTGGGTCGTTTCCACCCGCACGGCGACGCCTCGGTCTATATGGCCATGGTTCGGATGGCCCAGCCGTTCTCGATGAACCTGGTGCTGATCGACGGTCAGGGGAACTTCGGCTCCATCGACGGCGATATGCCGGCGGCCATGCGCTACACCGAAAGCCGCATGGCGCATCCGACCACGGCGCTGCTGGCCGATATCGACAAGGACACCGTCGACTTCCAGGAGAATTACGACGGCAAGGAACTGGAGCCGGTCGTTCTGCCGGCGCGGATTCCGAACCTGCTGGTCAACGGCGCGGGCGGCATCGCCGTCGGCATGGCGACCAACATCCCGCCGCATAACCTGGGTGAGGTCGTCGATGCCGCTCTGGCGATGATCGATACGCCGGACATCCCGCTGGACGAATTGTTGGACATCGTTCCGGGACCGGACTTCCCCACTGGCGGCGAGATCATCGGCCGCTCTGGCCCGCGTCAGGCGCTGCAGACCGGCCGCGGCTCGGTCATCATGCGCGGCGTCGCGTCGGTAGAGGAAATCCGCCAGGGCCGCGAAGCCATCGTCATCACCGCGATCCCGTTCCAGGTGAACAAGGCCAGCCTGGTCGAGCACATCGCCGAACTGGTGCGGGACAAGAAGATCGAGGGCGTGGCCGACCTGCGGGACGAAAGCGACCGCGACGGCATGCGCATCGTGATCGAGCTGAAGCGCGAAGCCTCGGGCGACGTGCTGCTGAACCAGCTCTATCGCTACACCCAGCTGCAGACCTCGTTCGGGGTCAACATGCTGGCCCTGAACCGTGGCCGGCCCGAGCAGATGGGCCTGCGCGAGATGCTGTCGGCCTTCATCGACTTCCGAGAGGAAGTCGTTGTCCGACGCACCAAATTCGAACTCGGCAAGGCGCGCGATCGCGGCCACGTCTTGGTCGGTCTGGCCATCGCCGTGGCCAATATCGACGAGTTCATCCACATCATCCGCTCGTCCAAGGACCCGGCGGAAGCGCGTGAGCGCCTGTGCGAACGCAACTGGCCGGCCGGGGACATGATCCCGCTGGTCGAACTGATCGCCGATCCGCGCACCGTCATGCTGGAAGGCGGCGATGTCCGCCTCACCGACGAACAGGCGCGCGCCATTCTGGCTCTGACCCTTTCGCGCTTGACCGGCCTCGGCCGCGACGAAATCTTCGAGGAAGCCGGCACGCTGGCCACCGCGATCCAGGGCTACCTGGAGCTGCTGTCCGACCGCGCCAACATCATGGGTGTGGTGCGCGGCGAGCTCGTCGAGGTGCGCGAACGCTTCGCCATCCCGCGCCGCACGACAATCGTGGACGGCGAAGCGGGCCTTGACGACGAAGACCTGATCCCACGCGAGGAGATGGTCGTCACCGTCACCCATGGCGGCTATGTAAAGCGGACCGCCTTGGCGAACTACCGGACCCAGCATCGCGGCGGCAAGGGCCGCTCGGGCATGGCGACGAAGGAAGAAGATGCGGTCACCCGCGTGTTCTCCGCCTCTACCCACGCGCCGGTGCTGTTCTTCACCTCGGGCGGCAAGGTCTTCAAGCTGAAGGTCTGGCGTCTGCCGCTGGGCAATCCGACCTCGCGCGGCAAAGCCTTCGTTAATCTGCTGCCGATCGAGCCAGGCGAACAGATCACCTCCATCCTCCCGTTGCCGGAGGACGAGGCCACCTGGGATCGCCTGGACATCATGTTCGCGACCGAGTCCGGCAATGTGCGTCGCAACAAGTTGTCGGACTTCGCCGACATCCGGCGCAACGGCAAGATCGCCATGAAGCTGGACGAGACCGACCATATCGTGGGCGTGAACCTCTGCACAGCCGACAACGACGTGCTGCTGACCACGGCCATGGCCCGCTGCATCCGCTTCGCCGTTGACGAGGTCCGGGTCTTCGCCGGCCGCGACTCCACCGGCGTGCGGGGCGTGCGCCTCGCCGAGGGCGACACCGTCATCTCCATGGCCATTCTGCGCAGCGTCGATGCGACGCCTGCCGAACGGACAGCCTATCTCAAGCAGGCGAACATCCTGCGCGCCGCCACAGGCGAGGCCGATGCGGACGCCGCACCGGCTCCGGAGGAGGAAGAAGAGGGCGTCGACGGCGCCGTGTCGCTTAGCGTCGAGCGCTTCGCGGAGCTGGGCGCGGCGGAAGAGTTCGTGCTCACCGTTTCGTCCGAGGGCTTCGGCAAGCGCACCAGCGCCTACGACTATCGCCGCACGGGCCGTGGCGGCCAGGGCCTGCTGGCCCAGGACATCACCAAGCGCGGCGGTCGCCTCGCGGCTTCCTTCCCGGTCGAGGAAAGCGACGAAATCCTTCTGGTGACAGACGCTGGGCAATTGATACGTTGCCCCGTCGGCCAGATCCGTGTTGCAGCGCGAAACACTCAGGGCGTGACCATCTTCCGCAAGTCGGGCGATGAGCATGTGGTGAGTGTCGAGCGTCTGGCGGAAGCTGGCGGCGATGATGAGGAAAGCGGGGCGGACGAGACCCCGTAGGACGCAGCCAAGGGGGTTCAGTTTGTCTTTCGTCGGTCTCTATCCGGGCACCTTCGACCCGATCACCAACGGCCACCTCGACATTATCGGGCGGGCCGTGAAGTTGGTCGACAAGCTGGTGATCGGCGTTGCGATCAACGCCGGCAAGGGGCCGATGTTCTCGCTCGACGAGCGCGTGGAGATCATCCGCCGCGAAACCGCCCAGTTCGCCGGTAAGACCGAGATCGTGGTCCAGCCGTTCGAAAGCCTGCTGATGAACTTCGCACGCGAGGTCGGCGCCAAGATCATCGTCCGTGGTCTGCGGGCCGTGGCCGACTTTGAATACGAGTTCCAGATGACGGCCATGAACCAGCAGCTCGATCGCGAGATCGAGACGGTGTTCCTGATGGCCGATCCCCGCCACCAGGCCATCGCCTCGCGGCTGGTCAAGGAGATCGCCCTGCTGGGGGGCGATGTCTCCAAGTTTGTTCCGCCAGGCGTACGCGACGAGCTGATGGCCAAGGTCGCCCGCCCTTAAGTCTCCATTCCCAGAGGAATGACATGATCCGATCCCTGACCATCGCCGCCCTTATGGCGGCTGTCGCCGCTCCGGCGCTCGCCGCGCCCGGCGCCGCCGATTGGCGCACGCCTGATCCCGAAAACGTGCTGGTGGTCGACACCAACAAGGGGCGGATCATCGCCGAGCTGTCGTCTGAGGCGGCCCCGAACCACGTCGCTCGCGTCCGCGAGCTGGCGCGCGCTGGTTTCTATGACGGCCGCAGCTTCTTTCGCGTCATCGATCAGTTCATGGCCCAGACCGGCGATCCCAAGGACGACGGCACCGGCGGTTCGGAGAAGGACGATCTGGTCGCCGAGTTCACCTGGCGCCGTGGCGCGGACTCTCAGTTCTCAACTGTGGCTCAGCCCGCCGGCGCCGAACTGGGCTTTGTCGGTACGATGCCGGCCGTAAGCCAGACCATGGCCCTTTCGGTGATGACGGCTGACCGCAAGGTTTCCGCCTGGGGGATGTTCTGCCCCGGTGTTCTGGGCATGGCGCGCGGCGACAATCCGGACTCCGCCAACAGCCAGTTCTTCTTCATGCGTCAGGCTTACCCCTCGCTGGACAAACGCTACACCGCCTTTGGCCGCGTGCTGAGCGGCCTTGAAGCCGTGCGGTCGATCAAGACGGGGGAGCCGGTCGCGGCGCCTCAGGACGTCATGCAGAAGGTGCGGGTCCTGGCCGATATTCCGGCCAAGGAGCGTCCGTCGGTCCGCGTGGTCGACACCCGCAGCGCCTGGTTCAAGGCCGAGGTCGACCGGGTCAAGGCGACGCGGGGCGCCGATTTTTCGCCGTGTGACGTCGACATCGCCATAGAAGTGAAATAGGGCGGGAATATGAGCACCGATCCCGAAAACACCATCGTCATGACCCTGGAAAGCGGTCCTGTCGTCATCCGCCTCCGTCCCGACCTGGCTCCGGGCCACGTCGCGCGGATCAAGGAACTGGCCCGCGAGGGTTTTTATGACGGCGTGACCTTCCACCGCGTCATCCCTGGCTTCATGGCCCAAGGCGGCGATCCGACCGGCACTGGCCGCGGCGGTTCGGACAAGCCGGACCTGAAGGCGGAGTTCTCGAACGCCGAGCACATCCGTGGCGTCTGCTCCATGGCCCGCACGCCGGATCCGAACTCGGCCAACAGCCAGTTCTTCATCTGCTTCGACGAAGTCACCTTCCTGGACGGTCAGTACACCGTGTGGGGCGAGGTGGTCGAAGGCATGGACAATGTCGACGCCCTGCCGGTCGGCGAGCCGCCGCAGAACCCCGGCAAGATCATCAGCTTCAAGGTCGCCGCCGACGCCTAACGGCTGGCGCGCGTCAATGTGACGACCACCGGGCGGTGGTCCGAGCCTAGTCTCGGACCCCGCTCGACCTTCACCGTCCGCCAGGCCTTGCCGGCGTAGACGTGATCAATCGGCAAAATCGGAAACAGCGGCTGGAAGCCTGTCCGCCCAAAGCGCGCCGGCCAGCTGGGCAGTGCGCGAGTGCGGCGGTCCATGCCGAACGTCTTGTCCTGCCGCTGCAGGGTGAAAGACCAGGGCGTTGAGTTGAAGTCGCCGGTAAGAATCAGCTTGTCGCGGTCAAAGCTCTTGAGCTTTTCCGCCAGGGCCGCCGATTGCTCCTGCTGGTAGCCGGCCGGCCAGGGCCAGCCATAGTGAGCATTCATGGCGGTGAAAGCGTCCTCGCCCTGTCCAAAGCGGGCGTAGAGCACTGATAGGAAGGCGGTGCCGTTCCGTGCGCCGGGCCTTTCCGCGAAGTCGCCTCGCTCGGTCGGCTTGAGCTTGCTGAGGATCAGGTTGTGGCACGGCCGGCCCTTGGGGCACCCCGTTCGGTAGGGGTACGCCGCCCGCAGCCGTTTGTGGAACACCCCGCCAGCGCCATAGCTCTCTTCCAACAGCACGATGTCGGCGTCCTGGGCGATGACCCAGTCCGCGGAGCCCACGGGGTCCTGATTTTCGCCCCAGGCGTTGAACTGGATGACCTTCAGGGTCTGGGCGCCCTTCGGCGGCTGCACTGTCTTTTGCGTGGCGCGGGCCCAAAGCTCTGGCGTCATCTGAAGCGCCGACAGCACCACAGCGGTCGTGGCTACCGCCACGGTCGCGCGGCGCTCTTCACTCCGCGAAACCAGCGCGCCGAGCGCGCCGGCCAGCAAACCGCCAACCAGCCACAACGGCGAGAAATGCGCGGCGGTGTCCAGCGTGGCGGACCAACGTCCGCCCTGTGCGGCGATCGCGAGCAGCGCGCAGCCCAAGGCTACCGCCAGGGCGCCGGCGCGCAGAAGCAGCAGGGCAAGGTTCAAAATGAGTCTCACGGCGTGCCTCTAGCACGTTATTTCGCAAGCGTTTGCGGAAGCTTGGCGATGGTGACGCGGCTTCCAGGCCGGCGCCTTGTGCTTGACCTGATCCGCGCGCCGTGGCCTTGACCGCGCCCAATGCGACTGTCCGATTTCGACTTCGAGCTGCCAGAAGACCGCATCGCTCTGCGGCCGGCCCAACCGCGCGACTCCGCGCGTCTGTTGCTGGTCCAGCCAGGCGAGGGACTGCCAAATGGAAAGCTGCGGGACCTGATCGTCCGTGATCTGCCTGGGCTGCTGCAGCCTGGCGACGCCTTGGTGTTCAACGATACGCGGGTCATTCCAGCGCGGCTGTCGGGCACGAGGGAGCGGGACGGCAATGTCACGGTCGTTGAAGCCACCCTGCACAAGCGCGTGGCCGCCGACCGCTGGACGGCCTTCATGCGGCCTGGCAAGCGCCTGAAGGTCGGCGACCGTGTCGTCTTCGGTCAGACCGGGGATCGCGCCTGCGAGGGCGAGCGGCTCGACGCCACGGTGATCGAGAAGCACGACGGCGGCGAGGTGCTGCTGGCCTTCGATCTGTCCGGGCCGGCCCTTGACCAGGCCATCAACACGCGGGGCGACATGCCCCTGCCGCCCTATATCGCCGCCAAACGGGGCGAAGACGCCCAGGACCGCAGCGATTATCAGACCGTCTACGCCCGCGAGGACGGCTCCGTCGCGGCCCCGACCGCCGGACTGCATTTCACGCCGGACCTGCTGGCGGCGATCCGCGAGCGGGGCGTCTCGACCCATTTCGTCACGCTGCATGTGGGAGCGGGGACGTTCCTGCCCGTGAAGACCGACGATGTGTCCGAGCATAAGATGCACGCCGAGTTCGGCGTAGTGCCGCGCGAGACGGCCGATGCGCTGAACGCGGTGCATGCGGCGGGCGGGCGGATCATCTGCGTCGGCACGACGTCCCTGCGCCTGCTGGAAAGCGCGACGGGCGAGGATGGGATCATCAAGCCGTTCGCCGACGACACGGCGATCTTCATCACCCCCGGCTATCGCTTCCGCGCCGCCGATGGACTGATGACCAACTTCCACCTGCCCAAATCGACCCTGTTCATGCTGGTCAGCGCCTTCGCCGGGCAGGACGTGATGCGCGCGGCCTATGAGCACGCCATCGCCGACGGCTACCGCTTCTATTCCTATGGCGACGGCAGCCTGCTATGGCGGGCCGCCTGATGGCAGCCTTTCCCTTCGAACTGAAAGCGACCGACGGCGGAGCCCGCACGGGTGTGCTGAAGACCTCGCGCGGCGACATCCGCACTCCGGCCTTCATGCCCGTGGGCACGGCGGGCACGGTCAAGGCCCTGACTGTGGATCAGGTGGCTCAGACCGGCGCGGACATCATCCTGGGCAACACCTATCACCTGATGCTGCGGCCCACGGCCGAGCGGGTGAAGCGCCTGGGCGGACTGCACAAGTTCATGCGGTGGGACAAGCCGATCCTCACCGATAGCGGCGGCTTCCAGGTGATGAGTCTGTCGGGCATCAGCAAGGTGACCGAAGCGGCGGTGACCTTCGCCAGCCACATCGACGGATCCAAGCACATCCTGACGCCGGAACGGTCGATCGAGATCCAGGCCGACCTGCTGGGCAGCGACATCGTCATGCAACTGGACGAATGCGTCGCCTGGCCGGCGGAGGAGAAGCGCGCCCGCGAGGCGCTGCTGCTGTCCGCCCGCTGGGGCGCGCGGTCCAAGGCGGCGTTCGGGGCCCGTGACAGCCAGGCGCTGTTCGGCATCCAGCAGGGCTCGACTTTCGAGCACCTGCGTCGGGAATCGGCTGAGCGGCTTCAGGAGATCGGCTTCGACGGCTACGCCCTGGGCGGCCTCGCGGTGGGCGAGGGGCACGAGGCGATGTGCGAGGTGCTCGACTATGCGCCCGCCATGCTGCCGGCCGACCGGCCGCGCTACCTGATGGGCGTGGGCAAGCCGATTGACCTGGTCGAGGCCGTGGCGCGGGGCGTCGACATGTTCGACTGCGTCCTGCCGACCCGCTCGGGCCGTCATGGCCAGGCCTGGACCTGGGACGGGGCGATCAACCTGAAGAACGCCCGCTTCGCCGAGGATGACATGCCGCTGGATGAGGCGAGCGCCTGTCCGGCCAGCAGCGCCTATTCGAAGGCGTACCTGCATCACCTGGTGAGGTCGGACGAGATCCTGGGCCAGGTCCTGCTGTCCTGGCACAACATCGCCTTCTTCCAGACCCTGACGTCCGCCATGCGCGCGGCCATCGAGGAGGGGCGGTTCGAGGCGTTCCGGAAAAGCTTCCGGGAACGGCATCTGGCCGCCAAGGGCGGCTAGCGGACCGGGTACTTCGGCCCGGAGCGTTTTTCCTCGCGCGGGATGCTGCTTTTCACATGGGTCGGGGTGGCTGGCGGATTGCAGCCCTTGGATTCGCCCAGACCTTTCAAATAGGCGCGGCGGACGTTGCCCGAGGTGATGGCGGCCGCCACCAGCCGATCATGCCGCTCGGCGCCCGTCAGCATGCGGACGCCGCCCCGGAATGGGATGAAGCTCGACGCCACACCGGCCATGACGCCGTAGGAGATGGTCTTGCCGCGATCCAGCAGGTCCTCGTCCTCGCCCGCCGGCAATTGATCCAGATCGACGCCCAAGGCTTCGTCCAGCGGTCGGACCAGATCGGCGATCCGGCGGCAGGTGGCGGGCATGGGCCGCTCATAGGGGTCGTGCATGACCTCCAGCAGGATCGGCGGGATCTTGGTGCGCACCACGTTGAAGTCGCGCAGCGGCGCCTGGGCCGCCCCCTGGATGCTTTCGCTGTTGGCCTCGCCGGTGGTCTTGATTCGGGAGTCGTCGTCGCGCGATGGCTGGGCGAGGGCGACCGCAGGGAAGGCGACGGCGAGGGCGATGATGAGCGTGCGCATGAGGCGAAGATACCGCCGGCCGTGAAGTCACGGCAACGGCGGAACGGTGACGTTACAAAGGTATACTCCGGATGCTCAGGCCCGTGCCGCGGCGAGGGCGGCGGAGAACTTCTGCTCCGCATCAGCGGATCGGTTCAGCGCTCGGTCAAAATCCTTCCAGTCGTCGTTTGAGACGCTCTCCAGTTTGGAAAGCGTGCTGATCGCCCTGATGTGCCGATGGTCGCGGCTCTTGGCGGCGTTCCGAATGACGGCCGTGTGGCGGGTCACTGCCTGAACCACCCCTTCCACAGCGTCCAGCATGCTCAGACGCTCGGCGTGCCGGCGGGTCTCGATCGTCCGGCGCTCAGCCGTCGCCAGCTCGAGGGTCACGAAAACAACCAGCACGCTCGCGCCCGCCGCCGCCCAATCGGCCGCCTAACCCCATCTCTCCGCCCCGCCAAGCAGCCGCAGGGCGGTCATGACGACGAACAGCGCGATGACGCCGCCATAGAGCCAATAGACGGGGCGATCGAACTTCATGGGCCGGAGTTTGAACCAGGGATGATGATCAAGCCACTACCGCCGCGCGTGGGCCGGGGGATGATCCGCGAGGTTCATGAAGATTGGTAGGCCGGGTGAGGTTCGAACTCACGACCATTCGATTAAAAGTCGAATGCTCTACCACTGAGCTACCGGCCCGCTCGTTGGCGCGGGGCGCCGGTCGAAGCGGCGCGGACCATAGTCGGGGGGATGCTTCGCCGCAAGGGCGGAAGTCGTCGATTTGGAACCAAGCCCGCCAGCCCCGGGTTCCTCCGCAAAGGAGATCGCCATGGCGGAGAAGATGCAGGGTTCGGTCAAGCGCGGCTGGGTGATCCTGGGCGTGGTCGGCGTGCTGATCGTCGGCGCGATCGCCTATTTCGGCATAAGCGGCCCGGGCCACCAGTCCGGCGGCCAGATCGCCGCCACCAGCCCGGCCGGCGGCCAGGAAGAGCCGCGCCAGGAAAGCCCGGCGCAGCCCTAAACTAGGGAATCGCGTCTAGGCGATGACGGTCGAGGGTTCCTCGACCAGCGACCGCGCGAAGCGGTTCTTCTCGTCCACCAGGATGACCTTCGGCTCTACCGGTTTGTCGGTGATCTCGAAGGCGATGATGATGACCTGCTCGCCCTCGCCGATCAGGTGGGCGGCTGCGCCGTTCACGCAGATGCAGCCCGAGCCGCGCGGGCCGGCGATGACATAGGTCTCCAGGCGCGCGCCGCTGGTGTTGGAGACGACCAGCACCTTCTCGCCCGCCCACAGATCGACGTGGTCCAGCAGGTCCTGGTCGATGGTGATCGACCCGACATAGGCCAGGTTGGCCTCGGTGACCGTGGCGTTGTGGATTTTCGAGCGCATCAGGACGCGCATGAACAACTCTCTATCTCGACCTGCGGGCGACGGTTCGTGTGGGCGCCGTCTTGGCGCGTGATATAGGGACCTCGACCCGCTTTGTCAGCTTACGTGTGATAACCTATGTCCGCGACGATTTCGCAGAAGTCCGTGACGACCCTCGACTTGGCCGCCATGAAGGCCCGGGGCGAGAAGATCGCCATGCTGACCGCCTATGACTACACCTCGGCGATCCTGGCCGAGCGGGCGGGCGTTCCGGTGCTTTTGGTGGGCGATAGCCTGGGCATGGTGGTCCATGGTCACGGCACGACCCTGCCGGTGACTGTGGACGACATGGTCCGTCACGCGGCTGCCGTGGTGCGTGGGGCGGGCAGGGCGCTGGTTCTGGCCGATCTGCCGTTCCTGAGCTACGCGGACGAGGCCTTGGCCGTGCGGTCGGCGGGCCGCCTGCTGCAGGAAGCCGGCGTCGCGGGGGTGAAGCTGGAAGGCGGCGCCTCGATCGCGCCCATCGTCCGCAAGCTGGTGGACCTGGGCATCCCGGTCATGGGCCATATCGGCTTCACGCCGCAGTCGGTGAACCAGATCGGTTTGAAGGTGCAGGGCAAGGCGGCCGCCGATGCGCGGCGCATGCTGGACGACGCCGTGGCCCTGCAGGCGGCGGGCGCCTTCGCCATCGTCATTGAACTGGCCCCGGCGGCCCTGGCGGCCGAGATCACCAAGCGCCTGAGCGTTCCGACCATCGGCATCGGCGCGGGCGCCGGCTGTGACGGTCAGGTGCAGGTGTGGCACGACCTGCTAGGCCTGTACGGCGACAAACCGCCTCGCCACGCCAAGCAGTTCGCCGACGTCGGCGCGGCCATCGAGGGCGCAGTGCGCGCCTATGCCGATGAGGTGCGGGGGGGGACGTTCCCGACCGACGCCAACAGCAGCAAGATCGATCCGGCCGAGTTGGCCGAAGCCCTAAAGGGCGCATGATGAAGGTCGTCTCCACTATCGCCGAGTTTCGCGTCGAACGGGCGCGCCTTGGCGATCTCGGTTTCGCCCCGACCATGGGCTACCTGCACGAGGGCCATATCAGCCTGATGAAGCGGGCCAAGGAAGAGTGCGGGGCCGCCGCGGCCAGCATCTTCGTGAACCCGACCCAGTTCGGTCCGAACGAGGACCTGTCGCGCTATCCTCGCGACCTGCCGCGCGACCTGTCGCTTCTGGAGGCGGCCGGCGTCGATCTGGTGTTCACCCCGGAGCCGGCGGAGATGTACCCCGAGGGCTTCGACACAAGCATCACGGTGGGCGCGGTCAGCGAAGGGCTGGAGGGCGGTTCACGCCCGGGCCACTTCAACGGCGTGGCGACTGTGGTGGCCAAGCTGCTGAACATCGTCCAGCCGACCCGCGCCTATTTCGGCCAGAAGGACGCCCAGCAGGCGGCGGTGATCCGCAAGCTGGCCCTGGACCTGTCGATCCCGGCGCAGATCGTGATCTGCCCGACGGTGCGCGAGCCGGACGGCTTGGCCATGAGCAGCCGCAATGTGTACCTGTCCCCGGCCGACCGCCAGTCGGCGCGGGTGCTGTTCAGGGCTCTGACCCTGGCGCGCATTCTGGTGGAGCGCGGCGAGCGCAAGGCCGAGGCGGTGCGCGAAGCTATGCGCCGGACCATCGCCGAGGAGCCCTCGGCTGAGGTCGACTATGTCAGCCTGACGGACAATCTCACCCTTAAGGAGATCGAGGATCGTCTGTCGGGTGAGGTCCTAGCGTCTATGGCCGTACGCTTCGGCAAGACCCGGCTTATCGACAATCTGGTCATCGACGTCCCCAAGGGCCGCAAGTAGTCGCCCAGCCCCCGCCACATTCCTCCGTGAAGCCTCTTATGGTGAAGCTCTAGGGGAGAGAATGCATGCGGTTGATGGTTCTGGCGGCGACGGCGGCGATCGCCGTCTCGGGGTGTGGCAAGACCGAGAACAGCGCGGTGCGGACAACGCAAACGTCCGCAGTGACCACGGCGCAGCCTGGGAATGGCGCGCCCTATGTCCTGACGGGCACTCAGGTCTGGGATGTGCCGGACCCGGTGTCCGGTCGAAAGTACCAGGTCTTCGTCAGCCTGCCGGCCTCCTACGAGATCGACGCGCAGCGGCGCTATCCGGTGCTCTATGTGACGGACGCCGACTACGCCTTCCCGGTGATCCGCTCGATGGTGCGACGGCTGAACCTGGACCGGCCCAAGGTCGACGACTTCATCCTGGTGGGGATGTCCTACGCCGAGGGCGACAAGGGCGCATCCAGCCGCCGCCGCGACTATACGCCGACGCCCAATGGTCCGAGCAGTTCGCCGCCGGGTGAGGTGCATGGCGGCTCCGCAGCCTATCGCCAATACATCCGCGAGCAGGTCCTGCCGTTCGTGGAGGGGAAGTTCCGCGCCGATCCCGCGAAGCGGACCATCCTCGGCCATTCTTACGGCGGCTTGCTGGGCGCCGAGTTCCTGCTGGAGGAGCCGGGCCTGTTCAGCGGCTACGTCCTGGGCAGCCCGTCCTTCTGGTTTGACAAGAAGCACATGCTGAAGGTTGAGGCTGACTACGCCCTGAGCCACAAGGATTTGCCGGCCAAGGTGTTCATGTACGTCGGCGGGTTCGAGACGCCGAAGCCCGGCGACGAGCGCTACAACACCGACGCCGATCTGGTGGGCGACATGAAGCTGTTCGAGCATAACCTGAAGTCGCGCGGCTATCCCGGCCTGACCATCAGCTCGGACGTTCTGCCGGGCGAGGACCACCTGACCGTCGCGCCGTCCGGCTTCGCCCGGGGTCTGATGACGATCCTGCCGGCAGGCTGATCCAACGAAAAACGGCGGCGCTCGAAAGAGCGCCGCCGCTGATCTTCAGCCGTTGTGGGCCGGTCAGATCTTGACCGGGTCCATCTTCGGCATGAGCAGGTGAACCACCGCCAGGGCGATCAGATAGGCCGAGGCCGCCAGGATGAAGATCGGCGTATAGGTGCCGATCTGATCCAGGACGTAGCCGGCGTACTTGGCCATGGCCATGCCGCCGAAGGCGCCCAGCATGCCGCCGATGCCGACGACGGAGCCCACCGCGCCGCGCGGGAAAACGTCGCCTGGCAAGGTGTAGAGGTTGGCCGAGAAGCCCTGGTGGGCCGCGGTGGCGACGCCGATGATCAGCACGGCGATCCAGAGGTTGTCAGCGAAGGCGGCGAAGGCCACCGGCACCGCCAGCAGGGCGCAGATCAGCATGGTGATCTTGCGGGCCTTATTGATGCTCCAGCCCATGTTCATGAACTTGGACGAAAGCCAGCCGCCGCCGACGCTGCCGACATCCGACAGCAGGTAGATGGCGATCAACGGCGGGCCGAAGCTCTTCAGGTCCAGGCCATGGCGCTTGCCGAGGAAGTCCGGCAGCCAGAAGAGGAACATCCACCAGACCGGGTCGATTAGGAACTTGCCCAAGGCGAAGGCCCAGGTTTCACGCTTGGTCAGGATCTTCGACCAGCCGATCTTCTCGACCGGGTCAGCGGGGTCTTGAGTGATGTGGGCTAGTTCGCCCGGGGAGACGCGCTTGTGTTCTTGCGGGCTGCGGTAGACCAGCAGCCAGATCGGCAGCCACACCAGGCCGGCGATGCCGGTGACGATGAAGGCCATCTGCCAGCCCCAGGTCAGGGCCACCACGGGCACGACCAGCGGGGTGACGATGGCGCCGATGTTGGTGCCGGCGTTGAAGAGGCCGGTGGCGAAGGCGCGTTCCTTCTTGGGGAACCACTCGGCCACCGCCTTGATGCCGCCCGGGAAGCCGCCGCCTTCACCGGCGCCCAGCGCGATGCGGGCGAAGATGAAGCCGGTTAAGCCGCGCGCGCCGGCGTGGGCGATGTGCGCCACCTGCCAGATCGCGAAGGCGATGGCGAAGCCGTAGCGCGCGCCGATCTTGTCGATCACCCGACCCCAGATCACGTAGGCGATCGCGTAGGAGGCCTGGAACCAGAAGACGGTGTCGGCGTAGTCAGTTTCCGACCACCCGAACTCCTTGGAGAGGTCGGCCTTGAGCAGACCGATGGTCTGCCGGTCGACATAGTTGATGACCATGGCCGCGAACAGCAGGCCGACGATCACCCAACGGAACTTGGTAATTCTTTCGGAGACCGGGGGAGGGGTGAAGCCTCCCGCTTTTGCATCGCTCATGAACTCTCTGCCTGTCCCTGGCGCTCCCGGAACAGGGAGCGCCGTTCATCCCTGATGTTCTGCGTTAGACCGAGGCCGGCTCAGCCTTGACCGTGGAGCAGGCAATCTCGCCATACTCGCCGAAGCGCACAACAGTCGATTGCCCGAGGAAAATCTCGTGAACGCCGGTAGCGGCGCCGGTGGTGATCAGATCGCCGGCTTTCAGCGGATGACCCCGGCGGGCGCAGTTCTCGATCAGGAAGCGGAAAGCTTCGATCGGGCTGCCCGGAATGCTGGCGGCGGTGCCCGAACCGATCAACTTGTCGTCGATCCAGGTTTCGCAGGGCAGGTTTTCCCAGCCCTTCTCGCGCCAGTCCTTGATCTCCGGACCGACGATGAGGCCGGCGTTGTTGCCGAAGTCGGAGGCGACGACCCGAGGGCCCATGGCGTTGATGTCCGGCAGCGGGCTGCCGGCCAGCTCAAAGCCGATATGGACGGCGCCGACATAGGCTTCGGCGTCTTCATAGGACCAGTCGACCTTGTCGGCCGGTGCGTCCTTGGCGACGCGGACGATGAACTCAGCCTCGGCGGCGGCGAAGCCCTTGGGGATCACCGGCAGGGGGAAGCTTTCGCCCTCGCCGATGGTCCAGATGTTGTTCTTGAACACCGGGCCAGCCAGGCGTTCGGCGCCCAGTTCGGCGCGCAGTGCCGGGGCGATGAGCCCCACCTTCCAGCCGCCGACTTCCGCCGGATAAAGGTCGATGGCGATGTCCTGGATAGCATAGGCGTCGTCCATGGTCGCCGGCGTCTCGCCGGGATAACCGGGGAGGGCGGTGGCGGACAGACGCGCCTCTACAAGTGTCTTGGCGATCGTCGAGGCGGCCGTTGCGGTCCGTACTGCGTCCACTCCGTTACGCTCCCTATTCCCTGAGGGTTGTTGATTGTCGTCGTGTGTAAGGGAAACCGGTGTCATTGACAATTCAACCGTCACCCTTGCGATAGCTGTTCATAGGCCGCCTTTACCGCGTCTGAATAGATCGGGTCGGCGGCCAGTGAAGGCGGAAAAATCTCGGTAAGGCCGAGGAAGGCGTCCACGTCCTCGGGTCCGCCGGTGGCGGCCTTTCCCAGGACCATGAGCTTGTCCGCCAGCGGATCGACCGGTGGGGTGTCGGCTTCGGCCTTGGCGACGATGAAGGCGATCCAGGCGGCGATCGGCAGGGCGAGGCGGTCCACCGGCCGGCCGGCGGCCAGCGCCTCGGCCGTGGTCTCCAAGATTCGGAACGGCAGCTTCTTGGACCCGTCCCAGGCGATCTGGGACAGCAGGTGACGAATCTCCGGGTTGCGGAAGCGACCGAGGATGGCCTCCACATAGGTCGGGATGTCGAGACCGGGCGGGGTGCTGAGGCTGGGGGCGATGTCTTCCAGCATCATGCTGCGGACAAGGCCGGCCAGTTCGGCGTCGCCCATGGCCTCGCCCACAGTCTCGTAGCCCTTCAGAGAGCCGACGTAGGCCAGGGTGGAGTGCGCGCCGTTCAACAGGCGCAGCTTGGCGCCCTCGAACGCGGCCACGTCGTTGGTCAGGGTCACGCCGACCGAGGCCAGGTCCGGGGCGTTGGCGGGCAGGACGTCCTCGACCACCCATTGCACGAAGGCTTCGCGCTGGATCGGCCAGGCGTCGTCGAAGCTGGTCTCCGCCGCTACGCGAGCCCGCAGGGCGTCGTCGGTGGCGGGGGTGATGCTGTCGACCATCGTACGGGGGAAGGCGGTGTTCGCCGCGATCCATTCGCCGAGGCCGGCGTCCAGCTTGCCGGCGAATGCGACGACCGCGTCGCGCAGCTTGTGGCCGTTGTCAGCGAGGTTGTCGCAGCTAATGACCGTGAAGGGCGCCAAGCCGGCGTCGCGGCGGCGGCGCAGGCCTTCGACGACGTAGCCGATGACGCTGTCAGGACGCCGCGGTTCGGCCAGGTCGTGGGCGATGTCGGTGTTGGACAGGTCCAGCTTGCCGTCGCTGCCCAGGCAGTAGCCCTTCTCCGTGACGGTCATGGTGACGATCTTGGTCGTCGGGGCGGCCAGGCGGGCGAAGACTGTCTCCGGATCTTCCGAGGCCACCAGAACTTCACGGATCGCGCCGATCACGCGGAAGGTGGTCTCTGCGTCGAGCTGCGCCAGGACATAGAGGCCTTCCTGCGGGGCCAGGGCGTCGCGGACGCCGGGGCTCTTCAGGGAGACGCCGCTGATCCCCCAGAGCGGGTCCTTGGCCAGCAGGGCGTCGAAGTAGAAGGCCTGGTGAGCGCGGTGGAAGGCGCCCGGACCGAAGTGAACCACGCCGATATCCACGGCGGCCGGATCATAAGCAGGTTGAAGCACCTTGGCCGACGCTTCGGACAGGGTCGAAAGAAGAAGTTTGGTCAAAGGGTTACGCCCTGCTTCCAGATGGCGATTTCACGCTCGCCGTTGATTTCGGCCTTGGTGGCCTTGCCCGAGGCGGTCTCGACGACGAGGGCCATGAGGTCATTCGCCGCGTCGTCCATGGATTTTTCCTCGAGCACCACGCCGGCGTCGAAGTCGATCCAGCCTGGCTTGCGTCCCGCCAGACCGCTGTTGGAGGCGATCTTGAGCGTCGGGGCGGGAAAACCGAGCGGCGTGCCGCGGCCGGTGGTGAAGAGGATGACGGTCGCGCCGGCGGCGGTGAGAGCGGTGGAGGACACCGCGTCATTGCCGGGGGCTTCCAGCACGGTCAGGCCGTGAGGGCCGATCTTCTCGCCATAACGAATGACGTTGACCACCTGGGCGCGGCCGCCCTTCTGCACGGCGCCGAGGGACTTTTCCTCAAGCGTGGTGATGCCGCCGGCGATGTTGCCGGGCGATGGGTTCTCGTAGATCGGCTGGTGGTTGTCGATGAAGTACTGCTTGAAGTCGTTCACCACGGAAACGAGGTCCTGGAACACGCCCTGGTTAGCGGCGCGGGCCATCAGGATACGTTCGGCGCCGAACACTTCTGGAATTTCGGTCAGGACCGGAGTGCCGCCAGCGTCGGCCACCTTGTCGGCGATGCGGCCGACCAGAGGGTTGGCGGTGACGCCGGAGAAGCCGTCCGATCCGCCGCACTTCAGACCGACCACGAGATCGGAGATCGGGCAGGGCTCGCGCCGGTCTTTTTCGACCAGGGCGACTAGTTCCTCGACGGCGGCGAGACCGTCTTCCTGTTCGTCGGCGACGTTCTGGGTGGTGAAATAGCGCAGACGGTCGCGGTCGATATCCGGCGCCGTCTCCAGCAGCTTGGACAGCTGGTTGTTCTCGCAGCCGAGGCCGAGGATCAGGACGCCGCCGGCGTTGGGGTGGGCGGCCAGACTGGCGATCAGCTTGCGGGTGTGGTCGAGGTCGCCGCCCAGCTGCGAGCAGCCGAACGGGTGAGGGAAGGCGTGGACGCCGTCGATGCGGCCGGCGAAACGCGTCGCGGCCTTTTCGGCGATGCGGCGGGCGGTGTTAGCCACGCAGCCGACGGTGCATAGCACCCAGATCTCGTTGCGGGTGCCGACGCGACCGTTCTTGCGGCGGTAGCCCATAAAGGTCCCGGCCTCCAGGTCGTGACCGATGGCGTCGACGGAGGGCTGGTAGGTGTAGGTCTCCACGTCGGAAAGTTTGGTTTCGACATTGTGGACGTGGACGTGGTCGCCGACCGCGATCGCTTGGGTCGCGCGGCCGATGGGCCAGCCGTATTTGCAGACATCTTCGCCCACGGCGGCGTCGCGCACGGCGACCTTATGGCCTTTTGGGATGTCGGCGCGGATCGTGATCGTCTGGCCGTCCGAGACCACGATTTCGCCCGCCCGCAGGTCGCGCAGGGCGGTCGCGACGTGATCGCGAGGGTCCACGTGATGAATCACATGGTCGGTCGAGGTGGTTGCAGACGCCATTTTCCTTCCCGATGCACCGTGTCTTCTGGTCTAGGTAACCGGTGTCATAATCAACAATAGCGCTTTCTTGACAGGGTTTGTAGTCGGACGTGCGATCAGGCTAAGAAAACAGAACTAGACCAAGTTGATCGGACCGCCGTGACCGCATCCAAGACGCCTGACGATCATTCGCCCGAGGGGCCGAACCTCGACGCGGATTCCAGCCGTAAGCGCCCGACGATCAACGACATCGCGCGCCTGGCCGGCGTGTCGAAGAAAACGGTGTCACGGGTCATCAATCAGTCGCCATCCGTGCGGGATGAAACCCGCGAGCGGATCGAGGCGGTCATCGCCGAGCACGGATACGAGCCCGATCCACAAGCCCGGGGCTTGGCGTTTCGCCGGTCGTTCCTGATCGGCATGATTTACGACAACCCGAACCCTCAGTATGTCGTGAACATGCAGCAGGGGCTGCTGGACGGCATGAAGGGCTCGGGGTTCGAGCTGGTGGTGCACCCGTGCGACCGGGCCAGCCCGCACTTCCTGACCGACCTGCGCACCTTCATCGAGCGCCAGCGCCTGTATGGCGTGGTGGTCACGCCGTCGGTGTCGGAAGACGAGCGGGTGGGGCGGCTGCTGCGCGAGATCGGCTGCGAATATATCCGCATCGCCTCGGTGCAACTGGACGACCCGGACCGCATGATCGTCGGCCGCGACCGGTTGGGCGCCCACCAAGCCGCCAAGCACATCACCGAACTGGGTCACACCAGAATCGCCTTCATCTCCGGTCCCGACACCTTTCGTTCGTCACACGAGCGCCGCGGAGGCTTCGAGGACGGGTTGAACGAGGCGGGGCTCAAGCTTGAGCCGAACTTTGTGGCCAACGCCGCCTACACCTTCGAGACGGGCCTGACCGCCGCGGAGGAGTTGCTGAAGCTCAGTCCGCGCCCCACCGCGATCTTCTGCGGCAATGACGAGATGGCCGCCGGCGCCCTGCAGGCGGCGCGACGCGCCGGACTGAACGTGCCAGCCGACCTGACCGTGATCGGCTTCGACGACTTCCAGATCGCATCGCGCGTCTGGCCGCCCCTGACCACCATCCGCATCCCCACCCGGGAGGTGGGCCGGATGGCCGCCCTGAAGCTGATCGCCGGCGGCCAGGAGCCGCGCGAGCTGAAGGCGGAGCCGGAACGTATCGCCCCCTCGCTCGTCGTGCGCGAGTCTTCGGGGCCGCCGCCCAGTAAGTGAGCCCTCAAGCTTGCTTCAATCTATGACACCGGTTACCACGCCCTCAGAACGGGCACACTGAAACGCCCGCGCCGGAAACCCAGGAGCATCCCCCGATGGCCCAGCCGCTGATCTTCAACGACGACCGCCTGTTTCCGGCCGACCCGACCACACGCGCGATCGCGCGGGAGCTTTATGGTCTGGTTGAAAAGCTGCCGATCATCAGCCCGCACGGCCATACGGACCCGTCCTGGTTCTCCACCAACGCGCCGTTCGAGGACGCATGCGACCTGCTGCTGGCGCCGGACCACTATCTGTACCGGATGCTCTACAGCCAGGGCATCGACCTGAAGGACCTGCGCGTCCCGTCGAAGGCCGGCGTGCCGAACACCGACCCGCGCAAGGCCTGGAAGCTTTTCGCCTCGAATTTCCATCTGTTCCGCGCGACCCCTTCGTGGCTGTGGCTGAACTACGTCTTCTCCAAAGTGTTCGGGCTGAAGGATCGCCTGAGCGAAGAGACCGCGGATAAGTATTTCGACGAGATCAACGCGCAGCTGGCGACGGACGCCTTCCGGCCCCGCGCGCTGTTCGACCGCTTCAACATCGAATTGCTGGCCACCACCGAAGGCCCGCACGAGAGCCTGAACCATCACCACGCCATCCGCGACAGCGGCTGGAAGGGCCGAGTAGTCACCGCCTATCGCCCGGACGCGGTCATCGACTTCGAGGACGAGCGTTTCGGCGACGCCATGCAGCGCTTCGCCGAAGTGTCGGGCCATGACGTCTATAGCTGGACCGGCTACCTGGAAGCGCACCGTTCGCGCCGGGCGGACTTCATCGCCGCCGGGGCCACCTCAACCGACCACGGCCACCCGACGGCGGCTACGGCGGACCTGTCGGCGGCTGAGTCCGAGGCGCTGTTCCTCAGCCTGCTGAAGGGCGACGTGACGCCCGAGAAGGCCGAGCTGTTCCGGGCGCAGATGCTGACCGAGATGGCCAAGATGAGCCTGGACGACGGTCTGGTCATGCAGATCCACCCCGGCTCGACCCGCAACCATAACCGCCAGCTGTTCGAGGCCTATGGCCGCGACAAGGGCGCGGACATCCCCGCCAAGACGGAATACGTCCAGGCCCTGCGTCCGCTGCTGGGCAAGCTGGGCAACGATCCGCGCCTGTCGATCATCTTGTTCACCCTGGACGAGACGACCTACAGCCGCGAACTGGCGCCGTTGGCCGGCCACTATCCGACCCTGAAGTTGGGTCCGTCCTGGTGGTTCCACGACAGTCCGGAAGGCATGATGCGCTTCCGCGAGCAGGTCACCGAGACGGCCGGCCTGTACAACACCGTCGGTTTCAACGACGACACCCGCGCCTTCCTGTCGATCCCGGCCCGCCACGACGTGGCGCGTCGCGTGGACAGCGCCTTCCTGGCCCGGATGGTCGCGGAGCATCGGATGGACCTGGACGACGCGGCGGAAACCGTCGTCGATCTGGCCTACAACCTGCCGAAGAAGGCCTACAAGCTGGATCAGCCGCTGACCGCGACGCCGGCCGCCGCCTAGACCTCTGGAGGACGAGATGTTCGCCAAAACCTATCACGCCACGCACCCGGACATGATGTTCGGCGTCACCAATGACGAGCTGCGCGACCGCTACCTGATGCAGGACCTGTTCGAGGAGGATGGCGTCAGCCTGAACTACTCGCACAACGAACGCTTCGTGGTCGGCGGCGCGGCGCCGGTGAGCAAGCCGGTGGTCCTGCCGCACCAGACGGAGCCCGCCTCGGCCGCGGGTCATCCGTTCCTGGAGCGCCGTGAGATGGGCGCCATCAACGTCGGCGAGGGCGCGGGCAGGGTGACCGTGGACGGCGTCGTCTACGACATCGAACCCCGCGACGGCATCTACGTGACCATGGGGGCCAAGGACGTGGTGTTCGAGGCCGTCGACGCCGCCAACCCGGCCAAGTTCTACATCACCAGCGTCCCGGCCCACGCCGCCTTCGAGACCAAGAAGCTGGTGTTCGCCGACGCCATCCCGCTGGAGCGGGGCGCGCTGGAGACCTCCAACGAGCGCACCATCTACCAGTACATCGTGCCGACCACCTGCAAGTCGGCGCAGCTGCTGCTGGGCATGACCGTCCTGAAGCCGGGCAGCGTGTGGAACACCATGCCGCCGCACCTGCATGACCGCCGCTCCGAGGTCTATTTCTACTTCGGCCTCGGCGACAGCGACCGGGTGTTCCATTACATGGGCGAGCCGGACGAGATGCGTCACATCGTGATCGCCAACGAAGAGGCCGTCATGAGCCCGCCGTGGTCGATCCACATGGGTTCCGGCACCGCCAACTACACCTTCATCTGGGCGATGGGCGGTGAGAACCTCGACTACACGGACATGAATCTCCTCGACATTTGCCAACTCAAGTAGGCCCATTATGACCCAGCTCTTCAGCCTCGAGGGCAAGACCGCCCTTGTCACCGGCGCCAACACCGGCATCGGCCAGGCCATCGCCATCGCCCTGGCGGAAGCCGGCGCGAACGTGGCCGTCGCCGGCCGCAGCGAGCCGACCGAAACCCAGAAGGCCATCGAGGCGGCCGGCCGCAAGTTCCTGTCGATCAAGGCCGACTTCGGTTCCACCGAGCCGGTTCAGCGCGTGGTGGACGAGACCGTCGCGGCCTTTGGCCAACTGGACATCCTGGTCAATAACGCCGGCATCATTCGCCGGGCGGACTCGATCGAGTTCACCGAGGCCGACTGGGACGCGGTGATGGATACGAACCTGAAGGTCGTGTTCTTCCTGACCCAGGCCGCCGCGCGCCAGATGTTGAAGCAGGGCGGCGGCAAGGTGATCAACATCGCCAGCCTGCTGTCGTACCAGGGCGGCATCCGCGTGCCGTCCTACACCGCTTCGAAGAGCGGCCTGGCGGGCCTGACCAAGATCCTGGCCAACGAGTGGGCCGCCAAGGGGATCAACGTCAACGCCATCGCCCCCGGCTATGTGGAGACCAACAACACCGAAGCCCTGCGCGCCGACGCCGAGCGCAACGCTTCGATCCTGGCGCGCATCCCGGCTGGCCGCTGGAGCCAGGCGAGCGACCTGGGCGGGGCGGCGGTCTTCCTCGCCGCGGCCGCTTCGGACTATGTTCACGGGATCACGCTGCCGGTCGACGGCGGCTGGCTGGCCCGCTGATCTGACTGGAGACTGAATTGAGCCGTATCGTCTGCTTCGGCGAGGTGCTGCTGCGCCTCTCTGCTCCCACCAATGAGCTGCTGCTGCAGTCGGCCCGGTTGAATGTCTGCGTCGGCGGGGCGGAGGCCAATGTGGCCGTGTCCCTGGCCAAGTTCGGCCACGATGCGGCGACGGTGTCCATCCTGCCCGACAACCCGTTGGGCCGCTCGGCCCGGGACGAGCTGCGCCGGCACGGGGTCGACACCTCGAGCCTGCGCTTCGTCGAGGGGCGCATGGGCCTGTACTTCCTGTCGCCGGGCGCCGTGGTGCGTCCGTCTGAGGTCACCTATGACCGCGCCGGTTCCGCCTTCGCCCTGGCCTCGGAAGACGCCATCGACTGGGAGAAGGAGCTGGACGGCGCCGACTGGTTCCACGTCTCCGGCGTGACCCCGGCCGTCGGTCCGTCCGCCGCCAACGCGGTGGTCAAGGCGGTGCAGACGGCCCGCAAGCTGGGCGTGCCCGTCAGCTTCGACGGCAACTACCGCGCCAAGATGTGGGCCGCCTGGAACGGCGACGGCCCGGCCGTGCTGCGCCAGATCCTGGACTGCGCGGACCTGGCCTTCGTCAACGACCGCGACATCGCCCTAATCCTGGGCGAGAGCTTCCTGGACGAATCCGCCCAGGTGCGCCGCCGCAAGGCCGCCGAGCGCGCCTTCGAGGCGTTCCCGAACCTGAAGCGCATGACCTCCACCGTCCGCCTGACGCCGTCGGCGGACCATCACGAGCTGTCGGCGGTGATCCTGTCGCGCGACGGGGGCGAGCACATCACCCGCGCCTTCCCGCTGGCCGGGGTGGTCGATCGCATCGGCGGCGGCGACGCCTTCGCTGCCGGGGTCCTGCATGGCCTGCTGACGGGCATGAACGACGCTGACGCGGTGGAGTTCGGCCTGGCCGCCGGCGCCCTGAAACACGCCGTCTTCGGCGACTTCAACCTGGTCTCGGCCGGGGACGTCCATGCGCTGCTGGACGGCGAAGGCCTCGACGTCAAACGCTAATCCGCCCCAGCCGGCGCAAGCCGCGGCGGCTGCTCCCCCAATCCACATGCTTCCCAGAGAAAATCATGAAAATCGCTCTGATCACCGAGAACAGCCAGGCCGCCAAGAACGGCGTCATCCACGACGCCCTGACCACCGTCGCCGAACCGCTGGGCCACAAGGTGTTCAACTACGGCATGTACACGCCGGAAGATAAGGCCTCGCTGACCTACGTGATGAACGGTCTGCTGACCGGCATCCTGCTGAACTCCAAGGCCGCCGACTTCGTGGTCACCGGCTGCGGCACGGGCATGGGCTCCATGCTGGCCGCCAACGCCATGCCGGGCGTGTTCTGCGGCCTGGTCATCGACCCGACCGACGCCTTCCTGTTCGGCCAGATCAACGACGGCAACGCCATCTCGATGCCCTACGCCAAGGGCTTCGGCTGGGCGGCCGAGCTGAACCTGCAGGACGTCTACCGCAAGCTGTTCGACGGCGAGCGCGGCCTGGGCTACCCCAAGGAGCGCGCCGAGATCATGGCCAAGAACCGCGGCATCCTGAAGAGCCTGAAGGCCGCCACCTGCAAGGACATGCTGACCGTCCTGCAGACCGTCGATCAGGACCTGCTGAAGGCCGCCATCGCTGGCGAGAAGTTCCAAGAGTACTTCTTCGCCAACGCCCAGGACGAAGCCATCCGCGACTACATCAAGGGTCTCGCCTAAGCCACGAGCCGACGCTTCATTGCGTCGGCGACCGCAAGGTAAGTCTGAAGGCCGGGAGCGACGCTTCCGGCCTTCTTTCGTTGGGGAAGGCGGAATCGGGGGGAGAGCGCACGGCTGCGCACCCCCACCGGAAAACCCGAAAGGTTGGAAGGGCGGCGGAGCGGCCTGACCTGCGTCAGGCGATGTGCGTTTGGAGTGCCGGGTCGACGAAGGTCTTTCCGCTCCGCGCGATCGTGTCTGGGGGCTCCTCGAGAGGACTT
>CAJYMH010000009.1 GCA_913776195.1 uncultured Caulobacter sp.
CGCCCCCTCCACCGCTTCGCGGTCCCCCTCCCCCGTTGCACGGGGGAGGAATGGGGCCTTGAACTCATCTGTAACTGTGCCGATATCATTCGCGCAGATTCAAGGAGGCTCCCATGAGCAGCGTTCGTCCTGTCATCAAGCTGGTCAAAGGCGTCCCGACCTCGGACGGCGACGGCGTGCGGCTGACCCGCGTGCTGGGCACGCAGGCGGCGCAGATGTTCGATCCTTTCCTGATGCTGGACTGCTTCGACACGGCTCAGGCCTCCGACTATGTGGGCGGCTTTCCGGACCACCCGCACCGGGGGTTCGAGACGGTGACCTACATGCTGGAGGGCCGCATGAAGCATGCGGACAACACCGGCCGTGAAGGGATCATCGGCACCGGCGGCGTGCAGTGGATGCGCGCCGGGCGCGGGATCATCCATTCGGAGATGCCGCTGCAGACCGACGGCCGGATGCGCGGCTTCCAGCTGTGGGTGAATCTGCCCGCCGAGCTGAAGATGAGCACGCCCGGTTATCAGGAGTTCGAAGCCGACAGCATCCCCGTGGAGACCCGCGAGGGCGGGGTCGCCGTGAAGGCCATCGCCGGAACGACCAGCGAAGGTTCGGTCGGTCCGGTGGGCGGCGGCGCGGTGGACGCGCTCTATTTCGACATCACTCTTCCGGCTGGCGCACGGTTCGAGGAGCCGGTGGGCGACGAGCGCGCGGCCATGCTGGCGGTTTATGAGGGCTCCGTCCGCGTGGCCAACGATCAGGTGGACGCCCTGACTGGCGTGTTCCTGGGGACCGGCGGCCGCATCGTGGTCGAGGCCAAGACCGATGCGCGCCTGCTGTTGATCGCCGGCAGGCCGATCAACGAGCCGGTCTTCTGGCACGGCCCCTTCGTGATGAACACGCGCGAGGAGATCATCCAGGCGGTGGAGGACTTCAACGCCGGGAAGTTCTGAGATTAGGGATCAGTGGCCTAGTAGTGATGCCGGCACTGGGCGATTTCGAGCTGCTGATCGCTGCCGGAGCCGGTTAGGCGGTAGACCAGACGATCTTCCTGGTTGATGCGTCGTGACCAGAAGCCCTTGAGCTCACCCTTCAAGGGCTCAGGTTTGCCGACGCCGCTGAAGGGCGTGCGTCGGCATTCCTCGATCAGGGCATTGAGGCGTCCAAGTTGCTTCGGATCCTCCGCATGCCAATCGAGATAATCTCGCCAGGCCGCGGACGCGAAGACAACCTTCACGGTTCGATCAACTGGCGCTCGGTCCCGCCGCCGGAATCCAGTTCAGCGATAGCGTCGCGCAAGCGCCGAGCGTTTCGCGGATTGGACAGCAGATGGAGCGTCTCCTCCATCGCGTTCCAGTCCGAGAGCGAGACCATGACGACGGCCTCGGCCTTCTGGCGGGTCACGACCACGGGGCTGTGATCGTCCACAACGCGATCCATCACCGCCTTCAAATTGGCGCGGGTGTCGGAAAAGGTCATGACGTCCATCGAAATTCCGCCGGTTTGGCCATCACGGGCGTGACGGGGGTCACGTTGTACGCAATTGTGTACATCGCGATCATGATATGTACGCAATTGTGTACATATCAAGCCGGAGAGTCCGCTTTAGTGGGCGAGCCTCAGTCCTCGCGCTTCCGCGGGTCCGCCTTCGGAGCCGGGGCTAGGCGCATGATTTCGGCCTGGTAGCGTTCGTCGTCGCCGGCGGCGGCGAAGGGCAGGGCGTCGGCGATGGCGTCGAGCATGGGGTCGAGCCATTGGTGGTCGACTTTGTGGAAGTCGCCGAGGACGTAGTGCATCACCGCGTCCTTGTGGCCCGGATGGCCGACGCCGATGCGACCGCGGCGGTAGGTGTCGCCGATCTGGCTGGTTACGGAGCGGATGCCGTTGTTACCCGCCGCGCCGCCGCCGGACTTCATGCGGAAGCGGCCGGGGGCCAGGTCGATCTCGTCATGGAAGACGATGACGTCGGCGGGGGTCAGCTTGAAGAACTTCATGGCCTCGCCCACCGCGCGGCCGCTCTCGTTGTAGTAGGTCTTGGGCTTCAGCAGCAGCAGCTTGACCGGGCCGTCGGGGGTGTTGACCGAGCCCTCGCAGGCCATGCCCTGGAAACGGCTGCGCCAGGGAGCCGTGGACCATTTGCGCGCCAGGGCGTCGACGGCCATGAAGCCGACGTTGTGGCGGTTCTTCTCGTACTTGCCTTCGGGATTGCCGAGGCCGGCGAGGATCAGCATGGCGTGTTCTCAAGATCCCAAAACGAAATCGCCCGCGAAGGCGTGACCTTCGCGGGCGATGAACGGTTCAGCCCCGAAGGGAGAAACTTACTCTTCGGCAGCGGCTTCTTCAGCGGCTTCCGACATCGCGGCCGACGAGACCTTGATGTTGGCGATCACGAAGTCGCGGTCCAGAGCCGGCTTCACGCCCTTGGGCAGCTTGATTTCCGACATGCGGATGGTGTCGCCGATGTTGTGGGTCGACAGATCCACGATCAGCTCTTCCGGAATGGCGTTGGCCGGGCAGGACAGCTCAACCGTGTGACGCACGACTTCCAGCGAACCGCCGGCCTTCATGCCAGGCGAGGTTTCGTGGTTCTTGAAGTGCACCGGCACTTCGATCTTGATCGTCTGCGACTCGTCCACGCGGTACAGGTCGAAGTGGATCGGCTCGTCCGTGACCGGATGGAACTGGATGTCCTTGGCGATGACCGGCTGGGTCTCGTCGCCGTGCTTCAGGGTCACCAGGTGGCCCGACAGCTTGCCCGTATAGAGCGCCTTGCGGAACTCGTTCGAGCGAACCTCGATCATGACGGGGTTCTTGCCGCCGCCGTAGAGGACGCCGGGAACCTTGCCAGCATTGCGGGACGCGCGGGCGCCGCCGGTGCCGGCGCGCTCACGGACTTCGACGTTCAGAACGATCTCGGCCATAGGTCTTTTCTCAAAACGAAACGCCGCGCGTGATATCCGCGCGGTGACAGTCGGATGAATAGGGTGCGGCTAGATACACGAGGGCGCGGGACGTTGCAACGCCCCGCGCGACTCTGAATCGAATAGGGCCCGATCAGCCCTTCTTCTTGGCCGGCGCCTTCTTCTTGGTCGGGGCGGCGGCCTTCACCGGGGCGGGAGGCGGCGGGATGTAGGGCATGGCCGCGCCGGAGCCCTTGATCAGGCACTGGCCGGTGTCCATCAGGATGTGCTGACCGACGCAGAAGACGTCTTCATAGTGCGGCTTGGACACGGCCAGGCACTGATAGAGATTCAGTTTGGCCAGGTTCAGGCACTGGCCGGCGGCGGGTTCGGCCAACAGGGGCTGCACGGTCGCCATCTGCATGTCCCCCGCCTCGCCCAGGGCGGCCAGGGCGGCTACGGCCAGGCCGCGGATCACCAGCGGGGTGTAGGGCGGCGCGGCCGAGGTGGGCGTCAGGCCGAGGGGCGTGGCTCCGGTGGTGACCTGATGCAGGCGGGCGGTCTCGTCCTGGGACGCCAGGGACGGCGAGGCGGACAGGGCCTTGGCCTCCGCCAGGCGGGCTTCGCGGTTGGAGACGGCGGCCAGGGACCACTTCTGGCGCTGGATGTCGTAGGCGGCCTGCTTCACCGCGCGGCCGTTCATGTAGACCTGGGTGGCGTCGGTCCCGAGGGCCGAGATGATCAGGCCGGCGGCTGTGTCCGAGCCGCGAATGACCGCGGCGTAGGCCGGGTCGCGCAGAATCTGCTGGGTGACCTGCTGGCGCTGGGCCTGGTTGGCGGCGAACTCGCGCACGGCCGAGACGAAGGCCGGATCCTGAAGGGCGACCACGGCGGCGTAGGCCACGGCGCCGGCGACCAGCTGGCGGCTTTCATAGGCTGCGCCGGTCTTCACGGCCTGAGCGACCTGAAGGCCGTCGGTGAAGCCGGCCGAAACGGCGCCGGCACTTTGCATGTAGCCGCGATAGGCGGCGGCCTGCTCGACGATGCGCGGCGACAGGGTGATCGGCGGCGGCACATAGGCCACGGGCGGCGGCGGAGGGGGCGGCGCGGGCGATGCGCAGGCGGCCAGAACGGCCAACAGGCTGAGGCCCGCCAGGGCCTTAACGCGGCTATTTCGAATCATCTGGCGGAGAACCCCGAAGATTGAATGGTTTAGCGCCGAGTACGCGGCGGTGCGGGCGATAGTGTGACCGTGGATCGTTAACCCTGTTTTTACAAGCTGAGCCACGGAGCCCTGATCGAACGCAAAACAAGCTGAGGCGTTCAACGCCTTTGAGTGGAAGGTTTCCAATCCTTCACAAAGTGTCGAAGGCTTAATTTGCTTCTGACCGCCGTTCGACCGCAAAATCAAAGCGTCGAAAAGGAGACCACATGACCGACGCCACCCCTGAAACCGTCATTCCCGCCGCCCCCGTCGCGGCCAGCGAAGACCGTCTTCTCCCGGGGATCGTCTACGCGCTGTACCTGCTCGGGTTCTCGAACGGGCTGACCTTCATCATCGGCGTGATCCTCGCCCACGTGCAGGAAGGAACCGCCGGCCCGAAGATGAAGAGCCACTATACGTTCCTGATCCGGACGTTCTGGATCTCGGCCGCCGCCTTCCTCGCCGCTTGCGCGGTGTTCGCGGTCAGCATTCCGCTGAGCTTCCTGCTCATCGGCATTCCGGGCCTGGTCGTCAGCGGCCTGTTCATGGGCGCGATCGCGATCTGGTTCTTGGTGCGGACCATCGTCGGCCTGGTCTATCTGGCCCGGGACGAAGCCTATCCGCGGCCCAACGCCTGGCTGGTCTAAGCCCGGCCTGAACTGAAGTGGCGCCCGTCCCGCGAGAGCGGGGCGGGCGTCGCCTTGCAGGGGAGGCCGTTCTCCTCCACCGTGCAAGGCCGTCCGCCGACGGCGAGACACGATCCTGGAGACCCTGGCATGAGTGCGCCGGCCGATCCGCGGCTTATCCTTCGCGACGATGAACTGGACTCCGGCCTGGAGCTGATCCTGCTGGCCGAGGCTGGAATCTGGGCGGCCGTCGATGCGGCGCTGGAGGCGGAGGACAAGGGGCTGGGCCGGTCGCACTGGCGCGCGACCCTGCTGCTTCGGCGGCGTCCGGCTGTGGGCGTTCAGGAGCTGGCGCGCCTGACCGGGCTGTCGAAACAGGCGGCCAGCCGCACCCTGTCGGACCTGGAGAAGGCCGGATACGTCCACAAGACCGCCGGCGATCTGGACGCCCGTCGCCGGACGACCGAGCTGACGCCCGAGGGCGCGGCCTTCGAGACCCGGATCAGCGAGCGCCTTCGCGCCGTTGTCGCCAAGGCCTATCGCACCGGAGGCCTGGACGGGGTGGGCGGCGCCCGGCGTATCCTGGCGGCCCTGGCCGGACCCAGGGTGTCCATCGGCATTCGCCGGAGCGAAGCGGCATGACCCCGGCCGAAGCCCGTGACCGCCACCTGCTGGTCGTCGATGACGACGACCGTATCCGCACCCTGATCAAGGAATACCTCGCCCGCGCCGGCTTCCGCGTCACCGCCGCCGCCGACGCGATGGCCGCGCGCAAGCTGATGGACGCGTTCGATTTCGACCTGGTGGTGCTGGACGTGATGATGCCGGGCGAGGACGGCTTTTCGTTCACCAAGGCCCTGCGCGCCCGCGCCGGGGACATCGGCCGCACCCCGATCCTGATGCTGACCGCGCGGGACCACGCTTCCGACCGGATCGAGGGCCTGACCCTGGGCGTCGACGACTACCTGTCCAAGCCGTTCGAGCCGCAGGAGCTGCTGCTGCGCATCGAGGCGATCCTGCGCCGGGCAGGTCCTCGCGTGACCCTGTCGGAAAGCCTGATGATGGGCGACTGCGCCTTCGATCCCGAGCGTGGCGAGCTGACCCGCGCGGGCGAGCCGGTGCGCCTGACCGAGGCGGAGGTGGAGCTGCTGCGGCAACTGGCCCGCGCGGTCCATGAACCGGTGGACCGCATGGATCTGGCTCGCGACGCCGCCGACATCACCGGCCGCGCCGTGGACGTGCAGGTCACCCGCCTGCGCCGCAAGATTGAGCCGGACCCGAAGAACCCCCGCTACCTTCAGACGGTGCGCGGCATCGGATACCGCCTGGCGCCGGATTGATGACCCGCTGGTTCAGGATATTCTGGCCCCGGCTGATGCGGCGCTATGTGCCGACTTCGCTGTTCGGGCGCAGCCTGCTGATCATCATCCTGCCCATCGCGCTGATGCAGATGGCGGTGACCTGGGCGTTTTTCGACGCGCACTGGGAGACGGTGAACAGCCGTCTGTCCGAAGGTCTGGCCGGCGAGGTGGCCTGGGCGGTGGAAAGCTATCAGGACGATCCCCGGCCCGAGACCCTGGCGCGGCTGGAGCAGCGGGCGGAGGATTCGCTGTCGCTTTCCATCGCCCTGCAGCCGGGGCGGGAGCTGCCGATCGGCAAGCGGGCGGCGCTGTTCGCGGCGGTGGACAGGTCGCTGCAGCGGGCCTTGGCGGCGCGGCTGGACGAGCCGTTCTGGTTCGACGCCTCCGACCGCTATCCGGCCTATGTGGACATCCGGGTGAAGGTGGATCAGGGCGTTCTGCGGATCATCGCGCCGCGCGACCGGGCGGTGGCGACGCAAGGCCATATCTTCGTTCTGTGGATGGCGGGGGCGACCCTGTTGCTGACGGCGGTGGCGTTGCTGTTCATCCGCAATCAGGTGCGGGCCATCGAGCGCCTGGCCGAGGCGGCGGACACCTTCGGCCGGGGCGGCGATGCGCCGGCCTTCAAGCCGTGGGGCGCGCGGGAGGTGCGGCAGGCGGCCCAGGCGTTTCTGGCTATGAAGGCGCGCATCCAGCGCCATATCGAGCAGCGGACGACGCTGCTGGCTTCAGTCAGCCATGACCTGCGCACGCCGCTGACCCGGCTGAAGCTGGAGCTGGCCCTGGCCGAGCCCAGCCCTCGCATCGAGGCCATGAAGCGCGATCTGGCCGAGATGGAGCACATGATCGACGAATACCTCGCCTTCGCCCGGGGCGAGGGCGGGGAGGCGGTGGAACTGGCCTCCCTGCGGGCCTTGATCGAGGAGGTCAGCGAGGGGGCGGCGCGCGCGGGGGCGCGGGTCAGCGTCGACGCCGATCCCGAGCTTGAGGTCGCGGTGCGGCCCAACGCCCTGAAGCGAGCCCTGTCCAATCTGGTGATGAACGCCGCCGTGCATGGGGAGCGGGTCGAGGTGGCCGCGCGGCGCAGCCCGGCCGGCGGGGTGGAGATCCTGGTGGACGACGACGGCCCGGGTATCCCCGAGGAACGCTACGAGGAGGCGTTTCGACCGTTCAACAGGCTGGATGAATCCCGAAATCAGAACGAAAAGGGCGTTGGGCTGGGCCTGGCCATCGCGCGGGACGTGGCGCGCGGGCTTGGCGGGGACCTGGTGCTGGACCGGTCGCCGCTAGGGGGCTTGCGGGCGGTGGTGCGGTTGCCGGGATAGTTCTCCTCCCCTGTAGCGAAGCGTGCGGGGGAGGTGCATCGGCGCGATAGCGACGAGACGGAGGGGGCGCTGCTGAGGCGGACGCCCCCCTCCACCACTTCGTGGTCCCCCTCCCCCGCTACGCAGGGGAGGAGAAGAGTTACTCCGCCGCCGCAGGCGCGTTGAAGCCGAGCACAGCCTTGGTCTCCAGGAACTCCCCGAACGCGTGGTCGCCCCATTCGCGGCCGTTGCCGCTCATCTTGTAGCCGCCGAAGGGGGCCATCAGGTCGGGGCCGGCGCCGTTGAGGTTGACCTGGCCGGCGCGAAGCTTCGAGGCCACGGCGCGGACCTTGGCCGGGTCGCCGCCGGAGACATAGGCGGCGAGCCCGTACTCGGTGTCGTTGCCGATCTTCACCGCCTCGTCGACCGTGTCGTAGCCAAGGATGGCGACAACGGGGCCGAAGATCTCTTCCTTGGCGATGGTCATGTCGTTGGTGACGTTGGCGAAGACGGTGGGCTTCACATAATAGCCCTTATCGAGGCCCTCGGGCCGGCCGGGGCCGCCGGTGACCAGGGTGGCGCCTTCATCGACGCCCTTCTGGATCAGACCCTGGATCTTGTTCCACTGAACCTCGGAGACCACCGGACCCATCTTGGCGTTGCCGGCGGGGTCGCCGACATTGAAGCCTTCCGCCGCCGCCTTGGCGATGCCGATCACCTCTTCCATCTTGCCGGCCGGGACCAGCATGCGGGTCGGAGCGTTGCAGGACTGGCCCGAGTTCATCATCACCGAGGACACGCCGCCGGTGACCGCGCGAGCGAAGTCGGCGTCCTCGAGAATGATGTTGGGGCTCTTGCCGCCCAGCTCCTGATGCACGCGCTTGACAGTCGGGGCGGCGGCGCGGGCCACCTCGATCCCGGCGCGGGTCGAGCCGGTGAAGGACACCATGTCCACTTCCGGGTGACTGGAGATCGCCGCGCCCACGGTGGGGCCGTCGCCGTTGATGAGGTTGAACACCCCGGCCGGGACGCCGGCCGCGTGCAGGATCTCGGCGAAGATATAGCCGCTGAAGGGCGCGACCTCTGAAGGCTTGAGCACCATGGTGCAGCCCGTCGCGAGGGCCGGAGCGACCTTGCAGGCGATCTGGTTCACCGGCCAGTTCCAGGGGGTGATGAAGCCGCAGACGCCGATCGGCTCCTTGACGATGCGGGTCGTGCCGCGATCTTCCTCGAACCGGTAGTCCTTAAGCACGGCGATGGCGGTCTGGATGTGGCCGACGCCCATGGCCGCCTGGGCGCGCTGGGCCAGCCAGGACGGGGCGCCCATCTCCTCGGTGATGGCTTTCGCCATATCCTCGTAGCGCTTCTGGTATTCGGCGACGATGCGCTCCAGCAGGTCGATGCGCTCTTCGCGGCTGGTCTGAGAGAAGGTCTCGAAGGCTTTCCGGGCGGCTTTCACAGCCGTATCGACATCGGCGGCCGAGCCCATGGAGATGCGGCCGGCGACCTCTTCGTTGGCGGGATTGATGACGTCCAAGGTCTTGGCCGCGGCGGGGGCGACCCACGCGCCGTCGATGTAGAACTTCGTATAGTCGCGCATCCGCCTGCTCCTGCCCATCGAGCCGCTGAGGCGCGGCTTCTGAATTCAAACAATCATTCTAATGATCGTTGATCAGGTGGGAAGGGGCGGCGTCACCAGCGCAGGTCGGGTTCCATCTGGCCCATGGCCTCGAGGATGCGGGCGCGGGTCGCCGGGGTCACGCTGTCCGGCAGGTTTTTCGGGTCGAACCACTGTACGGCGGCGATCTCCCCGCGCGAGGTCAGGTGGCACTGTGACCAGTGATCGACCCGATAGACCAGAACGTGATCGCCGCGGAAGGCATGGTCGTTGGAATGGAACGAGAGCAGGCGAGGGCGGCCTTCGATCCGAATTCCGGCCTCTTCCTCCAGCTCGCGGGCGACGGCGGCCTCGGCGGTCTCGCCACGCTCCACCCCGCCGCCAGGCAGATACCAGCCGGGCAGGTAGGTGTGCTCCACCAGCAGGACCCAGCCTCCCTTGTCCACCACCAGCCCGCGCACGCCCAGGGTCATGGAGCGGGTGAGGCGGGAGAACACCTTGAAGAGCGGGCGAGTAAGGGGCTCGATGCGGCGGCGCCAGGACATGGCGCTCCTATAGACGCCCGCGGGCTTGCCGTCCCGTTCGTCGGCGGCTAAAGCCCGGTTCGCACCTTCGGAGTTTCTGACATGCTCGCTCTCGCCGTCATCTTCGGTTTCATCGGCGTCATCTGCGCCCTGAACTTCTTCGAGTTCGGTCGCATCGACTAACGACCGATCAAGGCGCGGAGCCGCTCCGCGCTGAACGGCTTGCGAATAAGGCGCGTGAAGCCCGCCCGATCCAGATCGTGGCGACAAGCCGCAGCGCTCTCGGACGCGAGGGCGAAGACCGCCGTATCGGGATGAGCGCCGCGCGCCGTCCGCGCCAAGGCCAGGGCGTCAGCCTCCCTTTCCTGCAGATCGATGAGCACCGCGGCGTAGGGCCCGGATGCGAGCAGGCGCAGCACCGCCTCCGCGCCCGTGGCCGATTCCACGGTGAAGCCCGCCGCCAGAAGCGCCGCATGAAGCTGGGCTCGCTGAAGCTCGTCCTTCTCCACCAAAAGCACGCTGGGTGGGGCGAGGGGCGCGGGGATGATCAGGGACAGGGTCAGGCGGTCGCCTGCGATCCGGATCGTCAGTTCAGCCTCGCCATCGCGGGCGGTGGCGGCGGCGAGCCGCAGGACGGGATGATCGATCGGCGTTGATGAGTCGACGATCGCGCCGGCGGCGACGCTGACCTCGGTCGACACGCCGTCGGCCAAGATGGTGACGCCGCCCCTGCAGGAAAGGGCCGCGGCGGCCAGGACGACGGTGCGGAACAGATCGGCGGCGGCTTGCGGGGCGATGAGGCGCGGCGCTCGCAGCTCCGGACAGAGGTTCAGGGAGATCGGCGTGTTCTGGCCATCGAGGCTTTCGACGAGACTGGTGGTCGTGCGGTCGAAAACCTGGTGGAGATCGCAGCGGCAGGCGGCGTCCTTGCGGTCCGCGAACTCAGCGGCTTCACTATCCGGCGGGGGAGCGCGACTAGCCATTCCGGCCTCGTGGCGTGTGTTTTAGATAAACTCAACTGATAGTTGAGCTGTAAGGTTGAGAAAGGGTTGAAGCGCATGAAGGATAGGGGATGCGCCCTGGTGACGGGCGCGGCGCGCCGGATCGGACGCGCCCTGGCCCTGGAATGCGCGCGGGCCGGGTATGACGTCGTGGTGCATCATCGCGGCGCGGCGGAAGACGCCGCCGAGACGGCTGCGCAGGTCGAGGCGCTGGGCCGCCGCGCCTTCGTCGCCCAGGCGGATCTGACCCATGACGCCGAAAGGGGAGGCTTGCTGTCAGCCGCCGATCGGCCGCTGACCCTGCTCGTCAACTGCGCGTCGCTGTTCCAGGACGACCGGATCGAGACGTTGAGCGTCGATAGCCTCGATGGGCATCTGGACGCCAACCTGCGGGCGCCGGTGCTGTTGGCCCAGGCCTTCGCCGCCCAGCTGCCGGCGCAGGCCGAAGGGCTGATCGTCAACATCGTCGATCAGCGGGTGTGGAGGCCCAACCCCCAGTTCTTCAGCTACAGCCTGTCCAAGGCCGGCCTGTGGTGGGCTACCCAGACCCTCGCCCAGGCGCTGGCGCCGCGCATCCGGGTCAATGCGGTGGGGCCAGGGCCGACCCTGGCGTCGATCCACCAGAACAACGGCGAGTTCGACCAGGAGGCGGCCAATGTGCTGCTTGGTCACGGAGCATCGCCAGACGAGATCGCCGCGGCCCTGCGCTACCTCATTGACGCAAGGTCGGTGACGGGCCAGATGATCGCCGTCGATGGCGGCCAGCACCTTGCCTGGCGGACGCCCGACATCATCGGCGCGTGAAAGGCCGGACCGTGACCGCCCCCAGCCCTCTGCAGTTCTCCACCGATGAGACCCCCGCCGCCCGCGTGGTCGGGGTGAAGATCTTCGTGCGCGGCCTGGCCGTGGAGGCGGAGATCGGCGTCTACAAGCACGAGCATGGGCGGCTGCAGCCGCTGGTGGTCGATGTGGAGCTGGACGTGGCGGCCTCGGGCTTCGAGCGGCTGGCCGACACGGTGAACTATGAAACGGTGGGCGAGGCTGCGCGGGCCATTGTCGCCGAGGGGCGCATCGATCTGGTCGAGACCTTTGCTGAGCGTCTGGCCCACGCCTGCCTGAGCGACAGCCGCGTGACCCGCGTGCGGGTTCGCGTGGAGAAACCCCTGGCCCTGGCCCCGCACGCCCAGGCGGCGGGGGTCGAGATCACCCTGGTTCGGGGTTAGTCGAACAGCTTCGACACCGACTCTTCGTTGGCGATGCGGCGGATGGCTTCGCCGATCAGCGGAGCGCAGGAGACCAGGCGGACCTTGCCGCAGCCCTTGAGAGCCTCTTCCGGCTGCTCGATGGAGTCGGTGACCACCAGTTCCGTCAGAACCGACTTGCCGATCCGGTCATAGGCCGCGCCCGACAGCACGCCGTGGGTCACATAGGCCGCCACGTCGGCCGCGCCGTTGGCCATCAGGGCCTCGGCGGCGTTGCACAGGGTGCCGGCGCTGTCGGCGATGTCGTCGAAAAGAATGCAGCGGCGGCCCTGGACGTCGCCGATGATGTTCATCACCTCGCTCTGGCCGGGGCCGGAGCGGCGCTTGTCGACGATGGCCAGGTCGGCGTCGAGACGCTTGGCCAGGGCGCGGGCGCGAACCACGCCGCCCACGTCGGGCGACACGATCATCAGCTCGTCGGTCTTCTTATAGTTTTCGCGGATGTCGGCGGCCAGCAGCGGGGTCGGCAGCAGGTTGTCCGTGGGGATGTCGAAGAAGCCCTGAATCTGGCCGGCGTGCAGGTCCATGGTCAGGACCCGGTCGGCGCCGGCGCGGGTGATCAGGTTGGCGACCAGCTTGGCCGAGATCGGGGTGCGGCCGCCGGTCTTGCGGTCCTGGCGGGCGTAGCCGAAGTAGGGGACGACGGCGGTGATCCGCTTGCCCGACGCGCGCTTCAGGGCGTCGATGCAGATCAGCAGCTCCATCAGGTTGTCGTTGGCGGGATAGCTGGTCGACTGGATGATGAAGACGTCCTCGCCGCGGACGTTCTCGTCGATGGTGACGAAGACCTCGTTGTCGGCGAAGCGGCGGACCTGGGCCTTGGTGAGAGGCAGATCCAGATAGTTGGCGATAGCGCTCGCGAGAGTACGGTTGGAGTTGCCAGCCAGCAGCTTCATCGAGGCGCCTGTCGTCACATTTGTGAATGTTGGGCGGCTTCTAGCAGGGAGTCCGCCGAGGGCAACCCCTAGGATTCAAGTAAGCATGATCGCCGACAGCAGGCGGCCGTAGTCGCCCTCGCCGCGCAGCACGGCGCGACGGTTGGAAAAGAACATTTCCTCCTCGGCGCAAGTGTCGTGGCCGACCCATTCGCGCTGCTCGATCCCGGCGGTCCGCAGGCGCTCCAGCACGAAGGCGGGGAGATCGAACTGGCGCTTGTCGGCGCTCTTGCCGGGCGAGAAGAACTGTTCGGAGCCCGGAGCGTCGGCGGAGAAGCGCTCGAAGAAGTCCAGACCCACCTCGTACGAGGCGGGGCCGATGCAGGGACCGACGGCCGCGACCATGTCAGCCGGATCGCCTCCCAACTCGACCATCGTGTCGACAGCCGATTGCACAACGCCGTCCAGGGCGCCGCGCCAGCCGGCATGGGCGGAGGCTACGATGCGGGCCACGGGATCGACGATCAGCACCGGGGCGCAGTCGGCGGACAGGGCGCCGCAGATCACGCCGGGGGTCTTGGAGACGATGGCGTCGCCTTCCGGCCGCGCGTCGCCCCAGGAGCCGTCGGCGACGATGGCGATGGTGGAGTGGATCTGGAAGCATGTGTCAAGGTCGCCGGGCTCTCCGCCGAAGTGAGCGGCGGCGCGGGCGCGGTTCGCGGCCACGTCGGCTGGCTCGTCCTTCGAGCCGCGTCCGATGTTGAGGCTGTCATAAATGCCCGTCGAGACGCCGCCCTTGCGGGTGAAAAAGGCGTGGCGGACGCCGGGGACGGCGGCGAGCAGGGCGGACTGGACGCAGGGCAGTTCGGTCAAGCGATCAGGCCTCTTCGAAACCGGGCGGGACGAGGTTCTGGGAATGAACGCATGCCGCCTTGAAAAGAGTCCCCATCTGATCGGGTTCGACAAGCCGGGCAAGCTGGCGGCCGATCATCTCGGCGCGATCCGGGCGGGCGGCGGCGAGGGCGGCGGCGCGGTGCTCGATGCCCAGGCGGGCTAGGAACTCGCCCTGGCCGAGAATCGGCGCGGTCGCGGCGCCGGCCTCGCGGGCGGCGGCGAGCACGGCGGGGAAGTCGGCGTGGATGGTGAGGTCAGCCTCGCCCGGGCAGGCGAGGGGATCGACCTTCTCGTGGCGCTTGAGGGCCTGCAGCGTGTCGCCGGGACCGGGCGCGGCGCGGCCGTAGTCGATCAGCAGGGCGACGCCGCCGTCACGGGCGATACGCTCGCCGAGGCCCGATCCGAAGGCCTGCTGCACGGGAGAGGTCTCATAGACGACGCCCAAAGGGACTTCCGTCGCAGTCGGCGCGGAGGCGGGCGGGCCGAGGCGGAAGGCGAGCTGTCCGTCGTCATCCAGGGCCACCAGCCGCTCAGCCCATCCTTGCCCGGTGCGCACGAATTGCCGGGCGGGGAGGCAGTCGAGCAATTCGTTGGAGACGAGGATCAAGGGGGCGTCGCCGGGAACCTGCTCCAGGCTGTCGGCCCAGCGGGGCGTCAGCGGACCGGCGCCGAGGCGTTCGGCCTGCAGGGCGCGGAGGGGACGGGAGGTCTCCACCATCCAGAGGTCGGCGGCGGCGATGAACTCCGGCGACAGGCGCGCGGCGCGCAGCAGGTCGCTCATCAGGGTTCCGTCTCCCGGACCGGCCTCGACCAGGCGGAACGCGGCGGGGGCGCCCAGACGGCTCCACGCCTCGACGCACCACAGGCCGATCAGTTCGCCGAACATCTGGCTGACCAGGGGGGCGGTGATGAAGTCGCCGCCGGCGCCCAGGGCCGGGCGCGTGGCGTAGTAGCCGTCGCGTGGGTCATGCAGGCAGCGCAGCATGTAGTCGGCGACGCTGATTGGGCCGGTCGCCGAGATCTCGGCGATCAGCCGGTCACGCAGGCTCATTGATCGGCCCTATGCCTTCTCAGGATGGGGCTCGCGCAGGGCCAGGGCGATGAGCACGAGGCCCGCCGCCAGCATGGGCAGGGACAGCATCATCCCCATGGTCAGTCCCAAGGGGAAGTTGGGCATGAAGGCGTCCGGCTGGCGCACGTTCTCCAGGCTGGCCCGGAACACGGCGTAGCCGACCAGGAACAGGCCGGCGACCGCGCCCCGGCGTTGCAGCCACATCCACTTGTGCGTGGCGAGGCGCAGCAGGATGAAAAGGGCCAAGCCCTCCAACGCCGCCTCGTAGAGCTGGCTGGGATGGCGAGGATAGTGACCGGCGCCAGGGAAGATCACGCCCCAGGGCGCATCGGTGACGCGACCCCAGAGCTCGCCGTTGATGAAGTTGGCCACGCGGCCGAAGAACAGGCCGAAGGGCACGGCCGGAGCCACCACGTCGCCCAGTCGGCGGATGTCGATCTTGTTCCTCCAGGCGAAGACGATCACCGCGATCACCACGCCCAGGCAGCCGCCATGGAAGCTCATGCCGCCGTTCCAGACCTGCAGGATCTCGATCGGGTTCTCGACGATCAGGGCGGGATTGTAGAACAGCACATAGCCCAGGCGCCCGCCGCCGATGATCCCAAGGGTGATCCACAGGATCAGGTCGTCGATCTTTTCCGGCGTGATGGGCGGGGTCTGGCCGCCCCAAAGGCGCGGGTTCTTGACCAGGCCGACCGCATAGCGCCAGCCCAGCAGGATGCCGGCCACATAGGCCAGTGCGTACCAGCGGATGGCGAAGGGGCCGATCTGGAAGAGGATGGGATCGAGGAATTCGGGGAAGGGCACGAAGGCGATGTCCTATGCGGTGAGACGCCGCATCAATCTGTAAAGGCAAAGTCCTTCGCTTTCACCTGCCCTTTCCCATATAGGGACAAGAAGGGACGCGCCTTGCGTCCCGAAAAGAGCCGACGATGCAGACCCAGAACCCGTTCCTCGACGAATTCGCCAAGCTGACCACCGCCGCCATGGGCATCGCCCAGGCCGCCGGTGAAGAAGCCAAGACGGCGTTCCGCGCCCAGGCCGACAAGTTCGCCGCCGAGTTTGATCTGGTCCGTCGTGACGACTTCGACGCTCTGAAAGCCGAGGTCGCGGCTCTGCGCGCCGAGCTGGAAGCCTTGAAGGGCGGCGCCCTCAAGGCGGCTGAAAAGCCCGCCGCGAGGCCCAAGCCGGCCGCCAAGAAGACCGCTCCGAAAGCGGACTGATTCCTCCACTGAAAGCTGGCTCGCGCCTTGCAAGAAGCGCGTTGTGACGGCCGCGAAGCAGTCTAGCCTTCGGTGTTAAGGGGTGATTCACCTTAACGCCGGGTCCGCGGCGCGCTCACCTCTTGCAAGGGGACACTAGGATGTCGATGGACACGCACTCAGACGACGAAGACGCCTTCCTGGCGCTCGATCCGCTGGACGTGGTCGAGCATGTGCTGGCGTCCGAGAACCTGACCTTCGACCGCACCGAGGACGGCGATCTCGCTTTCGCCTTGGCAGGTGACTGGAAGGATTACGAGCTGTGGTTCGCCTGGCGGCCCGAAGCCGAGTGCCTGCAGCTTTGCCTGTCCCTTGACCTGCGAGCGTCCAAGACCAAGCGTCCGGCGGCCTACGAGCTGCTGAGCCTGATCAACCAGCGCTGCTGGCTGGGTCACTTCGAGATCTGGGCGGAGGACGGCGAGGTGGTGTTCCGTCACTCCATGTCCCTGCCGACCAGCGACCGCCCGACCCTGGGTCAGGCGGCGTCGATGATCGACGCGGCCATGGAGGCGGCTGACCGCTTCTATCCGGCGTTCGACTTCCTGCTGCACAAGGCCAAGACACCGGACGAGGCGATGGCCGCTTGCATGTTCGAGACCGTCGGTCAGGCTTGAGCCGTCTCGCCGATTAGAGGAATGGGGTCTAAGAAGGCCCCATGACTCCGATCCTTCTTCTGGGCGCGGGCCGTATGGGCGGCGCCATCATCGACGGCTGGCGCCAGACAGGCGCTGTCTCGATCTCCGACATCATCATCCGTGATCCTAATGTCACCGCCGAATTCGCCGGCGCGCAGGTCAATCCCGACAGCGACGCGCTGAAGTCGGCCAAGACGGTGATCCTGGCGGTTAAGCCGCAGCTGTGGCGCGGCGTGGCGGAGGAGGTCTCCGGCCTGCTGGCCGAGGACGCGGTGATCGTCTCCATCGTCGCCGGCGTGTCCTCGCAGGGCCTCAGCCAGGCCTTCGGCGGCCGCACCATCGCCCGGGTCATGCCGACCACCGCCGTCGCGGTGGCCAAGGGCACGGTCAGCGTGTTCGCCGCCGATCCCGAAGCGCGCGCCCTGGCCCACAAGCTATTCGATCCCATCGCCGCCACGGTCGACCTGTCCGACGAGAACCTGATGCACGCGGCGACGGCGGTGTCCGGCTCGGCCCCGGCCTATCTGTACGCCCTTGTCGAAGCGCTGGAAGGCGCCGGCGTCAGCCAGGGCCTGAGCCCGGAGGCGGCGGCGGATCTGGCGCGCTCAACCATCGTCGGGGCGGCCGCCCTGATGGGAGCGTCGGACACGCCGCCGGCCGAGTTGCGCCGCCAGGTGACGTCGCCCAACGGCACCACTCAGGCGGCGTTGGATGTGCTGTTCGGCGAGAACGGCCTGCCGCGCCTGATGTCCCACGCCGTCGCGGCGGCGGTGAAGCGCTCGCGAGAACTGGGTTAGACTGCCTTCAACGGCCAGAGCCGGTCCGCCGGCCGCCGCAGGACCGCGGCGGCGGCGCTGTGCAGGCTGGCGGGCGACAGCCGACCGCTCCTGGCGGCGGCGGTCATCCAGGCTTCCAGGTTTCCCCCCGTCCGGTCGTATCCATCCGCCTTCATCAGGCCGTAGAGGCCGGCGGCCAGCACGTGCATGCCGTCGTCCGCCTTCTCCCAACGCAGGTGCGGCTCAAGGGCGATGCCTAGGCGCTCGCCGATGAGCTGGTCCAGGGCCTCGACCGTGTCCTCGTTCAACAGACCCTCCAGGCTGTTGTAGCCGAAAGCGGGGTCATGCTCGGCGATGATTCGGGTCAGCAGGGCGTCCGTTTCGAGGATCGCCATCACTGTCTTGGCCGTGGGGCCGTCCATGGGAAAGGGCGGATGCAGAACCTCGTGCGCGGCGTTGCGCAGAACGATCTCATCCGACCAGGTGATGCCGGTGATGAAGCGCTGCCCCTGTATGCGGATCCCGTGCGGCTTGTTGAACCACAGCAGGATCACTTCCAGAGACGGATCGAGCGGGCGGCCCAGCAGTCGTTCTTGCTCCGCGATCACGTCGTAACCCGCCAGCTTGGCGCGCAGCGCGGGCAGACGCGTTTCGGCTGTAGAGCTTAGGGCGCGTCGGCGTAGATCAACGAACCCCGCCGCCTTCAAACCTGTCAGCACCTGACGAATGCGCGGGCGGCGAGCGATGAAGTCGCTCCAGGACTTCTGGTCCCAATAGTCGCTGTCCCTATACGCCGGCAGGATCGCCGTCTCGGCTGCGTCGAGCGAGGCGATGACCTCGTCCAAGGTGTCGATTCGGCCGCCCGACATCAGGGTGCAAAGGCCCGGCCCGAGCAGGTGGTTGGCCTTGTCCGCCTCGGCCTGAAGACTGGCCATGGCGTCGACAGCCGCCTTCGGCATGCGCGGCAGGATATCGGCTAGCTCCGTCTCATAATAGCGAGCGTAGAAGGGCTTACCCGACAGCGGGCCCAGGAAGCACAGAGCGTCCAGTCCTTCGGAGGTGCTGACGGTCCAGCGGGTGCGGATCGGCGCGGCGAGCGCAGGCGCGGCGGGAGCCGCGACCAGGGCGGCGGCGGCGGCGAGCAGGAGGTTGCGTCTGTTCATGCCGCCAAGGTGGCGCGGCCAAGCTCAGTCGTATTGAACGGACTTGATCCATGCCCCCGGCGTACGGCCGGTGATGTCCGTGATCGCCCGGGTCATATGCGCCTGATCAGCGAAGCCAGTGTGGGCGGCCAGCGACGCCAGGGTGGGCGCATGGGCGAGGCCGCGCCATGCTTTGCGGGCCCGCGCCTCCAGCCGGAAACGTTTGGGCGAGACGCCGAACACTTGTCGAAAGCCGCGCGACACGCTTTCAGGGGCCAGACCCTGACGCCCTGCCCAGGCCGCGATCTCCATGGAAGGCTCATCGTTGAGAGCGTCCGCCAAGGCGTCCGGCCAGTCTCCTGTGCAAGCGGCAAGGGGGCGTAGGGCCGAGATGGCCAGTTCGCTGGCCGCGCGCACGTCGGTCTCGGCCAGGCGGACGATGGCGTCGACGTCGTCCAGCACCAGGAAAGCCGGAAGGGGGAGGTCGCCAGGAAGCGGCAGGTTCAGCACCTCCGCCCCCTGCGCGGACAGACGGTCTAGATGGGCTTCGAACGGATGGTGGAGGACCGCATCGCCGGCACGCACGTGGCGCCGACCGCCGTCGCCGGCCTCCTCGTAGCCCCCCGCCAGAACCACGGCCAGATAGGGTTCTGCGTGCCGGTGCCGCGGCAGGTCGGCGTGACGGGACAAGCGTTGGCGTGCTGGCGGATGCATCGGCGCGCAGACTGGGGCAGGTCCGCGGTCGAGCCTAGTGAAACCTCCGCAACAAAAGAAAAAAGGCGGCCCGGATTTCTCCGGGCCGCCCAGCTTTCAATCTGACGTCTGTCGCGTCTTAGAACTTCGCCCGCAGGGTCACGCCGTAGGTGCGCGGGGCGCCGAGGAAGGCGTCGAAGCCGCCGCTTTGCAGCGGGGCGTCGTAACCCACCTGATAGTACTCTTCGTCGAACAGGTTCTGGGCCCACAGCTCGGCGGTCCAGCGCTCGTCCTGGGTGCCGACCGCGATGCGGGCGTTCACCAGCCAGAATTCAGGCTGCTCCTTGGCCGGATGGAGGTCGGAGCCGGTGTTGAACGTCGAGGTGTACTTGCCGCTCAGGCTGGTGCGCATCATCAGGGTGTCGCCGATGTTGCGCTTGTAGCTGGCGGCCATGGAGCCAGACCACAGCGGGGCGAAGGACAGGCGAGCGCCCGGGAGGCGCGGCGAGACGCCGGCGCCGGGGGTGAACTGGCCGTACTCGGTCACCGCATAGGTCATGCCGCCCTGCAGGGTCAGGCCCTCGAGCGGCGTGAACCACAGCAGGTCGGTGTCAACGCCGACCGACTTCACCTTCGGGATCGAGCTGACGATGTAGCTGGTGCCGGTGAAGGCGTTCAGCTGGAAGCCCTGGAACTCCTGATGGAAAGCCGCGGCGTTCAGCGACAGGGTGCGGTTCAGCCAGCTGGTCTTCAAACCCAGTTCATAGGAGTCCACGGTCTCTTCCGGGAAGGCCGTGTCGGGGTTCACGACGCCCAGGCCGATGCGGGCCCGGTCAAGGTTGAAGCCGCCGGCCTTATAGCCGCGAGCGTAGGACGCGTAGGTCATCACGTCCTCGTTCCAGCGGTACGAGGCCTTGATGGTGCCGGTCAGTTCGTCTTCCTCGCGGGCCTGTTGGGTGCCGCGGTTATTGAAGCCCGGATCGGTCCAGGGCAGGCAGATGTTGCCAAGGACGGTGGGGGCGTTGGCGGCGCCGACGGCTCCGGCGATGATCGCCACGCGGCCCAGGGCGGCGGCGCAGCCGTTGGTGCCCGGAGCGTTGGTGTAACGGGTCGCCAGATCCTTTTCCTCACGCGTGTAGCGCAGGCCCAGGGTGATATCGAAGGCGTCGGTCAGCTTCAGGGTGTTGTTGGTGAAGAAGGCCAGGCTGTTGGCCTTCTGCTTGTAGGTGTCGCGAGCGCCGGCGCCCGGGGTGAAGGCCGTGCCAGAGGGCAGGCCGGTGAGCAGCGAAACCAGACCCGGGTTCGTGCCGCCGGACAGCAGCAGGCTCAAATAGGTCTCGTACTGACGGCCGAAGACGAAGGGCGTGTACTGGTCAAGGGTCTCGCGGGCGTAGAACATGCCCACCTGCCAGTCGAGGCGCTCGGTGCGGCCGGCCAGGCGCAGTTCCTGGCTGAACTGGCCGAATTCGGTGCTCCAGTCCGGAGTGCGGTAGGCGAGGTCCATCGTCGTGAAGTCGATGTCCTGGCCGTTGTTGGTCTTCCAGTTGCGGCCGGCGGTGATCGAGGTCAGCGTGGCGCCGCCCAGACCTTCCAGGTCCCAGTTCACTTCCATGGAAGCGCCCATGTCCTCGATCGTCTGATCGGTCGGGCGGTTGGCGTAGGAGACTCGGTCGAACGGACGCGGCGGAGTGGACAGGGCGTTGCCGCCGCCTAGGGCGTTGACGATCGGAGCCGTAGCGCCGTTCACGATCTGCACGCCGACGCAGCAGCTTTCATCGCGCTTGGTGTAGTCGGCGATAATGCGGACATCGACGTCGTCGTTCGGCGTGAACAGCAGCTGGCCGCGGACGGTGTAGTAGTCTTGGTTGCCGTCTTCGGTGTTGGTGCGCGGGCCCTGACCGGTGACAATGTCGTAGAAGCCGTCACGCTCGCGGACGGCGGCGAACAGGCGGCCGGCCAGCTTGTCGCCCATGATCGGGCCGGTCACGGCGACCGAGCCGCCCTTGGTCCCGTAGTTGCCGAAGGTGGCTTCGGCTTCGGCGCCGAAGATGAATTCCGGAGCCTTGGTGATGATGTTGATGACGCCGGCCGAGGTGTTCTTGCCGAACAGGGTGCCTTGCGGGCCCTTCAGCACTTCGATGCGCTCAAGCTCGCCCAGGTCGTTGAAGGCGACGCCGTTGCGGGGGCGGTAGACGCCGTCGATGGTCACCAGGACGGACGATTCCAGGCCGGGGTTGTCGCCGACGGTGCCGACGCCGCGGATACGGACGGTGGTGTTGGTCTCGTTCGAGGTCGAGGCGACGTTCAGGCCGGGGGTGAGGACCTGAAGATCCTTGATGTCGCGAACGCCGGCGTCTTGGAGAAGCTGCTGCGGCAGGGCGGTAACGACGATCGGCACGTCCTGCAGGTTCTGCTCGCGCTTCTGGGCGGTGACGATGATCGAGTCGATGGTCTGAGCGTCTTGCGCATGGGCTGCGCCGGCAGCGGCGGACGCCAAAACCAGGACGGACGCCGAGCGTCGGATGAATCGGGTGAAGTGCATTTCCTACCTCAGTTTTGTGTCCACGCGGATGTCGAGCCCCGCGTTTGGCAGATCGAATACGTCGGCCGGAGCCTACGCATTCGAACAAGTGTTCAGCTAAATCCGGTTCTTCAAGCCGAGCAAGAGGAATCCCTTACGGCGTAACGGAATAGGGGCGATGTGTCGCAAAAGCGACAGCCTGTGGGCGCCTTCCCCTGCGTCGCTTTCGTGGATTGGGTACGCCGGATGACCGCCGTTCACGCAATCGCTTGCCAGGCTAAGGCTCACCTTGCCGACGGCTGGCGTGAGACAGCACGATCGCCGCCCAGATCATTGAAAGCAGAGACCCGCCCAGAACACCCAGCTTTACTTGCACCTGCTCCGGCGAATCGACGGCGCCGGGGAAGGCGAGCACGCCGATGAACAGGCTCATGGTGAAGCCCACGCCGCAGAGAACCGCCACGCCATAAACCTGCATCCAGGTCGCGCCCGTGGGGCGGGCGCCGATCCCCAGGCGGGAGGCGAGGGCCGCCATGGCGAACACGCCGATCTGCTTGCCCAGGAACAGACCCAGGGCGATGGCGACCACCAGGGGC
>CAJYMH010000010.1 GCA_913776195.1 uncultured Caulobacter sp.
CACGGCCGATCAGCCCGTGCTGCATCGCCTGCGCCGCGACATCCTCTATGTGCCGCCGTCCATGCGCGCCGCCGATCTGCTGCTGCGCATGCAGACCAGCCGGATTCACATGGCGGTTGTCATCGACGAGTTCGGCGGCGCCGACGGCCTGGTGACCATGGAAGATCTGGTCGAGGCGGTGGTCGGCGATATCGCCGACGAGCATGATGAGGCCCAGACCTCGGGCGTTATCCAACGCCCCGGCGGCGTGTTCGAGGCCGACGCCCGCGCGGCGCTGGAAGACCTCGAGGCCGCCATGGGCGTGGAGGATCTGGCGCCGGCGGATCTGGAAGAAGACATCGACACCGTCGCCGGCCTGGTCACCGCCATCGCCGGCCGCGTTCCGCAGCGGGGCGAAGTCATCGTCCACCCGGGCGGCTTCGATCTGGAGATCACAGACGCCGATCCCCGGCGGGTCAAGCGTGTCCGCATCCGCCCCGCCGAGCGGGTAGCCGAGTCCGCCGCAGGATGATCCGCCGCGTCCAGGCTAAGGTCGCGCCGCGCGTGCGACAGGCTTGGCGCGCGCCATGGCTGGCGGCGAGCCTTTCCCTGGGGGCCGGCCTGGCCGCCGCCCTCGCCCATCCGCCCTTCGGCGTTCTGCCCGGCCTGCTCGGCTACGCGATCCTGCTGCGAAACATCGACGGCGCCGACCAGAGCGCGCCGCTGTCTTCCGCCTTTCTGCGAGGTTGGCTGGCCGGGCTGGCCTATTTCGGTCTGAGCATCTGGTGGGTGGCCGAGGCCTTCTTGGTCAATCCCGCGCAGGCCTGGATGGCGCCTTTCGCTCCGACCCTTCTGGCGGCGGGCCTTGGGCTGTTCTGGGGTCTGGCCGCCCTTATCTATCGCCGCTTCGCCCCGCCCGGCGCGCGGCGTGTTCTAGTGTTCGCCGGCGTGTTCGCGGCGCTCGAATGGCTTCGCGGCCACGTCCTGACCGGCTTTCCGTGGAATCTGCCCGGCCAGAGCTGGGAGGCCGGCTCCTATCCGTCCCAGGCCGCGGCCCTGTTCGGCGCCTATGGGCTGACCTGGGTCACCCTAGCCTTGGCGGCCAGTTTCGCCGTCGCTTTCGAAGGTCGTCGCGGGCGCATCGCGACGGGGGTCGGTCTGACCGCGCTCCTGGCGCTTTACGGCTGGGGCGGCTGGCGGGTTCGTCACGCAACTCCGACCGCACCCGAAGCGCCGATGATCCGGATCGTCCAGGCGGATGTGCGCCAGGCGGTGAAATATGACGCCGACGTCTTTGCGGACATCGTTGAGCGCCACGTGCGCCTCACCCGGCAACCCGCGGCCCGGCGGCCTGACGTGATCGTCTGGCCGGAAGGCGCTATTCCGGACGCCGCAGACTCCTATCTCGCGCACGGGACCTGGACGCGGGCGGCCATCGAGGCGGCGCTGAAGCCGGGTCAGGGGCTGATCCTGGGCGCCTATCGGATCGACGGCTCTGTGGAAAAGCCGATCTATTACAACAGCCTTATCGCCCTGCGCCGAACAGCGACGCTGGAAGTGACAGGGATCTATGACAAGCACCGCCTGACGCCTTTCGGCGAATACCTCCCTTTAGAGAGCTGGGCCGACCGCCTGGGCCTCAAGCAGATGGTGCAGGTCGGCGACGGCTTCACGCCAGGTCCGACGCCTCGGCCGCTTGAGCCCGCGGGACTTTTCCGCATCCAGCCGCTGATTTGCTACGAAAGCCTGTTTCCTGGTTTCACCCAGGCTGGCGATGACGCGACACGGCCCCGGGCGATCGTCAACATCTCTAACGACGCCTGGTTCGGGGTGACGTCCGGACCCCTGCAGCACCTGAATCTCGCAAGCTACCGGGCGATCGAGACCGGCACGCCGATGATCCGCGCCACGCCCACCGGCGTCTCGGCCATGATCGACGCCTATGGTCGAATCGTGCCCGGCGCACGGCTCGATCTGGGGCAATCTGGCGTCATAGATGCCGCATTGCCGGCGTTGGCGCCGAAAACTGTATACGGTCGGCTTGGCGACGGACCATTTGCCGCTATGCTCCTATTCTCTTTGGGGGCAGGACTGCGTCGCCGAAAGGCTCAGGCCTTGAAAAGCAAAGTTATTTGAGCGCATACCCTCGCAACGATAGTCGGTCAGTCAGGGTGGGAATGGACGAGAATAGCGACGTAGAACGGTCGCCAAATCCCATCGACGTCCACGTCGGTGCGAGGATCAGGTTGCGGCGCCGTTCGCTGGGCATCAGCCAAGAGCGGCTCGCCGAAGACCTTGGCCTGACTTTTCAGCAGGTTCAGAAGTATGAGCGCGGCGCCAACCGGGTCAGCGCCTCCAAGCTCTACGAGATCGCCAGAAGCCTTCAGATCTCCGTGACCTTCTTCTTCGACGATCTAGCCGACCCCAGCGAAGGGCGCAGCGCCGGTTTCGCCGAGGACACGGCCAATCCCTTCGCCAACAGCTTCCTGATGACCCCCGAGGGCCTGGAGCTGGCGGAGCTGTTCCCGAAAATTCGCCGCCCGCGCGTGCGCCGGCGAATTCTGGAGCTTGTCCGCTCCATGGCGGACGAAGAGGAAGATGAACTCCTCGCCTGACGCCTTGCGCGGGACATAAAGTTATCTTTATAGGTTCGGGATTATCACTGCGGGGTTCCGCGATCCCGTCTGGAGGCGTCTCTTGGCCCGTTCATCCTATATCTTCACCAGCGAAAGCGTTTCTGAAGGCCACCCGGATAAGGTCGCCGACCGGATCAGCGACACCGTGGTGGACGCCTTCCTGACAGCCGACCCCGAGGCGCGCGTCGCCTGCGAAACCCTGGTGACCACCAACCGCATCGTCCTGGCGGGCGAAGTTCGCGCCGGCAAGCCAGGCGGCGACAAGGCCGCCAACAAGGCTCTTACCAAAGACATCATCAAGTCCCTGGAGCCCAAGGTTCGGGCCGCTATCAAGGATATCGGCTACGAGCAGAAGGGCTTTCACTGGGAGAAGGCCAAGTACGCCTGCTATCTGCATGGTCAGTCGGCGCACATCGCCCAAGGCGTGGACTCCACCGACAAGAAGGACGAGGGCGCTGGCGACCAGGGCATCATGTTCGGCTACGCCAGCACCGAGACCCCGGAGCTGATGCCGGCCACCCTGCAGTACAGCCACAACATCCTGCGTCGCCTGGCCGAGCTGCGACACAGCGGCGAACTGCATGAGCTGGAGCCTGACGCCAAGAGCCAGGTGACCCTGGAATACGACGGCGACGGCAAGCCGGTCCGTGTTGTCTCCATCGTCGTGTCGCACCAGCACAAGAAGAAGATCGACGGCAAGACCGCCACCAGCAAGCGCGTGCTCGACCTGATCAAGCCGCACATCCTGCCGGTCTTCCCGGAAGGCCTGATCACCAAGAAGACCCAGTGGCTGGTGAACCCCACAGGCCGCTTCGAGATCGGCGGCCCGGACGGCGACGCCGGCATCACTGGCCGCAAGATCATCGTCGACACCTACGGCGGCGCGGCTCCGCACGGCGGCGGCGCGTTCTCGGGCAAGGATCCGACCAAGGTCGATCGCTCGGCCGCCTATGCCTGCCGCTATTTGGCCAAGAACGTCGTGGCCGCTGGCCTCGCCGACCGCTGCACCATCCAGATCGCCTACGCCATCGGTGTGGCGCGTCCGGTCTCGTTCCACGTGGACCTGCACGGCACCGGCAAGGTCGATCCGGCCGAGCTGGAGCGCGTCCTGCCCGAGCTGATCGGCGGCGCGACTCCGCGCTCGATCCGCGAGCACCTGGGCCTCAACAAGCCGATCTACGCCCGCACCGCCGCCTACGGCCACTTCGGCCGCACGCCGGACAAGGACGGGGGCTTCTCCTGGGAGAAGACCGATCTTGTCGATGAGCTGAAGCGCCTGGCTTAAGGCTCCACGAAACCTTCCGCGCGCAGGTTCATCCGGCCGGCGCGCGGATCGCCCTTGAAGAACAGTCCGCCCTTCGCGCTCGAGCGGCCGGGGACGTCGTCGATCACGGCGTGAGCCTCTTCGCCGTTGGCCAGGGCGCCGACGACCTGCACCTGGGCGGCGGTCTCACCTCCCTCGTTGCGCACCTCGAACAGCACACGCCAGCCGCCAGTCGTCTGGGCGACCTCAAGCGGCTCGACGACCAGAACCGGCGGCTCATGCTGACGACGGGCGTCGACGAGCACCAACGCCAGCAGGGTAATGGCCATCAGTCCGCCCAGGACAGCGGCGACCCACTCCAGGACCGGAACCCGAGCCGAGGTTGGCGGCGCCTTCTTCCTCGCACGCGTGGCCATCAGAGCACCAACCTCGCCGCCGCCGCCCCGATCGAGGCAGGCAGACCCAGAACAATGGCCATGCGCGCGGCCATCGCGGCGTCCACGCCATCCAGCCTTTCGAAAAACCAAAGGACGCCGAGGCTGGTCGCCAGGGCCACGCCGTAGCCCGCCAATGTGTAGTGCAGGAAGGTCGCCACGTGACCCGCGCCCTCGGCTCGCTCGTGCTGGCCGCGCAGAGCCAGTGCGTAGACCAGCAGGTGCAAAGCGACCATCGAGCCTATGGCCAGCAGCACCGTGTGGGCGGCGGTCATCTTCTGCGCGATGATCAACATCTCCTGGGTGGGGGCGACGTTGAACCCGAAGAACAGCGCGCCCGCCCCCATCAGGAACAGCTCGCCCACATAGCCCGCCTCACGTTTTCGCCTGTCGTCGCCCTCATCCGGCGCCGCCAGCTGGTTGGCCGCCACCACCGCGCCCATACCGGCCGGCACCGCGCAGACGGCCACCACCCCCGCGATCTCGCCCACCGTCATGTCGCGAGTGACGACGCCAAACAAAATGACCGCCGTCAGGGTGACCAAGCAACCGACACCAAAGGCCGCCAAGGCGTCCAGGGCGTCGTCCGCCAGCCCCGTGGTCCGCTCGAAACCGGAGTAATATGAAACGCCGGTGATCAGCCCCAGGGCGACGAGTATCATCAGCGCCAGACGCTCACGGTCCATATAGAGCCCGAAGCGCCACATCTCCTCGGTCATGAACAGCGGCAAGCTGAACAGCAACGCCCCGCCCGCGGCCCGCGCCAGGGCCTGGGCGTATTTGATCTCGGCGGCGATCGTCTTGCTCAGCATCGGCCGACTAACGCGCACGGCGACGCTTGGTGGCATGGCGGCGAGCCGGGAAAGGCGTTAAAGGGCGCGCCATGCCCATCGCCCAGCAGCCTCACGGCCACCTTCGCTCGTTCGGACGCATCCAGGCGCGCCCTCTGAAGCCGCGTCAGGCCGCCCTGTTCGACACGCTCCTGCCGTCCATCGCCGTGCCGGAAGGCGCCTTTGACCCGCGCGCCCTGGCGCCGGAAGCCAAGGCGGTCTGGCTGGAGATCGGGTTCGGCGGCGGCGAACACATGGCCGGTCAGGCCGCCCGCAACCCCGATGCTCTGGTGATCGGGGCCGAACCCTTCGTGAACGGGGTGGGCAGCGCCCTGCGCCATGTCGAGGAGCAGGGGCTGAAGAACGTCCGCCTGCACCACGGCGACGTCCGCGACATTATCGCGGGCCTGCCCGATCAGAGCCTGGACCGGGTCTTCATCATGTTCCCGGACCCCTGGCAGAAGGCGCGTCATCACAAGCGCCGCCTGATCCAGGACGACTTTCTGGCCGAGCTGGCGCGGGTGATGAAGCCGGGCGCGCGCCTGCGCTTCGCCACCGACTGGGCGAATTACGCGGACTGGGCTCTGGAGAAAATCCTGGCCAGTGATCTGTTCGCCTGGCCGGTGGAGCGGGCGGACGACTGGCGCATCGCGCCCGCCGACCACCTCACCACGCGGTACGAGGAAAAGAAGCTGGGCGACTGCGCGCCCGTCTTCCTCGATTTCGTCAGGGCCTGATCGGCCCGGACGCCTTAGTTCTTAGTGCTCGCCAGCCTTTTCGAGAGCCGGATACGCCTTGGCCGGCTCGGCGGCGTTGAAGGCGTCGATCGACTTGCGGATCAGCTCGGCGGCCTCCTCGACGTCGCCCCAACCGCTGATCGTGACCGACTTGCCCTTTTCCAGGTCCTTGTAGTGCTGGAAGAAGTGGGCGATCTGCTCGATCAGGATGGTGGGCAGCTCGTTCCACGAGTTCACGCCGGTGTAGAACGGGTGCAGTTTGTCAACCGGCACGGCCAGAAGCTTTTCGTCGCCGCCGGCTTCGTCGGTCATCTTCAGCACGCCGATCGGACGGCAGCGGATCACCGCGCCGGGCACCACCGGAGTCTGGCTGACCACCATGATATCCATCGGGTCACCGTCATCGGCCAGGGTGTGCGGGATGAACCCGTAATTGGCCGGGTAGTACATGGCGGTATGCAGGAAGCGGTCCACGAAGATCGCGCCGGAATCCTTGTCGAGCTCGTACTTCACCGGCTCGCCGCCTTGCGGGATTTCGATCACCGCATACAGGTCATAGGGCGGGTTCTTGCCGGTGGGGATCTTGGAGAGGTCCATGGTTGCGGCCGTCCATCACGAAAAATTCAGTAAAGCGGCGCCCCCTATGGACCGTAACGCGTCTGGGGAAAAGATAGGTGCGACGCTTTTTACGCTGCGCCGCACACTGTGCATGCCGGATCGGCGCCCACCCGCACCGTCCGGGACACGCCTGAAAGGCCGTCATAGATCAACAGCCTGTCCTGCAAGGGCTCGCCAGCGCGGGTGATCACCTTGACCGCCTCCAGCGCCATCATCGATCCGATAACGCCCGCCAAGGCGCCGACCACGCCTACCGCGCTGCAGGTCTCGGCGTCAGGCGGAATGTCCGGCACCAAGCACTGGTAGCAGGGGCGGCCTGAGAAAATCCCGACCTGGCCGCTCCATCGGCCGATCGCGCCGGTGACCAGGGTTTTGCCCTTTGCCACGCAGGCGGCGTTGACGCAGAAGCGGACGCTGAAATCGTCGGTGCCGTCGAGGATCAGGTCGTAGTCGGCGACCAAGGCCTCCGCGTTCTTGGCGGTCAGGGCGTGGGGCAGAGGGTCGACAGCTACGTTCGGATTGAGCGCCAGCAGGTGTTCGGCGGCGGCGATCACCTTCTCCCGGCCCACATCCGCCGCCGAATAGATCACTTGGCGCTGCAGGTTCGACAACGAGACCGTGTCGGCGTCCGCCAGGCCGATGGTCCCCACTCCCGCCGCGGCCAGATAGAGCGAGGCCGGCGCGCCCAGCCCGCCGGCGCCGACCACCAGGACGCGTGCGCCCTTCAACGCCTGTTGCCCCTGGCCGCCGATTTCACGAAGAACCAGATGGCGGGCGTACCGCTCAACTTCCTCGGTCGAAAAGCCCATGTGCTTGACCTCTTCGGCTGCGCTCGCCACATCGGACGGCATGAAAGCCGACGCTTCTACATTCCCCGACTGGCACGGCACTACAATCCTGGCTGTTCGCAAGGACGGCCGGACCGTGATCGCCGGCGACGGACAGGTGTCCATGGGCCAGACCGTGGTCAAGGGCAACGCCCGCAAGGTCCGCACCCTGGCGGGCGGCAAGGTCATCGCGGGCTTCGCGGGCGCCACCGCCGACGCCTTCACCCTGATCGAACGGCTGGAGACAAAGCTGGAGGCCCATCCCGGCCAGCTGGCTCGAGCCTGCGTCGAACTGGCCAAGGACTGGCGCACCGACCGCTACCTGCGCAAGCTGGAGGCGATGCTGCTCGTGGCCGACGCCGAGGCGATCTACACAGTCACCGGCGTGGGAGACGTGCTGGAGCCGGATCTGGGCGTGGCCGCCATAGGCTCCGGCGGAAACTACGCCCTGGCCGCCGCCCGCGCCCTGATCGACCAGCCGCTGTCGGCGGAGGAGATCGCCCGTAAAGCCATGGGTATCGCCGCCGAGATTTGCGTCTACACCAACGGTTGCCTCACCGTGGAGACTCTTTAAGGCCTTACAAGGAATTCACGTAACGCCGGGTTCTGAAAGGGCTATGAACTCCGAATCCTTATTTCGGACGTACCCCATGCACCGCGCTCTTTTTCTCGCCGTCTCCGTTCTTGCGGCTCCCATGCTGGCTCAGGCCGCTGATCCCGCCGAAGTCATCGCGGCCGAGCGCGCCTTCGCCGCCGACGGCTTCGCCAACGGCGTGAAGGCCTCGTTCCTGCGCCATATGACGGACGACGCCCTGATGTTCGTTCCAGGCCCCGTCAACGCCAAGGCCTTTTTCGAAAAGCAGACCGGCGCCAACGAGCCCCAGATCAAGTGGTGGCCAATCTTCGCCGGCATCGCCCGCAGCGGCGACTTGGGCTTCACCACCGGTCCGGCGGAATACGACGGCAAACGCGGCGGCCACTATTTCACCGTCTGGGCCAAGCAGCCCGACGGCGGCTGGAAGTGGGTCTATGACGGCGGCCCTCGCGCCACTTCCGTCGGCCAGCCGGGACCCGAGAGCGAGCCGGTCACCTTGCCCGTCGCCACGGGCGGAGCGGGTTCGTCGCAAAAGGCTTTCGCCGAGGTTCAGGCGGCCGAAGCCGCCTTGGCCAAGGCCGCCCTGACTGATTCCAAGGCCGCCTTCCTGGCCGTGCTGGCCAACGAGGCCCGGCTGACCAGCTCCAAGGCCCCCCTTCCGGCCACGCCCGATGCGGTCGCCACCGAATTGGACACGCGCGCCAAGGTCATCACCTTCACCGCCAAGGGGGGGGCGGCCTCCAAGGCCGGTGATCTGGCCTGGACCTGGGGCGACGCTGATTGGGCCGCGACCGATGGCAAGCCGGCAAAGGGACACTATGTTCGGATCTGGCAGACCCGGCCGGAAGGCTGGCGTCTGGTTTATGATCAGATCCTACCGGCTTGATGACAGAATTTTCTCCTCGCGAAATCGTCTCTGAACTCGACCGCTACATTGTCGGTCATACCGACGCCAAGAAGGCCGTGGCGGTCGCCCTTCGCAACCGCTGGCGGCGTCGGCGCCTGCCGGACGACCTGCGCGACGAGGTCACGCCCAAGAACATCCTGATGATCGGCCCCACGGGCGTGGGCAAGACCGAGATCGCCCGCCGTCTGGCGCGCCTGGCCCAGGCCCCGTTCCTGAAGGTCGAGGCCACAAAGTTCACTGAGGTCGGCTATGTGGGCCGCGACGTGGACCAGATCATGCGCGATCTGGTGGAGAGCGCCCTGATCATGGTGCGCGACAAGCGCCGCGCCAGCGTCCGCGCCAGCGCCGAGCGGGCGGCCGAGGAGCGCATCCTCGACGCCCTGACCGGCCCCGGCTCCATCGCCGCCCGCGAAAGCTTCCGCAAGAAGTTGCGCGACGGCGACCTGAACGACACCGAGGTGGAGATCCAGCTGGCCGACACCGGCGGCCCCAGCATGGACATTCCCGGGCAGCCGGGCGGCATCGGCGTGCTGAACCTGTCCGACATGATGAAGGCGTTCGGCGGCGGGCGGATGAAAACGGTCAAGATGACCGTCGCCGCAGCCCACGCCCCCCTGATCGCCGAGGAAAGCGACAAGCTGCTGGATCAGGAGGCCCTGACCCGCGAGGCGGTGGAGCTGGCCGAGAACAACGGCATCGTCTTCCTGGACGAGATCGACAAGGTGGCCAGCCGCTCCGACCGGGCCGGCGCCGACGTGTCCCGCGAAGGGGTGCAGCGCGACCTGCTGCCCCTGATCGAGGGCACCACCGTGGCCACCAAGCACGGTCCGGTGAAGACCGACCACGTGCTGTTCATCGCTTCCGGCGCCTTCCACGTGGCCAAGCCCTCCGATCTTCTGCCCGAACTGCAGGGCCGCCTGCCGATCCGGGTGGAGCTAAAGGCCCTGACCCGGGACGACTTCCGCCGCATCCTGACCGAGCCGGAAGCCAACCTGATCCGTCAGCACCAGGCCTTGATGGCGACCGAGGGCGTCGAGCTGACCTTCACCGAGGGGGCTGTCGACGCCCTGGCCGACGCCGCCGTGGCGGTGAACGGCTCGGTGGAGAACATCGGCGCCCGCCGCCTGCAGACCGTGCTGGAGAGGGTGACCGAGGAGATCAGCTTCACCGCTGGGGACGGCTCGCCCGCCCAGGTGAACATCGACGAGGCCTATGTCCGCGACCGGATCGGCGCCCTGGCCCAGAACGCCGACCTGAGCCGCTACATCCTCTAGCGCTAGGCGGCCTTGGCGGCGGCCACGGCTTCCGAGCCCAGGATCGCCGCCTTGCGGGCCAGGCCCCAGTGATAGCCGGTCAGCCGGCCGTCCTTGGCGATGGCCCGATGGCAGGGGATCAGCAGCGCCAGGGGGTTGGCCCCGATGGCCGCGCCCGTGGCCTGGAACGCCCGGGGCTTGCCGGCCCAGGCGGCCACCTGGCCGTAGGTGGCGGTCTCGCCCGCCGGTATGCGCAGCAGGGCCTTCCAGACCTGAACGTGGAACGGCGGACCGATCAGCACCATCGGCAGGGGGCTGTCGCCGCCCGCGAAAGCGTGCAGGGCCATAGCGGCGGCGGCCTGATCGTCACGCACCCAGTGCGCGGCCGGGAAGCGGCGGTGCATGTCGGCGAAGGCCGCCTCCTCCCCATTCTCCTCGGCGAAGCCCAGGCCGGCCAGGCCGCGCGGGGTCATGGCGAACAGGGCCTTGCCGAAGGGGGTCGGGGCCCAGCCCCAGGTCAGGTCCAGCCCCTCGCCCCGACGACGCGCCTCGCCCGGCGTAACCGCCTCGTGGGCGATGAACAGGTCGTGCAGACGCGACGGGCCGGACAGGCCGGCGTCGAAGGCGGCGTCCAGAACGCTGGCGCCCGCGTCGAGAGACCTTCGGGCCTGGGCATGGGCGATGGCGGCCATGAAGGTCTTGGGGCTGACCCCGGCCCAGCGGGTGAAGGTGCGCTGGAAGTGGAACGGCGAAAGGCCGATGGCCTCGGCGGCGTCCTCCAGCGAGGGCCGGTCCAGCCAGCGCTCCGCCAGCCAGTCGAGGGCCCGGGCCATGCGGGCATAGTCCTGCGACTGGGTCTCGAGCCGCTCCAGCGGGCTGAGGAGGGTCGCGGCGATTTCGGAGTCGAGGGGCATGGCGGTCTCCTTGTTCGCCATCAGACTAGGCCTCTGGAAAGGGCGAATCCGCCCGGTTCTTGCGTCATGCGCGATACCGCTCCGCCCGCGCGCGGCGGATAGCCCCCTCCAGAGCCTCGGCGAAGGCGGTCCGCTCCTCCGGGCTGAGGGCGCGAGCCACGGTGAGGGCCTTGTTCGACAGGCGGATGCGCACGCGGCGTTCGTGCTCTCCCGCCTTTTCGACCACCACGCGGGTGAAGGCGGTGGGCGAGGACCAGATGCGGCGGCGGCGACCCGGGCTTTCGCGCAGGACCACCACCTGTTCGGCCGAGACCTGGACCCGTTCAGCGCGTTCCGAGGCGCGGAAGCTGAGCCTGAACGCCCACCAGATCGCCAGCACGTCGAGGCCGAGGAAGATTGGAACCGGCCAGGCCCCGATGACAAACAGGAAGACCCCGAAGAGGACATTGGCGGCGACCACGAAGCCGAGCAGCACCTTGAACCCGCCCGGCGATAGCGAGCGGTTCTGGGTGATCACGGCGTCCATGTAGAGCGTCGGGGCCATCGCCCCACCATGGCGCCTCTTTTCGCCGGGGCGAAGGCGCGGCATGGTCCGCCCCGCATGAAAGCGCCCGCCTCCAAGACCGCCAAGAAACCTTCGCCCAAGCCCAAAAGGCGCGTGTCTCCCGTAGAAAGGGCGCGGATCGACGAAATCTTCACCCGCTTCGAGGGCTTCGAAGAGCATCCCAAGACCGAGCTTCGCTTCCATAGTCCCTACACCTTGGTGGTCGCCGTCGCCCTGTCGGCCCAGGCCACGGACGTTTCGGTGAACAAGGCGACCGACAAGCTGTTCGCCGTCGCCGACACGCCGGATAAGATGCTGGCGCTGGGCGAGGAGGGCCTGACCCCCTACATCGCCTCAATCGGCCTGTACCGGACCAAGGCCAAGAACGTCATCGCCCTGTCCCGCATCATCCTGGAGCAGCACGGCGGCGAGACGCCCCTGAACCGCGAGGCGCTGCAGGCGCTGCCGGGCGTCGGACGCAAGACCGCCAGCGTGGTGCTGAACGAGCTGGGCGTCGAGCCGGCCATCGCCGTGGATACCCATGTCTTCCGCGTCGCCCACCGCCTGAAGCTGTCCAGGGGCAAGACCCCAGACCAAGTGGAGCAGGACCTGTTCGCCATCGTGCCGGAACCATGGCTGACCCGGGCGCACCACTGGCTGATCCTGCACGGGCGCTATGTGTGCATCGCCCGCAAGCCGAGGTGCCGCAACTGTATCATCGCCGACCTGTGCCCGTCGCGGGACCTGTTCATCGAGGCGTGATTGTCTCCGGAGTATCGGTTTGGGTTCTCGGTCTCCTAATCACTTCCGCTCATCGCGGCGAAGGCCGCGACCCAGATTCATCCAGAGCCTCAGCAGGGTTTTACCTGGACCCCGGCCTTCGCCGGGGTGAGCGGATGAGACGTCGAAGAACCATAATCCAGCTCCGGCGAGTGGGGAGAAGTTCGCGACCGAAAGCCGCGTCCAAATGTCCCCATATCTCCGCGAAGGGGTCGAGAGTCGCGGGAGTATCGGTCTCCAGAGTCTCCACTCCCGCGCACGAAGTTTGCCAGCCGCGCCCTATTTCGCTAATCGGCGGGGTCAATTCCTTCCGAAAGCCCTCCCCACATGACCGCCCGCTATGACGTCGCCGCCATCGGCAACGCCCTCGTCGACGTGATCGCCCCGTCGGACGACGCCTTCCTCGCCGCCGAGAAGCTGGTGAAGGGCTCGATGCAGCTGGTGGACCAGGACTACGCCGTGGCCCTGTACGGCCGCATGGCGTCGGGCATGGAGACCTCGGGCGGTTCGGGCGGCAACACCATCGCGGGCGTGGCCAGCCTGGGCGGCAAGGCCGTGTATCTGGGCAAGGTGGCCGACGACCAGCTGGGCGACATCTTCGCCCACGACATCAAGGCCATCGGCGTCGACTACGCCGTGCCGCGCCTGACAGGCGGGGCCGCCACCGGCCGCTGCATGATCAATGTCACCCCGGACGGCCAGCGCACCATGTGCACCTTCCTGGGCGCGTCCAACCAGCTGACGGCCGACGATGTGGACCCGGCGATCATCGAGGCGTCGCAGATCGTCTATCTGGAAGGCTATCTGTTCGACCCGTCGGAGGCCCGGGTCGCCTTCGCCAAGGCCGCCGGCCTGGCTCACGGCGCGGGCCGCCAGATCGCCTTCACGCTTTCCGACAGCTTCGTGGTGGATCGCCACTATGAGGCCCTGCGCGGCTTCGTGGAGACCCAGGTGGACATCGTGTTCGCCAACGAGGCGGAACTGCTGTCCCTGTACCGCACCGACGACTTCGACGCCGCCGCCAAGCAGCTGGCCGCCAGCGTGAAGATCGCCGCCGTCACCCGCAGCGAAAAGGGTTCGGTGGTGCTCGCCGGCGAGGCGCGTCACGAGATCCCGGCCGAGGCCGTGGAGAAAATCGTGGACACGACCGGCGCGGGCGACCAATACGCAGCCGGGTTCCTCTACGGCCTCGCCAAGGGCAAGCCGCTGGTCGACTGCGGCCGGCTGGGCTCCATGGCGGCGGCCGAGGTGATCTCGCACTACGGCCCCCGTCCGCTGGTCTCGCTCGCCGAGCTGGCGGCGGCCAAGGGCCTGTAAGACAGGAACGGAACGAGCAATGGCGCGCACGGCCGAAGTGGTCCGCGAGACCAAGGAGACGCAGATCCGCGTCTCGATCGATCTCGACGGGACCGGCAAATCGACCATCTCCACCGGCGTGGGCTTCTATGACCACATGCTGGAGAGCTTCGCGCGCCATGGCGGGTTCGACATGACGGTCGAAACCAAGGGCGACCTGCACATCGACATGCACCACACGGTCGAGGACACCGGCATCGTGCTGGGCCAGGCTGTGAACAAGGCGCTGGACGGGTTCAAGGGCATCCGCCGGTTCGGCCACGCCTACATCCCGATGGACGAGACCCTGACGCGTTGCGCCATCGACCTGTCCAACCGTCCGTACCTGATCTGGAAGGTGGACTTCACCCGCCCCAAGGTCGGCGAGATGGACACCGAGCTGTTCAAGGAATTCCACCACGCCTTCGCCATGAACTGCGGCGCCTGCGTGCATCTGGAGACCCTGTACGGCGACAACACCCACCATATCGCCGAGAGCGGGTTCAAGGCCCTGGCCCGGGCGCTGCGTCAGGCGGTCGAGATCGACCCCAAGACCGGCGGCCTTGCCCCCTCCACTAAGGGCGTGCTGTAAGGTTCATCCCATGCAGAGCGTCGCCCTGATCGACTATGGGTCGGGCAATCTGCGCTCGGCCGAACGGGCTCTGGTCGAGGCCGCGCGTCGCCGCGGGCTTTCCGCGGAGGTCCGCGTCACCGCCGACCCAGATCTGATCGCCAAGGCCGATCGGGTGTTCCTGCCCGGCGTCGGGGCCTTCGCCTCCTGCCGCGAGGGGCTGGACGCCGCCGGCGTGGTCGAAGCCATGAACGAAGCGGTGAAGGTCCGGGGCGCTCCCTTCCTGGGCATCTGCGTGGGGATGCAGCTGCTGGCCACGCGCGGGCTGGAATTCCGCGTCACGCCTGGCCTGGACTGGATTTCGGGCGAGGTGAAGAAGCTGGAGCCTTCCGATCCCGCCCTGACCATCCCGCACATGGGCTGGAACGCGGTGGAGCGCGTGCGCGAGCATCCCCTGTTCGCCGGCGTCCCGGTCGATGCGCCCATGTACTACGCTAACAGTTTCGCCCTGAACGCCGCCGATCCGGCCGACGTGATCGCCTATAGCGACCACGGGGGGCGCTTCACGGCCGCGGTCGCGCGCGGCAATGTGGCCGGCGCCCAGTTTCACCCGGAAAAGTCCCAGGACTCCGGTCTTTCCTTCCTCGCCAACTTTCTGGAATGGCGCCCATGATCCTCTATCCCGCCATCGACCTGAAGGACGGCCAGTGCGTACGCCTGCTGCACGGCGACATGGACAAGGCCACGGTGTTCAACACCTCCGCCGCCGACCAGGCCGAGCGTTTCGCCCGTGACGGCTTCTCCTGGCTGCACGTGGTCGATCTGAACGGCGCCATCGAGGGCCAGTCGGTGAACACCAAGGCGGTGGAGGAGATTCTCAACGCCGTGTCGATCCCGGTGCAGCTGGGCGGCGGTGTGCGCACCCTGGAAGGCGTCGAGACCTGGATCGAGGCCGGGGTCAGCCGCGTGATCCTGGGCACGGTGGCGGTGAACAACCCCGAGCTGGTCAAGAAGGCCGCCCGCCTGTGGCCCGAGCAGATCGCCGTGGCCGTGGACGTGCGCGACGGCAAGGTGGCGGTGGACGGCTGGACAGCCCTGTCGGACATCAGCGCCGTGGACCTGTCCAAGCGGTTCGAGGACGCCGGGGTCGCCGCGCTGATCGTCACCGACATCTCCCGCGACGGCGCCCTGACCGGCGTCAATGTCGAGGGCGTGGGCGAGGTGGCGGACGCCGTCTCGGTCCCCGTCATCGCCAGCGGCGGCGTCGCCTCGGTGGACGACATCGTCAATCTGAAGGCCCGGCCGGGCGCACCCATCGCCGGCGCGATCCTGGGCCGGTCGCTCTATGCCGGGACCATCCGGCCGGCCGACGCCATCCGGGCCGCCGGCTGATGCTGACCCGCCGCGTCATTCCCTGCCTGGACGTCAAGGACGGCCGCGTGGTGAAGGGCGTCAACTTTGTGGCCCTGCGCGACGCTGGCGATCCGGTGGAGCAGGCGGCCGCCTATGACGCCGCCGGGGCGGATGAGCTGATGTTCCTGGACATCACCGCCAGCCACGAGGGGCGCGGTCTGATCCTGGACGTGATCGCGCGCACCGCAGACGCTTGTTTCATGCCGCTGTCGGTGGGCGGCGGGGTGCGGGCGGTGGAGGACATGCGCCGCCTTCTGCTGGCCGGGGCGGACAAGGTGGCGGTCAACACCGCCGCGGTGGAGAACCCTGACCTGATCGCCGCCGGGGCCGACGCCTTTGGCGCGCAATGCGTGGTGGTGGCCGTGGACGCCAAGGCGCGCGAGGACGGATCGGGCTGGAACGTCTGGACTTACGGCGGGCGCAAGGACACGGGGCTGGACGTGGTCGAATACGCCGCCCGGGCGGTGGAGAAGGGCGCGGGCGAAATCCTGCTGACCTCCATGGACCGCGACGGGGCCAAGACCGGCTACGACATTCCCTTGCTGAAGGCGGTGGGCGGCGCGGTGAGCGTGCCGGTGATCGCCAGCGGCGGGGCTGGAACAACCGACCACCTGATCGCGGCCGCGCGCGACGGGGGGGCCGACGCCGTGCTGGCCGCCAGCATCTTCCACTTCGGCGAGATCACCGTGCGGGAGGCGAAGGCCGCCATGGCCGCGGCCGGTCTGCCCATGCGTCTGGAGGCTTGACCATGACCGAGCTGTTCAAGGTCCTCGAAGCGCTGGCCGCCACCGTTGAATCCCGCAAGGGCGGCGACGTCTCGGCCTCCTACACCGCCAAGCTGGTGGCCGATCCGGCCCTGGCTGCCAAGAAGCTGGGCGAGGAAGCGACCGAGACGGTGATCGCGGCGGTTCAGGGCGATCTGGACGCCCTGGCCGGTGAGAGCGCCGACTTGCTCTATCACTGGCTGGCGCTGGCGGCGGCGGCGGGTCTGGACCTGGACGCGGTGGCCGAGAAGCTGAAGGCGCGGCAGGGGCGGTCCGGCCTGGCCGAGAAGGCCTCCCGCGGGGCCTAGGTTCTTTTCTTGAGGGCCACGTAAAGCGCGCCCTCCCCGCCGTGATGACGATCGGCCTGGGAGACCCCGGCCACGATATCCGAAAGATGCGGCGCGCCCAACCATTCGGGAACGTAGCGGCGCAGGACGCCGGTTCCTGTCTTGCCCTTGCCGGTGATGACCAGGACGGAGCGATAGCCCTCGTCCGCCGCGCGGCGCAGAAAGGCTTCCAGGGTGGGGCGGGCGCGGTCCTGGTCCAGGCCGTGCAGGTCGAGCCGAGCCTCCAGCGGGTCGCGTTCGCGGCTGATGCGGCGCTTTCGGCCCGGCTCGATGGGGTCGTAGCCGCTGCGCGTGGCGCGCTTGGGCGTCTGCAGGGCCTTCAGGTCCTCGGCCGCCAGCAGCAGGGGGGCGGCGGCGGTCGCCGTTTTCGCCATGGGCTTGGGGGCGGCCTTGGCCTTGGGCGCAGCGCGGTCGGGACGGATCGACCGGGCCAGAGCGGTCCAGGCCGGATCCTCGGGGACGTGGAAGTCCGCCTCAGGCTTTGGTTCAGGCAAGGGCGCGCGCTTGCCGAACATGGTCTTCTTCAGGGTCTTGGCCGTGACCTTGCTGATACGGGCGTCGTCGGGCGCCCTGCCCTTCACGGTTTCGGCGACGAAATCCCACAGCCGCCGCTCTTCCGGCTTCAGCGGCCGTTTCATGGTTTCAGTCTCTCGGCACGAGGCGATAGAGGCGCAGGGCGTGGCGCACGCGCCCGGCCTCCAGCCCCGCCGCCGGGCCGGAGCCCATATAGAGGTCGGCCCGCACCGCGCCCTTGATCGCCCCGCCGGTGTCCAGCGCGGCCACCAGGCGGCGGTAGGCGGGGAATGCGCCGTTCAGCTTCGGCGCGTCGGCGTCGATCCAGTAGAGGCCGCCATAGCTGTGCTGCGACGGATCGACGGCGATGGCCCGGCCCGGCGGCAGGGGGATATTGGCCGCCCCGCGCGGCTCGGACCCGTCGTCGGGCTTCAGGTGAAAGAAGACGTAGCGGCGGTTCAGCTGCATGACCGCGTCCGCCTCCGGGCCCCGATGTTCGGCCAGCCAGGTCCGGATCTTTTCGGCGGAGGTGTCGCTGTCGGCCAGCAGGCCCTGCTCACGCATGGGCTTGGCGACGCCGAGGAAGGGTTGGCCGTTGTGGCCGGAATAGAGGGCCTTGAACCGCTTGCCGTCTGGCAAGACCAGGACGCCGGAGCCCTGGATCTGCAGGAAGAACAGGTCCTCCGGCCTCATCCAGGCCAGGGGCTTGTCGGTCTCCACCGCCTCGATGGCGGCGCGGTCGGGATAGGCGGCCGCCTTGCCGCCGGTCACCCGGGCCGGAACAGGGCCGTCGCCCAGGTCGATCATCTCAAGGTCCGCCGGCTTGGCGCGCACGGGGGCCGTGAATTCATCGCGCCGGGAGAAGCGGGCTTCGTAGACCGGCGCGAAATAGGCGGTCAGCACGCCCTCTTCTCCCAGGGCGCGGGCGACGAAGTGGCTCTCAAGCCAGGCCCTGGCCTCGGCCGGTTTCATGTCGCCGGCGTGGCGGGCCTTGCGGCAGACCTCGGCGAGGGCGGCGTCCTTGCTCGACTGGCAGCCGGTCTTCACCGCCTCCAAGGCGGCGCGGTGGTCTTCCTGCGCCCAGCCGGGCAGGTCGGGGAGTCCATAGACCAGCGGCCGGGGCGTCGGGCGCTCCGGCGGCTGTTCGGCAGGTTGTCCCGGAACCGGCGGCGCTCCCGGCGTCTCCACCGGCGGCGGGACGCGGGTGGCGCAGGCCGCCAGGATCAGCGCCGCGAAGGCCGCGACGCCGGGATGGAAGGCCGTGCGGCGCATCACGCCGCCGCGGCGTCGACGTTCACCAGGATCCAGTTGGGGTCGCGGCTCTTCAGGTCGCGTTCGAAGGTCCACAGCTCGGCGGTGCGGCGATCATCCACGGCTTCGCCTTCCGGGCCCTTGGTGCGGCTGCGGAACTCGGCAAGGAAACGGACCACCACGCGGGCCATGTCGTCCTGCACGGCGGCGCTTTCGAAATCGGCGCGGGGCGGATGCAGGAATTCCACCGTTTCGGTGCGGTTTTCAGCCTCGCGCGCGGTGATGACGCCTTCGAAACCCTCCATGACCTGCGGCGACAGCAAGGGCCGCAAGGTTTCACGGTCGCCGGCGGCGAAGCCCCGCACCACCATTTCATAGGCCTGGCGGGCGCCGTGCAGGAAACGGCTGACGTCGAAGGCCGGGTCGCGGGCGCGCAGGGCGGCCAGACCGTCCGCCGAAGCGAAATCGGCGCCTTCGGGCCTGGGCGCGTCCACGATCACCGGACCCCGCGGGGTTTCGGCCGGAGCGGGCGTGTCCTCGGGCTGGCGGCCCACGCGGCGGCCGAGCACCGAATAGAGCTGATAAAGCACCACGGCGGCGAGGACGGCGAAGATGATCAGTTCGAGCGCTTGCAAAGGAGGACCGACTTCAATGGAACAGGTGGAATGCAATATAGGCGCGACAGGCGGCCGCGTCAGGCCCGGCGTTGCACCGGGGGCGCCCTCATGTTAGCAGCCCGGCTCTCAACCTCGATTTCCAGGCCGTGAGGCGACTGTCGCCCGGCCGATCATCCTGACGGATTTTCCAATGACCGACACCACTTCCGGCGCTCCGGAGACCCCCGTTGCCGCTGAAGGCGAACAAATCGGCGTTCGCGTGATCGCCCAGTTCATCCGTGACCTGTCGTTCGAAAACCCGGGCGCGCCGGAATCCCTGCGCGGCGGCAATCAGCCTGAAATCGATATGGGCGTCGAAATGAACGCCCGCGGCCGCACCGACGGCCTTTTCGAAGTGGATCTGAAGCTGTCGGCCCGCGCCACGCGCGGTTCGGAAGCGGTCTTCCACGTCGAGGTGGTCTATGGCGGCCTGTTCCAGGTCACCGGCGTCACCGAGGACGACCTTGAGCCGGTCCTGCTGATCGAATGCCCGCGTTTCCTGTTCCCCTTCGCCCGCCGCGTCATCGCGGACGTGACCAGCGAAGGCGGCTTCCCGCCCTTCCTCATCGATCCGATCGACTTCGGCGGCGTCTACGCCCAGCGCAAGGCGCAGGCCGGCGGCGTCCAGGTCGGCAACGCCTGATCCCATCCGCATCAGCGGGCTGAAATGAGAGCGGCGGCTGGATTGCTCCAGCCGCCGTTCCTTTAGCTCGATCCTAGCGGACGAAGCTTATTTCTTCGCGACGGCGTCCTTCAGGGTCTTGGACGGACGGAAGCGAACGGCCTTGGTGGCGGCGATCTTGATGGTTTCGCCGGTGGCCGGGTTACGGCCTTCGCGAGCGGCGCGGTCGGCCACATCGAAGATGCCCAGGCCCGACAGACGGACGTCTTCGCCCTTCACCAGGGTGGCCTGGATGGTCGACAGGAACGCGTCGAGGACGCGGCCGGCTTCGGCTTGCGAAACGCCGGCTTCCTTGGCGGCCGCGGCGATCAGTTCGGATTGGTTCACGTCAAATCTCCTTGGTTGAACCGGGATTTCCCTCACGCCGCCCACGCGGCGTGGCGAGATGGGGTTGCGGCTATAGTCCGACCTTCAGCCAGACAGCCTTGTCCTTGAGGGTCGCCGCCACGAATTGCGCGTGGGCGGCGCGTTCCGCATCGGTGGAGCGGGGCGCCAGCGGCCGGGGCCGCGCGCCATAACCGCCGGCCATCGCCGCGGACACCGCCAGGGCGGCGGTCGAGTGGGTGAGGTCCAGGGCGCGCTCCTTGCCGCCCCGCAGCTCGAGATAGACCTCGGCCAGCAGATGGGCGTCGATCAAGGCCCCGTGCTTGTCGCGGCTTTCGAGCGAGATCTTGAAGCGTTTGCACAGCGCGTCGAGCGAATTGTACATGCCCGGGAAGCGCTTCTTGGCCAGGGCCAGGGTGTCGACCCAGCGCTCCTCATGCATCACGACGCGGCCGCAGCGCTCCATTTCGTAATTGACGAAATTGCGGTCGAAGGCGGCGTTGTGGGCGACGATGACGGAGTCGCCGACGAATTCGGCGAAACGGTCGGCGATGTCCGCGAACTTCGGTTTGCCCTTCAGGAAGGCGCCGGACAGGCCGTGAACCTTCTCGGCCTCGGCCGGCATGTCGCGTTCGGGATCGACATATTCGTGGAAGGAACGGCCGGTCGGAATGAAGTCGATGACCTCGATGCAGCCGATTTCAACCAGGCGGTCGCCCTTGTGCGGGTCGAAGCCGGTGGTCTCGGTGTCGAGGATGATCTCACGCGCCATGTCGATTCCATGCCGATGTTCGCTGGCGGCTTCAAGCTGAACGAGGCTGAAACCGCACGCTGGCAAGGATTTTTCGCACTTCAGCCCGGGCGAAATCATGTCCTTGGGCCGTATCCACCACAAAATCCGCCCTTTGTCGCTTTTCAGCATCCGGCAACTGGCGGTCGAGAATGGCTTCCAGCTTCGCCTCGGTCATGTCCGGACGGGCCAGAACGCGCGCTCGCTGGACCTCCGGCGGGGCGGAAACCACCACAACCTTGTCCACCTTGGCCTCGCCACCGGTTTCGTAGAGCAGCGGGATGTCGAGCAGCACCACATCGGCGCCCGCGGCCTTGGCCTTTTCGAAAAAGGCGGCGCGCGTCTGGGCGACCAGAGGATGGACGATCGCCTCCAATCTTCGCAGGGCTTCGGGATTGCCGACGACCTGGGCGCTGAGGGCCGCGCGGTCGATGGCTCCGTCCCGGACCACGCCGGGAAACGCCTGGCCCACCGGCCCGACCGCAGCGCCGCCCTGGGCGTAGAGGCGATGAACCTCCGCGTCGGCGTCATAGACCGGCACGCCCTCGGCGGCGAACATCGCCGCCGTGGTCGATTTTCCCATCCCGATGGAGCCGGTAAGGCCAAGCAGGATCATTGGCCCAGGGTCTTCAGGGCCAGGGCGCGAATGTCCACCGAAGCGGGGGGCGTGTAGCCGAACACCGCCTCAAAGGTCGGGATCGCTTGGCGGATCAGCATCTCCAGCCCGTCCACCGTACGGCGGCCGCTGGCCGCCGCGCGCTCCAGGAATTCGGTGCGCAGGGGCTTATAGACCATGTCCATGACCACGGCCGAGGCGGGCGCGGCGTCGAGCGGCACGTCAGGACCGGCCCCGCCGCCGAGACCTAGCGAGGTTGCGTTGATCACGACAGCGGCGTCGGCCAGGACGGCCGGCGCCTCGTCCCAGGCGTGCGCCGTGCTGCCGGGGCCCATGTCGGCGGCGATCTCCTGGGCGCGGGACAGGGTGCGATTAATGATGCGGACGGTCGGGGCGCCGGCTTCCAACAGCGCTGCGGCTGCGCCCCGGGCCCCGCCGCCGGCGCCCAGCAGCACAGCTGGGCCGGTATCCGCATCATAGCCCGCCTGGGCCTTGAGGGCGCCGATCAGACCGGCGCCGTCGGTGTTGTCGGCGAAGATCGTTCCATCAGGACGAAACAGCAGCAGGTTCGAGGCTCCCGCCCGCCGCGCCACGGCCGAGGCGTCATCGGCCATGGCCAGGGCCCGTTCCTTAAAGGGAATCGTGACGTTGAGGCTGCGGACGACACCGCCGCGCAAGCCGTCGATGAAGGCCTCGAAGCGGTCCTCGGCCGGGGCGAAGGGCACATAGGCGGCGTTGATCCCGTCCGCCTGGATCCACGCGTTATAGAGCACAGGGCTGAGGGAATGGGTGATGGGCTGGCCGCAAATGCCCGCAACCAGGGCGGCTCCGGTGATCACGTGTCGAGAACCTTGTGTAGGCGCAGGAAGTCCAGCAGCCCCATCAGGGGCAGGCCGAGGATGGTGAAATAGTCGCCGTCGATCTTGTCGAACAGCTGAACGCCTTCGGTCTCCAGCATGTAGCAGCCGACGGAGCCGAGGATCGCCTCGCCCTGACGCTCCAGATAGCCGTCGAGCCAGGCGTCGCTGAAGTCGCGCATCCGCAGAGTGGCGGTGACCACCTCGCGCCAGATCGGTTGGCTGTCGCGAGCCACCACCAGGCCGGAATGCAGCTTGTGGCTCTTGCCGCGCAGGCTCCTCAGCCGTTCGCGCGCCTCGAACATCGTGCTGGCCTTGTCATACAGCCGGCCGTCCAGGTCGAGGGTCTGGTCGGCGCCGATCACCAGGCCGGCACGCCTGGTCGAGACCTTGACCGCCTTCAGCTCGGCCAGGGCGTCGGCGATTTCGCGCGGCGTCGCCTTTTCAGCCAGCAGGGACGCCTTGGCGGCGTCCTCGTCGACGCCGGCGCCAACGGCCTCGAAAGGCACGCCGGCGCTGGTCAGCAGCTGGGTTCGGGCGGCGCTCTTGGACGCCAGGGTCACCAAGGGGCGATCAACGGCGGTCATCTCAGATCTCCACCTGGCCCCGGCCGCCATGCAGCAGGTTCATGATCGCCGCGGCCGTCTCCTCGATGGAACGACGGGTCACGTCGATCACCGGCCAGCCCATGCGTTCGAACAGGCGGCGAGCCTGGATGATCTCGTGGCGCACGGCCTCGACATCCACATAGTCGCTGGCCCGGTCCTCGCGCAGGGACAACAGGCGGTTGCGGCGGATCTGGATCAGCCGGTCCGGCGATGCGGTGAGGCCGACGATCAGCTTGCCCTTCACATTGAACAGCTTTTCCGGCGGGGCCTGGCCCGGGACCAGGGGCACATTGGCGGCGCGGATGCCGCGGTGGGCCAGATAGATCGAGGTCGGGGTCTTGGATGTGCGGGAGACGCCCACCAGGACGACGTCGGCCTGTTCCAGATCCTGGCCGCCGGCCCCATCATCATTGGCGATGGCGTAGTTCAGGGCCTCGATCCGGTCGAAATAGTCGTTGTCGAGGGCGTGCTGCGCCCCGACGCGGGTGGAGATCTTGGCGCCCAGATAGCGCGACATGGCCGAGACCACGGGGTCCAAGGCGGCGATGCAGGGCATTTCCAGCCGCCGGCAGCCATCCTCCAGCGCCGCGCGCAGGCCGGCGTCGACGATGGTGTGCATGACGACGCCCGGGGCGCCGGCGATTTCGTCCAGGGCCCGCTCCAGCTGCCGGTTCGAGCGGATCAGGGCATAGATGTGCTCGATCGGCAAGACGTCGTTGAACCGGGCGCAGACCGCGCGCGCCATGGCGTTGAGCGTCTCGCCGGTGGAATCCGACACCAGATGGATATGGAAGTAGGTCGAGACCCGAGGCCTTTCGGCCCGTTCCTCGTCTCCACCCTGTGGATGCGCCGTTAATGGTTGCTTAACCAAAGTTCGTCTCTCTGGGGATCAGCGGGCAGAAAACCGCGCGTCGCAGTCTTTGCCAAGCGCGCCGGTTGAGAACCACCCCTCTTGCTGTCTTGTAAATCCCCAGGACGAGGCCGTCTTCGGCTGCTTTGGCGCGTCTTCATGGACCCACCTGGGGAAAGTAGCGGACGATCCCCGCGCCCGCGCACGGGTTCGGATTAAGGTTTCCTTAAGGATTTGGGCGGTTTGGCGACTTGTCCACGCTCTCCACAGCCTGGGTTGTCGGCTGTGAGCAGGACTGGGCGCATGATCGTATGAAGGACGGGACAAGGGCGCGCCCGAGACGCTTTTCCCCATCATCCACGTGGCCAGCACCATCATCCATTCTTCCTTAAAATCTTATTAAGATAAGAAAGGAGGGAAGGGACGGACCCGGATCGGGCCTCGCGTCGAGCCTTCGGGCTTGAGCCTTCGAGCGGGACCCGGTTTAAGGCGGAGCATGACCGACCAGGCCCCGAAGACCCCGACTCCGAAGTTCCTCTCCGTGCTCGCCGGCCAGAGAGCCGAGCGACCGCCCGTGTGGTTCATGCGTCAGGCGGGACGGTATCTGCCGGAGTATCGGGCTCTTCGCGCCACGACGCCGGACTTCATCAGCTTCTGCCTGGATTCCGAGAAGGCCGCCGAAGCGACCCTGCAGCCCATGCGGCGGTTTCCGTTCGACGCCTCCATCGTCTTCGCGGACATCCTTCTGATCCCCCGAGCTCTGGGGCAGGACGTATGGTTCGAGGCAGGCGAGGGTCCCAAGCTTGGGGAACTGCCCAGCCTGGACGTAATCGAAGGCAAGGTGGACGACGCGGCCGAAGCCCTCAGGGCGGTCGGGGACACCCTTTCCATCGTCCGGGCGGCCCTGGAGCCTGAGCGGGCCCTTATCGGCTTCGCCGGGGCTCCCTGGACCGTGGCGACCTATATGATCGAGGGAGGCTCCTCGGATCGGTCCAAAGCCCGAACCTTCGCCTATGAGCAGCCGGAGGCCATGGAGCGCCTGTTGAACGCCCTGGCGGACAGCACGGCCCTCTATCTGGCCATGCAAGCGCGAGCTGGCGCCCAGGCCCTGAAGATCTTCGAGAGCTGGGCGGAAGGCCTGCCCGAGGACCTGTTCGAGAAACTGGTCATCCGCCCGCACCAGCGGATCATCGCGCGCCTTCGGGCCGAAGGGATCGACACGCCGGTGATCGGCTTCCCGCGCGGCTCGGCCGCCTATGCCGAGCGCTATGCGATGAAGGTGGACGTGCAGGGCGTGGCGCTGGACACCGCCTGTCCGGCGCTGATCGGCCAGAGGGTCCAGGCCGTCAAGCCGATCCAGGGGGCGCTTGATCCGCTGCTGTTGCGGGCCGGCGGCGAGGCGCTGGACATCCGGGTGGAGCAGCTGCTCGAGCAGTGGGGCGGGGGTCCGTACATCTTCAACCTCGGCCATGGCATTTTGCAGGACACCCCGATCGCGCATGTGGAGCGGGTTCTAGCGCGGGTCACGGGTAAATGAGCCGCAAGGTCGCTGTCGTCCTGATGAACCTGGGCGGCCCGGATGGGCCCAAGGCCGTCCAGCCGTTTCTGTTCAACCTGTTCCGGGATCCGGCGATCATCGGCCTGCCGGCAATCGCGCGCTATCCGCTGGCGGCGCTGATCTCCACGACGCGACGAAAGGAAGCGACCGCCAATTACGCCGTCATGGGCGGGGGCTCCCCTCTCCTGCCCGAGACCCAGGCGCAGGCCGACGCGCTGGAGGCGGTCCTGAAGACGCGGGGGGTGGACGCGAAATGCTTCATCGCCATGCGCTACTGGCGACCGTTCACCGACAAGACCGCCCGCGACGTGGCCGCCTGGGGCCCGGATGAGGTGGTGCTTCTGCCGCTCTATCCGCAGTTCTCCACGACAACGACGGATTCCTCGCTGAAGGCTTGGGAAAAAGCCTATCGCGGGCCGGGCGTGGTGCGGACGGTGTGCTGCTATCCGACGCTGGACGGCCTGGTTGAGGCGCATGCCCGCAAGATCCAGGCGGCCTACGCCACGGCTGGGCGGCCGGCCAAGGTGCGGTTGCTGTTCTCCGCCCACGGGCTGCCGCAGAAGGTGATCGACGCCGGCGATCCCTATGAACGGCAGATCGAGGCCACCGCCGCCGCGGTCGCGGCTCGCCTTGGCGATGGGTGGGACTGGAAGGTTTGTTATCAGAGCCGGGTGGGACCGCTGAAATGGCTTGGCCCATCCACGCCCGAGGCCATCGAAGAATCCGTCGGCGAAGGCCTGGGGGTCGTGATCTGTCCAATCGCCTTCGTCTCCGAGCACGTGGAGACCCTGGTGGAGCTGGACCACGAGTACGCGGAGCTCGCCAAGGACCTTGGCGCCTCCGCCTATGTCCGCGTTCCAGCCCTGAGCCTGGAGCCCGCCTTCATCGAGGGGCTGGCCGAGCTGGCCCTAGGCGCCCTGTCCGGGAGTTCGAGGGGCTGGACCTGTGGGCCCAACCAGTCGAAATGCCTGCAAAGATGCAAGGGAGCGGCTTGAGATGACGTGGCTGGCGGAACGCTATGACCTGTTGCGCGGCCTGCATATCCTGGCGGTGATCGCCTGGATGGCGGGCCTGCTCTATCTGCCGCGCCTCTACGCCTATCACACCAAGGCGACGGCTGGCGGCGAGACGGACATCACCTTCCGCACCATGGAATCCAAGCTGCTGCGGATCATCATGAACCCGGCGATGATTCTGGCCTGGATCTTCGGGATTTGCCTGATCGCCGCCGACACCCGCATCCGCGGCGCCGAGTTCCTGGGCCAGCCGTGGATGATCGCCAAGCTGGCGGGGGTCCTTTTCCTGACCGGCTGGCATCACTATCTGGCCAAGGCGCGCAAGGCGTTCGCCGAGGGCCGCAACCAGCGCAGCGAGAAATTCTGGCGCGCCACCAACGAGCTGCCCTTCCTCGCCGCCATCGTCATGGTCATCGCCGTGACGACGGAGTTCGGCCGCTAGACCGATCCGTGACCGCGCGCCGCGCTTGACCGGCGCGGGGCATTATGGTTCCCCTGCTGGCAAGCATGGGGCGGACGCTTCGTGTTCCCGCCTCTTTCCGGGTCGTGCGCGGTCCTCGCGCCCCTTAATGGCCCGGCTCCCAGACTTCGCGCGGTTTCGCGCACTCCAATTCGCCGGCCGAAGTCCTTTCGATCCCGGCGTTCAGACAAGACCCAAGGCCCGCCGCGCGCGAGTCCGCATACCATTGAGTACGCCATGCAAGACGAAAATACCCCCGAGACCGAAATGCCCGAGATCGTCGAGGCCGTAGAGCCCGCGGTCGAGGACGCGGCTCTCGACACCGATGCGGACGAAGGCGACGACAACGCCGAGATCATCGCGGCCATCGCCGAGTTGGGCATCACCCGCATGTCGCTTCAGGAGCTGAAGGAGAAATCCCCGGCCGACCTAGTGGCGCTGGCCGAGCGTCTCGAGATCGAGAACGCCAGCTCCATGCGCAAGCAGGACATGATGTTCGGCATCCTGAAGACCCTCGCCGAGGAAGGCGTGGAGATCTTCGGCTCCGGCACCATGGAAGTGCTGCAGGACGGCTTCGGCTTCCTGCGCAGCCCCGAAGCCAATTACCTGCCCGGCCCGGACGACATCTATGTCTCGCCTTCGCAGATCCGCAAATTCGGCCTGCGCACCGGCGACAGCATCGAAGGCGCCATCCGCGCTCCGCGTGAGGGCGAACGTTATTTCGCCCTGACCAGCGTGCTGAAGGTCAATTTCGAGAACCCCGACAACGTCCGCCACAAGGTGGCCTTCGACAACCTGACGCCGCTTTATCCGGATGAGCGCCTCAACATGGAGATGCCCGATCCGACCCTTAAGGATCGTTCGGGCCGGGTGATCGACATCGTCGCTCCCCTGGGCAAGGGCCAGCGCTGCCTGATCGTCGCCCCGCCGCGCGTGGGTAAGACGGTGATGCTGCAGAACATCGCCAAGTCGATCGAGACCAATCATCCCGAGTGCTACCTGATCGTTCTTCTGATCGACGAGCGCCCGGAAGAAGTCACCGACATGCAGCGCACCGTGAAGGGCGAGGTCATCGCCTCGACCTTCGACGAGCCAGCGACGCGCCACGTGCAAGTTGCTGAAATGGTTATCGAAAAGGCCAAGCGCCTAGTCGAACACAAGCGCGACGTCGTGATCCTGCTGGACTCTGTGACCCGTCTGGGCCGCGCGTACAACACGGTCGTACCGTCGTCGGGCAAGGTCCTGACCGGCGGTGTGGACGCCAACGCCCTGCAGCGCCCCAAGCGCTTCTTCGGCGCGGCGCGGAACGTCGAGGAGGGCGGCTCGCTGTCCATCATCGCCACCGCCTTGATCGATACCGGGAGCCGCATGGACGAAGTGATCTTCGAAGAGTTCAAGGGCACCGGTAACTCGGAAATCGTTCTTGACCGCAAAGTTGCTGACAAGCGCATCTTCCCGGCCATCGACGTGCTTAAGTCGGGCACCCGCAAGGAAGAGCTCATCACCCCGAAGGATCAGCTGCAGAAGACCTATGTCCTGCGCCGCATCCTCAACCCGATGGGCGCGTCCGACGCTATCGAGTTCCTGCTCGACAAGCTGCGTCAGTCCAAGACCAACGGCGACTTCTTCCAATCCATGAACACCTGATCTAGCCTCCGTTTCGAAAAGAAACGGGGAGCGGATCATGATCGCGATCTATGGCGGGGGCCGCACGCGGTCCCTGCGCGTCGCCTGGATGGCGGAGGAGATGGGGCTGGACTACGAGATCCGCCCCGTCAGCCTGATGGAGACGAAATCCGACCCGTCGTTCAAGGCTCTGAACCCGGCTGGCTTCCTGCCCGTGATGCAGGACGGCGACGTGACCATGATCGAGTCCGTCGCCATGATGGAATACCTCGCTGTTCGCTATGGGCCGACGCCGCTGGTCCCCGCGACCGACGATCCCACGTGGGTTCGCTACAAGCAGTTCCTGCATTTTGGAGAGAGCTCGGTCGCCGCGGTCTTGAACATCGCGGTGGGGTCTAAGTTCGCCGCACCGCGCGAGCATCGCGATAACTGGGGCGCGGCCCTGGCCGTGGACTTGGCCATGAACCGCAGCTGCATGCTGGTCAATCAGCTTAAAAGCACGGAGTTCATCGCGGGGGATGTCTTCACCGCGGCGGATATCTCGGTCGCCTATCCCTTCCTGCTGGCCAAGTTCGTCGGCTTTCAGGAGCGGGTCGATCCTGTGATCCAGGATTATGTGGCGAGGCTGAAGGCGCGCCCGGCTTTCGAACGCGCCCTCGCCCGCAGTAACGAAAAAGCCGCCTAGGCCAAGTTGGCTTCGAAGAAAGCCAGGGTCCGGCCGTCGGCCTTGGCCGCGTCGGCGGCGTCGAAATGCTCACCCCCCTTGCGGGCGAACGCGTGGTCGCGGCCGGGGTAGGTGTGGATCTCCACCTTGGCGTTTTCCTTTAGGGCGGAGACGATTTTTTCCTGAGCCGCCGGCGGCACGAACTGATCAGCCTCGGCGATGTGCATCAGGAGCGGGTTCTTGATGCCGGCGCCCTCGCCGGTGAGGTTCTCGATTCCCACCCCGTAGTAGGAAACCGAAGCATCCACGTCGGTCCGGGCGGCAGTGAGGTAGGCGAGCTTACCGCCGAGGCAGAATCCGACGGCCCCGACCCTCCCCGTGGAACCGGCGTCCTGTCGGATGAAGTCGATGGTCGCCTGGATGTCGGTGACGCCCTTGTCGGTGTCGAAGGCGTTCATCAGGGCGAAGGCCTTCTTCCACTCAGCCTCGGATTTGTCTGTGATGTCGACGCCCGGCTCGATCCGCCAGAACAAATCGGGGCAGATGGCCAGGTAGCCGGCGGCGGCTAGGTCATCGGCGACCCCGCGCATCACGGCGTTGACGCCGAAGATCTCCTGGATGACCACCACGGCGGGGGCCTTGGTGCCTGACGGACGGGCCACATAGGCGGAGAATTCCCCATCGGGGGTGGCGATCTTCACGGTCTCTGAGGCCATGGGGTCTAGTCTCCTGTCTGTGGTTTGAATCGGGCGCATGGTAAGTCCATGCCACATAGGGTTTGTGAAGACGGAGCTGGCATGAAGGTCAAGGTGGAAGTGGAATGCACGCCGGAAGAGGCCCGCGCCTTTCTGGGTCTGCCGGACGTGACCCCGCTGAACGCGGCCCTGGTCGCCGAGATGCAGGCGCGCATGGAATCAAACATGGCCATGCTGGCGCCCGATGAGCTGATGAAGAACTGGATGGCCTTCGGCGTCGGGGCGCAGGACCAGTTCCGTAAGCTGATGACCGCAGCGACCGGCGCGGCCTTCTCCGGGACCACGCCCAAGGAATGAGGGACTCGATTTTCGCCCTCGCCACCGCGCCTGGCAGGGCGGCGGTCGCGGTCGTCCGCCTGTCAGGGTCTCACGTGGGCGAGGCGGTCGTTCGTCTCGCGGGTCCCCTGCCCCCGGCTCGGCTGGCGACACTTCGTTGGCTCCGGTCGGAGGATGGTGGGACGATCGACCAGGCGCTGGTCCTTTGGTTTGAGGGGCCCAGCAGCTACACGGGCGAGGACAGCGCTGAACTTCATTTGCATGGCGGCCGGGCGGTGGTCGAGCAGGTGATGTCCCGCTTGGTCGAACTGGGTCTGCGGATGGCGGAGCCCGGCGAGTTCACCCGGCGCGCTTTCGAGAACGGAAAGCTCGACCTGGCGCAGGCCGAGGCGGTCGCTGATCTGGTGGACGCAGAGACGGCCAGCCAGGCGAAACAGGCGCTGGATCAGCTCGGCGGCGCTCTAAGCAAGCGCTACGACTTATGGCGAGAGACACTTTTGGAGGCTCTCGCCCTGCTGGAAGCCGCCGTGGATTTCCCTGACGAGGATCTGCCTGAAGACGTCGCGGCCCGCGCTTATCCGGCTATGCAGGCGTTGCTCGTGGAACTTGACCGCGCCCTGGTGGATGCTGATCGGGGGCGGCGCGTTCGCGATGGCTATCGCATCGCCCTGATCGGGGCGCCGAACGCCGGCAAGAGCAGTTTGCTGAATGCGCTGGCGGAGCGCGATGCGGCGATCGTGACGGCCACGCCCGGCACCACGCGTGACGTGATCGAGACGCCGCTGATCCTGGCCGGGTACAAGGTGCTTTTGGCCGATACGGCCGGAGTTCGTGAGACGATCGACGAAATCGAGGAAGAAGGGGTGCGCCGCGCGCGCCGTTGGGCGGAGGATGCTGATCTACGTCTATGGGTCGTAGACAGCCGATCCGCCGACGACGCTTGGCGGCAGGTTGAAGACCTCGTCCGCGAAGGCGACATCCTCGTACTAAACAAGAGCGATTTGCCGGGTGAGCGGGTCGATGTAGAGTTCGGCGGCGAGCGCGTCGAGTGTTCCACGTGGAACATCGACGACATGGACAAGCTTCGGGATCGGCTCCAAGCCAGACTTGTTGAGTCGTTAAGCGGGGCGGACTTCCCAGCCGCCACCCGCCTTAGGCACATGGAAAGTCTGGCGGCAGCGCGTGGATGCCTCGGCCGCGCCCTTTCGACAGATCCAGAGCTAATAGAGGTTATGGCCGAAGAGGTCCGGTTGGCCGCGCGCGCCCTTTCCCGGATCACGGGGCGGATCGATCCCGAGCAAGTACTGGGCAAGGTGTTCAGCAGCTTTTGCATCGGCAAATGATGTTCCACGTGGAACAAGATGCAGCTTATCCACAGGCCTGTCCCCACCTCTGTTCCACGTGGAACAGTTCGTCGCCTCGACGCTGAGCGGGCCAAGCCCTATATTGTCTTCACGCCCACGCAATTGGGCGGGCCTCAGATCGCATCGTCATGACCACCCCCCTCCCCGCTTCGTGGGACGTCATTGTTATTGGCGGCGGACACGCCGGTTGCGAAGCCGCGGCTGCGTCGGCGCGAACGGGTGCGCGTACGCTTCTTCTGACCCACAAGCTCGAAACCATCGGGGAGATGTCCTGTAACCCGGCCATCGGCGGTCTGGGCAAGGGTCATCTGGTGCGGGAGATCGACGCCCTTGACGGCTTGATGGGCCGCCTGGCCGACGTGGCCGGCATCCAGTTTCGGATGCTCAACGCCTCCAAGGGCCCGGCTGTGCGCGGCCCGCGCTCCCAAATCGATCGCCGTCTCTATCGTGAGGCGATGCAGGCCGCCCTCACCGCCCAGCCCAATCTGGATATCATCGGCGAAGCCGCCGAGGATCTGATCGTCGAGGATGGCAAGGTCGCCGGCGCGATCGGCGCCATGGGAGAACGCTATCTTGCTCCACGTGTGGTGCTGACCACGGGGACGTTCCTCAAGGGGATCATCCACCTGGGTGAGAAGCGCATTCCGGCTGGGCGCGTGGGCGATCAGCCCGCCATTGGCCTGTCGGATCGTCTCTATGGGCTTGGCCTTTCCATGGGCCGCCTGAAGACCGGAACCCCCGCACGCCTCGACGGAAGGACCATCGCCTGGGATCGGTTAGAGATGCAGGCGGCGGACGAAAAGCCCGTCCCCTTCTCCTTCCTCACCGACAAGATCGAGGTCCCCCAAATCCAGTGCGGCGTGACCTGGACCACGGAAGAGACCCACAAGATCATCGCCGACCGGCTAACGGAGTCGGCGGTTTACGGGGGCCGGATCGAGGGGCGTGGCCCACGCTACTGCCCCTCCATCGAAGACAAGGTGGTCCGTTTCGCAGACAAGACCGCCCACCAGATTTTTCTGGAGCCTGAAGGCTTGGACGACCACACCGTCTATCCGAACGGGGTCTCTACGTCGGTCTCCGAAGAGACCCAACTGCTGTTCTTGCGGACCATCCCTGGCCTCGAGAACGTCGAGGTCATCCGCTACGGCTACGCGATCGAGTACGACTATGTGGATCCGCGCGAGCTCTATCCGACCCTGGAGAGCAAGGCCCTGACGGGGCTCTATCTGGCCGGCCAGATCAACGGAACGACCGGTTACGAAGAAGCTGGCGCCCAGGGTCTGATCGCAGGCTTGAACGCGGCCCGTGCCGCCGCGGGCCGCGAGCCCGTCACCTTCGCGCGGGACGAGGCCTATATCGGCGTGATGATCGACGACCTCGTCACACGTGGGGTCACTGAGCCGTATCGTATGTTCACCAGTCGGGCGGAGTTCCGTCTGACCCTGCGCGCCGACAATGCTGACCAGCGCCTCACCGGGCGTGGTGTCGAGCTGGGCGTGGTGGGTCCTGAGCGCGCTGCGGCCTGGGCCGCCAAGTCGGCGGAGCTGGCGCATGCCCGCCAGCGGGCCAGGGAGTTGACCTTCACCCCCGCCGAGGCGCAGCGCGCCGGCTTCAAGGTGGGTCAGGACGGACAGCGCCGAGGTCTGATCCAGATGCTGGCCTATCCGGACATCAGCTTCGACGACTTGGCCGGCGCGTGGCCGGAAATCGCCGAATGGTCGCCGGCCGTTCGAGAGCAGATCGAGATCGACGCGGCTTACGCGGGTTATCTGGATCGTCAGCTCGCCGACGTGGAGGCGTTCCGCCGGGATGAGAACCTGACCCTGCCGGCGGACCTGGACTACGCGCTTATCGGCGGCCTCTCCAATGAGGTGCGTGAGAAGTTGGCCCGCGTGCGTCCCCTCACCCTGGGCCAGGCGGCCCGTATCGAAGGCGTCACCCCCGGCGCGCTTACCGCATTGCTCGCCCATGTCCGTCGCGTCCGAGCAGCTTGATCCCCTTCAGATCGGGGTGACCGACGCCGCCAGCTTTCAGGCGACGACGGGCGCCAGCGACCGGGCGATGGAGGACCTCCGTCGCTTCCGGGAGATGCTGACCGACTGGAACGAGAAGATGAACCTCGTCGGGCCCGCCAGCCTGCCGAACTTCTGGAATCGTCACGCGTGGGACAGCGCCCAATTGCTGACCTATGCGCCCGACGCGCGCATCTGGGCCGACCTGGGAGCCGGCGCCGGCCTGCCGGGCGTGGTGTTGGCGATCCTGCTTAAAGACACCGAGGGCGGTCAAATCCACCTCGTGGAGAGCATGACCAAGCGCTGCCGCTTCTTGACGGAAGTGGTCTCCGAACTCGACCTGCCGGCTCAGATTCATAACGCCCGGGCCGAAGATCTGTCGTTGAAAGTGGATATCGTCACAGCGCGGGCCTGTGCTCCGCTCGACCGCCTTCTCGGGTATGCCCGGCCCTACTTCAAACGAGGCGCAACCGCCTTGTTTCTAAAGGGTCAAGATGTTGTGTCCGAGTTGACCCACGCCTCTAAATATTGGAAATTTAACTCCGATCTGAAGCCCAGTCTCAGCGACCCGCGAGGCTTTGTTCTTCAGGTGAAAGGCCTCTCCAGTGCACGCTCAGTCTGACCCGGCCCTACGCATTCTCGCCATCGCCAACCAGAAGGGCGGCGTCGGTAAGACCACGACCGCCATCAACCTGGGCACCGCCCTGGCCGCCGTCGGCGAGCGGGTCCTGCTGATCGACGCCGATCCGCAGGGCAACGCCTCCACGGGCCTAGGCGTGCCGCGCCACCAGCGCAAGACGACCCTGTACGATGTGTTGATGGGCGACTCCCCGGCCGGCGAAGCCGCGGTGAAGACCAGCCTGCCCGGCCTCGACCTGATCCCGGCCGATCCTGACCTATCAGGGGTTGAGCTGGAGCTCGGTCAGGCGGCTCGCCGGTCCTACAGGTTGCGTGACGCGCTGGAAGTCCTCCGCCGCGCGGGCAATTACACCTATGTGCTCATCGACTGCCCGCCGTCGCTGAACCTGTTGACGGTGAACGCCATGACGGCCGCCGATGCGGTGTTCGTGCCCCTGCAGTGCGAGTTCTTCGCCCTGGAGGGCCTGACGCAGCTGATGCGGACCATCGAGCTGGTGCGCGGCAGTCTGAATCCCAAACTGGAGATCCAGGGCGTGGTCCTGACCATGTTCGATCGCCGCAACAGCCTGTCGGAACAGGTGGCGTCAGACGTACGCGCCCATTTCGGCGACAAGGTCTATGACACCGTGATCCCTCGCAACGTGCGGGTGTCCGAGGCGCCGTCCTTCGGCAAGCCGGTTTTGATCTACGATCTGAAGTGCGCGGGCAGCCAGGCCTACCTGAAGCTGGCGCGTGAAGTTGTCAGCCGCGAACGGGCCCGTCAGGCCCAGGTCGCGGCCTAGTTAAGAACTCAAGGGCTTAAGATGGTTGGGGAAACGACGATGGTCGAAGGGCGTCGGGGTCTGGGTCGCGGTCTGTCCGCCCTGCTGGGCGAGGCGGAATCCGCCAGCGCCGCGTCGGCCGCCGGCACGCCTGGCGGCCCCAACGAGGTGTCGATCGAACTGATCCGCCGCAACGCCGACCAGCCGCGCCGGGTCTTTTCCGAGGAGCTGCTGGAAGAGCTTTCCGCCTCGATCAAGGAAAAAGGCGTACTGCAGCCGATCCTGGTCCGTCCGGCCCCTGGCGCCGAAGGTGAATACCAGATCGTCGCCGGCGAACGCCGCTGGCGCGCCGCTCAACGCGCCGGCCTGCGCTCCATGCCGGTGCTGGTGCGTGAGCTTGACGACCTTCAGGTGCTGGAGATCGGCATCGTCGAGAACGTCCAGCGCGCCGACCTGAACGCCGTCGAAGAGGCGCAGTCCTACCGCGCCCTGATGGAGAAGTTCGGCCGTACTCAGGAAGACGTGGCCCATGTGGTCGGCAAGAGCCGCAGCCATGTGGCCAATATCCTGCGCCTGCTGACCCTGCCGGAAGAGGTCCAGAACCTGCTTTCGGAAGGCCTGATCACCGCGGGCCACGCCAAGGCCATCGCTTCCGCCGAGGATCCGGCCGCCCTGGCGCGTCTGGTCATCGAAAAGGGGCTGTCGGTCCGCGAAACCGAAGCTCTGGCCAAGCGCGGCGGCGACCTGGCGGCGGAAGGCAAGCCCGTCGCTCCGGCCATGCCGCGCGCGCCGCGCGTGAAGGACGCCGACACCCAGGCTCTTGAGGCCGACCTGTCGGATGTGCTCGGCCTGGACGTGGTGATCGATGATCGCGGCGGCGTGGGCGAGCTTCGCGTGCGCTACGCCACCCTGGAGCAGCTCGACGACCTGTGCCGTCGCCTGACGCACGGCGCGCCGGTCGAGGGCTAAAGCCCCAATCGCCTGGCCCGGCCCGCAATCATCAGGGCGAGCCGTTCTGCGATGAGATAATCCGGAGAGCCGGCCTGCTTGCACAGCCGGTCGGCCTCCAGAACTTCCGGCTGGATGGCGTCCAGGTCCTCCAGCGTCCAGGCGCGGGCCTGGCGCAGGAATTCCCGCTCCTGCTTCCAGAAGACGCCGGACGCCTTGGCCGCTTCCTGCAGCCCGACGCCGTTCTTGGCCAGGGTGTTGACCCGCCGAAGCTTGGCCAGGTGCATGCTCATGGCCCGAACGGCCGCGGGACCGGTCTCGCCCTCGGCCGCTGCGCGCCGCAAGCCCGACTGAGCGGCGGCCAACTTGGCTCCAAACGCGTCAGAGGCCGCGTCGAACAGCGAGGCGTCGGCCTCCACGCCCAGAAAATCCTGCAGATCGGCCGCCGTGGCGACGAAACCGCTACCCGGCTTCAGATACAGCGCCAGGCGTTCGATCTCCTGTCGGGCCACGCCGCGCTCCTTCGGCATGCGGCTGACGAAGATATCCAGGGCTTCGCTGTTGAGGCTGACCTTGTCGGCGTTGAGCGTTTCGCGCACCAGACGGGCGATATCGCCGGGTTCATCCTCGTAACAGGGGATGACCGCGCAGCCGGCGACCTTTTCGGCGGCCTTCCTGAGGGCGGAATCCCGACCCAAGGCCCCGGCCTCGATCAGGAAGAAGGCGTCCGGATTGAATTTCCCGTCGGCGTGCGGGACCACGGCTTCCGCCGCCGCCTTGTCGGCGCTGACCTTGCCGTCGCTGAGGCGCAGGCGGACCAGGCGTCGGCCGCCCATCATGGATATGGCCGACAGCTCGCCTTCCAGCTTTCCCCCCTCCCCGTCCAGATCGCCATCGGTCAGCAGGGCGACGTCGAACGGATCGTCGAGATTGGGGCTGATCTTCTTGGCCAGCTGGTCGGCGCGGTCGCGGACCACGCCCCGATCGCGGCCATAGATCACCGCGGCGCGCACGCCGGGCGTCGGTTCCTTCAGGAAACGCTCGATATCAGGCCGCTTTGAAAGGATCATCGGCCGGTCAGCCGCCTAGCCCGACTGGCGGGCGAGCCAGGAAGCCAGGTCGATCTGGATCTTGCGGGCCACCTCGGCGGCGGCGCGGTCCTGACCGTCCTGCTGTGCGGCGATGCCGGCATAAGGCTGGTCGGCGGAATCATAGGAGACCGTCGCCTGAGCCACGCCGGTGCGGATGACGCCGCCGGAAGCTTTCTCCACCAACTTGTAGTTGGCCGTCAGGCGCAGTTCGTAGCGGTTGGCGACGTTGTCGACGCGGACGCCGCGCGGATAGCGAGCTTCATCGATGGTCAATTCCAGCCGATAGGCCGCCGGAACCGACAGGTCGCGGGCCATGGCGTCGTCCAGATGCTCGCGCAGCAGATAGGCCGAGCGGCCGTCCGGCACGACCACATCGATCGACGCCAGGGTCGGAGAGACGCCCGGCGTGGCGTAAAGCGGCGTGAATCCGCAGGCCGAAAGACCCAGGGAGACGAAAACCACAGCGGCGGCGACAAGTTTGCGCATCAGCCGACCACGATGTTGACGATACGATCCTGCACCACGATCACCTTGCGGACTGTCACACCCTCAAGGTGGGGCAGTATGCCGGCGTCTTCCAGCGCAATCTTCTTCACGTCCTCATCGGGCGTGCCGGCCTTGATGCGGATCTCCCCACGGCGCTTGCCGTTGATCTGCACCGGCAGGACCCGTTCGTCATCAGCCGCCAGGGCGGCGTCGGCGACGGGCCAGGGGGCGTCGACCACCATCCCCTGCCCGCCGATGCGGACCCAGCATTCTTCGGCCAGGTGAGGAACGAACGGGGCGACCAGGCGGGCCAGGATCGACAGGGCTTCCTTGCGCGCCGCCAGGACGGCGTCGGAAGCGCCCTCGGCCGGAGCGGCCTTCAAGGTGTTGAGGAACTCGTACAGCTTGGCCACGCCGCTGTTGAAGCGGAAGCCCTCGATAGCGCTGGTGACCGCGCCGATCAGCTGGTGAGCCGCCTTCAGCAGCGCCAGGGCGGCCGGATCGTCGCCGACCGGGCCGAAGTCACCTTCAGGCTGGCTGTCGAACTCGTTCCACAGACGGTGGGTGAAGCGCCAGGCGCCTTCGACCCCGCTGTTGGTCCACTGCACATCCCGCTCGGGCGGGCTGTCCGACATGACGAACAGGCGCGCGGCGTCCACGCCATAGGCGTCGAAGATATCCTCCGGCGCCACGACGTTCTTCTTGGACTTGGACATCTTCTCAATGTCGCCGATGACCACGGGCGCGCCGGTGGAGACTTGGACGGCCGATCGCGTGGCGCCCATGCCGCTGACCTCAACGTCCACAGGCTCCAGCCAGGCGCCGGAGGCGTCCTTGTAGGTCTCGTGGGTCACCATGCCCTGGGTGAACAGGCCGGCGAACGGCTCCTCCACCGACAGCAGGCCCTCGTCCTTCAGCGCCTTGGTGATGAAGCGGGCGTAGAGCAGGTGCAGGACCGCGTGCTCGACGCCGCCGATATACTGGTCGACAGGCAGCCAGCGGTCGGCGGCCGCCTTGTTGACCGGCGCTTCCGCAGTCGGATCCGCGAAACGGGCGAAGTACCAGGAGCTGTCCACGAAGGTGTCCAGTGTATCGGTCTCGCGTTCGGCCTTGCCGCCGCAGGTCGGGCAATCGACGTGGCGCCAGGTCGGGTGGCGCAGCAGCGGATTGCCGGGCTTGTCGAAGGCCACGTCGTCCGGCAGGCGGACAGGCAGCTGGTCATCGGGAACCGGAACCACGCCGCACTTTTCGCAATGGATGACCGGGATCGGGCATCCCCAGTAGCGCTGGCGGGAAACCCCCCAGTCGCGAAGGCGATAGACGGTGGCGCCCTGCCCCCGGTTCTGACCCTCGATCACCTCGATGGCCTTGGCCTTGGCGGACTCGATGTCCAGGCCGTCCAGGAACTGCGAATTGAAGATCGAGCCCGGGCCCACATAGGCTTCGGTCCCGACGTCGAAGGTCTTGGGATCCTCGTTCGCGGGCAGCACGACCGGTCGGACCGACAGGTCATACTTGCGGGCGAAGTCCAGATCGCGCTGGTCATGGGCCGGGCAGCCGAAGATGGCGCCCGTGCCGTAGTCCATCAGGATGAAGTTGGCGATCCAGACGGGCAGCTTCCATTCCGGATCGAGCGGGTGGGCCACGGTCAGGCCGGTATCCAGGCCCAGCTTCTCGGCGCCTTCGATATCGGCCTCCGACGTGCCGCCACGACGGCATTCGGCGATGAAGGCGGCGACCTTGGGGTCAGCGGCCAGCTGCTCGGCCAGGGGGTGGTCGGGCGCGATGCCGACGAAGCTGGCGCCGAACAGCGTGTCCGGGCGGGTGGTGTAGACTTCCAGGCCGCTTTCAAAGCCCTTGGGGGCCTCGCCGGCGAAATCGAAGCTGAACCGCAGGCCCTTGGACTTGCCGATCCAGTTCTCCTGCATGATGCGGACCTTCTCGGGCCAGCGATCAAGCGTCTTCAGGCCGTCGATCAGGCGGTCGGCATAGTCGGTGATGCGCAGGAACCACTGGGTCAGCTTGCGCTTCTCGACCAAGGCGCCGGAGCGCCAGCCGCGGCCGTCGATGACCTGTTCGTTCGCCAGGACGGTCATATCGACCGGGTCCCAATTGACGACGCCTTCCTTGCGATAGACCAGGCCCCGCTTCAGCAGCTTCTGGAACCAGCGCTGCTGTTGCCCATAATATTCGGGGTCGCAGGTGGCGAATTCGCGCGACCAGTCGATGCTGAGGCCCAGGGCCTTCAGCTGCTCGCGCATGGCGGCGATGTTGTCGTAGGTCCAGCCCTTGGGGTGAACGCCGCGCTCCATGGCGGCGTTCTCGGCCGGCATGCCGAAGGCGTCCCAGCCCATCGGGTGTAGAACGTCGAAGCCCTGAGCCCGCTTATAGCGCGCCACCACATCGCCCATGGCGTAGTTGCGCACATGGCCCATGTGGATACGGCCCGACGGGTACGGGAACATCTCAAGCACGTAGTATTTCGGCTTGGAGGCGTCCTCACGCGTACGGAAAACGTCGGCGTCCGCCCAGGCGGAGCGCCACTTGGGCTCGGTTTCTTTCGGGTTGTAACGGGCCATCAGGCTTTAGATAGGGGCTGACGGATCAGCCGTTGAGGTTGGACAGGCGCAATTGGCGCGCACGGGTCAGGATGGCGTTCTCCAGATCCGTTTCGGTCTGGGCCGAGGCCGGGGCGTCAGCCCAGGCGCCCGACGCATCGCGGGTCTGCTTGAACACCGTGACGTTCAGGCCGTCGGCGCGAAGTCGCGTGTCGAGGATGTAGACGGTCGTCTTGAAGCGCTCGTTCGGGGCCTCCGGCGCCGAGTACCAGTCAGTGATGATCACGCCGCCGTATGGATCGGCGGAGGCCAGGGGCATGAAGTTCAGGGCGTCCAGCGAGGCGCGCCACAGATAGCCGTTGACGCCGATCTGCGTCTGGGCCGGGCCAGAGGAGCCGCGGCCGAACGGCCAGAGGCCGCCGCGCTTCTCACCATAGACCTCGGGGCCCTTGCCGCCGCCACAGGCTGAAACCAGGGTCAGGCTGGCGATCACGACGCCGAGCGCGGCGCCGCGCTTCAAAGACCCACGCTCAAGACGCATATTCGTCCGCTCCACTCGATATCTCGCCGCGCTATGCAAAGCGCGGGCAGCGCCGCCCCCGCGACCGGATCGGGTCTATAACACTCCGTGGCCGCCGCCAAACAGGTTTCGCGTTGCGCAAGGGCCACAGGCGACTGCTTGAATCGTGGTCAGACCACCTTTGGGGGCCGACTCACCGTTGACCCCGTCGTCGTCGCGTCTCAAATGCCAACTATGAGTTCCAAACAAGCGGAGCCCTTTTCGGGTCCGTGCGTTTGGCGAACCGGGTAGGGACTAACGGGTTGTGATGACCGCGAAGCGCGTCTTCTTCGCTGCGGCTTCTGCGCTGATCCTAATGGGATCGGCGGCGGCGGCGCATGCCGATGCGAAGCGTCCGTCTTCCGCTGTGTCTCCCGACGCCTTCACCGTTCGCGGCGATTTCGACGCCAAGGGCGCGCAGGGCTCGCAATTCGGCCAGGCCGGCAAGCTGAAGTGGGACGCGAACAAGGGCCGCTGGGGCCTGAAGTTCGACGTCGATCCTTCGCGCGTCCGACCCACGGCCGATGTGGAAGCCGGCGCCTACTTCAAGGTCACCCCGTCCCTGCGCGTCGGCGGCGCCGTCGGCCTGGGCCAGGTCGACCAGGACAACGCCATGCGCAAGACCCGCGAAGAGCCGGCCCCGCGCGTGCGTCTCGAGACCGCTCTGAAGTTCTAGTCGGCTAGAGCGCCGACCGCGGCCAGCCCGGCCGCACCGCTGTTCTTCAAATCTCCCACCGTATCAGCCGCCACGCCGCCCAAGGCGTAGACGGGAATTCGCGCGGCCTGAACGATAGCTGCGAACCTTTCCGCGCCAAGCGGCGCGCCGGCCGAAGGGCTTCGGCTGGGAAACACCGGGGAGAAGACGGCGGCGTCTGCTCCTGCTTGCGCCGCCTGTTCAAGCGCCGCCTGCGAATGGGTGGCTGCGGTGATGAGCCAGTCAGGACGCCGTTGGCGAAGGTTTCCGGCCTGGTCGATCAGGCGTTCGGGCAAGTGGACGCCGTCCGCCTCAACCGCCGCCGCGAGGTCGGCGTCAGCGCCGATCAGCAGCTTCATGCCAAGCTCGGACGTCAGCGCCCGCATCTTATCCGCCTGATCGACGGCGTCGGGGGCGCCGAACAGCCGCAGCACCACCGCCGATCCGGCCGGCAAACGCCGGGCGATCGCGGCCGGATCGGGCGTGCGCTGCGGATCGGTGAAGAACAGCAGGGGCGGAAGGGGCTTTTTCAGTCTGGCGGCGCGGTTAAGGTGCGCCGCCGCTTCGGCCAGGATCTGAAGACTCATCGAACCATGCCCGCATCCGCTCTCGACGACATCCGCGCCCGCATCGCCTCCGCCGCCAAGGCGTCCGGCCGTGATCCCGCCGGCGTCGAGCTGGTGGCGGTCTCCAAGACACAGCCCTGGGAAGAGGTTGAGCCGGTCCTGTCGGCCGGCCAGCGGATTTTTGGCGAGAACCGGGTGCAGGAGGCCATGAGCCGCTGGACCGAGCGCCGCGCCGAGATCGAATTGCGGCTGATCGGTCCTCTACAAAGCAACAAAACCCGCGAGGCGGTGGATTTTTTCGACGTCATCGAGACCGTGGACCGCGACAAGCTGGCCCGCGCCCTGGCGGACGAAACCCAGCGGGTCGGCAAGTCGCCGCGTCTTTTCGTGCAGGTGAACACCGGCGAGGAGGAGCAGAAGGCCGGCGTCATCCCGACCGAGGCCGACGCTTTCATCGCCCGCTGTCGCGGCGAATACGGTCTGACTATCGAAGGGCTGATGTGCATTCCGCCGGCCGACGCGCCGCCGGGGCCGCATTTCGCCCTGTTGCGCAAGATCGCGCAGCGCAACGGCCTGTCGAAGCTGTCCATGGGCATGAGCGGCGACTTCGAGACGGCGGTTCGCTTCGGCGCGACCTCGGTCCGCGTCGGGTCGGCCCTGTTCGGCGCGCGCACCTGAGGCTCAGTCCCCGACGATGGCGACGGCCGACCCCGGCGTCGCCAGATGCAGCAGGGCCTCGAGATCCGCCCGCGCCAGAGCCACGCAGCCTTCCGTCGGCTCATAATTCTCCCGCGCCAGGTGCAGGAAGATCGCCGAGCCCAAGCCGGGGATGACGGGATCATCATTGTGCGCCAGCACACCCACCAGGTCATAGACGTGATCGTCCCGCCACATGCGCTCGGCGCTGGCGGGGTAGGGCAGGGCGACCAGCTGGTTGTAAAGCGGGTCCGCCGGGGCGTCGCACCAGCCGTCCATCTGGCTGATGGGCTCGACGGGCAAGGCGGTTCCCGGCCCGTGAGGATAGACATCGGGGCGATAGAGGACTTTCCGGATGATCCAGGTCCCCAGGGGGCTGGCGCCGTCGCCCTCGCGCTTTTCGTCGGCCGGCAGCACGCCGCCCTTGCCCAGGGCGCACCGCACGACGCGCCCGTCCAGCTCGAGACGGCCGTCGGCATGGGCGGTGAAGATCATCGGATCGCTCATTGAAGCATCATGCCCGCTTGCTGCGACTTGGCGAAGGGGGCCTGACCGGTGCATGTTCACCAACATGCCGCAACGCAAGACTCTGCTGCTCATCGACGACGACAACGACCTGCGCGGGGCGTTGGCCGAACAGATTCAGCTCCATGAGGAGTTCGCCGCCGTCCAGGCAGACAACGCCACCGACGGCGTGCGTCTGGCCAAGGAGGTGCGGCCGGACCTGATCCTGCTCGACGTTGATCTGCCCGACATGGACGGGCGCGAGGCCTGCCGGCTGATGCGCAAGGGCGGCGTGACCGCTCCGGTGATCATGCTGACCGCCGCCGCCACGGACTCCGATCAGATCCTGGGCCTGGAGTCGGGCGCCAACGACTACATCATCAAGCCCTTCCGCTTCGGGGTGCTGCTGGCCCGCATCCGCGCCCAGCTGCGCAGCCACGAACAGTCGGAAGACGCCATGTTCCGGGTCGGGCCCTATGAATTCCGGCCCTCGACCAAGCTTCTCCTCGACGACAAGGGCAAGAAGATCCGCCTGACGGAGAAGGAGACCAAGATCCTCAAGTACCTCTACCGCGCCGGGGGCAAGCCCGTGCCGCGCGACGAGCTGCTGACGGAGGTCTGGGGCTACAACGCCGAGGTCACAACCCACACCCTGGAGACGCACGTCTATCGTCTGCGCCAGAAGATCGAGACCGATCCCGGCGCGGCGCGAATTCTGGTGACGGGACCAGGCGGATACCGCCTGCAGCCGTAGGGCTAGAGCTGGAAGTCGGCGCTGACCGGGGCGTGGTCGCTGGGGCGCTCCCACTCGCGCACGTCGTCATGCACCTTTGAAACCGCCTTGCCGGTGGAGAAGGCGGCCTCGCGCAGGCCGGGGCTGGCCAGGATGTGGTCCAGACGCAGGCCGCGGTTGGATTTGCGGAAGTCGGCGGCGCGATAGCTCCACCAGGAATAGAGCTTCTGCGGCTCGGGGATCGCCTCGCGGGGCAGGTCGATGAAGCCGATGGACGCTTTCAGGGCCTCCATGGCCTCCACCTCCACCGGGGTGTGGCTGACGATCCGCGACATCTGCTTGTGGCTCCAGACATCGTTCTCGCCCGGGGCGACATTGAGATCGCCGGTGAGAATCAGCGGCGCCTTGGGATCGCGGCGCTTCATCTCGGCGGTGAGCTTTTCGTAGAAATCCAGCTTGTGGTCAAACTTCGCATTGACCGTCCGGTCGGGGATGTCGCCGCCGGCCGGGATGTAGAAGTTCTGGATCTCGACCCCCGCCACCTTGGCGGACACGCAGCGGGCGTGCCCCTCGCGGCAGACTGACAGGGGCTGGGCGTCCTCGATCGGCAGGCGCGAAGCGATGGCCACCCCGTGCCAGCCCTTCTGGCCGGCGATCTTCAGGTGCGGAAAGCCGATGGCTTCGAAGGCGGCCCGGGGGAACTCGCCCTCCTGGCACTTGATCTCCTGCATGGCGATGACGTCGGGCGCCGCCTCGTCCACGAAGCGCGCCACCTGCTCCATGCGCAGGCGGACGGAGTTGACGTTCCAGGTGACCAGTCGAAGCCGCATGGCGCGGACCTACGCGGTTTGCGGGCAAAAGAAAACGCCTGGACGAAGAGGGCTACGTCCAGGCGCCAAAGTCGTATCTCTCTCATGCCGCAGCCGGGAGGGGATAAAGACCGGCACGGTCAGGCGTCACAGAAGTCCGTTGCGACGCCGATAGTGCCAAAATAGCCACGGCAGATACCAAAAGCAATATCTCGCAGTTAGTTTCTTGATTGTTGTGATTTTGTCACAAATTAGGGGCGGCCGTTCCGGCGAGGCCGCGGATCCTTCAAGACAAAGGTGGCTGGCGGGAACGGTCCGGCCGGCGACAGCTCGGTCAGACGCAGGCGCGTGGCCGAACCCCGGGCGTCCGTGATCGTCCAGCCGATCAGGCGGGGCGCGTCGGGGTTCGAGAAGTTGAGGGTGATCTCGCCGCGCGTCTCCTTGCGGGTGTCGGCGGCGGTGATCGAAAAGCCGTCGGCCAACCGTGCGACGCGCACCACGCGCACGCCGCGATCCAGCCGGATCTCACGGGCCAGGAACAGCGCCAGGGGCGTGGTCTTCAGCGGGTAGCCGTCAAAGGTCTTCAGCCGGCTGTCCGAGACATAGACATAGGCCCCGTCGGACACCACGGTCAGGCCCGACGGCGCGTCATACTCGAAACGCGCCTTGCCCGGACGCTGCAGGTAGATGACGCCCTGGGTGCTGACGCCCCGGCCGTCGGTCTGGACGAAGCGGCCCTTGGCGGTGCGCAGCTGGGACAGATAGGCGACCGCCTTTTCGACCAGGGCCTGGTCGGCGGGCGGAAGCGCAGCGGGTGCGGCGGCGAGGGCCGGGCTGGCGAGCGGCGCCAGGCCGGCTGCGGCGGCGAGCGCCAGCAGGTCGCGGCGGGTATTCATGGTTCTGTTCTCCTTGGCGGCGACCCTGCCGCGCCATTTCGGCGCCAGAAAGGCCGCTGCATGTCAGGTCTGGAACAGGCCGTAACGCGCGAGCCAAGGCGAAGCTTCACAGCGGCTCCGCTTTTCGCGGCGCGTCGGCTCTACAGGGCGGGCGGCGGCGGGGCCAGGATCTCGCGCTTGCCGGCGTGATTGGCGGCGCCGACGACGCCCTCCTTCTCCATCCGCTCCATCAGCGAGGCGGCGCGGTTGTAGCCGATCTGCAGGCGGCGCTGGATGTAGCTGGTCGAGGCCTTGCGGTCGCGGGTGACCACGGCCACGGCGTGGTCGTAGAGGTCGTTGGCCCCGCCCTCGCCGGCGAAGGCCCCCTCGATGGCTTCGGCGTCCTCGTCGTCGCCCCCGGCCGTGACCTCTTCAAGATACTGCGGCGTGCCCTGGGCGCGCAGGAACTTGGCGACTTCCTCGACCTCGTTGTCGCCGACGAACGGCCCGTGCAGGCGGGTGATACGGCCGCCGCCGGCCATGTAGAGCATGTCGCCCTGGCCCAGCAGCTGCTCGGCGCCCTGTTCGCCCAGAATGGTGCGGGCGTCGATCTTTGAGGTGACCTGGAAGCTGATCCGGGTCGGGAAGTTAGCCTTGATGGTGCCGGTGATGACGTCCACCGACGGGCGCTGGGTGGCCATGATCAGATGGATGCCGGCGGCGCGGGCCATCTGGGCCAGGCGCTGCACCGCGCCTTCGATGTCCTTGCCCGCCACCAGCATCAGGTCGGCCACCTCGTCGATGACCACCACCAGATAGGGCATGGGCTCGGGGTTCAGCTTCTCGGTCTCGTAGATCGGTCGGCCGGTCTCGTCGAAGCCGGTTTGGACGGTGCGTTCGAAGTGCTCGCCCTTGGCCTTGGCCTCATTGGCCTTCTCATTGTAGCCGGCCACGTTGCGCACGCCGATCTTGGACATGCGCCGATAGCGGTCCTCCATCTCGCGCACCGTCCATTTGAGCGCGACGATGGCCTTCTTTGGATCGGTCACCACCGGCGCCAGCAGGTGCGGGATGCCGTCATAGACGCTGAGCTCCAGCATCTTCGGGTCGATCATGATGAACCGGCACTTGTCCGGCGGCAGGCGGTACAGGATCGACAGGATCATGGCGTTGACCCCCACCGACTTGCCCGAACCGGTGGTGCCGGCGATCAGCAGGTGAGGCATCTTGGCCAGGTCGGCGATATAGGGCTCGCCGCCGATGGTCTCTCCAAGAGCCATGGGCAGGGCCTGACCCGCCTTCTCGTAGTCGCTGCTGGACAGCAGATCGCGCAGATAGACCGTCTCGCGCTTCTGGTTCGGCAGCTCGATGCCGATGGCGTTGCGGCCAGGCACCACGCTGACGCGGCAGGCGGCGACGCTCATGGAGCGGGCGATGTCGTCCGACAAGGCCACGACCCGGGCGCTCTTCACCCCGGCGGCGGGCACCAGTTCGTAGAGGGTGACCACCGGGCCGGGGCGGATCTGGTCGATCTGACCCTTCACGCCGAATTCGGCCAGCACGCTTTCCAGCAGGCGAGCGTTCTGGCGCAGCGAACCCTCGTCCACAGCCGAGGCGCGGGGTTTCGGCTTGGTCAGCATGGCCAGCTCCGGCAGCTGGAAGCCGCCGGGCTGGACGAAATCGAAGGTCTTCTGCTTCTCGCGCACCTCGCGGCCGGAATCTTTCGGCGCGGGCTTGGGCTGCTTGATGGACAGGGGGCGCTGGTCGACGGGATCGGCGGCGACGACGTCGTCCTCGTCCTCATCGTCGTCCACGGCGATGCTGATCGGGGCGGCCTGGCGGGGCTTGCGTTCGGGACGCGGCGGGGCGGTGCGCGGAGCGGGAGCGCGGCGCTCCTCGACCTCTTCGTTGCGGCGCTGCATCTGCTCGCCGAACCAGGCGGCGGAGGCGGCCAGATCCAGACGACGCAGGCCGATGGCGTAACCGACGCCGATCGCGCCCAGCAGGCCGAGCAGCAGTCCGGCGATCAGGGTCGCGCCCGGCAGGCGTGCGAAGCCCAGAAGTCCGGCCAGTCCGTGCAGGAGGCCGTCGCCCCAGAAACCGCCCAGCCCCTTGGCGAGGGGCCAGCCCGACGGCGGGCTCGGCAGGGCCAGCAGCCCGCCGAGGGCCAGCAGCCCGAGCACGCCGACCAGGGCGCGGATGCGGGTGGATTTGCGCGACAGGTCCGGCTCCTGGTCGGCGACACGCGCCAGCCCGAAGATCACCATCATCAGGCCGGCCCCCCAGGCGGCCAGTCCGAGCGACTGCATGAAGATGTCGGCCAGAGTGGCGCCCACGCCGCCCAGGGCGTTTGCCGGCGCGCCGCCGGTGGCGGCGTTCCAGCTGGGATCGGCGGCGTCATAGGTGGCGACCGCCAGGACCAGGGCCACGCCGGCCGCGGTCACCAGGCCGCCGCGGAAGCGGGCCGTGAACGGCGCGCTCCAGCCCGCCTTCGCCGCGTCCCAGGCCAGTTCGCTGATCGTGCGTCGCGCAGCCCGCGCCATGTCGCCCCTCAAGGTCCGGTATTCGTCTCCAGGATGTGTTCTGCCCCCGCGAAGGTTAAGGGGCGTTTACGATGATCGCCCTGTCTGGACTTATCCCCGCCTGAGCGCGCATATCGGCTCCATGGCTGATCGATATGATGCGGACGTGATCATCGCCGGCGCGGGCATGGCCGGCTCCACCCTGGCCCTGGCGCTGGCCAGCGCGGGGCTGAGCTCGGTCTTGATTGACCCGCAGCCCTTCGAGGCGCAGCTCGCCCCTACGTTCGACGGCCGTTCCTCCGCCATCGCCTTCGCCTCCTTCCGTCAGTGGAAGACCATCGGGGTCGGCGAGGCCATGGAGCCGCACGCCCAGCGCATCGAACAGATCCTGGTCACCGACGGCCGCGCCCCAGGTGCGGGCGCGGGGCCGGCGCACCTGTCCCACTCGGCCTATCTGCGTTTCGACGCCGCAGAGATCGCCGACCGCTGCGACGGCGAGCCGCTCGGCTACATGCTGGAGAACCGCCAGACGCGGGTCGCTCTGTCGGCCGCCGTTCTGAAAAACCCGCTGATCCAGGTGATCGCGCCGCAAAGCGTCACCGGTCTTGCTGTCGAGGGCGGCGGCGCGACCGTCACCCTGGGAAACGGCCAGGTTCTGCGTGCTCCGCTGGTGGTCGGCGCCGAGGGTCGGGGGTCTGTGATCCGCCGCCAGGCCGGCATCGGCGTGGTGGGCTGGGGCTATGGCCAGTCGGGCGTGGTGGCGACGGTGAAGCTGGAGCGCCCGCACGAGGGCGTGGCCCACGAATATTTCCTGCCCGGCGGCCCCTTCGCCATCCTGCCCTTGACCGAGAACCGCGCCAGCCTGGTCTGGACCGAAAAGACCGCGCGGGGCGATGCGCTGAAGGCCTCCGGTCCGGAGGCGCTGCACGCCTTTCTGAACCGCCGGTTCGGCGATTTCCTGGGTCGGGTGGAGATCGCCGGTCCCACCTTCGTCTATCCGTTGTCCCTGTCCCTGGCCGAGCGGCTGGCGGCGCCGCGCGTGGCCTTGCTGGGCGACGCCGCCCACGGCATCCACCCCATCGCCGGCCAGGGCCTGAATCTGGGCCTGAAGGACGTCGCCGCCCTGGCCGAGGTGCTGGTCGAGGCCGTGCGGGCGGGCGAGGACATCGGCTCCTTGGCCGTGCTCGACCGCTACGCCCGCTGGCGGCGGTTCGACAACGCCATGATCGCCGCCTCGTCGGACGCCTTTGTTCGGCTGTTCTCCAACGACGATCCGCTGCTGCGCTTCGTGCGCGGGGCCGGGATGGCGGTGGTCAACCGCATCGGCCCGGCCCGCCGCTTCTTCATGCAGGAAGCCGGCGGCGCGGTGGGCGACACCCCCCGCCTGCTGCGCGGCGAAGCGCTCTGAGCACGCCGCTTGACGCGGTGGACGCCGCCCTCGGCGGGTGGCGGGGCGAAGGGCCCTTCATCCTCGGCCTTTGCGGCGCGCAGGGGTCCGGAAAATCCACGCTCGCCGCAGGCCTCTCGGATCGGCTGGCTGCGCGGGGCGTCCGCGCCGAGACCCTTTCGATCGACGATCTCTACCTGTCGCGTGCGGCGCGTCAGCGTCTGGGGGAGTACGTCCACCCGCTGTTCGTCACCCGGGGCCCGCCGGGCACGCACGATGTCGAGCTGGGTCTTTCGATCCTGCGGGACGTGAAGGCGGGACGGCCGGTGGTTCTGCCGCGCTTCGACAAGGCGACGGACGATCCGCACCCGGAATCCGTGTGGCGGCGACCGGACGCGCCCTTGGATGTGCTGATCTTCGAAGGCTGGTGCGTCGGCGCCCGCCCGCAGCCCGAGCATCAGCTGATCGCGCCGATCAACGCGCTCGAGGCCCGCCAGGACCCGCAGGCGACCTGGCGTCGCCACGCCAACGCCGTTCTGGGAGGCCCGTACGCCGCCGTGTTCGGCCACATCGACCGGCTGGTGATGCTGGCGGCGCCGGGGTTCGAGGTCGTCCAGGACTGGCGGCGCCGGCAGGAAGACGCCCTTCGGCGCGACGAGCCTGAGGCGGCGAGGGTCATGAACGCGGGCGAGATCGCCGTCTTCATCCAGCACTATGAGCGCCTGACCCGGCACATGCTGGCGACCATGCCCGCCTACGCGGACTTGGTTCTGCCGCTGGATGAGGCGCGCGGGCTGCGCTGAGCGTCAGTCCTCGAGAATGCGGGCTTCCTCAGCCAGCATGATCGGCACGCCGTCACGGATCGGATAGGCCAGCTTGGCCTGGCGGCTGACCAGCTCGCCGGCCTTGCGGTCGTAGTCTAGCGGGCCGCGGCTGACCGGGCAGACCAGAACTTCCAGCAGGCGCGGGTCGATGTCGGCGGCGGGGGTGTCGAAGGGATCGCTCATGACCGCCTTCTACTGGATGGCGCTCGGTTCGTCATCGGGGCCCGCGGCGGCGTCGATCTCGAGCATGGCGATCAGGGCGGTGCGACGGTCTTCGGCGGTGCGGGCCTCCAGCAGCGCCTGCTTTTCCTGGGCGTCGAAGGGCAGGGCCATGGACAGGCTGTTGACCAGGGCGTCGCAGGGCGCGCTCTCGGCGCTCTCCCAGTCGATCTCCATGCCGCGACGCTCCAGATAGTGCTTCAGCGCCGCCAGGAACGGCCCGCGATCCAGCTCCAGCCCCACGTCCACGCTGGTCAGGTCGTGCTCGAACGGGGCGTAGTTCGCCTTCACCTGCCGATAGGGCGTGCGGGACGGCAGCTCCTCGCCCGCCTCGAAGCGGCAGATGCCGGTGAGGGTGATGAGGTACCGGCCGTCGGCGGTCTCGGCGAAGCTGGTCACCTTGCCCAGGCAGCCGATGGCGGCGAGGCGAGGACGCTCCGGATCGCCGCCGTGGCGGGTCTGGATCATGCCGATGAGCCGCTCGCCGCCCATGGCGTCGTCCAGCATGTTCAGATAGCGCGGCTCGAAGATGTTCAACGGCAGTTGCCCGCCGGGGAGCAGCAGGGCTCCGTCCAGCGGGAACACCGGGATCACCTGGGGCAGATCCGCCGCCTTTCGATAGCCGGTGGGCATGCGCCGCTCCTTTATGAGAACAGGATCGAGGACAGGCGTCGCCGTCCTTGCTTGGCGACTTCGGACATGGGTCCGGCGGCCTCGAAGACGGTGAGCAGCTGCTTGCGCGCCGCTTCGTCGTTCCAGCCGCGATCGCGCTCGATGATGGTCAGCAGGTGATCCGAGGCGGCGTCAAGACGACCTTGGCCGGCCAGGGCCTTGGCCAGTTCGAACCGAGCCTCATGATCGTCGGCGTCGGCGGCCAGACGCTTTTCGAAGGCGCTGGTCTCCGACGGGGCGGCGTCGGCCAGGGACAGGGCGGCGCGAACGCTCTCCAGATCCGGATCCTTGGCGTCGGCGGGAGCCATGTCGGCCAGTTCCCGCGCCTGCTCCACATCGCCGTCAGCCAGGTAGCAGCGGGCGAGGCCGCCGAGGGCCTTAACGTTTTCGGGGTCCAGGGAAAGGGCCTCGGCATAGGCCTGGGCCGCGCCGCCCATGTCGCCCACCTCGATGGACTCCTTGGCCAGGGCCAGGATCGCATCCACGTCGGAGGGCGCGGCCGGGCCGGCCAGCTTGTCGATGAAGGCCTTCACCTGGCTGTCGGGCAGGGCGCCCATGAAGCCGTCCACCGGCTGACCGTTCACGAAGGCGTAGACGGTGGGGATCGACTGAACGCGCAGCTGCCCCGCGAAGCCGGGGTTCTTGTCCACGTCGATCTTGACCAGCTTGACCGCGCCGCCGGCGGCCGCGACGGCCTTCTCCAAGGCCGGGGTCAGCTGGCGGCAGGGGCCGCACCAGGTCGCCCAGAAATCGACGATCACGGGCTGCGTCTTGGACGCCTCGATGACGTCGGCGACGAAGCTGGCGTCTGAGCCTTCCTTGATCAGGTCGCTCGCGGCGGGGGTGTTCTTCTCGGGCGCGAGCCCTTCGCCGATCAAGGCCATGGTCGGAACTCCAAATTCAACGTCGTCTAAGATGGTCGCAAGCGTCGCCGGCTTCAACGCGCGGCGAGCGTCATGGCTTCGAAATCGACGATCAGAGGCTCGATATCCAACGCCGCGAGGAACTTGCGGAAGCCCGCCTGGGATACGGCTGTGGTCGCGTCGTTGCTCAGCGGATGGAAATTCACCGGATCGGCGGCGGCCAGGGCGGCGTCCAGGACAAAGCGGACGCGGCGCGCCTTGTCGTTGATCAGGCCGAACGCCGTGACCGAGCCGGGCGTGACGCCCAGGGTCTCGACCATCAGCTCTTCCCGCCCAAAGGACAGGCGGCCGGAGCCGATCACCGGGGGCAGGGCCTTCAGGTCGATCCTGGTCTCGCCCAGGGCCGAGATCAGCCACAGCTGCGCTCGGTGGTCCTTCAGGAACAGGTTCTTGGAGTGGCCGCCGGGCAGGTGCGCCTTGATCCCGTGACCGTCCTCCACCCGGTGCACCGGCGCGTGCTCATGGGTGACGTGATCCACCCCATGGCGGTCAAAGAAGGCGAACAGGTCGGCGCGCGTGGCGGGAGCGGTCATACCGCCTCCCTAGCGCAGGCCAAGGCTCAAGGTTAGAGGTGTTTCCACATCCCAGCTTGAGGACCCTGCATGCAGCTCGAGTGCTATCCCACCTGCAACCGCCCGCCGGACATCGTGCCGGGGCGCCCGCAACGCGGGTGGATGGAGACGTTCTCGGACCGGCACCCGTACCGCTGCCTGCCCCTGACCATGGCCAACACCTCCGGGTGGGAGATCCTGTGCCCGGTCGGCTTCACCGCGACCTGGACGGGCGGCAAGCACCAGGACGACATCCGCCTGACGCCGGATCATCCGTTTCCGGACTTCACCGACTTCGTGAAGTCCCACTTCAGCCATGGCGTGCTGACCTTCCACCCCGGCTATCTCTTCCGCAGCCCGCCGGGCTGGTCCATGTGGACCACGGGGGCGCCGAACCACGTGAAGGACGGAATCCAGGCGCTCACCGGCCTGGTGGAGACCGACTGGCTGCCGTTCCCCTTCACCATGAACTGGATCTTCACTCGCCCCGGCGAGATCCGCTTCGAGAAGGGCGAGCCGTTCTGCTTCATCACCCTGGTGCAGGACAAGCCGCTGGCCAACGTCCAGCCGGTGACCCGCTCGCTCGCCCGCAATGACGAGCTGCGCGATCAGTATGACGCCTGGAGCCGCCAGCGGGGCGAATTCAACGCCCGCATCTTCCGCCGCGAGCCCGAGGCGGTGAAGGAGGCGTGGCAGCGCTACTACTTCAAGGGCGAGCTGCCGGAAGAGCTGGGACCCGGGCCCGCGGACCACGTCAACAAGCGTCGTCTGAAGGCTCCGAAACTGGGGGCGTGATTTTCTTCGACAGGCCGCTTGCAAAGGCTAGAGGCCTCTGCCATAAGCCGGCCTCTCGAATTTGGGGACGCGGTTCGCCGCCCCCCGATGCGGGCGTAGCTCAGTGGTAGAGCACAACCTTGCCAAGGTTGGGGTCGAGAGTTCGAATCTCTTCGCCCGCTCCAGTCTCCCGACTGGAACGTCGAGTTGAAAAGGGTCCGCTTCGGCGGGCCCTTTTTCGTTTCCACCTCAGGAACATCGCGCCCTCGCCGCCCGTTTCCTCGTCCAGCACAGGAGATGGCCATGACCGATGCGAACGGCGACTGGGAACAGGATCAGGCTGAGGCTTTCGACGAGGACAACATGTCTCTCGACGAACAGGGCGGGCCTAACGCCGAGTACCGAACCTTCGAGGAGACGCCAGACGTCGAGGACTTGACCCAGGCGGCCGGCGACGCGGACGATGACGACGCGCTGATCGCCGAGGACCTCGACGACGAGGAGATCATCGAACTGGAGGCGGACGCCGATGACGGTGAGTTCGACGACGCGGCTCTGGAAGACGACCAGAAGCTCGCCGTCCGCTCCACCATGGGCCTGTCCCGAGGGGCTGACGACGAGGTCGATCTCGCGGCGGCGGGTGATCTGTCAGACGCCGGCGGCGCCCGAGCGTCGCGCTATGAATCCTCGCGGCTCGATGACGACGATCTCGAAGATCTCGGCTATTCGAAAGACGGCAAGGCGATATAGTTAAAAGCGCGGAAACCTTTGCAGCGCTTGGGTTTGCGTAAAATAAAACTCGTCGTCGAAACGATTTCTTTGCCAACGGCTGCGCAGGGTGCCCCCTTATTCTTGGGATTAAGGGCGCCGCGTGCTCAAAGTTCTGACGTGCCTCACCACCGAGCATGATTTCCGGCTCGTCGTGGTCGCAGCGGTCGTCTGCTTCTCGGCATGCCTGACGGCGTTCCGGCTGTTTTCGCGCATCCGTGGCTCCCAGGGAATGGTCCGCGCCGCATGGCTGCTGTTGACCGGCCTGGTGGCGGGCTCCGGCGTCTGGGCCACCCACTTCATCGCCATGCTCGCCTACCAGCCGGGCCTTCCCACCGGTTACGAGCCGATGGGCACCCTGGCGTCGCTGATGATCGCGGTGGTGTTCATCGGCGGCGGCTTCGCGGTGGGCGCGGCGCGGCGCGACAGCGACAACCAGGTGGCCGGCGGCGTGCTGATCGGGCTTGGCGTCGCGGCCATGCACTATGAAGGCATGTCGGCCTTCGAAACCCAGGGCCAGCTGATCTGGGAGCACGCCACCGTCGGGGCGTCGGTCCTGTTCGGCGTCGTCGGCGCCGTGGCCGCTTTACTGGTGGCGGGCCGAGCCCGCAGCCTGAGCCGCCAGCTTATGGCCGGCAGCCTGTTCGCCACCGGCGTCTGCGCGCTGCATTTCACCGGCATGGCGGCCATCACCATCATCCCCGATCCGGCCGTTGTTGTTCCGGCCCAGCTGCTGTCGGGCGGGGTCCTGACCTTCGCCGTCACCGGCATCACCGGCATGATCGTGCTGGGCGGACTGGGAGCGGTGGTCATCGAATCCCAGACCAACCGCTCGGCCGTGGAGCGTATCCGCCGCCTGGCCAACGCCGCCTATGAAGGCCTCGCAGTGGTCGAGGACGGGCGCCTGAACGACGCCAACGCCGCCTTCTGCGAGCTGATCGGCGCCCCGCTGAGCGAAATCCAGGGGCTGCGGGTCGAGGGCGAACTGCTCGTCTTCGACATGGGCGCGGTCCCCGGCATCGGGCATCGCCGCGAGGCGCTGTTGCGCCCCCGGGACGGTTCGCCCGAGATTCCGGTGGAGGTGTTCGCGCGCCTGCTCGACGACGGCCGCCGCAATGAGACCAGCGGCCTGACGGTCCTGGCCATCCGCGACCTGCGCGAGCGCCGCTCCGCGGAGGAGAAAATCCGCTATCTGGCCGAGCATGACGGTCTGACGGGCCTGCCGAACCGTCACGCCCTGCAGACGCGGTTTTCCGCCGCCCTGGATCGGGTGGAGGCTTCTGGCGAGGGCCTGGCGCTGCTGTGCCTGGACCTGGACAATTTCAAGGACGCCAACGACCTGCATGGGCACGCCGCAGGCGACGCCCTGCTGGTGGAGGCGGCGCAGCGCCTATCGAGCGTGCTGCCCGCACCGTCTTTCGCCGCCCGCCTGGGCGGCGACGAGTTCGTGATCGTGCAGATCGGCGGACGCGATCAGCCGGCGGCCGCCGCCGAACTGGCCGCCCGCGTCCTGGACGTCATGCGCAAGCCCTTCAGCTATGAGGGCCACGAGTTGTCGCTCGGCGTCAGCATCGGGGTCAGCCTCTGCCCCGACGACGGCCGCACCGCCGCCGCCCTGATGGCCAACGCCGACATGGCCCTGTATCGGGCCAAGGAGGGCGGCCGCGACCGCTATCGCTTCTTCAAGCGCGAGATGGATGAGACGATCCGCGAGCGCCGCAATCTGGCGCGCGAGCTGAAGGCCGCCATCCAGGCCGAAGAGCTGATGGTCTACTACCAGCCCCAGGCTCGCACGTCCGACGGCGAGGTCTGCGGCTTCGAGGCGCTGGTGCGCTGGAACCACCCGATACGGGGCATGATCCCGCCCATCGAGTTCATCCCGATCGCGGAGGAAAGCGGGCTGATCGAGGCGCTCGGCGCGTTCGTCCTCAACCGAGCCTGCGCCGACGCCATCGCCTGGGAGCGTCCGTTGAATGTGGCGGTGAACCTGTCGCCGCTGCAGCTGAACCAGCCCGGCCTGTCGGCCATGGTCCACGGGGTGCTGATCAATTCCGGCCTGTCGCCGCAGCGGCTGGAGCTGGAGGTCACCGAAAGCGCCCTGTTCAAGGACTACCAGCGCGCCCTCGACAACCTGCGCCAGCTGAAGGCCCTGGGGGTGCGCATCGCCATGGACGACTTCGGCACCGGCTATTCGTCCCTTTCGACCCTGCAGTCCTTCCCCTTCGACAAGCTCAAGATCGACAAGAGCTTCGTGGAAAGCATCCATCGCCACGATCGGGCCACGGCCATCGTGAAGGCGGTGCTGAGCCTCGGCCGCAGCCTGGACATCCCGGTGGTCGCCGAGGGCGTGGAGACCGGCGAGCAGCTGGCTTTCCTGCGTGGTGAGAACTGCGCCGAAGTGCAGGGCTACGCCATCGGCCGTCCGGCGCCGGTGCACACCCTGAGCAACTGGACCAACCCGTTGGCTCGCAAGGCTGCGCCGCGTCGCCGCCGCACCGCCGCCTGAGCACGATCGGACCAGGCGCGGCCATCAGCCGCTTTCGCGCGCATCCCATCCTGGGTTAGTGTGCTGACGGGACAGGGGTGGCCCACGTGGAGTGAGCTATGCCCGTTTTCGGACCCGCCAAGTGGGATTCCGCTCAGTACGGTGTCGGCGCGACCGTCACCTGGAGTTTCGCCGAAGGCGCCCTTGGCGGCCTGCCGTCCGGCTACACCAGCATGACGCCGATCGCCGCGGGCTTCCGCGCCTTGGTCCAGGCCGCCTTCGACGCCTGGGAGGCGGTGGCCAACATCGACTTTGTCTGGGTGGCCGACGCGTCTAACGTCAATATCCGGATCGGGGACGCGCCGATCGACGGACGGCCCGGCGCGGGGCAGGGGTCCACCCTGGCCACGGCGCAGTTCTGGTATCGCGGCGGCGAGATGAGCGTCGCCCAGGTCTATTTCGACGTCGACGCCTATGACCGGGGCAACTTCTACAGCACCGCCGTTCATGAGATCGGCCACGCCATCGGACTGGAGCACACCACGATCCAGAACGCGGTGATGTACCCGCAGATCACCAGCGCCAATCGTGACGGCGTTCTCACTTCGGATGACCTCGCCGGCATCCAGACGCTCTACGGCGCCAAGGCCGCTTCCGGGGCCAGCGCTACGGTCAGTGTGCTGCAGGCGAGCTTCGAGCATGTGCTGCGGGTGAACCCGGCCACGGCGCCCGCGACGCTTGTCCTGTCCGATGGCGCAGTCGTTTCCAATCCCATGAAGGCCTTCGCGGATCTGCTGCCCGGCATGGCGGCGCAGATCGACCGCGGCGCCCTGAGTCTCGCCGACGCCCGCGCCCAGATCGCCGGCTGGGCCGACACGACCACTTCGGTGGCCAATCTTTCCTATGATTTCTTCACCGGCCGCACGCCCCGCGAAGACGGCCTGGACTTTCTGGTCAACAGCGGCGGGAACGCCAATGACCTGAACGACCCCTACTATGCGCGGTTCAATATGGAGAACCGCTACATCAACTTCGCCGTGAACCTGGGAAAGCTGGGGGAGGGGCGAGCCGATTTCGCTGACGACTATGGCGGTCTCAACCTGCGGCAGGCGACGGCGAAGGCCTATGGGGAGATATTCGGGATCGGGGCCACCGACGCCAAGGTCTCCGCCCTTCTGACCGGGACCCGCATAGACTACTTCATCAGCTATGGCGGCGACGGTCAGAACGGGACCGGGACCAAGGCGGCCATGGTCGGCTGGCTGCTGGCCGAGGCGCAAAAGGCCGACGAGGGTCCCTATGTGACGGCTAACAACCGCTTCCTCATCGACCTGGCGCAGGACGGCGTCGCCCAGTTCAATGTTCACCTGCCCGCGGCCTATGGCGCTTCCGCGCTGGTCGAGGGTTCCGGTAATCTGGAGATGCACGCCGAATCCTACTGGAGCAATCCGCAGCTTGACCTGGAGCTCGGGAGCCAAGCTGAGCCTTGGGGCGTTGTGCGGAACCAGGCTGTCGAATACGCCGAGCTGGTCTGAAGCTTCGCCATTGACGGAGCGCGGGTCGGGCCGGACATTCGCCGGCCGTAAATTGGACCCGTCATGGCCGCACAGCCCGTCACCTCGCGTACCTCGCTGATCATCATCGCCGCTGTGGCGGTGGGCTTCACGCTCTACTTCCTTCGCGGCATCCTCACGCCGCTCGCCCTGGCGATGTTCCTGGCCGTGATGATCGACGGCTTCGCCCGGTTGCTGAAGGACCGCATCCCCGGCTTTCCGGCGCGGGCGGCCATGCCGGCGGCGGTCGTCTTCTCCATCCTATTCCTGGGTCTGACCCTGTGGTTCGTGGCCGCCAACGCCGCGGGTTTCGTGAACCAGCTGGTCAACTACGGGCCGCGCATCGACGGTCGGATCGCACAAGGGGCGGATTTCCTGGGCGTCGCCGCCCCGCCGCCCGTGCGCGAACTGATCGGGCGCTTCAATCCGGCCCGCTACATCGGCGCCGTGGCCGGCGGGTTCCAGAACTTCGCCTCGGACGCGGTGTTCGTGCTGATCTATCTCGGCTTCATCATCGCCTCGCGCCAGGGCTTCCAGCAAAAGGCCAAGGCGCTGTTCCCGGACGAGGCGGAGCGTCAGGAGGCGGGCAAGACCTTCGACCGCATCCGCAGCGGCGTGGAGCGCTATCTGTGGATTCAGACCGTCACCGGTCTGATGATCGCCTTCGGCTCGTGGATCGCTATGGCTGCGGTCGGGTTGGACAGCGCCCTGTTCTGGGCCTTCCTGATCTTCCTGGCCTCCTACATCCCCATCGTCGGCGGCGTGATCGGCGTGGCCCTGCCGCCCGTCTTCGCCCTGGTCCAGTTCGAGACCTGGTGGCAGGCGTTCCTGCTGCTGGGCATCCTGCAGGGGGTGCAGTTCGTGGTCGGCAATGTGGTCCAGCCGCGCATGCAGGGCGACAGCCTCAACATGGATCCGGTGGTGGTGCTGCTGGCCCTGGCCTTCTGGAGCCTGGTCTGGGGTTTGCCGGGCGCGTTCCTGTCCACGCCGCTGGCGGTCATGACCATGGTTATCCTGGCGCAGTTCGAAGGCGGGCGGCGCGTCGCGATCCTGCTTTCGGCGGACGGCGACCCCCTGGGCATGGATGATCGGCCGGTCAAAAGCCCCCGGAAACGGGCCGCCGCCGCCCGGAAAAATTCACCCGCAAAACCTTCTTCCTGAGGGGGCTTTAATCTCTGTCTGGTCTCCCTATCTAGAGATCATCGGACGATCCCCCAGGTCCGAAACGCGGATCGGCGAAAACCGCCGAAACCGCTCAAGGCGACGCCATTTCCCCCATGGCGAGCCGTTGCGCCGCCGGATTTCCCCCATCCGGCGGCGCTTTCGCGTTCACAACGTCGCAAATCCCGATTTTTTCCAAATGAGGGGTTGTCTCCCCTCCCGTGTCGGGGTTGATCCCTTCTGAACGCGGGCAAGCGCGCCCGCGGGAGGAATAAAAACGGGGTTACCCTATGAGCGGCGCAAAAGTCCGCCCGTCAGTCGCAGCTGACTTCGAATCTGATGCCTTGAAGAAGGCGTTCTCCGCGCAACTTGGCGCGGCGGCGCCCTCCGCCGAGGGTTTCCTGATCCAGGTGATCGATGATTGCGCCCCCGACGAACTTGTCGGGATGAGCGAAGGCGATCTCGCCGCCATCCTCGCCGACTTCTGGCGCTTCGCCAGCACGGACGGCCTGACCGATCCGGCCATCCGACTGCGCCGCGCCGCCGGCGAAGGCGGCCGCGACCTGGGCTACGACCTGCTGGAGATCGTCCAGCCCGACCGCCCGTTCCTGGTCGATTCCATCATGGGCGAGATCGCCGATCTCGGCTTCGCCGTCCGCGCCATGTTCCACCCGGTGGCCGAGCTGGCGGGCGTCCGCCGCTCGATGATCCAGGTGCACCTCGATCCGGTGGGCGAGGACCGCGAAGACGCCCTGGTCGCCGCCATCCACGCCACCTTGGCCGACGTGAAGGCGGCGGTGGAGGATTTCGCCGGCATGCGCGCCCTGATGCGCCGAACGGTGGAGGAGCTTCGCGCCGCCCCGGCCCCGGAATCAGCCGCCGAGCGTGAAGAGCTGATCGCTTTCCTGTCCTGGCTCGAGAGCGACCATTTCGTTTTCCTGGGCGCCCGCACCTACGAATATCCGCGCACCGCCGACGGCGGCTATGCGGCTGAAGAGCCGCTGTACCAACCGGAAGACAGCCTGGGCGTCCTGCGCGACCAGTCGCGCGCCGTCCTGCGGCGCGCCAGCGAGCCGGCCATCCTGTCGGCCCAGTTGCGCAAGCACCTAGAGGTCGGCGACCCGGTGGTGGTGGCCAAGTCCAACCTGCGCTCGCGCGTCCACCGCCACGCCTATATGGACTATGTGGGGGTCAAGCGTTACGGCGCGGACGGCAAGCCGTCGGGCGAGATCCGCTTCGTCGGCCTGTTCACCGCCGAGGGCTATGAGGCGCCCGCGCACGAAGTGCCGCTGATCCGCCGCAAGATCGCCGGCGTCACCCAGCGCGCGGGCTTCGCCCCTGGCAGCCACAACGCCAAGCGTCTTCGCAACATCGTCGAAACCTATCCGCGGGACGAACTGTTCCAGATGGGCGAGGACGAGCTCCTCGCCATCGCGCTGGGTGTTTTGCACCTTTACGATCGGCCGCGCGTGCGCTTGTTCGCCCGCCGCGACCCGTTCGACCGCTTCGTGTCGATCTTGCTGTTCGTGCCGCGCGACCGTTACGACTCAGGCGTCCGCGCCCGGGCCGGCGACATTCTGGCCCAGGCCTTCGGGGGTCGGGTCTCGGCCTACTATCCCAGCTTTTCCGACGCGCCCCTGGCGCGGGTTCACTACATCATCGGCGTGGCGCCGGGCGAACATCCCAGCCCGGATCTTTCGGCGGTGGAGGCCCAGATCGCCGAAACCGCCCGCACGTGGGAGGACCGCTTCGAGGCGGCCGCCCGCGACGGCGGCGTGGCTCGCGGGACGGTGGGCGAGACCCTGGCCCGTTACGCCAGCGCCTTTTCGCCGGGCTATCGCGACGAGAACGACGCCGCCGAAGCCCTGGCCGACATGGCGGTGATCGAGGACATGTCCGCTGACGAGCCGGTCCGCATCCGCGCCTTCCGCAAGCCTACCGACACGCCGCTGCAGTTCCGCTTCAAGCTGTACCGCCCGCGCGAGGCGGCCCCGCTGGCCAATGTCCTGCCGATCCTTGAGCACATGGGCCTGAAAGCCCTGATCGAGGAAGGCAACAAGGTCACGCCGATCGGCCCCGACGGCGAGGCTCGCCCGGTCTGGGTGCATGAATTCCTGCTGCAGGACGATCAGGGCGAGCACCTGCTGTTCGCGGACGCCCGCGCCCCGTTCGAGGCGGCCTTCACGGCGGTCTGGACCGGCCAGACCGAAAGCGACGGGTTCAACCGCCTGGTGCTGGAGCTTGGCATATCCTGGCGCGAGGCGGCCCTGATCCGGGCCTTGGCCAAGTACCGCCAGCAGAGCGGGCTTGATCCGAGCCAGGCCGTCCAGGAAGAGGCGCTCAGCGCCCACCCCGGCGTCGCCCGCCTGATCCTCGATCTGTTCCGCACCAAGTTCGACCCGGCCCTCGCACCGGACGCCGAGGCCCGCGAGACCCAGGCCCAGTCGATCATGGCCCAGGTGGTCGAGGCCCTTCAGGCCGTGGCCAGCCTGGATCACGACCGCGTCCTGCGCCGCCTGGCCCTGCTCGTCGGGGCGGTGAAGCGCACCAACTTCTACCAGCAGGACGCCGACGGCGCGCCCAAGCCCCACATCAGCTTCAAGGTCGCCAGCCGCGAGCTGGACGACCTGCCGGCGCCCAAGCCCTATCGCGAGATCTTCGTCTGGGCCCCCCATGTGGAGGGCGTCCACCTGCGCTTCGGCCCGGTGGCGCGCGGCGGCCTGCGCTGGTCCGACCGTCGCGACGACTTCCGCACCGAAGTGCTGGGCCTGGTGAAGGCGCAGCAGGTGAAGAACGCCGTCATCGTGCCGGTGGGCTCCAAGGGCGGCTTCTATCCCAAGGCCCTGCCGCGCGGGGGGACCCCGGACGAGACCCGCGCCGCGGCCATCGTCGCCTACAAGACCTTCCTGTCCGGCCTTCTGGACATCACTGACAACCTGGGGGCAGACGGCGAGGTCATCCGCCCGGCCGGCGTCATCGCCCATGACGGGGACGATCCCTATCTGGTCGTCGCCGCCGACAAGGGTACGGCGACCTTCTCGGACATCGCCAACGGCCTGGCCGACGACTACGGCTTCTGGCTCGGCGACGCCTTCGCCTCGGGCGGGTCGGTGGGCTACGACCACAAGGTCATGGGCATCACCGCGCGCGGCGCGTGGGAGGCGGTGAAGCGCCATTTCCGCGAGCTGGGCAAGGACATCCAGACCGAGCCCTTCACCGTGGTCGGCGTCGGCGACATGAGCGGCGACGTGTTCGGCAACGGCATGCTGCTGTCCAAGGCGACCAAGCTGCTGGCCGCCTTCGATCACCGCCACATCTTCCTGGATCCCGATCCGGACCCCGCGACCTCGTGGGCCGAGCGCGACCGGATGTTCAAGCTGCCGCGCTCGTCCTGGGACGACTACGACCGCAGTAAGATCTCCAAGGGCGGCGGCGTATTCGCCCGTAGCCTGAAGACCATCCCGCTGTCGCCGGAAGTCCAGGCCGCCTTCGACCTGAAGGCCGACGAGGTTTCGCCGGCCGACCTGATGACCGCCATCCTCAAGAGCCGCGCCGAGCTGCTCTATCTTGGCGGCATCGGCACCTACGTGAAGGCCAAGGGCGAGACCAACGCCGAGGCCGGGGACAAGGCCAACGACGCCGTGCGCGTCAACGGCGCCGACCTGCGGGTCAAGGTGGTGGGCGAGGGCGCCAATCTGGGCCTGACCCAGGCCGGCCGCATCGAGTTCGCCCGCAACGGCGGCCGCATCAACACCGACGCCATCGACAACTCCGCCGGGGTCGACAGCTCCGACCACGAGGTCAACATCAAGATCCTCACCGGCATGGTCGAGCGGGGCGGCAAGCTGACCCGTCCCGACCGCAACACCTTGCTGGCCTCGATGACCGACGAGGTCGCCAAGCATGTGCTGGTACACAATTACGACCAGACCCTGGCCCTGACCCTTGCCCAGCAGGGCGGGGCGGCGGACCTCGACGCCTATCAGCGCTTCATGGCCGATCTGGAGAACCGGGGCCGCCTGGACCGCAAGGTCGAGGGCCTGCCCGACGCCACGGCGCTGATCGAACGCGGCCAGACTGGGAAGGGCCTGACCCGTCCCGAACTGGCGGTGCTGCTGGCCTATTCGAAGATCGATCTGTTCGACGAGATGGTGGCCTCCACCGGCCCCGACGACGCCTTCTTCGAGTCGACGCTCGAGGCCTATTTCCCGAAGGCCATGGGCCAGTACGGCGACGAGATGAAGCGTCACCGTCTGCGGCGCGAGATCATCTCCACGGTCTTGTCCAACGAGATCGTCAACCTGTGCGGCCCGACCTTCCCGTTCCGCCTGCGCGGCGCGGCGGGTTGCGACACCCGCGCCATGGTCCTGGCCTTCGAGGCGGCGCGCCGCATCTTCCGCCTGGACGAGGCGTGGGACGCTATCGCCGCCCAGGACCTGAAAATCCCCGCGGCGGCCCAGACGGCGCTGTTCTCGGAAGTCTCGCTGGTCCTGCGCCGCCAGACCTTCTGGCTGGCCCGTCGCGCCACGCGCGGCGACGTCACCGTGCAGGGTCTGATCGACGCCTACCGCCCGGCCGCCGACGCCCTGCGCGCCGAAGGCTCGGCCCTGCTGTCCCAGCTGGACCAGAAGAGCCTGGCCAAGCGCGCCAAGGGCTTCATCGCCCTCGGCGCCACCGAGGAGCTTGCCCAGGCGATCGCGGCCCTGCGCACCCTGACCAGCGTCAGCGACGTGGCCGATCTGGCCTGGAAGCAGGGCTGGACCCCGCAGCAGGCCGGCCGGCTGTATCACCGCGTGGGCTCGGCCTTCGCCTTCGACCGCCTGCGGGCGGCCGCGGGCGGCCTGCCGGCCGGCGACGCCTTCGAGCGCATGGCGGTCCGCCGCTTGATCGAGGATCTTCTGTCCGAACAGGCGGCCCTCAGCGAGGCGGTGATGAAGTTCTCCGCCAACGCCCAGGCCGGCGACAGCCTGGACGCGGCCAAGACGGCGGTGTCGTCCTGGTCTGCCCTACGGTCTGATCCGGTCCGCGCCGCCAAAAAGGCGGTGGACGAGATCGAGGCCGCCGGCGGGGACTGGAGTTTCGCCAAGCTGACCATCGCCAACGGCGCTTTGCGCGAGGTGGTGGCCGCGGCCTGACCGGCTTTCGGCCCAAAAGGATGAAAGGCCTGGCTCCTCACGGGGCCAGGCCTTTTTCCTTTGTCAGAGCGCCGAGCGAAGGGCCTGGGCGAAGAACGCCTGGGTCCGGGCCGCGTAATCGGGCCTGTGCCGGGTGCGCGGATCGCTAGCCCGGTCATCGTCGAAGGCGTGGGTGGCGTCATCGAACTTCAGAGTGTCGATGGTCAGGCCGTCGGCGGACAGCCGGGTCAGGACACGTTCCGCGGGCTTGAAGCCCACCACCTGATCCTTGCCGCCCAGCACGGCGGCCACGCGGGGCCTGCGCCCGCCCCAGCCCTGCTTGAAAGCGGTGCTGAACGGCCCGGCGTAGGGATAGACCAGCACCGCCGTCTTCACCCGTGACAGGGCCTCCAGGTCCACGTCGATCAGCCCGGTCGCCCGCGCCGTGGTCGGCGACAGGGCCAGGGCGTCGAGGATCGTCCAGCCTCCGTGGCTCCAGCCGGCCACCGCCACATGGTCGGCGTCGGCCCAGTCCTGGCCCTTCAACCAGTGCAGCATGGCGAAGATGTCGGCCGCCCGCCGCTGGCCGTGAACGCCCAGGCCGGTGCAGACCACCAGGTGCGCCGCCGCCCGCGACAGGCCACGCGGGGTGAAGGAGTCGATGGTCACCGCCGCGAAGCCGGCGGCGACGGCCGCCTCGGCATAGGTCCGCATGAACGGCTGCAGCCCCCCGCAGCCGTGCATCAGCAGCACCACGGGAAAGGGGCCGGCCCCCTCGGGCCGGCTGACCTTGATGTTGGCCGCCAGCCGATCGGACCAGCTGGCGACGGTCAGGGTCGGTCTCTTAATGGCGGAACACCCGCACGCCGGTGAAGGCCATGGTCAAGCCGGCCTTGTCGGCGGCCTCGATCACCTCGGCGTCGCGCATGGAGCCGCCGGGCTGGATGATCGCCGTGGCCCCCGCCTCCGCCGCCTGGATCAGGCCGTCGGCGAAGGGGAAGAAGGCTTCCGAGGCGCAGGCGCACCCACTGAGATCGAGACCAAAATCAGCGGCGCGAAGCGCCGCGATGCGGGCGCTGTCCTTGCGGTTCATCTGGCCGGCGCCGACCCCCAGAGTCTGGCCGCCTCGGGCATAGACGATGGCGTTGGATTTGACGTGCTTGCCGATGGTGAAGGCGAACAGCATGTCGCGCACCTCGGTCTCGGTGGGCTGGCGCTTGGTGACGATCTTCAGGTCCGAGGCCTTGATGCGAGCGTCGTCGCGTGACTGCACCAGGAAGCCGCCGGAGACCGACTTGAAGGTCTCGCCCGGGGCCAGAGGATCGGGCAGGCCGCCGGTGACCAGCAGGCGCAGGTTCTTCTTGGCCGCGAATACGGCCACCGCGTCCTCGTCGGCTTCCGGCGCGATCACCACCTCGGTGAAGATCTCGACCATGGCCTCGGCGGCGGCGCGGTCCAGGCGACGGTTGACGGCCACGATGCCGCCGAACGCCGAGGTCGGGTCGCAGGCCAGGGCGCGTTCATAGGCCTCGCGCAGGCTGGCGCCGGTGGCCACGCCGCAGGGGTTGGCGTGCTTGATGATCGCCACGGCCGGGGCTTCGGCGGGATCGAACTCGGCGATCAGCTCGAAGGCGGCGTCGGTGTCGTTGATGTTGTTGTAGCTCAGCTCCTTGCCCTGCAGCTGGGTGGCCGTGGCCACGCCGATGCGCGGGTTGGGGAAGGTGTAGAACGCCGCCTTCTGGTGCGGGTTCTCGCCGTAGCGCATGGTCTGGGCCAGGTTGCCGGCGATGGCCTTGCGGGCCGGGAAGTCCTGGCCCAGCTGGCCGGCGAACCAGCCGCTGATCGCCGCGTCATAAGCCGCCGTTCGGGCATAGGCGCGGGCGGCCAGGGTCTGGCGCAGGGCAAGGGTCGTGCCGCCGGACTTCAGGGCCTCCAGCACTTCGGCCAGGTCGGACGGCTCGGTGCAGACGGCGACGTAGCCGTGGTTCTTGGCCGCAGAGCGGATCATGGCCGGGCCGCCGATGTCGATGTTCTCGACGCACTCGGCGTAGCTGCCGCCCTTCGCGACGGTGGCCTCGAACGGATAGAGGTTCACGTACAGGATATCGATGGCGCCGATGCCGTGGTCGGCCATGGCTTTCGCGTGATCCGCCGCGTCGCGCACGCCCAGCAGGCCGCCGTGGACGATGGGGTGCAGGGTCTTGACCCGGCCGTCCATCATCTCGGGAAAGCCCGTCAGGTCCGAGACGTCCTTGACCGGCAGGCCGGCCGCCGCGATCGCCGCCTTGGTGCCGCCGGTGGAGACCAGCTCCACCCCCGCCTCGTGCAGGACCTTGGCCGCCTCGACCAGCCCGGTCTTGTCGGAGACCGACAGCAGGGCGCGCTTGGGGACGACCAGATCGGGAGCGGAAGGATAGTCAGGGGCGGCGGGCACGGCGGACTCCGGGGTTCGGTTTGAACGAGTAGGAGCCCAGGCGCGCGACGTTTCAAGGCCCGCGCTCCCCGGTGGTGACCCACCTCTAGCGCCAGTCACGCAGGCGGCGCGGAAAATAGGCGAGGGGGCGGGGGAGTCAACGCCGCTGATCAGTCCCCGATCACGTCTCCGCGCGGGTCAGCTTCCACCGGATCCGGGCGCCCTTGTCGAGCCTCGCCTGGCTGCGCAGGACGATCTGGGTGGAGCGGCGGGCGGCGCCGTTCTCGAAGTGGACGGAGGGCTCCACCGCCACGTCCACCGCGTCGTTCCTCAGCCACCAGCCGATGTTGGATGGGCCCTTGATCAGCACGCTCTTGTGGTCGCGGGCCACGCTGGCCCGGGCGTCGGGATGCAGGTGGAAGCGGACGGAGAAGGGCGCGTAGCGGCGTGGGCCCTCGCCCTTAGGCGCGTGAACCGGACCCAGCCGGTCCTCGCCGCGCAGCTCGTCGGCCGCGAGATCTACATAGAGCCGCCGCTCATGGGTCAGACCAAAGCGGCGGACCCAGCCGTCGTGCGACAGGTCCAGCCACAGCCCGGCCTCGGTCTCGTGCCGCCGCACCTCCACCCGCCGCGCCCCGCCGCGCAGGCGCGGGCCCAGCAGGTTGGCCAGCCAGCCGCGCAGGGGCTCGCCCGCCGACACGTCGCCCACGGCGATGGTCGAGGCGGCGTCGGTCAGGCGGAAGGCCTGGGGGGCCGCCGCGTCCGGGCTCCAGCCGGCGTTGGTGATCAGGCGGTCCTTGCCGCAGACGATCTCGATAGCCAGGGGCTGGCCGCAGGCGGCGAGACTGAGGTCCCCGCGCGACGGCGCCCCGGCGTCCACCGCCACCTGAAGGCTCTTGCCGGTCAGCTTCTGATAGCCGGCGTTCAGGGCCTGCTCCGGCGGTCGGGTCTCCCCGTCGTCATGGGCCAGGGCGGCGGCGATCCGCGCCTTGGCCACGGCCTCGCCGCCCTGGAAGCAGGCCAGGGCTCCGTCGGCCAGGGTGAAGAAGCGGGCGGCGCCGGTCAGGCGGTCGATGGCCCGCGACAGGGCCTCGGGCGCGGCGCGGCCCCGCTGCACCAGGGCGTCGTCCAGGGTCAGCAGATCGAACAGAAGCTCCAGCCCCGCCTCGGGCGAGCGGCTGGCGTGGCCGCCGTCCGCCAGCACGATCTGCGGCAGGATGCGCTCCAGCCGGCCGAGCGCCTTTTCGCAAATCTGGTCGCCGGCCTGGCCCGACAGCACGCAGCCGGCCGTGGCGGCGGCGGCCAGGCGCTCGGCGGCGCGGCCCCGGTCATGGGTGATCTGCAGCAGGTGGCGCGCCTGGCGGGCCAGGTCCTGGGCCAGCTGCGCGCCTTCGGCGTCAGAGGCGACGGCGTTCAGGGCGCGGGCGGCGCAGGCCAGGTTCAGCACACGACGGTCGATGACCTCGGCGCTCCAGGAAAAGCTGTTCCAGCGGCCGAACACCCGCCGCCAGTCGAGATAGAGCCGAAGCCCCTGGCGCGCCCCGGCGTCGCCCGTGGCCAGCAGGTCGGGCAGCCAGGCGAAGCGATGCAGCACCACCGCAAACCTGCGCGACGGGCTGGCCTTGTTCCAGGGATCGCCCTGCGGCCCCAGGTGAAGCGCCGTGCCCCCCAGCAGGAAAGCGCCGGTCAGGATCTGGCGGCCGCGATCGGGATTGACGGGGCGGGGGTCGCGGGGATGGGCCTGAAGCCCGTCCGGTTTCCGGCCGCCCAGGCTCAGCAGGTGCGGCGGCGAGCCGAACCATTCCAGCTGCGCCTGCCGGCGCAGACCGTCGGAGAAGGCCGCAAAGGGTCCGCCGCCCAGGCGGGCGACGAAGTCGGGAACCACGCGTGTCAGGGGCGCCCGGTCGTCCATGCCGTCGATCAGCCGCCCTTCAGGGCGCGGATGTTGTCCGCATAGGCGTCGGGGCCGCCCTTGAACACGGCGCTGCCGGCGACCAGGGCGGTGGCTCCGGCGTTGACGCAGTCGCGGGCCGTGACGGGGTTCACCCCGCCGTCGACCTCAAGCTGGATGTCCCGGCCGCTGGCGTCGATCATGGCGCGCAGGCGCTCAACCTTCTTCAGCTGCGAGGTGATGAAGCTCTGGCCGCCGAAGCCCGGGTTCACCGACATGACCAGCAGCAGGTCGATGTCCTCCATCATCCACTCGATGGTCTCGACCGGGGTGGAGGGATTGAACACCACGCCAGCCTTGGCGCCCAGCTGGCGGATCAGCTGCAGGGTGCGGTTCAGGTGCGGGCCGGCTTCAGGATGGACGCTGACATAGTCGGCGCCCGCCGCCACGAAGGCCTCGATATAGGCGTCGACCGGCGCGATCATCAGGTGGACGTCGAAGGGCAGGGCGCTATGCGGGCGCAGAGCCTTCACCACGTCCGGGCCGATGGTGATGTTAGGCACGAAGTGGCCGTCCATCACGTCGATATGGACCCAGTCGGCCCCGGCGGCGGTGATGGCGCGCACCTCTTCCCCAAGCTTGGCGAAGTCGGAGGCGAGGATCGACGGGGCGATAAGCGGAGTCTTGCCTGACATGCGGCAGGCTTAGCCTTCGTCGCCTTTTGCTACAAGCTTAAGGGGCCTTCACCAGCCGCGCGGCGAAAAAGCCGTCCGCGCCGCCCGGGATATGATGCGGCAAAATGCGCAGCATGCCTTCGGACGTGATGCTCGCGGCCGGCGCGCCGCCCTCGCCCGGTTCGACCGGAACGAGCTGGAAATCCTTGCGGCGAGCCAGGAAGGCGCGGATCTGGGCCTCGCCCTCCTCCGGCTCCAGGGAGCAGACGCAGTAGACCAGCCGTCCGCCCGCCTTGGTCCGGTCGGCGGCGGTGTCCAACAGGCGCGCCTGCACGGCGGCCAGGCTGGCGATGTCGGCGGGGCGGGCCGCCCAAAGCACGTCCGGATGCCGGCGGAAGGTGCCGGTGGCCGAACAAGGCGCATCCAGAAGCACCGCGTCGAACTGCCGGTCGTCCTGCCAGACGGCGGCGTCGGCGGCGATGATCTCGGCGCCGGAGCCGATGCGGGCCAGGTTCTCGGTCACGCGCTTCAGGCGGGCGGCGGAGCGGTCCACGGCCACCACCTTCGCCCCGGCGGCGGCCATCTGCATGGTCTTGCCCCCCGGGGCGGCGCACAGGTCCAAGGCGGTCTCGCCCTTTTGCACCTTCAGTAGGCGGGTCGGGATGGCGGCGGCGGCGTCCTGCACCCACCAGCGGCCGTCCTCGAAGGCCGGCCAGGCGGCCACGTCGCCGCGTAGGGCGGTGCGCAGGGTCCCGCCGGGCAGGGCTTCTGCGGGGATCGCCTCGGCCAGGGCCGCCACGTCATCGGGGTCGCGCACGGAAAGGTCGGTGGCCGGCTCGGCCGGAATCTGGTTGGCGATGGCGGCGGCCGCCTCGTCGCCGAAGGCCGAGCGCCAACGGGCGTACAGCCAATCGGGCGCCAGGGCGGCGGGGTCCAGCTCCGGCTTGCCGTCGCGCAGCAGGCCGCGCAGCACGGCGTTGACCAGGCCCTTGAAGGCCCGCGTCTCCTTGCGGGCGTCGGCCAGGTCCACGGTGGTGGTCACCGCCGCGAACTCCGGCACGTCCAGGAAGAAGGCCTGGGTCGCGCCGAGGCGCAGCAGGGTGCGGATCCGCGCCGGCGGCTCGCGCTGCAGCTTGGGGGCCAGGATGCGGTCCACAACGCCCAGATGGCGCAGGGTGGCCAGGGCCAGGGCGCGGGCGAAGGCGCGGTCGCGCCCTTCCAGTCGGGTGAAGGCGCCCGTGGTCTGGGCTTCATCGAGGCCCGCGCGTCGCGCTAAGGCCGCCTCGATCAGGTCACAGGCGGCGGCGCGGGGAGCCAGTTCATGAGAATTTTCAGAAGTCACCCGCGGGCCGTGCCCCAAGGCGCGGCCCGAGGCAAGGACTTTAGGCCGTCTTGCGCCAGGCGCCGAGCACGGCGACCACGAATGTGATCATGCCCGCGAAGGCGATCAGCGAGGTGATCCCCACAGCCGGCTCCATGCCGGGATTACCCTTCAGCAGCAGGGCCAAGGCCGGAGCCATGGTCACCGCGCCGACGGCGGACAGGATGAAATTGGCCCAGCCCAGCTTGGTCGGCGCACGGTCGCCGAGCAACGCGTAGAAACCGCCCATCAGGAACAGGCTCACCCAGCCCAGCAGGTTCAGGTGGGCGTGAGCCGGAAAGGTGGCGTGGTCGTGCGTGGCGCCCATATAGACGCCCCAGGCCATGCCGATCAGGCCGCAAAGGGCGCCGACGGTGAAAAAGGCCATCGAAAGTCGAGACATGGTAAAACTCCCCCTAGAGCCGCGCTCTCATGCCAGCGTTGGGCGAACGCCGCAACTGATTAACACGCGAACCAACTGACTTTGGACGAAGCCATGGACGAGAACGAAATCGGCGCGGCCCCCGGCAAGACCCTGACCCCCGCCGCCCGCCGCGCGCTGGAAGAGGCCGCCGCCCGCCGCGCGGCCGAAGCCGAACTGACCCGCGCCGCCGAACAGGGCGGCCCCGCCGGCCCCGAACCCACTCGATTCGGCGACTGGGAGCGGAAGGGGATCGCGGTGGATTTCTAAGGCGGGCCTCTACAGCCCCGCGGCCGCGCGCTGCATGGCGAACAGCTCGCCGATGCCTTTTTCCGCCAGGCCATACAGGCTCTCGAACTCGGCGCGGGTGAAGCCGCGCTTCTCGCCGGTGGCCTGGATCTCGACGATGTCGCCGCCGCCGGTGAGCACGAAGTTGGAGTCCGCCTCGGCGTTGGAGTCCTCTTCGTAGTCCAGGTCCAGGACCGGCACGCCCTTGAAGACGCCGCAGGACACCGCCGCCACCTGGTCCAGGATCGGGTCGGTCTTCAGCACGCCTTCCTCCAGCAGGTAGCCGGTGGCCAGGCGAAGCGCGACCCAGGCGCCGGTGATCGCCGCCGTACGGGTGCCGCCGTCGGCCTGGATGACGTCGCAGTCCAAGGTGATCTGGCGCTCGCCCAGGGCCTTCAGGTCCACCACCGCGCGCAGGGAGCGGCCGATCAGGCGCTGGATCTCCTGGGTGCGGCCGCTCTGCTTGCCGGCGGCGGCCTCGCGGCGGCCACGGCTGTGGGTGGCGCGGGGCAACATGCCGTATTCGGCCGTGACCCAGCCCTGGCCCTTGCCGCGCAACCAGCCCGGCAGGCTTTCTTCGACCGTGGCGGTGACCAGCACCTTGGTGTGGCCGAAGCCGATCAGGCACGAGCCCTCGGCGTATCGGTTGACCTTCGTCTCCAGCGTGACGTGGCGAAGGGCGTCGGGAGTGCGTTCGGACGGGCGCATGGCAAGCTTTCCTGTGAAGGCGCCGCTTATCCTAGATATGGCGCGGATCGTCCACGCCGCTTACATCTGCACGTATGACGTCGTTCCTGCCCGGCGCGGCCCCGACCCTGTCCCTGACCGATCTGGACAGCCGGGCGCGCGACATCTTCCGCCGCGTGGTGGAGACCTATCTGGAGACCGGGGAGCCCGTGGGCTCGCGCACCGTGTCCAAGGGCGGCGTGCATCTGTCGCCGGCCTCCATCCGCAACACCATGCAGGACCTGACACATCTTGGCCTGCTGGGGGCGCCGCACACCAGCGCCGGTCGCCTGCCCACCCATGCGGGCCTGCGCCTGTTCGTGGACGGTCTGCTTGAGGTGGGCGACCTGGCGGAGGAGGAGCGCCGCGCCATCGACGCGCGCCTGTTCGCCAAGGGAAACTCCTTCGAGCAGGTGATGAACGAGGCCAGCGCCATGCTGTCCGGCCTGGCCGGCGGCGCGGGCGTGGTCTCGGCTCCGGTCCGCGACGCGGGGGTCAAGCATGTGGAGTTCATCGCCCTGGGCTCGGACCAGGCCCTGGCGGTCATGGTGTTCGAGGACGGCACGGTCGAGAACCGGCTGATGAAGCGCCCGGCGGGCCTGACGCCGTCCGCCCTGACCGAAGCGTCGAACTTCCTGGCCTCGCGCCTGGCGGGCCGCACCTTGGCCGAAGCGAAGCTGGAGATGCGCGGCGAGTTGGACCGCGCCCGGCGCGAGCTGGACGAGACCGCCGCGCGGCTGGTGGAGGACGGTCTCGCCGCCTGGGGCGGCGGCGACGGGGCCGACCGGGCCCTGATCGTGCGCGGCCGCGCCAACCTCTTGTCCGAGCCCGGCGCCATGGAGGACCTGGAGCGGGTCCGCATGCTGTTCGACGACCTGGAGCAGAAGGAGCAACTGGTCGGCCTGCTCGACAATGTGCGCGAGGCCCAGGGCGTGCGTATATTCATTGGCGCGGAAACGAGGCTTTTCTCGCTTTCGGGTTCCGCTGTGATCGCCGCGCCCTATATGACGGGCCGACAAAAGGTGCTGGGCGCGATCGGCGTGATCGGGCCGGCCCGCTTGAACTATGCCCGGGTCATCCCGTTGGTGGACTACACCGCCAGGGTGCTGGGCAAGCTATTGGACGGATGAGAGAGCATGACCGACGAACAAACGCCGGCGACTGAAGAAACCTTCGAAGGCGCCGAGATCGCCGCCGCCGAGACCGAGGCCCTCAAGGCCGAGGTCGCAGCTCTGAAGGAGCAGGTGCTCCGCTACGCGGCCGAGGCCGACAACACCCGCCGCCGCGCCGAGCGCGAGGCGAACGACGCGCGCGCCTATGCGATCCAGAAGTTCTCTCGCGACCTGCTGGGCGTGGCCGACAATCTGTCGCGCGCCCTGGCCGCCGCGCCGAAGGAGGCCGAGGAAGGTCCGGTGAAGACCTTCACGGTCGGCATAGAGATGACGGAAAAGGCCCTGATGGACGCTTTCGAGCGCAACGGGCTCAAGCGCGTCGATCCGGTGAAGGGCGCCAAGTTCGATCCGCACCTGCACCAGGCGATGATGGAGCAGCCCTCGACGGAAGTCGCAGCCGGCGGCGTGATCCAGGTCCTGCAGGCCGGCTATGAGCTGTTGGGCCGGCTGGTTCGCCCGGCCATGGTGGTCGTCGCCGCCAAGGGCTCCACCGGCGTCGGCGAGACGGCCTCGGCTGAGCCGACCGCCGCGGCCAACCCTTACGCCAGCGCTGAAACGGCGGGCGAGGGCGGTTCGGTGGACACCCGCGCCTGATCCAGCGCCGCGCGCCGCTTGTCGGCGCGCGACCAGGCCCGTTCGTGCAGGTTGAAGGTCAAAGTCTGGACCATAGGTTCGATGATCCCCACCGCCAGGGCCACTTTCCAGCTTCGGGTCAGGACGTAGGCCACCAGGACGGCCACCGTCAGGTGCATCGTGGCGTAGGTCAGGGTCTTCAGGGCGAGCCGCATGTCGCGAGCCTTTATTGAGAATGCTTCTCAATAACATAATTCGCCGGGAACGGGTTGCAAGGAGGGCCGCAAACGCAATCCTAGCCCCTTCCTAAAGCCGGAAGTTCGGCTAATGTCCGTGGTCCTTTCAATAGGCCGCGCGGGGGCTCCTGCGGCCTCACGAGTCCGGACTAGACATGAAGCTTACGATCGAGCGGGCGGCGCTTCTGAAGGCGCTGGGGCATGTGCAGAGCGTGGTTGAGCGCCGCAACACCATCCCGATCCTGTCCAACGTCCTGCTGTCGGCCGACCGCGAGCAGGTCAGCTTCTCGGCCACCGACCTGGACATGGAGATCATCGACGAGGGCATGGCCCAGGTCGATGTTCCTGGCCAGATCACCGCCCCGGCCCAGACTCTCTATGAAATCGTCCGCAAGCTGCCGGACGGCGCCGACGTGTCGCTCAGCTTCAACGGCGACGATCCCCGCCTGCAGATCCAGGCCGGCCGCTCCAAGTTCAACCTGCCGGTCCTGCCGGCCGGCGACTTCCCGGTCATGTCGTCCGACGGCCTGTCGGGCCGCATCAGCGTCGATACCGGCGATCTGATCCGCCTGATCGATAAGACCCGCTTCGCCATCTCCACCGAGGAGACGCGTTACTACCTCAACGGCCTCTACGTCCACACGGTGGTCGAGGGCGGCGAGACCAAGCTGCGCGCCGTAGCCACCGACGGCCACCGCCTGGCCCTGGCCGAAATGACCGCGCCCGAAGGGGCCGCCGGGGCGCCGGGCGTCATCGTCCCGCGCAAGACCATCAACGAAATCCGCCGCCTGCTGGACGACGCCGGCGAGAACGTCGAGCTGCAGCTGAGCCCTCAGAAGGTGCGCCTGGAGTTCGGCCGCGCCGCCGCCCTGACCTCCAAGGTCATCGACGGTTCGTTCCCCGACTATGTCCGGGTCATCCCCAAGGACAACGCCAAGGTCCTGACCGTCGACAACAGCCTGTTCGCCAAGGCCGTGGACCGCGTGGCCACCATCTCGGCGGAGAAGAGCCGCTCGGTGAAGCTGGCCGTTGAGCCAGGCAAGGTGATCCTCACCGTCCGCAACATGGAAGCCGGCCAAGCCGTGGAAGAGGTCGAGGTCGACTACGACGGCGAGCCCTTCGAGATCGGCTTCAACGCCCGCTACCTGCTGGACGTTTGCGGCCAGATCGGCGCCGACACGGCGGAGTTCCGCTTCGCCGACCCGGCCAGCCCGACCCTGGTGCTCGACCCGGCCGACCCGGGCGTGCGCTACGTGCTGATGCCGCTGCGGGTCTGAGTTCATAACGAGCTCGCCCCGGTCCGAGGGCGGGCGGGGGAGTTGATCGTGAAAAAGTCTCTGTTCCTGGGCGCGGCCATGCTGTGCCTGTTCGCCGCCGCCGATGTTTCGGCCCAGGCCGTCCAGCGCCGCGAGATCGGCAATCAGGTGCTCGAGAACGTGCCCGAGGCCCCGGCTTCGGTGCGCGAAGGCCTCGCCAAGTATCAGAATGTCCGCTCGGCCTATTTCCAGGACTGGGCCGACGACGGCTCGATGCTGGTCACCACCCGGTTCGGCCAGACCAATCAGGTCCATACGGTCGCGGCGCCCGGCGCGGCGCGGACTCAGATCACCTTCTATGACGAGCCGGTGGCCGGCGTCGGCGCCCTGCCGGCGGGCAAGGGCCTGCTGCTGACCAAGGACACCGGCGGCGACGAGTGGTTCCAGCTTCTGGTTCGCAAGCCGGACGGCGCCACCGTCATCATCACCGAGCCCGGGACCCGCAACCAGTCGCCGGCGGTGTCCAAGGACGGCTCGGTGGTGGTCTGGAGCCGCTCGGCGAAAGGCGACGCCGACGCCGACATCATCATGCTCGACCCGTCCGCCCCCGACGGCCGCCGCACGATCCTTGAGGGCACGGGAGCCATGTCGCCCATCGACGTCTCGCCCGATGGCAAGACGGTGCTGCTCGGGCGCTACTTCTCGATTAACGACTCCCCGCGCTGGCTTTTGGACGTGGCCAGCGGAAAGCTGACCCCGCTGGGCGCCGCCAAATCGCCGATCGCCTATCAGGGCGGCAAATTCACGCCCGACGGCAAGCGCGTGCTGATCTTGTCGGACGAAGGCTCCGACTTCGCGCGCCTGGTCGAGATCGATCTAGCCACCGGCAGGAAGACCAACCTTTCGGGCGAATTGACCTGGGACGTGGAGGAGTTTGCGCTCTCCAGCGACGGCCGCATCCTGGCTTATGTGGTCAACGAAGACGGCTATTCGAAGCTGGTGGTCCGCGACTTCGTCACCCGCCGCGCCCTGCCACAGGCGGAGCTGCCGGCGGGCGTGCTGTCCAACCTGACCTTCAACAAGGATGGCTCGAAGCTCGGCTTCTCCCTGTCGACCCCGACCTCCTCCAGCGACGCCTGGAGCTGGGACGTGACCGAGGGCAAGTTGCAGCGGTGGACGAATTCGGAGCTCGGCGGCCTCGATCCCGCCAGCCTGGTCGAACCGACCCTGGTGCGGTTCAAATCCTTCGACGGCCGCTCCATCCCTGCCCTTGTCTATCGCCCGAAGAACGCCAAGGGCCCGACCCCGGTGGTCATCGACATCCACGGCGGCCCGGAAGGGCAGTCGCGGCCGGTCTACAACTCGATCAACCAGCACATCCAGCAGATGGTCGGCGAGATGGGCATAACGGTGATCGTGCCCAACGTCCGCGGCTCCACCGGCTACGGCAAGACCTACCTGAACCTCGACAACGCCGAAAGGCGCGAGGACTCCGTCAAGGACATCGGCGCCCTGCTGGACTGGATCAAGACGCAGCCTGACCTCGACGCCGACCGCGCGGTGGTCTACGGCCAGTCCTACGGCGGCTACATGTCCTTGGCGGTCATGACCCACTATTCCGACCGCCTGGCCGGCGGGGTGGAGCGCTACGGCATCTCGAACTTCACCTCGTTCCTCAAAAATACCGAGACCTACCGCCGCGACCTGCGCCGCGCCGAATATGGGGACGAGCGCGACCCGAAGATGCAGAAGGTGTTCGAGCGCATCTCGCCGCTCAACAACGTCAAGAAGATCACCAAGCCCATGCTGGTCATGCAGGGGGCCAACGACCCCCGCGTGCCGCAGTCGGAATCCGACCAGGTGGTCGCCCAGCTGCGCCAGAATGGGGTCGAGACCTGGTACGTTCTGTTCAAGGACGAGGGCCACGGCTTCTTCAAGCGCGTCAACGCCGACCGCCGCCGCGAGGCGGAAACCCTGTTCCTTCAGAAGGTTCTGAGGCTACAACCCGCCGGGTGAGCCGCGCCGCCCTTCTTTCCCTGACCCTGACCGATTTCCGCTCTTATGAGCGGGCGCGGCTGGAGGCTGGCGGCCGCAGCGTGTTCCTGTTCGGCCCTAACGGCGCAGGGAAGACCAACCTTCTGGAGGCGGTGTCCCTGCTGTCTCCCGGGCGCGGCTTGCGCGGTTCGGCGCTGGCGGAGGTCGGCCGTCGTCTGCCGGGCGAGGGTGTCGGCCGCGCCTGGGCCGTGGCGGCCGTGGTCGAGGATCCGGAAGGCGAAACGCGGCTGGGCACCGGGACTGAAACCGCCGGCGCCGTCCGCCGCGTGGTGCGGCTGGAGGGTGAGCCCGTGCCGCCGGGTCGCATGGCCGACCACATCCGCCCCATATGGCTGACCCCGCAGCAGGATCGTCTGTTTCTCGAGGCGGCGTCGGATCGCCGCAAGTTCTTCGACCGCCTGGTCTTCGCCGCCGAACCATCCCACGCTGCGCATGCCGGCGCCTATGAGAAGGCCCAGCGCGAGCGCCTGCGCCTGTTGACGGACGAGGTGGGCGACGAAGCCTGGCTGACGGCGCTGGAGGCCCGCATGGCCCAGGCGGGCGCCCTGATGGCCGCCGCCCGCGTGCGGACCCTTCGCGCGCTGCAGGAAGAGATCGACAGCCGGGGCGACCGGCCGTTTCCGCAGGCGCGTCTCAGCCTGACCGGCGACTGGGAGTCCATGGCCTCCAACGGGACCGAATCACCTGAGATCGAGGCGCGTCTCGCCGCCGCCCTGGCCGTCGCCAGACCCCGCGACGCGGCCGCTGGACGCTCCCTGACGGGCCCGCACCGGGGCGATCTTGCTGTCGTCCATGCCGAAAAGGACCGTCCTGCCGCCGAATGTTCGACCGGCGAGCAGAAAGCGCTGATTTTGAACCTGGTTTTGGCCCAGGCGGCGCGACTTTCGCGTGCGGAATCAGCGCCAAACCCTATATTGTTGCTCGACGAAGTCGCGGCGCATCTCGACCTGAAACGGCGGGCTGCTCTGGCCGACGAAATCACGGCGCTGGGCCTTCAAGCCTTTTTGACGGGCACCGACGAAGCGCTGTTCGACCACCTCAAGGGTCGGGCCCTGGGCGTCCGCGTGGATAGCTCCGGCCTGACGGTTCTGGACCCGTAGAATGAGCGACGAAAACCAAGCCCCCGAGATCGAAGCGACGCCCGGCGAATACGGCGCGGACTCGATCAAGGTCCTCAAGGGGCTGGATGCGGTGCGCAAGCGCCCCGGCATGTATATCGGCGACACCGATGACGGCTCCGGGCTGCACCACATGGTCTACGAGGTGGTGGACAACGCCATCGACGAAGCCCTGGCCGGCTACGCCACGGCCGTGGAGGTGATCCTCAACGCCGACGGATCGGCCACCATCACCGATGACGGTCGCGGCATCCCCACCGACATCCACGAAGGCGAGGGCGTCTCGGCGGCCGAGGTCATCATGACCCAGCTGCACGCCGGCGGTAAGTTCGACCAGAACAGCTACAAGGTCTCCGGCGGCCTGCACGGGGTGGGCGTCTCGGTGGTGAACGCGCTGTCCGACTGGCTGCAGCTGAAGATCCACCGCAACGGTCAGGTGCACGAGATGCGGTTCGAGCGCGGCGACGCGGTCTCCTCGCTCAAGGTCACCGGCGACAGCCCCACCCGCACCGAAGGCCCGAAGGCCGGCGAGTTCCTGACCGGCACGTCGGTCACCTTCATGCCGTCGACGGAGACGTTCTCGTTCATCGAGTTCGACCGCAAGACGCTTGAACACCGCCTGCGCGAGCTGGCCTTCCTGAACTCGGGCGTGACCATCCGTTTCAAGGATCTGCGCGAGGCTGAGCCCTTCGAGGAGATCCTGTCCTACGAAGGCGGCATCGAGGCCTTCGTGCGCCACCTCGACAAGGCCAAGAACGGCATGCTGAAGGATCCGATCGTGATCCGCGGCCGTCGCGACAAGGTCGAGTTGGACCTCGCCCTGTGGTGGAACGACAGCTACCACGAGCACATGCTGTGCTTCACCAACAACATCCCGCAGCGGGATGGGGGCACCCACCTGGCCGCGTTCCGCGCCGCCCTGACCCGGGTGATGGGCAACTACATCGAGAGCTCCGGCCTGGCCAAGCGAGAGAAGGTCAATGTCTCGGGCGAGGACGCCCGCGAAGGCCTGACCTGCGTGCTGTCGGTGAAGGTGCCGGATCCGAAGTTCAGCTCCCAGACCAAGGACAAGCTGGTCTCATCCGAAGTACGCCCGGCCGTCGAGGGGCTGGTTCAGGACGGCCTGGCCACCTGGTTCGAGGAGCATCCGAACGAGGCCCGCGCCATTGTCGGCAAGATCGTTGAGGCCGCCGCCGCCCGCGAAGCCGCCCGCAAGGCCCGCGAACTGACCCGCCGCAAGAGCGCGCTCGACATCACCTCCCTGCCCGGCAAGCTTGCCGACTGCTCGGAGAAGGATCCGGCCAAGTCCGAAATCTTCATCGTCGAGGGCGACAGCGCCGGCGGCTCCGCCAAGCAGGCTCGCAATCGCGAGAACCAGGCCATTCTGCCCCTGCGCGGCAAGATCCTTAATGTGGAGCGCGCTCGCTTCGACAAGATGCTGTCGTCGGACCAGGTCGGGACGCTGATCACGGCGTTGGGCGCCGGCATCGGCCGCGAGGACTTCGACGCCGATAAGGTGCGTTACCACAAGATCGTGCTGATGACCGACGCCGACGTGGACGGCGCCCACATTCGCACCCTCCTGCTGACCTTCTTCTATCGGCAGATGCCGGAGCTGATCGAACGGGGCTACATCTATATCGCCCAGCCGCCGCTCTATAAGGCGACCAAGGGCAAGTCCTCTCGCTACCTGAAGGATGACGCCGAGATGGAGTCGTTCCTCACCGACGAGGGCGTCGACGGCGCCGAGCTCGACCTGTCCTCGGGCGAGCGCCTGACAGGCCGCGACCTGCTGGCCATGGTTCAGACAGCGCGCGGCGCCAAGGCTAATATCGAACGCCTGTCGGCCCGCGCCCCGGCCTTCGCCGTAGAGCAGACGGCCCTGGCCGGCCTGTTCGGCGAAAAGGCGGACGTGGCCGCCGCCGCGGCGCGCCTGGACCTCTACGCCGAGGAAGGCGACGGCCCCTGGAGCGGCGAGCCCGCCGCCAGCGGTCGCGGCTACACCTTCAGCCGGGTGAAGCGCGGCGTATCCGAGCGTCTGGTGATCGACGAGCTGACCCTGAACGCCGCCGACGCCCGCCGTCTGGCCGAGCGCGCAGGGGCCCTGGCCGAAACCTTCGCCAAGCCGGCCGTGTTCCGCCGCAAGGACAAGTCCACCACCGTGCGCGGCCCTCTGGACCTCGTCCAGGCGGTCATGGACGCCGGCCGCAAGGGCCTCTCGATCCAGCGCTACAAAGGCCTGGGCGAGATGAACCCGGACCAGCTGTGGGAGACCACCCTGGACGCCGAGGCTCGCACTTTGTTGCAGGTCAAGGTGAACCACGCCGACGACGCCGACGACATGTTCGCCCGCCTCATGGGCGATCTGGTCGAGCCCCGCCGCGAGTTCATCCAGCAGAACGCCCTCGACGCCGAGGTGGATGTCTAAGACCAAGATGGCCGGACGAAAGTCCGGCCATTTTGCTTTTCAGGCTGTCGGATCAGCGGCGCGCGGCTCGTCCTTGAAATGAAGGAGAACGCCATGTCGCCCATTGACGACTATCTCGCCAAGTTGCCCGGCGACCAGCGCGCGGCGCTTGAAGATCTACGGCGGCGAATTCACGCGGCTGTTCCCGGCCTGACCGAGGTGATCAGCTACGGTCTGCCGGGCTTCCGGCTGGATGGGGTGCTGGTCTGGATGGGCGGCGCCAAGGCGCACTGCGCCTTCTATCCTCACGGCCTGGCGGAGGAATACGCCGACCGGCTCACGGGTTTCGAGACCAGCAAGGGCGCGATCCGCTTTCAGCCGGAAAAGCCGCTGCCGCCCGACCTGGTGCGCGAGATCGTCCAGCGCCGCGCGGACGAGGATCGGGAAAAGACCGCCGTCCGCAATGCTAAGCGAAAGAAAGCCTAGGCGGGACCCGCCACCAGGGTGCGGACCGAGGCGGCGTCCAGCGCCGCCTTCAGGTCGCTGGGCGGAGCCGCGTCGGTGATCAGGTCGTGGACCTCCGAGAAGTCGGCGAAGTGCATGACGCCAGCCTTGCCGAACTTGTTGCTGGTGCACAGCACCACAACCCTGCGGGCGCGGTCGAACAGGGCGCGCTTGAAGTCCGCCTCGTCGGAGCTGAAATCCATGAAGCCCCGCCGGGCGTCCAGGGCGCCGGTAGAGACGAACATGATGTCGGGCGTGAACCGCCGGGCATAGGCGATGGCGTCGGGCCCGAAACAGGCGCGGTAGTCCACGTCCACCCGCCCCCCCGCCAGGAACAGGCGATAGTTGTCGCGGTTCAGGATCTCGCCCGCCACCTCAAATCCGTTGGTGACGATAGACAGGCTACGCGGCCGGCTGAGCGCCCGGGCCATCCAGTGTGCGCTGGTGCTGCAGTCGAACAGGACGGTCATGCCGTCCTCGACCAGCCCGGCGGCGGCTTCGCCGATGAGGCGCTTGGCGTCGGCTTCTTCCTGCAGCCGCACCTGATGCGGGGGTTCGATCAGCGCTTCGGGCAGGCGCACCCCGCCGTGGAATTTCGAGACGCGACCGGCTTGCTCCAGCTGCCGGACGTCCCGGCGGATCGTTTCCTCGGACACGTCGAACCGGCGGGCCAGTTCTCCGATCGAGCAGGAACGGGTGACCTGCAGGAGGCGAAGAATCTCAAGCAGGCGGTCGGCTGAGTTCACGGCGAATCCCTGAAAAATGCGTGTGGCATTTAGAGCCAACCCGTGTGTGGGGCGCAATCGCCGACACCACGATTGACCGAAGATTTTGCGGGAATCCATACCCCAACTCCCATAAAATCCACAAATAACAACACAATGTCACAGGACTGTTGTGAGAACTCGATACTTCCTTTGACGCGCCGACCGGCGTTACACCAAGGGGGATGTCATGAAATCCAATCTGTTCACGGGCGTCGCGCTAGGCGCGGTGCTGCTGGCTGGCGCGGCCCATGCCGCCGACGCGGCCGACGCGGCCGACGCCGCGACGATCGAAGAGATCGTCGTCTTCGGCCAGGGCCAGTCGCGCCAGGTCCAGACCGTCAGCGGCGATGAGCTGAAGTTGGAGGCCGCCGGCGCCAGCCCCCTGAAGCTGGTCGACAAGCTGCCGGGTGTGAACGTCCAGTCGGCCGACGCGTTCGGGGGCCACGAATGGTCCGCCCGCATCGCCATCCGCGGCTTCGATCGCAACCGCCTGGGCTTCACCCTCGACGGCGTGCCGCTGGGCGACATGACCTATGGCAACCACAACGGCCTGCATATCAGCCGCGCCATCTCCGGCGAGAACGTCGCCCAGGTGGAGGTGACCCAAGGCGCCGGCGCGCTCGGCGTCGCCTCGGCCAACGATCTGGGCGGTTCGCTGCAGTTCGTGTCCCGCGATCCAGGGACGGAGTTCGGCGGCCTCGCCACGGCGGCCTTCGGCTCGAACGACACCCGCCGCGGCTTCCTGCGTCTGGAGAGCGGCGTGGCGCCCACCGGCGGCCGCGCCTATGTCAGCTATGACTACAGCAATACCGACAAGTGGAAGGGCAAGGCGCCCCAGCGTCACGAGCATCTGAACTTCAAGCTCGTGCAACCCATCGGCAAGGCGACGGTCAGCGGCTGGCTGAACTGGTCCAAGCGCCGCGAGACCGACTACCAGGACATGAGCCTGGAAATGGTCAGCCGTCTTGGCCGTGACTGGGACAACTTCCTCCCCAATTACGCCTTGGCGATCCAGGTGGCCGAGATTGCGCACAATAAGGGAGAAGCCAGCCCTCCCGGTCGTTTCCCCTCGTTCGGCACGGTCTATCCTGGCAAGATCAAGAGCGCCGACGACGCCTACTACGACTCCACGGGCCTACGCGACGACACCATCGGCGCCCTGAACATCGACTTCCCAATCACTGAAGCGTTCACCGTCAAACTGACCGGCTATGGCCACCAGAACGAGGGCCAGGGTCAGTGGGTGACGCCCTTCGTGGTGTCCCCGAACTACGGCGTCGCCGGGGCGTCCGACAACGACGCCCCCCTGTCGATCCGCACCACGGAATATGACATCGAGCGCTACGGCCTGATCGGCAGCGCGATCCTCACCCTGGGAGGCCATGAGATCGAGGCCGGTTTCTGGAGCGAGGACAACGACTTCCTCCAATCTCGCCGCTTCTATGGGGTCAGCCGCAACAGCTTCAATCGCGACACCCTGAAGTACGCCCGCAACCCGTTCCGCACCGACTGGCTGTACGACTTCAAAACCAAGACGCAGAAGTTCTACATCTCAGACACCTGGCGTCCCACCGACGCCCTGACGGTGAACTTCGGCTTCAAGTCGCTGGACGTGGAGAACAGCGCCGTCACTGTCGTCGGCGCCAACAAGACCGGCGTGATCAAGGCCAAGGACAACTTCCAACCCAAGGTCGGCCTCAGCTACGATCTGACTGACGACAGCCAGCTGTTCGCCGGCTACTCGGAAAACATGCGCGCCATTCCGAGCTCCGGCAGCTCGGGTCCGTTCTCGGCCTCCCAGGCCGGATTCGAGGCGATCAAGGGTAAGCTGAAGCCGGAGGTGTCCAAGACGCTGGAGGCTGGCTGGCGCTATCGCAACGCCACCTTCCAGGGCGTCGCCGCGGTCTACTACGTCTCCTTCGAAAACCGCCTGTTCGGCGTGACCCAGGGATCGGGCATCCAGGGCAATCCCTCGGCCCTGTCCAACGTCGGCGGGGTCACCGCCAAGGGCTTCGAGCTGGCGGCGGACTGGACCTTCGCCCCCGACTGGTCGCTGTTCGCCTCCTACGCCTACAACGACTCCACCTATGACGACGACACGCGCAACGGCGACGGGGTCGTGGTGGCCCGCACCGGCGGCAAGACCACGGTTGATACGCCCGAGCATCTGCTGAAGAGCGAGCTGGGCTACGACAATGGCTCGCTGTTTGGCCGCCTGTCCCTGTCCTATGTGGGCAAGCGCTACTTCACCTACGAGAACGACACCGGCGTGCCGTCGCACATGGTCGGCGATCTGGCGGTGGGCTACCGCCTGTCGGGGCCCGGCCTGTTGAAGGATCTCGAGGTGCAGCTCAACGTCACCAACCTCTTCGACGAAGACTATGCCGGGACCATCGACTCGAACGGCTTCGTGATCCGGGGGGATAGCCAGACCCTGCAGATCGCCGCGCCGCGTCAGGCCTTCGTCAGTCTTCGCAAGAGCTTCTGATCCTGCCCCCGACTGGAGGTCGGGCTGTCGTCCGACCTCCACATTTTCGTGCTTTTGCTGTTTTGAATTCGCTTCGGGTCCACGCCATGCCTCACATCGATCGCCGCAGCCTTCTCGCCGCAGCGGCCGGCTTCGCCGCCCTGCCGCCGTCCATCGCGCGGGCCGTCGCCATTCCCGCCGATCGCCGCAGCGGGACGATCGCGGACGTGGAGCACGTGGTGATCCTGATGCAGGAGAACCGCGCCTTCGATCACTACTTCGGGGCCCTGCCGGGGGTGCGCGGCTTCAATGATCCGTATCCCGCCCCTGTCGCGCCGGCCGCCGACGGCGCGCCACGCGACGTCATGTTGCAGCTGGGTCAGGACAAGGCGGGCGCGCCGCGCCTGGTCGCGCCCTTCCCCCTGAAGACGCGCGAGACCTTCGCCCACATGCGGGTGGAGGGGACGCCTCATTCCTGGCCCGACGCGCAGGACGCTTGGGATGAAGGCCGGATGGGCCGCTGGGCGACGGCCAAGGGGCTTCATTCCATGGGCTATTTTGAACGGGAGGACATCCCGTTTCAGTACGCCCTGGCCGACGCCTTCACCCTTTGCGACGCCTATCATTGCTCGATCCAGTCGAGCACCAATCCCAACCGCCTGTTCCTGTGGTCCGCCACCAACGACCCCTTGGGACAGAACGGCGGTCCGGCCCTGGCCAACTCCCATGACGTCCGGGGCAACGGCGCGCCCTATACCTGGAAGACCTATCCAGAACGCCTGCAGGCGGCGGGGGTTCGTTGGCGGGTCTATCAGGACATGGCCGACAACTTCACCGACAATCCCCTGATCGGCTTCAAGGCCTTCCAAGACTCTATGGATGGAAAGCCGGGCTCGGATCCCGAACTGGCGCGTCGCGGCCTGACGACGGCGGCCCTGGATGTGCTGCGCGCCGACGTGCTGGCCGGCAAGCTGCCGCAGGTCTCGTGGGTGGTGGCCACGGCCGCGGGCAGCGAACACCCCGACGCCTCCAGCCCCGCCCAGGGCGCCGCCTACACCGCCGAGGTCATCGACGCCCTGACCGCCGACCCCAAGGTCTGGGCGCGGACCGTGCTTCTGGTCATGTTCGACGAGAACGACGGCTTCTTCGACCACGTCCCGCCGCCGTCGCCGCCGTCGCGGGATGCCGATGCGCCGGGCGGATGGGCCGGCGCCTCCACGGTCGACACGACGGGCGAGTATCATCGCCTGCGCAGTCCGGACGACAAGAAGCCTGATCGCGCGGACCTGCTCGGCCGCCCCTACGGCCTCGGCGCCCGGGTGCCGTTCTACGCCATCTCGCCCTGGAGCCGGGGCGGGCGGGTGAATTCGGAGGTGTTCGACCACACCTCGGTGATCCGCTTCCTGGAGACGCGTTTCGGCGTGAAGGAGCCCAATATCTCAGCCTGGCGGCGGGCCGTCTGCGGCGACCTGACTTCCCTTTTCGACTTCGCAGCGCCCAATGTCGCGACGGTTTCTTTGCCGGATGTCGCTGCTGACGCCGCGCGGGCCAGGGCCCTGCCGGGCATGACCATGCCGCCGATTCCTGCCGGTCGTCGTGCGGCTACGCTCGCAAGCGTCGAGCGTCCGGCCTGCCCGTCACCGTATCACCTGGATCTGCGCTGGAGCTTTCCGGCGGACGAGATCACGCTGGAGTTCATCAATCTCGGCCAGCGTGGCGCTGTGTTCCATATCTATGACCGTCTGCGCCTGGACCGCGCCCCGCGCCGCTACACAGTGGAGGGCGGAAAGCACCTGACCGGCGCCTGGGCGCTGGAGGGCGGGCGCTACGATCTGCAGATCATGGGGCCGGATGGTTTCCATCGCCGCCTAGCGGGGAACCGCAAAACCGACGACCTCGCCATTGATGTGCAGCTGTTCGGCCCCAGCACGGCCGTCGCCGACGCCGCGCTCATGCTGTCGGCCCAGGGCGCTGGCCGCCTCCCCGCCCGCTCCACGCGCGGCGACCGCCCCGTAAGCTTGCGGGCGGGCCGCGCCGGACCGCAACAGATGCGCGTCGAGGCAAGCGCCCAGGGGCGTTATGATGTGACGGTGCTGATGGATGATGGGGGCTTCATTCGCCAGTTCGCGGGGCGCGTTCCGCGTCTCAAGAGCTGACCGCAGCCGAAATGCGCGACGAGACACGCCCTCCGTCCGGAGGGCGTGGTCATTTAGCCAGACCCCCCTTGGGGCTCAGGCCATCTTGATATTGGCGAAGGCGAAAACGGAGCTGAGCTGCGGAGCCAGTTCCGGCGCTGGAGCGGCGACCGGGCGCCGGCGAGCGACGGCCTTGGCGCCCGGGAAGGGACGGCCGTTGCGCACGATGATCGCGCTGACGGTGAAGACGATGTACAGGCCAGCCAGCCACACAAAGGGAGCAAGGACGAGCATGGCCGGGTAGGCCAGGTCGAATAGCGCCTGATCAGTCGGGTTCATTGGGTAGCTCCGCAGGTGCCCAGGAGTTTAACCCTGTGCAACTCTAACTGTGCCGCTTTAGGGCTCCGTGTAAACGCCCTATTGCGCGAACCGATCCGGCGCGGCCAATTTGTCGCAGCATTTGCGGACTTTACCGCATTGATTTTCGCGTCTCGGGGGAATTTCGCGTAAATCTCGCGTTAACCATGACCGGCGATCGGGCTATATCTGATCAATGTTTAGGCGCCGCCCGGGGCGCTGGATGTCAATTAACGCCCCGACCCATTTCATTAACCTTGTGGATACCGGTAAGGCTCAGCCTCACGCGCTAGTATCGTATGCAACGATGCGCGCGGCCCTAGGGGGGGTCATGAGCGACACCGATGTCAGCCTTCGTCCGGAACGCATTCTGGACCTGTCCGAGCGCTTGAGCGCGGTCGCCGGTCAGAAGATCGGCGAGATCGCTATGATCAACCGCGAAGCCAAGATGTTGTCGATCAACGCCCTGATCGTGGCGGCCCGGGCGGGCGAGGCGGGCCGCGGCTTCGCCATCGTCGCTGACGAATTCAAGAAGATCGCCGCCGAGATCGATAACGTCGCCTTGGATCTGCAGAGCCAGTTCCGCGCCGATCTCGACGAGCTGACCCGGGTGGGTCGCTCGATCCTCGACCATCTGCGCGGCCAGCGGCTCGCCGACCTGGCGCTGAACGCGATCGAGATCATCGACCGCAACCTCTATGAGCGCACCTGCGACGTGCGCTGGTGGGCCACCGACAGCGCCATCACCGCCTGCGCGGCCGACCCGACGCCCGAAGCGTCCGCCTACGCCAGCAAGCGCCTCAAGGTCATTCTCGACGCCTACACCGTCTATCTGGACCTGTGGATCTGCGACGCTCAGGGTCGGGTCATCTCCACCGGCCGGCCGGACCTCTATCCCAGCGCCGTGGGCCAGTCGGTGGCCGAGACGTCTTGGTTCCGCAACGCCATGCGCACCGCCTCCGGCGACGACTTCGCTGTCTGCGACATCGAAAAGGTCCGCGCCCTGGGCGACGCCCCGGTGGCCACTTACGCCACCGCCATCCGTCAGGACGGCGAGACGCGCGGCAAGCCGATCGGTGTGCTGGGCATCCATTTCGACTGGCGCCCTCAGGCCCAGGCCGTGGTCGACGGCGTGCGTCTGACCGCCGAGGAGCGCGCCAAGTCCCGCGTCATGCTGCTGGATCAAAAGGGCCGCATCCTGGCCTCGTCCGACAAGAAGGGCGTGCTTGAGGACACCTTCCGCCTGAACGTCCAGGATGGAACCATGGGCAGCTATTCGGCGGAGGGGCGGACCATCGGCTACGCCCTCACGCCGGGCTACGAGACCTACAAGGGTCTCGGCTGGTACGGCTGCATTGTCCAGGCTGAGGATATGGGGGTTTCCAGCGCTCCCCTCGCGCCGCCGATCAACGCCGCCGCCTAGTCTTCCATCGCTCCGACCACGGCTAGCACCGCCGCGCCGTAGCGATCCAGCTTACCCTGACCGACCCCTCCAGCACGTCCCAGCGCCGCCGAGCTGGTCGGCCGCACCCGCGCGATCTCCGCCAAGGTGGCGTCGTGGAAGATGACATAGGGCGGGACTTTCTGGCGGTGCGCCTCATCCCGGCGCCAGGCTCGCAGGGCCTCGAACAGCGGCATGTCGGCGGGGGCGACCACGGTCTGGCCCTCGCGGCGGCGACGGCTGCGATCCGACTTTTCCGCCGCCTCCGACGGCTTGCGGATCGCCACTTGCCGCTCGCCGCGATAGACGGCGCGGACGCCTTCGGGATCGCCCAGGCCGATCAGCGGCCGGTTGTCATTGGGGTCCTCTCGCAAAAGGCCCTCGAACAGCAGCTGATCGATCAGGTCTCGCCAGCCGGGGGGCGAGAACTCGGTCCCGATGCCGAAGGTCGACATCTTCGCCTCCGCTTCGGTCACATCCTTGGTCTTGCCCAGCAGGTGATCCACCAGCCGCCCGCGGCCGAAGCGCCCGCCCATGCGGTGCACAGCGGCCAGGGCCTTCTGCGCGGCCTGGGTCGCGTCCACCGACTCCGGCGGCGACAGGCAAAGGTCGCATTGGCCGCAGACCTGCACCCCTTCCTCGCCGAAATACCGGCGGACCGAGGCGGCCCGGCAGTTCAGCCCGTCGAGCATGGCGTAGAGCTGGCGCGCCTTACGCACCTGCACGCCCTTCACCTCGGCGTCCATCTCCCGGCTCTCGACCCGGCGCAGGGCCCAGGCCAGGTCGGAGGCGCCGTATAGCGTGATCCCCTCCGCCGGCTGCCCATCGCGCCCGGCGCGGCCGATCTCCTGCCAGTAGGCCTCGATGGAGGCGGGTGGATCGGCGTGGATGACGAAGCGCACGTCCGGCTTGTCGACCCCCATGCCGAAGGCGATGGTCGCCACCATCACGGCCGCGTCAGCCTCGAGGAATTCCTCCAGCCGGTCGGCCCGCACCTGCTTGTCGAGGCCGGCGTGGTAGGCGAGGGCCGGCACCCCTGCTTCCTGCAGGGTCTTGGCCAGGGTCTCGGTCCCATCTCGGGAGCCTGCATAGATCACGCCGGAACGGTTCGGCCGCTCCAGCACCAGCTCGACCACCCGGTTCTTCGATCCGGGCCGCTTGCGCTCGGCGAACAAGGCCAGTTCCGGCCGCGCGAAGCTGTCGACGAACTCCTCGCAGCCCTCCAGCCGCAGTTCGGCCCGGATATCCTCGCGCGTTCGGTTGTCGGCCGTGGCGGTGACCGCCAGGCGCGGCACGTCCGGGAACATCTCGGCCAAGCGGCCCAGCATCCGGTACTCGGGTCGGAAGTCGTGGCCCCACTGGCTGACGCAGTGCGCCTCGTCGATGGCGATCAGGGCCAGCGGCGTGCGGCGCAGGCGATCCAGCATCGCCCCGGCCATCAGGCCTTCCGGCGAGACATAAAGCAGGTCCAGCTCGCCCTGCTCGATCCGCCGCCAAGTCTCCGACCGCTCGTCGAGAGAGATGTTGGAATCCAGTCGCGCCGCCGCCACGCCCGACTGCTGCAGCCCCGCGACCTGATCGGTCATCAGGGCGATCAGCGGCGAGACCACGAGGCCAAGGCCCGGGCGCACGATGCTGGGGATCTGGTAGCAGAGACTTTTGCCGCCGCCGGTGGGCAGCACCGCCATGGCGCTGCGCCCCTCCAGCGCCTCGCTGATCACCTGCGCCTGCAGGCCGCGGAAATCAGCGTGGCCGAACGTCTGGCGAAGGACTTCGCGAGCCTGGGCGAGGGTGGGGGACATCGGCCCGCTTGTGGCAGGTCGCCCGCTGAATCGCCACTCGGGAATCACCACCCAGCAAGATCAGGCGATCAGGCCTTCCGGGGCCAGGGCGGCGGCCGGCGCCGGGGCGATCACATGCCGCTCGCGCCAGCGCAGCGGCGAGTCCGCACGACGCTCGCGGAAGATTTTCAAGGCCAGGCGCGGCCGGACGATGAACAGGCCCATCCAGACCAGCAGCACGCCCGCATAGCGGATCGAACCCCAGACGCGGCTCTTGGCCTTCGGCTCCGTCGGACGCAGGGCGAACGGGCGGTATTCGGCGAAGTCGATGATGTCGGCCATGGGTCCCTCCAGCGGTGTGAGGAACAAGCTGAAGCCTTGGTGCGTCAAAATCGGTCGCATCTTTACATTAGCAATATTACTAATTAGCGTTTTGGCTATGAACGAGGTGTTCAAGGCCCTGTCCCACCCCGCCCGCCGCCAGATGGTGGCCATGCTGCGTGACCGGCCCATGGCCTCCGGGGAGATCGCGGCGGCATTCGACATGGCCTGGCCGACCGTCACCACTCATCTGGCCGCCCTCAAGGCCGCCGGTCTGGTGGAGACGGAAAAGCTGGGCACCTCAGTCCGCTACCGTCTGGTCATCTCCGCCGTGGAGGAGGCCATGGCCTTTCTGTTGGGTCTCGCCCGGGTGGGCGAAGACGCGCCGCAGCCCGCATCGAAGGAGGTCGAGTGTTGAGCCAGCTTCCCAGAAACATCCGCCTTCTAGAGATCGCGTCCCTGGCCGGCAGCATGCTGATGGCGGGCGTCGCCGCCCTGGTCTGGTTCTTCGGCGCCGAAGGCTTGGTCCCTATCCACTTCAATGTGCGCGGCGAGGCTGACGGTTGGGCTCCGCGCGAGCAGGTGGCGTTGATCATGGCGGCGGCGGCCGTCGTGGCCGCCTTCACGTTTCTGACCCTGAGCCGGATCGCGCGCGGACCGCGTGTCCAGAACTACAGCCCGGCCAATTGGAGCAGCCTCGCCGTGGGCTGGGTGATCGGCATAATCGTCCCGGCGCTCTTCATCGGCCTGATGGCGGGATTGGCCCTGGGCTGGACCCCGCCCGGCCGCGACGGCATGCCGCGCTGGATCGCGGCAGCGGTCAGCCTGACTTTCGTGATTGTTGGCGGCCTCATCGGCAAGACCAGCCCCAACCCCTTCGTGGGCGTGCGCACCTATTGGTCGAAGCGAAGCCGACTGGCCTGGGACAAGTCCAACCGGCTGGCGGGACGGGCCTACTTCATCATCGGCCTCCTCGGTCTTGTGGCCGCCCCATTCATGCCCATGCCGATGGGTATGATGATCGTTGTGGCCGCCGTCCTGCTGGCGTCGGCCTGGGCGATATACGAAAGCTTCCGTGTCTGGCGCGCCGACCCCGACCGCCTGCCTTAAGCTTCGTTCATCTCTCATAAACCTTGTCGCGGGTTAGGTCCTTCTCGGCTAAGACGCGCCAGGCTGGGCGGCGTCTTCGAGGACGGAACGGAATATGGCGAAGCAGAACGGCTCCGAGGGCCGGCAAGGCCGGGGCTTTCTGGGCGGGCTCGTCTACTGGACGGCGGTGCTGGGCGTGTGGGCGGCGATCTTCACTCTCGCCATGCTGGCCGTCTTCGCCCGCGACCTGCCGGACGTTTCCAAAGTGCTGGACGCCAAGCGCCAACCGTCGATCTCCTATCTGGACCGCAACGGCGCCCTGCTGGCGGTGCGCGGCAGCCAATATGCGCCGCCGGTCGATCTCGACACCCTGCCGGAGTACGTCCCCGCCGCCTTCGTGGCGGTGGAGGATCGCCGCTTCTACCTGCACCCGGGCTTCGACCCCATCGGCATCACCCGGGCGCTGATCTCCAACCTGAAGCGTGAAGGCGGCCCCCTCAGCGGCGGCTCGACCATCACCCAGCAGTTGGCCCGCAACCTGTTCCTCGACTTCCGCCAGACCCTGCGCCGCAAGGTGCAGGAGCTGATCGTGGCCGTGTGGCTGGAGTTCAAGTTCTCCAAGAAGGAGATTCTGGCTCTCTATCTGAACCGGGTGAACTTCGGCGGCGGCGCCTATGGCATCGAGGCCGCGGCCCAGCGCTACTTCAACAAGAAGGCCAGCCAGCTGACCGTCGGCGAGACCGCCCTGCTTGTCGGGCTGATGAAGAGTCCGTCGCGCTACAGCCCCGTCTACAACACCGACCGCGCCGAGCGCCGGGCCACCATCGTCCTGGACCAGATGGTCCGCACCAAGGTGATCACCGCCGAGGAACGGGACGAGGCCCTGTCGACCCCGGTGCGCGTCTCCGCCCGCCTGGCCAACCAGCGCGCCCAGTATTTCACGGACTGGATCGATGATCAGGTCCGTGCCCTCGTCGGCGAGCCGACCGAGGACCTGGTGGTCGAGACCACCCTCGATCTGCCGATCCAGGCCGCCGCCGAGTCCTCGGTCCGCGCCACGATCCGCGCCCGCGCCTCGCAAGGCGTCCAGCAGGGCGCCCTGGTCGCCCTCGACGGCGAGGGCCGCATCCGCGCCTATGTGGGCGGCGCCGACTATGTGGAAAGCGAGTTCGACCGCGCCACCAAGGCCAAGCGCCAGGCTGGCTCGGCCTTCAAGCCTTTCGTCTATCTCACCGCCATGGAGGCGGGCCGCACGCCCAACGTGATCGTGGTCGACGAGCCAGTGAAGATCGGCAACTGGGAGCCGCGCAACTACACGAACGACTTCCGCGGCCCGATGACGATCCAGCAGGCCCTGGCCCAATCGATCAACACCGTCGCCGCCCGCCTGGCCAGCGAGGTCGGCACCGGCAACGTCGCCGCCACCGCCCGCCGCCTGGGCGTCACCTCCAAGATTCAGCAGGACCCGTCCATGGCGCTGGGCGCGGTCGAGGTCAGCCCGCTGGAGATGGCCCAGGCCTACGCCCCCTTCGCCAACGGCGGTTTCTCCGCCCGGGGCTACGGCATCACCCGCATCCGCACCGCCGCCGGTAAGGTCCTGTATGATCACGACGTGGGCAAGCCGGCCCGCACCAACGTCATCGGTTCGCCCGCCTTGCAGTACATGAACCAGATGATGCGCCAGGTGGTCTGCTGCGGCACGGGCACGGCGGCCCGCGTCGATGGATATGACGTGGCCGGCAAGACGGGCACGACGAGCGATTATCGCGACGCTTGGTTCGTCGGCTACACCGGCGGCTTCGTCACCGCCGTCTGGGTCGGCAAGGACGACAACACGCCCATGCGCAGGGTGACCGGCGGCGGCGCTCCGGCCGAGATCTGGAAGACCTTCATGGGTTCGGCCCTGCCGCGCCTGAAGGCTCAGGCCATCCCAGGCGGGACGATCGAGCCTCCGCCGCCTGAGCCGGACGCGATCAGCGACCTGCTGGGCGGCCTCGGCCTCGGCGGGGAGCCGGACCCGAACGCCCAACCCCAACCGCAGCAGCCCAACCAACCGCAGCCGCAGCTGCCCTACTGATCAGTCCTGGCCCACGGCGTGCAGTTCGCCGCCGTGGCGCTTGAGCCAGTCCCGATGCGGGCGGTGATCGCCCACCAGATCGTGGACCAAGGCCCAGAACTGCGGGCCGTGATTGGCCTCGATCAGGTGCGCGGCCTCGTGGGCGCAGACATAGTCGGCCACCGCCGGCGGACACAGGGCCAGCCGCCAGCTGTAGCGGATCGCCGCCGGGTGGCGCCCATGGGCCGGCTTGCACGATCCCCAGCGCCCCTTGGCGTCCATCACCGAGACCGGCGGCAAGGGCTGGCCCAGGGCCTCGCAATGGGCCGCGGTCAGCAGGGTCAGCTGGCTCTTGGCCTCCGCCTTCAGCCGGCGCAGCACGGCGCGTGTCCAGGCTTCGCCATCGCCCGGCGCGATCAGGCGCGCGGGATGCAGGGCGTTGGCGGCGGTCAGGCGCGTGCGTCCCGGCGCCCGCTCCAGACGCACCGGATTGCCGAACACACTCAGCATGTCGCCAGGCTGCAAGGGGTTGGCGTCCGGCACGGAGGCCATCTGCTTGGCGATCCACTCGGACCGGTCGCGGGCGAAGGCGGCGGCGTCGGCGAGCTTTCGCTCGTTCGGCGCTACGGCGATCATCCGCCGGCCTGCACGGTCCAGGCGCAGGCTGATGCGGCGGGCCTTGCGGTTCACCTTCATCAGCACCGAAGCGCCGGCCACGACGATCTCGTCACCGTCCTTCAAGGCGGCGATCTTCGGCGGGTTGATGCGGAAGAGACTCATCGTCTCAAGATTTAGGCTTTCAGGCGCGAGCCTTCAAAGTCCGGATCGCATTCCCGGATGAAATCGCGCATGCGGGGCACGATCTCCTCGCGGAAGCGGCGGCCGTTGAACACGCCATAGTGGCCGACGCCCGGCTGAATGTAGTCCAGCTTCAGCGCTTCCGGCAGGCCCGAGCACAGCTCGTGCGCCGCCTGGGTCTGGCCGATGCCGGAGATATCGTCCAGCTCGCCTTCCACCGTCATCAGGCCGATGTCGGTGATCGCCGCCGGGTTCACCAGCCGCCCGCGATGGCGCAGCTCGCCCTTGGGCAGGGCGTAGTTCTGGAACACGATGTCGATCGTCTGGAGATAGAACTCCTCGGTCAGGTCCAGGACCGAGAGATATTCATCATAGAAGACCAGGTGCTTGTCGGCCTGGTCGCCGTCGCCCTTCACCAAGTCGTCGAAGTACCGACGGTGGGCGTCTTGGTGGCGCTCCAGGTTCATGGACATGAAGCTCGCCAACTGCACGAAGCCCGGATAGACGCGCCGCATCGCGCCAGGATAGGGCGCAGGCACGGTATGGATCATGTTCGACTGGAACCAGGTGAACGGCTTTTGCTCGGCCAGCTGGTTGGTCACGGTGGGCGAGAGGCGCGCATCGATGGGCGAGCCCATGAAGGTCATGGTGCGGGGCCGCGACGGGTCGCTATCCTCGGCCATCAAGGCGGCGGCGGCCAGAACCGGCGGTCCTGGCTGGCAGACCGCGACCACGTGCGGGCGCCCGCCCATCACGGTCAGCATCTGGCGGACATGGTCGATGTAATCGTGGAAGTCGAAACGACCTTCAAGCATCGGCACGTCGCGGGCGTTGGACCAGTCGGTGATGAACACCGCGTGGTCCGGCAGCAGCGCCTCCACGGTGCCGCGCAGCAGGGTGGCGTAGTGCCCTGACAGCGGCGCGACGATCAGCACCGCCGGGTCCAGTTGCATCTTCCCGGCCTTGCGCATGTCGGCCATGTCGCGGTCGAACTGCACCAGCTTGCACCAGGGGCTCTGCCACACGGTGGTCGGCCGTACGCGCACGTCCACATTGTTCACGCGGACCGTGTCGATTCCCCAGGCCGGCTTGCCGTAGCGGCGGGTGACATTGGCGAACAGGTCCGCGCCCGCGAACAGACTGCGGCCCCAGCGCGAGTTGGCGCCGGGATTGAGCGGCGAACTCCAGAAGTCCCGCGCCGCCAGGGCAGCCATCCGCATGGGCTGGGAGGCGTAGTAGGCCGCCTCATGAAGAGCGTAGAGCATCAGACCGATCACTTCGTCATTGTGCGGCGCAGCATAACACGCCTGCGCTTAACGAAGTCCAGCCTTCTGCGTTGCGCCCCAACAGCGCAGGCGCGCCCTAGTTGATCGCTTGGTTCAGCTGTTCGGCCATCTGGTCTGGGGTCATGCCATAGGCCAGCACTCGATCGAACTGACCCTCGGGGTTCATCAGATAGACCGCCGTGGAGTGATCCACGAGATAGCCTTCGCCCTCGCCGTTCTTCTTGTAATAGGCGCGATAGGCCTTTGCGGCCGCCGCCACCTGTTCCGGCGTGCCGGTCATGCCGATGGTCTTCACCGGCATCTCCATGGCGCTCAGATAGTCCTTCATCTGCTGCGGCGTGTCGCGCTGCGGGTCCACCGAGATGAACACCACCTGCAGCTTGTCGGCCTTGCCGCCGATCTGGCCGGCGGCGGCTTTCAGGGCCTGCAGGGTCCCGGGGCAGACGTCCGGGCAATAGGTGAAGCCGAAGAACACTGCGCTCCATTGGCCCTTCAGGGCCGCTTCCGTCACCGGCCTGCCGTCCTGATCGATCAGCGCGAAGGGCCCGCCGATGGCCGCCGTTCCTGTGGACGTCACGCCCGGGTTCGCCCCGCCGGAGCGGCCGCCGAACACCCCCACGCGCCAGGCCAGCAGGCCGGCGAACAGCGCCGCCGCGACGCAGACGAGAACCAGAAGGACACGAACACGGTTCATGATGCAGCTCCGGCCCTTCAAACGAGGGCTCGCCTAGAGGAGGAAAGTCGTCGATCTTGGCGCGCATGGGCCCACCCACGACAGATGAAGCCATGGCGCGAGGCCTCGATAGGCCGGGGGCCGATCCCGCGCAAGCCGAACACGGCCACGGGCGGGCCCGCCGCAATGGTCTCCGGGCCCGGACCCTGATCGCCCTGCGCTGGCTGGCGGTGGTGGGCCAGACCATGGCGCTGCTGACCGCGGGCCTGGTCCTCGACTTCAAGGTTCCCTACGCTCTTTGCTTCGCCCTCATCGCCCTGGCTGCCTGGCTGAACGTCCTGCTGATGATCGCGGCCGGCGGCCAGCGCCAGGTGCGCGACATCGAAGCCACCGCCCAGCTCGCCTTCGACATCCTGCAGATGACGGCCATGCTGTTCCTCACCGGCGGCGGGGCCAATCCCTTCGCCCTGCTGCTGGCGGCGCCCGCGACCCTGGCGGCGGCGACCCTGCCGGCGCGTCACGCCCTGGGCCTGACCGGGCTGGCGGTGGCCATGACCATCGCCCTGGCCTTCAGCCCGTTCCCGGTGCCCTGGGGCTCCGATCTGATGGCGCAGAATCCGACCCCCCTGTTCATGATGGTGGTCACCACCGCCCGGGTGCTCGGCATCATCTTCACCGCCGGCTACGCCTGGTATGCGGCGTCTGAAAGCGTCCGCATGCAGTTGGCGCTAGACGTGACGCAGCGCGTTCTGGCGCGCGAGCAGCGCCTGTCGGCCCTGGGCGCGCTGGCCGCAGCCGCCGCGCACGAGCTGGGCACGCCCCTGGCCACCATCACCGTCGTCGCGCGGGAGATGGCGCGCGGCACGACCGATCCGGTGACCCGCGAGGACGCCGAGCTGATGATCGCCCAGGCCCAGCGCTGCCGCGAGATCCTGCAGCGCCTGGGCGAGACCCCCGAGACCGGCGACGCGGTTCACGAACGCATGAGCTTGCTGCAGTTCGTTCAGGAGACCATCGAGCCCCACCTGTCGGTGGGCGGCGTGCGGGTCGAGGCGGTGGTCACCGGCGGCCCCGGCGCGGCCCCCGACATCTGGCGCATGCCTGAGGTCGTCCACGCCATGACCTCTATCGTCGAGAACGCCGTGGATTTCGCCAAGTCGGAGGTCCTTGTCACCGCCCGCTTCGACGAACGCTCGGTGCTGGTGGAGGTGCGCGACGACGGTCCGGGCTTCTCGCCCGAAATCCTCGCCAAGCTGGGCGAGCCTTACATCACCAGCCGCCCGGGGACCGAGGGCGGTCGCACCGGCCACGTGGGCATGGGGCTGGGCTTCTTCATCGCCAAGACCTTGCTGGAACGAACGGGCGCCGTCGTGGATTTCAGGAACGGCCGCCAGGTCGGCGCCGTCGTCGCGGCGCGCTGGCCCAGGGCGGTCGTGGAGGCGCCAAATCTGGCCGAAACCTTGCGTGGGGCTTGATGCGAACCAGTTTACAAAGACAAGATGTCGCAACGGAGCCGGGCTATCGCCGGTCTGCCGGGGAGTTTTGTGAATGACCGACCTGACCAGCGCCGTTGAAGCCCTGCCCGACAAGAGCCTGCTGGTGGTGGATGACGACGCTCCGCTGCGCACCCGCCTTGGTCGGGCGCTGGAGCAGCGCGGGTTCGAGGTCGCGATGGCCGCCGGCGTCCAGGAAGCAGCCGCGGCCGTGCGGGCCAAGGCTCCGGCCTTCGCCGTCCTGGACATGCGCCTGGAGGACGGCACCGGGCTTACGGTGGTCGAGCAGATCCGCAACGCCCGCCCGGAATCGCGCATCGTCATGCTGACCGGTTACGGCAACATCGCCACGGCGGTGGCGGCGGTTAAGGCCGGGGCGGTGGATTATTTGCCCAAGCCCGCCGACGCCGACGATGTGGTCCGCGCCCTGCTGGCCCGCCCCGACGCGGCCCCGCCGCCCCCGGAAAACCCCATGAGCGCCGACCGCGTGCGATGGGAGCACATCCAGCGGGTCTATGAGCTGTGCGGACACAACGTGTCGGAGACGGCGCGCCGCCTGAACATGCACCGCCGCACCCTGCAGCGCATCTTGGCCAAGCGCGCCCCGCGCTAGCGGTACAGAAAGTCCGCTGGCCGGCCCACGCGAACCGACGCCTGGGCCGGCGGGGCCGATTTCAGCGCGATCCGGTCCGCCGTCCGCCCCAGCACGCCGATGATCTTCGCCTCGCCCTTGCGCAGGCCGCGATCGGCGATACCCAGCTGCGCCTGGGTCCAGTCGGGGAGGGTGCTTACCGCCGCCCGCACCAGCATGGCCTGAAACCAGCGCAGGCCAGGCGGCAGGGACTTCACCTTGGCGACGATCTCTAGGAATTCCAGGACGATGGCTGACGGCTCCAGCTTAGGCCGCATGGCCTGGAACTGCGCCTCCTGCTCGGCTTCCGACCGGGGTGCGCCCACCGCGCCGTACAGGGTCGCCGACGGCGCCGCCTCGGTGTAGAATCGGTCCCGCTCCGCCTGTGACAGGGGGCGGACAAAGCGGTGATAGGCCTGCATGAAGCCGTAAGAGGCGGTGGCCTGGACCCAGTCCAGCAGCTCCGGATCATCGGCGCGATAAGCCAGGCCGTCCGGCGTCACGCCAGCCACCCGCCCGTGCATGCGTCCGACGCCGGCAATCATCCTCTCGGCGACGCTGCGGGCGCCATAGACGGTGACCATGGCCGCCATGCCGGTGCGCTTCATGCGCGGCAGAGGATCGGTGCGAAAGCTGGTATGGTCCCAGACTCCCGACCGCACGCGCGGCTCCGCCAGCTCCAGCAGCACGGCGGTGATCCCGCCGATGAACAGCGACACCGGGTTCTTGAACACCTGCCAGGACACTGAGTCCGGCGACGCCAAGGCCGCCTCGCCGGGCGGGTTGAGGAAATCGACCTTCGGCACGCCCTCCATCTGGCGGGCGAAAAGACGCGCGGGGCCTAGGAACGCCGCTTGATGCGCCATGATGAGAACCTCTGAATTGCGAGCCCCTGAAACCTGGCGGACCGCCAATGGTTGCGTCAGGGGCCCCAACGTCAGTCAAAGGCGCAATTCAGGCGAAACATCAGGAAGCATCAGCGAGCCCCATTTGGCGCCGCTCTCCGCGCAAGGCGCGAACTAGGCGGGAATCAGGCGTCCAGGGTCTCGGCTTGGACGCCGGCCGCGCGCAGGGCCGCCAACCGACCAAAGGCGATGGTCAGCGCCTTGCGCCGTGCCCCGGCCAGGGGCGAGAGCGGCGCCTCGCGGACCACCGCCCCGTCAAAGGCGTCGGCCACGATCAGACCCGGCTCCTCCGGCAGCACGCCGTCAGGAAAGCCCGGCGACACCGCGAAATAAAAGGCGTCGCAATAGGGCGCGTACTCTCCCCATTTGCGATCGGTGCGGAAGTCGTCGATCCCCGACTTCACCTCGACGATGAGAATCTCGCCCTTGCGGCCCAGGGCCATCAGGTCCGCCCGCCGCCCATTGGGCAGCCGCACCTCGGCCAGGGGGGCGAACCCCAGCCCGATCAACAACCGCGCCGCCCCCCGCGTCACCGACGCGGTGGTCTCCGGGCGTGAAATAATCGTGACGGCGACGTCCATGCCATCATTTTGTTCTGGATATGTTCGATAGGCAAGTAGCCAAGCCGCAGCTTACGACGGTGGTTGCCGCACGATCTTCAGCCGGCTCACATCATACCCCATCGCCTTTGCCCGACCGATGAGCGCATCCCGATCCGCTTCCGGCAGCACAGCCTGGCGCGACAGGATCCACAGGTACTTGCCGGAGCCTTCGCCGACGATGGCCCAGCTGTAGTCCTCGGCGCGGTCGAGGACCCAATAGTCGCCGAAAAACGGCCCGAAGAAGGAGACCTTCAACTTGGCCCCGTTGGAGCCCTCGACGATCTTGGCCTTGCCTTCGCTGACCCTCACGGCTCCGTCCGGGCTGCCTTCGCGGCAGGTGTTCTTCACCGCGATGAGGCCGTCCGGTCGCTTGCTGTAGTCGGCGGTCACGCCTTCGCAGCCGATCTCGAAGCTTTGGTCGTAGCGCGCGATTTCGTACCAGCGGCCAAGATAGCGATCGAGCGCCACGGGCTTGGCCGGCTCGGGGACGGCCTTGTTCCCGCTGGGCCCGCCAAAGCAGGCCGCGGCGGTCAGGGCGATGGCCGTGGTCACGGCCAGGGTCAGGGCGCTGCGGCGCATGTCGAACCTTCGTGTGATCAGTGTTGCGGAAATTCCAGTCGGTTGACCGGATAGCCCAGAGCCTTGATGCGGGCGAGCGCCGTGGCTCGGGCGGCGGCGGGCAGGGCGGCCTTCCGCGCTAGCAGCCAGATGTAGTTGCCCCCTGGCGTCGCCATCAACGCCCAGGACTGGTCGTCGGCGCGGTCCAGCACCCAGTATTCCTGGTGATGCAGGCCGCCCAGGAAGCTCATGGAGAACTTGGCGTTGCCGCTGCCGTTCACCACCTTGCCCTTGGTGTTGAACACCTTGGCCTTGCCGTTGGGCGAGCCCCGGCGGCAGGTCTGGACCACGCTGAACGCGTCGGCGTCCGCGCGGGTGAAGACGGTGGTCGGCGCCTCGCAGTCCTTTTGCCCGGCGTTGGGCAGGCGGGCGATCTCGAACCATTTGCCGCTGTAGAAGCGCTCGGCCACCGGCTTGGCCGGCGGCGGGGCGGCCGCCTGAACGGCGGAGGCGACGGTGAGGCTCGCCACGACAGCGGCGAAGAAGAACAGGCGCATCGGCGTTTCCCGGGCTCGAACCCGGGCCAACGCAAAGCGCCCCGCCGGGGTTCCGACGGGGCGCGCTGTCGCAGGTTTTTGTGACGCCTATTCGGCGGCGATGCTGACCGCGTTCACCGGGCGGTCCTTGAAGTTGATCGCCTGAAGGTAGCGGATGCCGTCCTCGGCGATATCGTCGCCGACCATGCGGTCGCCCTCGGCCTTCAGCTCGTTGATGTCCACATACATGGCGTAGAAGGCGCGGGTCCGGTCGGTGATGATGCCGGCGTTGAGCAGGGTCTTCACCAGCACCCTGAAGATGTTGGTCTGCTCCTTCATGTTCTCCCGACGCAGGTCGTCGGTCATGATCTTCCCGTACTCTTCGATCACCTTGTCGGGGTCTAGGCCGAATTCGGCGTAGAGGTCCATCTGCTGGTGCGGCGAGACGAGGTTGAACAGCAGGGTCTGGAAGCAGTGCGCCGCCCAGTCCTCGATGATGTTGTGCTCTTCGGGGCTCAGCTTGGGCACGGTCCGGTCGGCCCAGATCTTCCCGAACTTGTGGTGGAAGGCCTCGTCGGTCATCACCAGCTGCAGCAGCTTCTTGCCCAACGGATCGTGGATCTGGTTGAAGAAGGTGGCGAAGGCGCCCATGGCCAGGCCTTCCACCAGCATCTGCATGCCGATGATCTTCTTGTAGACCTCCGGCGCGCCGATGATCTCCACCAGCAGGGTCTTCAGCGCAGGGCCGCATTCCACCGGACGGCCCCAGCGGGCCTTGATGTACTTGGCGAAGGCGGTGACGTGGCGGGCTTCCTCGCGCGTCTGATTGGCGGCGTACTCTTGCGCGCCCTGGTCCTTCAGAACGTGGCACAGGCTGGCTGACAGGTTCAGCGCACCCTGCTCGCCATGCAGGATCGACGAGAAGCTGCGCAGCACCGACTGGTTGATGAAACGGATACGCTGCTTGGGATCGGACAGGTGGTTCGACACGTAGTCCGTCGAAAGGGCGATCACCAGCTCCTCAGGCACCAGGGCCTGGTTCTCCATGTCGAAGGGCTCGTCGAAATCGATATAGGCCTTGTCCAGCGGGTCCCAAAAGTGGTCGTGGGTCGCGGAGATGATCTTGTCGAAGGCCGTGGAGCGGTTGTTGTACCGGTCGAGTTCGAGCATCGCCTCGAAGTCGTCCGGCGCCACCGCATCATACATGGCGTCCTTGGTGATGTTCTTGTCGGTCACGGCGCGCTCCTTTTGGCCCTAAAGGCGGGTCCGCTTGCTTGGAACCTTTGATGCGTAAAACCATCCGTCCAAAAATATCGACGGTCAAATGAAAATGACGGCAGCGTCACGTTTGTAATTTGAGCGAAGGAGTCAAAAACTTGCGGATCTTTTTGCTCACCGGGGCCGGGGTGTCGGCCGAAAGCGGCCTGGGCACCTTTCGCGACAAGGGCGGCCTGTGGACCCGCTTCGATCTGAACGAGGTGGCGACGCCCCAGGGCTACGCCCGCGATCCGGCCAAGGTCCTGGCCTTCTATTCCATGCGGCGAAACAACCACGGCGACGCCGAGCCCAACGCCGCCCACCTCGCCGTCGCCCGGTTGGAGCGGGAGCTGGCGACGCGCGGCGGCAAGCTGTTCCTCTGCACTCAGAACGTCGATGAGCTGCATGAGCGGGGCGGCGCCCAGGCCGTCCACCACATGCATGGCCAGGTTTTCCGAAGCCGCTGCGGCCACTGCCACGTCATCTTCGCCGACCGTGCGCCGCTGACGCTGGAACGGTCCTGCCCCCACTGCGGCCAAGCCGGCCGCTTGCGTCCCGATGTGGTCTGGTTCGGCGAGACCCCTCTGGGCCTCGACCTGATCGAGGAAGAGCTCTCAGAGGCCGACCTGTTCGTGTCGCTGGGCACCTCCGGTTCGGTCTATCCGGCGGCGGGCCTGGTCTCCCAGGCGCGGGAATGGGGCGTCCGCACCTGCGAGTTGAACCTCGAACCCTCGCAGAACGCCTTTGCGTTCGACGACCGCCGCTACGGCCCGGCCACCGAGATCGTCCCGGCCTGGGTGGAGGAGGTTTTGAGAGGTTAGGCCTCGTCCTCGATCCGGTGGATGTCGTCGTCCGACAGGCCGTAATGGTGGCCGATCTCGTGGACCAGGACGTGGCTGATCAGCTCGCCCAGCTCCAGGTCGCCGCGGTCGGCCCACTCGTCCAGGATCGGCCGGCGGTAGAGGAAGATCATCGCCGCTTCGGGCGCCGGCCCCAGGAACGAGCGGCGGCCGATATCGACCCCGCGATAAAGACCGGTCAGCTCGAAAGGGTCCTGGATCTGCATTTCGTCCAGGGTCTCGTCGTCGGCGAAATCCTCGATGCGGAAGATCACGTCCCCCGCCAGCTTGCGCACTTCCGAAGGCAGGGCCTCGAAGGCGGCCTGGGCGAGGCGGGCGAAGTCGTCGAGTCCGGGCGCTTTGGCCTTGGTCCAGTCGGTCATCATCTGCAGATAGACTCTTCTTGACCGTTCGCCAGCGGCGCGGATGCGGCTTAAGATTAATTTCCTGATTCGCCGCTCGCTCCGGGACCGCTCTTGGCTCCTCTCAGTCCGTCAGATCTGATACTCGCCGCCACGGCCGGCGCGGTGAGCCTGGCGGTCTGCGCGACCCTTTGGTCGGTGGCCCAGCGGCGGCGGCACGAGGAGCAGATGGCCGCCCTCAAGCGCCAGCTGCGCGACGCCCAGACCCTGACCTCCGCCGCCCAGGCCTCGGCCGAGGCCTTCGACAGCGCCCTGATCGCCATCGACGACGGCGAGGCCATGCTGGCCTCCGGCATCGACAGCCTGATCGCCTGCGCCGCCGTGTTCGGCATCGACCGGCCCGAGGCCCAGGCGGTAGTCAACGCCGTGATGCGGGCCGAGCCCGACCACGCCAAGCGTCTTCGCGCCCTGTTCGACCGGGGCGAGCCCTGCGCCTTCGAGGCCCGCGGCCCCAAGGGCGCGGTTTCGGTCGAGGGCCGCGCCGCCGGCGCGATCGCCTGGCTTCGTCTGACCGCCCTGGACGAGGACGAGGGCCTGCCCACCGCCGCCCGCTTCGCCGCCTTCCTTGACGCCCGCCGCGACCCCGCCTGGATCGCCGGCGGCGACGGCGCGGTCCAGTGGGCCAACGCCGCCTGGCTGCGGGCCGTGGGCGCCGCCAGCTTCGCCGACGCCGTGGCCCGCCAGCTGTCCTTCGACCGCCCGGCCGAGGCCCTGGCCAGCGAGGCCGCCAATCTGGGCAAGAAGCGCGAGACCGTGCGCCATGTGCCCATCGAGGGCCGCCGCCGCGCCTTCAAGTTCATCGCCGACCCGCTGGAAGGCGGCGGCGCCGGCGTCTGGAGCATCGACGTCAGCGAGCTGGAGGACACCCGCGAGGCGTTCAAGAAGCACGTCGAGGCGCACGACGAGACCTTGAACCACATCGGCGACGCGGTGGCGATCTTCAGTCAGCAGCGCCGCTTGTCGTTCCACAACACCGCCTTCGCCGAGCTGTGGGGGCTTGAGCCGGCCTGGCTGGCCGATCGCCCGACCCACAGCGAGATCCTCGACCGCCTGCGCCAGCGCCGCCGCCTGCCGGAGACTGTGGACTACGCCAAGTGGAAGGCCAGCGAACTGGCCCACTACGAGGACATCCGACCCCAGGCCGACGACCTGTGGACCGTGCCGGACGGCCGCACGCTGAAGGTCGTGCGCCAGCCTCACCCCCTGGGCGGCATGCTGGTGCTCTATTCCGACATCACCGGCGAGCTGCGCCTGAAGGCCCAGTACAACGCCCTGATCCAGGTGCAGCAGGCCACCCTCGACAAGCTGACCGACGCGGTGTCGGTGTTCGGCTCAGACGGCCGCCTGCGCCTGCACAACGACGCCTTCGCCCGCTTTTGGAACGTCAGCGGCGGCGAGCTGGAGGCGGCTGGCGATTTCGAGCGCGTGGTCGAGCTGTGCCAGCACCGCATCCACGATCTGCAGTTCTGGCGCGAGCTGAAGGGCCGCGTCGCCGATCCGGACCCGCAGGCCCGCGCCCCGATCAGCGGCGAGGTCAAGGACAGCGACGGCCGCATCATCGCCTACCAGTCGCGGCCCCTGCCGGACGGCGCGACCCTGATCGCCTTCTCGGACATCACCGACACCCGCCAGCTGGAGCAGGCTCTCAACGACCGGTCCATGGCCCTGTCGGAAGCCCAGCGCCTGAAGCGCGATTTCGTCGGCAACGTCTCCTACGAGCTGCGCACGCCGCTCACTACCATCATCGGCTATTCCGAGTTGCTGGAGCACATGGGCGAATCCATGCCGGAGCGGGCGCGGGCGCACCTGTCATCGGTCCGCACCGCCGCCTCGCAGCTGGCGCGCTCAATCGACGACGTGCTCGACATGGCCCAAATCGACGCCGACGAGATGGCGCTCGATGTGCAGGACATCCGGGTCTACGACCTGCTGGCCGACGCCGAGGCGCGCTGGATCGAGCGGGCCCAGGGCGGCAAGATCACGCTAGACCTGTCCTGCGACCCGGCCGTCGGCCTGATCCGCGGCGACGTCAAACGCCTGGGCCAGGTGCTGGATCACTTGATGGAGAACGCCCTGCTGCAGACGCCCCAGGGCGGCAAGGTCACCCTGTCGGCGACCCGCGCGGTGGGCGAGATGCGCCTGCAGGTGGCGGACACCGGGCGCGGCATCCCCTTCCACGTCCAGGCCCATATCTTCGACCGCTTCGTGGATCGCGACCGCGGCGGCCCGGGCCTGGGCCTCGCCCTGGTCAAGGCGCTGGTGGAGCTGCACGGCGGCTGGGTGGCGCTGGAGAGCGAGCCGGGCGCCGGCGCGGTCTTCACCTGCCACTTGCCCGAAGCCGTCCTGTCGAGCGCCGCCCAGCCGGAGTTGGCCTTCAAGAGCTGATGAGGGGTTGGGCCCCTAGTGCTGGCTTTCCGGCATGCTGACCACCAGGCCGTCCAGTTCGTCCGTCACCTTGATCTGGCAGGACAGACGGCTGTTCGGCTCCACGTTCTCGGCGAAGTCGAGCATGGACTCCTCCATGGCCGAGGCCGTCCCCGTCTTGTCGCGCCATTCGTCCTTCACATAGACGTGGCAGGTGGCGCAGGCGCAGGCCCCGCCGCAGTCGGCGTCGATGCCGGGGATGTTGTTCTTCACAGCCCCTTCCATCACCGTCAGTCCGGGCTTCACGTCGACCACGTGCTCGGTCCCGTCGTGTTCGATGTAGGTGATCTTCGCCATGCGTTCCTCGGTGCGGATCGGGCCAGTCTAGGCCGCGACCTCCTTCATTGAAATTGCGGTGTCGGCAAGCTTGTCCAGCGACACGGGCGTGCGCCGGGAGATCAGCATCTTGCCGGCCATGAATTCGGGCGGGGCGTTCACCGCCTCCACCGCCTGGATCAGGTCGCCCTTCAGATGGAAGACAGCGAAACTCGCGGTGTCCGGGTTCCCACGCACCACGATGCGGTCGGCGTCGAAGGGCAGGCCGGCGATCTGGAGTTTCAGGTCGAACTGGTCCGACCAGAACCACGGCACTTCCGGCGTCGGTCCGGCGCGGCCGGCGATGGCGCTGGCGGCCTGTTTGGCCTGCTCCAGGGCGTTGGGCACGCTTTCAAGCCGGAACTGGCGATCATAAATCGGCAGCGGCCGGTGCGAGACGTCGCCGATGGCGAAGATGTGCGGATCGCTGGTCCGGGCCTCCAGGTCCACCACCACGCCCCCGGCGCAATCGAGGCCGCAGTCCTTGGCCAGCTCGTCATTGGGATGGGCGCCCACGCCCACCAGCACGGCGTCGCAAGCGACGGTGCGGCCGTCCGCCAGCTTCACCCCCGTCACCTTGCCGTCTTCGCCGATAAAAGCCTCGACCCCGGCGTTCAGCTCGAAGGTCACGCCGCGCTGGCCGTGATAGCGCTGGAAGAAGTCGGACAGCTCGGGGCAGGCGACACGCGCCAGCACCCGGTTCTCGCGTTCGATGACCACCGCCTCGGCGCCCAGGGCGCGGGCGGACGCCGCCGCCTCCAGCCCCACGTAGCCGCCGCCGATAATGGCCAGCCGCTTGCCGGCGCCCAGGACGCTCTTCAGATGCTCGGCGTCCGCCGCCGTGCGCAGGGCCAGTACATTGGCCAGGTCCGCCCCGGGGATCGGCAGCATTCGCGCGCGGGCTCCGGTGGCCAGGATCAGGAAGTCGTAGGCAATGGCCTCGCCGCTGGCCAGGGTGACAGTCCTGGAGCCGCGATTGATCTCGGTCGCCACGCCGCCCAGCCGCAGGGCCACCTCGGCCTCCGCGTACCAGCTGTCGGGTTTCAGCGCCAAACTGTCGGCGTCGGCCTCACCCTTCAGCCAGGCCTTGGACAGAGGCGGGCGCTGGTAGGGAAGAAGCGGCTCCTCGCCCACCAGATAGATGGGGCCGTCGAAGCCGTACTGGCGCAAAAAGGCCGCCGCTGAGCCGCCGGCATGGCCGGCTCCCACGATCACGACGCGCGGTTTGCTCACTCGACGCTCCTCCCGTCAGCCAAAAATGACGGGGTCGTCACTTATTGGCAAGAGGGATCGGCGGGTGGATCAGACCACCCGCTCCACCATCATCTTCTTGATCTCGGCGATGGCCTTGGCCGGGTTCAGCCCCTTCGGGCAGACCTGGGCGCAGTTCATGATCGTGTGGCAGCGATAGAGCTTGAACGGATCCTCGAGCGCGTCGAGGCGGTCGCCCGTGGATTCATCGCGGCTGTCGATCAGCCAGCGGTAGGCGTGCAGCAGGGCGGCCGGGCCCAGATACTTCTCGCCGTTCCACCAGTAGCTCGGGCACGAGGTCGAGCAGCAAGCGCAAAGGATGCACTCGTACAACCCGTCCAACTTCTCACGGTCTTCCGGGGCCTGACGCCATTCCTTTTCGGGGGTCGGCGTCTCGGTGTGCAGCCACGGCTCGATCGAGGCGTACTGCGCGTAGAACAGGGTCAGGTCGGGGATCAGGTCCTTGACCACCGGCAGGTGCGGCAGCGGGCTGATCTGGACGGCCTTGCCCGGGACCTCTTCCCAGCCGTGGGTGCACGCCAGGGTGTTGCGCCCGCCGATGTTCATCGAGCAGGAGCCGCAGACGCCCTCGCGGCACGACCGGCGGAAGGCCAGGGTCGGGTCGACGTTGTTCTTGATGTAGAGCAGGGCGTCCAAGACCATCGGTCCGCACGCGTCCACATCGATGTCGTACGTGTCCCAGCGCGGGTTTCCGCCCTGCTCCGGGTCGTAGCGGTAGATCTTGAAGGACTTGACCTTCGTAGCTCCCGCCGGCGCGGGCCAGTGCTTGCCGGCCTGGACGCGGGAATTCTTAGGCAGCGCGAGTTCGACCATCTTCTACCTCAGTAAACCCGGGCCTTGGGCGGGATGTAGGCGATGTCTTCCGACATCGTGTAGTCGTGGACGGGGCGGTAATCGATCTTGACCTTGCCGGTCGCCTGATCGAACCACGCAAGCGTGTGCTTCATCCACTTCTTGTCGTCGCGGTCCGGGCAGTCCTCGCGGGCGTGCGCGCCGCGGCTCTCGGTGCGGTTCAGGGCGCCGTTGACGGTGACCACGGCCTGGCAGACCAGATTGTCGAACTCCAGGGTCTCCATCAGGTCCGTGTTCCAGACCAGACCGCGGTCCGAAACCTGGAGGTCGCCCTTCTTCGCGTAGACCGCCGCCAGACGCGCCACGCCGCTTTGCAGGCTCTCGCCGGTGCGGAACACCGCGGCGTCCTCCTGCATGGCCTTCTGCATCTCCAGACGCAGGGCCGCGGTCGGGATTGAGCCCGAGGCGTTGCGGAAGGCGTCGAAGCGGGCGATGTGCGCGGCGGTGTGGGCCTCCGTCAGCTCCGGCTGCTTGGCGCCGGGCGTCAGGATTTCGGCGCAGCGCAGGCCGGCCGCGCGGCCGAACACCACCAGATCGATCAGCGAGTTGGAGCCCAGGCGGTTGGCGCCGTGGACGCTCACGCAAGCCGCCTCGCCCACGGCCATCAGGCCGGGGATCACCTGATCCGGGTTCTTGCCGGCCTTGGTGACGACTTCGCCGTGATAGTTCGTAGGGATGCCGCCCATGTTGTAGTGGACGGTCGGCAGGACCGGGATCGGCGCCTTGGTGACGTCGACGCCGGCGAACACCTTGGCGGTCTCCGAGATGCCGGGCAGACGCTCGGCCAGGATCTTCGGATCCAGGTGGTCCAGGTGCAGGAAGATGTGGTCCTTGTTCGGACCCACCCCGCGCCCTTCGCGGATCTCGATCGTCATGGCGCGGCTGACCATGTCGCGCGGCGCCAGGTCCTTAACGGACGGCGCGTAGCGCTCCATGAAGCGCTCGCCCTCGGAGTTGGTCAGATAGCCGCCTTCGCCGCGGGCGCCTTCGGTGATCAGGCAGCCGGCGCCGTAGATGCCGGTCGGGTGGAACTGCACGAACTCCATGTCCTGCAGCGGCAGGCCGGCGCGCAGCACCATGGCGTTGCCGTCGCCGGTGCAGGTGTGGGCCGAGGTGGCCGAGAAGTAGGAGCGGCCATAGCCGCCGGTGGCCAGGATGACCATCTGCGCTTGGAAGCGGTGCAGGGTGCCGTCGTCCAGCTTCCACGCGGTCACGCCCCGGCAGACGCCGTCGTCCATGATCAGGTCGAGGGCGAAGTACTCGATGAAGAACTCAGTGTCGTGCGCCAGCGACTGCCCGTACATGGTGTGCAGCATGGCGTGGCCGGTCCGGTCGGCCGCCGCGCAGGTGCGCTGGATCGGGGCCTCGCCGTAGTTCTTGGTCATGCCGCCGAAGGCGCGCTGATAGATCTTGCCTTCCTCCGTCCGGGAGAACGGCACGCCCCAGTGCTCCAGCTCGTACACGGCGGCCGGCGCATTGCGGGTCAGATATTCGATGGCGTCCTGGTCGCCCAGCCAGTCAGACCCCTTGACGGTGTCGTACATGTGCCAGCGCCAGTCATCCTGGCTCATATTGCCGAGCGAGGCGGAAATGCCGCCTTGCGCCGCCACGGTGTGGCTGCGGGTCGGGAACACCTTGGTCACGCAGGCGGTGCGCAGGCCGGCTTGCGAGCAGCCCAGCGCCGCGCGCAGGCCCGAGCCGCCGGCCCCGACCACCACGACGTCGAACTTATGGTCGATGAACTTGTAGGCCGACATCAGATAGCTCCGGTGAGGGCGATCTTGACGATCGCGAACACACCCAGGGCGCCCGTGAGGACGCTGACGAACAGATTGAGAAGCAGCAGCGCCGTCTTGGTGGCGAAGCGCTCGATATAGTCCTCGACCACCACCTGCATGGCGTTCTTCAGGTGGATCAGGCCGACGACCAACAGCAGCGACAGCAGGACGGCATTGACCGGCTGGCCGATCCAGGCGACCGCGCCCTCATGATCGGCGCCCGCCAGGCGCAGGCCGGCGAAGACGCCCCACAGGACCAGCGGGACCGACGCCAGGGCCGAGACGCGCTCGACCACGAAGTGGCCGACGCCGTGCTTGGCCGAACCCAGGCCTTGGGCGCGCGAACGCGGGGTGCGGAAGTTGGAGGAAGACGTGCTCACGACAGGGCTCCCGTAAAGCCGGCGATCACCCAGACCACGATCGCGGCGACGACGCCGAAGGCGATGGCGATGACGCCGGTCATGTCGGCGGTCTTCGGCGTGAAGCCGTAGCCCATATCCCAAAAGGCCTGTCGGACGTTGTAGGCGAGGTTGAAGAACAGCATCACGGTGATCCCGAACAGGACCAGCTTACCTAGCGGAGAGCCGACGACTTCGGTGTAGCAGGCGTAGTGCTCCGGTCCGGAGGCGAGGGCCACGGCCCAGCCCGCCAGCAGGATCGCGCCGAGGTACAGCGCGAAGATGCTGCCACGGTGCAAGATCGAGCAGGCCATGGTCACGTGCCAGCGCCACACCTGCAGGTGCGGCGACATCGGGCGCGGCGGAAGTGCCCCATTGGGTGCGGTCATCAGACGTTCGGCCCCTGTTCGTCCTAGAATATGCTGCGCCGCTTTTAAGCCGCGATCAGGGGGTGTCAACGAAACCACGACTGTTGAGAATCGATCTCAACCCCTTCAGCCGCAAAGCTGCGCCAAGCTGACGCAGCGTGTATCGGCGTTCTCGTAAAGAGGGGGCTAACCGAGCCTTGTCCGCCTCACTTCAGCGCGCCATGCTCTCCCCCGCCTCCATAACCGGGAGGGCTGAGGCCCAGCGACCCGTCGAAGCGCGCAGGACTTCTCTACTCTCGCACCTTCTCCAGCCATCCGGCCGACCGCATCTCCTGCAGCCGCGACACGGTTCGCTCGAATTCGAAGGCCCCGTCGCCGGCCGGGTACAGCGCTTCCGGCTCCGCCTCGGCCAGGACCACGATCTTCGTCCCCGCCTCATACAGGGCGTCCACCAAGGTGTTGAAACGCTTGGCGGCGTCCCGCTTTTCCGGCCGCAGCGCCGGCAGATTCTCCAGGAACACCGTGTGGAAGCGCTCCGCCAGGGCCAGATAATCCTGCGGCCCCAGCGGCCGGTCGCACAGCTCGGCGAAGGTCGCTCGCAGCAGTCCGCCCGCCGCCCGGGGCAGGGTCAGCTTCCGACCCATGACCTCCAGGGTCGCGTCGGTCTCCTCGGCCCCGTCCAGCATGTCGGCCCACAGGGCGTCGAATTCGCGGCCGGTCTCGGCCGCGACGGGCGCCAGCCAGATCCGCGCCGCGCGCAGGCGGTCCAGGCGGAAATCCTTCGGTCCAGCCACCGTGATCACCTCCATCCGCGCCTTCAGCATGTCGATGAAGGGGGTGAAGAGCTGGCGATTGATGCCGTTCTTGTACAGGTCGTCTGGCGGCCGGTTCGACGTGGCGACCAGGGTCACCCCGTGGTCGAACAGGCCCTCGAACAGCCGGCCCAGGATCATGGCGTCGGCGATGTCGGTGACCTGCAACTCGTCGAAGCACAGCAGCCGCGCTTCGGAAGCGATCTTTTGCGCGGTGGGAGCGATGGGATCATCGCCCTTGTGCTGGCCGAAGCGCGCCTTGCGGGCCGCCGCGTCGCTCTTGCGCCAGGCGTCGATGTCGGCGTGGACCTCGGCCATAAAGGCGTGGAAGTGGATGCGCCGCTTGCGGGCTGTCGGCGCGGTCTCGAAGAAAAGGTCCATGATCATGGACTTGCCCCGGCCCACAGGCCCCCAGAGATAGACGCCCTTCTGGCTTTTGGGCTTGCGGCCGAAAAACTTGAAGCCCGGCTCGCCGGCCGCGTCGAGGGCGGCTTCCAGTCGGGCCAGGGTCTCGATCCCGGCCGCCTGGGCCGCATCGGGGGTGATCTGACCCTGGGCGAGGCGGTCCTGATAGGCGGTGCGGATCGACATGGCGTCTCGTTAGCCGCCGAAGGCTTTGCTGAAAAGCCGAAACGGGCCCGCTTTCGCCGCGCCGCTCGGCCCCCTATGGTCGCCGGCGATGCCGTCGATCGAACGCGTTCTGGCCGAAGAGGCCGACACCGCCCGGCTGGGCCGGATCATCGCCCGCGCCCTGCGCAAGGGCGAGGCCGTCTGCCTCTACGGCCCCCTGGGCGCCGGCAAGTCGACCCTGGCCCGCGCCTTGGTCCGCGCCCTGACCAGCCCGGACGAGGACGTGCCGTCCCCAACTTTCACCCTGGTCCAGTTCTATGACGGGCCGGACTTTGCGGTGGCCCACTTCGACCTCTACCGTCTGGCCTCGCCGGAAGAGGCCTATGAGATCGGGCTGGAGGAGGCGCTGGAGGACGGCGCGGCGGTGATCGAATGGCCGCAGCGGCTCGACGGAGCGCTACCCGCCGACCGACTCGATATAGAGATCACGCCCGAAGGCGAGGGCCGCCGTGCGCGGCTGACCCGCCATGGCGCGTGGAGAGGGCGCGAGCTTGAGTTCTGATCGCAGCGCGGCCAAGGCCGCCTTCCTGGACGCCAACGGCTTTGGCGACGTCCGCCGCGAGGCCCTGAGCGGCGACGCCTCGACCCGCGCCTATGAGCGGCTGCACCGCCCGGACGGCTCGACCCTGATCTTCATGGACCAGCCGCCCAAGGCGGAGACCCCGGCTTGCCCGCCGAACGCCACGCCTGAAGAGCGTCTGGCCCTCGGCTTCAACGCGGCCTACCGCCTGGCCGCCGGCCGGGTGGACGCCTTTGTCGCCTGCGCCCGGCATCTGAAGTCGCTCGGCCTGTCCGCCCCCGCCATCCTGGCTTTCGACACGACCCAGGGCCTGGCGGTTCTGGAAGACCTCGGCGACGGTCTGTTCGCCGCCGAGATCGCCGCCGGAACCAACGAGATCCAGCTCTACGACGCCGCCGTCGACGCCCTGCTGGTGCTGCACGCCGCTCCGCCGCCGGACCGCCTGACCTTCGACGACCTCGAATGGCCGCTGCTGACCTATGACGATCTGGCCCTGAAGATGGCCCAGGACCTGCTGGTCGAATGGCTGCCGAAGCTGCGCACCGAGCTGTCCTTCGACGATCAGGCGGTCGCCGATTGGGACGCGCTTTGGACTCCGATCCGCCAGCGGGCCGAGGCTGGCGCCTCGGTCTTCTGCCACCGTGACTATCACGCCGAGAACCTGCTCTGGCTGCCGGGCCGCGAAGGTCCCGCCCGCGTCGGCCTGATCGACTTCCAGGACGCGGTGAAGGCTCACCCGGCCTGGGACTTCTCCATGCTGCTGCACGACGCCCGCCGCCAGGTGACGCCCGACCTGGAGGAGCGGTGCCTGAGCCGCTACCTGGCCGCCCGGCCCGACATCGACGCCAGCCAGTTCCGCGCCGACTTCGCCGCCCTGGGCGCCCTCAACATCTGCCGGATCATCGGCATCTTCGCCCGCCTGGTGATCCGCGACGGCAAGCCCCGCTACGAACAATTCCTGCCCCGCCTGTGGGGCTATCTCGACCGCACCCTGACCGAGCCCTCCATGGCGCCCCTGAAGGCTTGGCTTGACGCCAAAGTGCCGGCTGAGAGCCGCCGATGAGCGGACCCCAAAACAAGGCGCCCAAGACAGCCATGGTGCTCGCGGCCGGTCTCGGCACCCGCATGCGGCCCCTGACCAACGATCGGCCGAAGGCCCTGGTCGAGGTCGGCGGCAAGGCCCTGATCGATCACATGCTCGACCGTCTGGTCGCCGCCGGGGTCGAGACGGCGGTGGTCAACGTCCACTACTTCGCCGACCTCATGGAGGCCCATCTGGCCAAGCGCACCGACCTGCGTATCGTCATCTCCGACGAGCGGGCGCAGCTGCTGGAGACCGGCGGCGGCCTGAAGAAGGCCCGGCCGCTGCTCGGTGACGCACCGGTCTTCGTAGCCAATATCGACTCCGTCTGGAACGAGAGCGCTCCCGCGATCGACGCGCTGGCCGCCGCCTGGGACCCTGACCAGATGGACGTCTGCCTGATGCTGACCGGCACTGGGGACTCCATCGGCTTCCACGACAGCGGCGACGTCTTCCGCGAGGCCGACGGCCGCCTTCGCTTCAAACATCCGGACGAGATCGCGCCCTACCTCTATGTCGGCGTGCACATCGCCAAGCCATCGGTGACGGCCGGCGAGCCGGACGGCCCGTTCTCCCTCACCCCCCTGTGGCGCAGGTTGGCCGATCATGGCCGCCTGCACGGCGTGGCGCCCGTCGCCAGCTTCATGCACGTGGGCGATCCCGCCGCCAGGGAGGCGGCCGAGGCGCGACTTCGGTGACGCGCATCTTCGACACTCCCGGTCCGCGCTGGTTCTCGATCCCCGCGCATCGCCCCTTCGTCGAGGATCTGGCCGCCGGGCTGCACGCCCGCCTGTCGCCCCTAGGACCGGAGGCCCTGTCACAGGCCGTGGTCCTGACCCCCACCCGCCGCGGCGCCCGCGCCCTGGCCGAGGCCTTCGTCGGCGTCTCCGGCGGCAAGGCCCTGCTGCTGCCGCAGATCCGCGCCCTGGGCGACCTCGATGAAGGCGAGCCCCCCTTCGAGCCGGGCGAGCTGGCCCTCGACCTGCCGCCCGCCGTCTCCGCCTGGCGTCGCCGGTTCGAGCTGGCCCGCATCGCCGCAGACCATTCGCACCTGTTGCAGCGGGACCTCGACGCCTCCGGCGCCCTGGAGATGGCCGACGCCCTGGCCGGCTTCCTCGACAGCGCTCAGATCGAGGAGATCGCGGCTCGCGGTCGCCTGGACAGCCTGGTCGACGGCGACCTCGCCAAGCACTGGCAGGTCTCCGCGAAATTCCTCACCGCCGCCCTCGACGCCTGGACCGACCGGCTGCGTGAACTGGACCTGATCGACGTGTCCGAGCGCCGCGTCCGCCTGCTGCGCGCCCTCGGCGACCTGTGGAAGGCGCAGCCGCCTCAGGGCGTGATGATCGCCGCCGGCTCCACCGGCACGGCCCCCGCCACCGCCGACCTGCTCGGCGTGATCGCCGGCCTGCCGCAAGGCGCGGTGGTTCTGCCCGGTCTCGACGAGGGCCTGGCCGAGGACGCCTGGCTGCAGATCAACGAAGGCGAACAGCATCCCCAGGGCGCCATGAAGCGCCTGCTGGAACGGCACCGCGCCGGACGGGACGCGGTGCGGCCCTGGACCACAGACGCCGACATGAAGGGCCGCTGGCGGCGCCGGCTGGTCAATGAAGCCCTACGCCCGGCCGAGGCCACCGCCGACTGGCTGGCTCAGATCGCCCGCCTTCGCGCCGAGGCCCCGGCCGGGATCGATCCGTTCAGCGAAGGGCTGAAGGGGCTCTCCGTCGCCGCCGCCCGGACGGAGGAAGAAGCCGCCCTCGTCTGCGCCCTGCTGCTGCGCGAGGCGCTGGAGACGCCGGGCCTGACCTGCGCCCTGGTGACGCCGGACCGGGAGTTGTCCCGCCGGGTCGGCGCCCGCCTGGCCCGCTGGGGCGTGGCCGCCGACGACTCCGCCGGCGCTGATCTAGCGGGCTATCCGGTGGCGGTCCTGGCGGATCATGTGGCCGCCCTCAGCGCCGATCCCCTCGACCCCGTCCGCCTGCTGGCCGTGGCCAAGCATCCGCTTGTCCGCCTCGGTCTCGACGAGACTGCACTTGCCGATGCTCGCCGCCGTCTGGAGGGCAAGGGTCTGCGCGGCCCGCGCCCGCCTAGCCGCGAGCGGCTCTTTGACAAGTTACGGCAAGAGCCGGAGGCCGCCGACCTCGCCCGCCGCCTGTTCGCCGCCCTGGACCTGGCGGCCGAGGTCTTCACGGCGGGCCCAGCCTCGCCGCCAGACGCCGCCGCAGCGCTTGCCCGCGCGATGGAGGCGCTGGCCGACGGCCCGGACGGTTTCGGGGCCCTGTGGAACGGCGCGGGCGGCGAAGGGCTGGGTAGCTTGCTCGCCGCCCTATCCGGTGAAGGCGACGGCCTGCCCGACGCCAGCGCCGGCGGTTTTCACGACCTGCTTGGCCGACTGATCGGCGGCGAGAGCGTGCGCACGGGCGGCGCCACCCATCCGCGCCTGCGCATCCTCGGCGCCATCGAGGCCCGCCTGGTTCGCGCCGACCGCCTGATCCTGGCCGGGCTGGAGGAGGGCGTCTGGCCCAAGGCGCCGCCCACCGACCCCTTCCTGTCGCGCCCCATGCGCAGCGCCCTGGGTCTGCCGCCGCCCGAACGCCGGGTCGGCCTGTCCGCCCACGACTTCGCCCAGGCCGCCAGCGCGCCGGAGGTCATACTTGTCCACAGCGAGCGCCGCGGCGGCGCCCCGGCGGTCGAGTCCCGCTGGCTGTGGCGGCTGCGCACCCTGGCCCGCGGCGCCGGCGCGACCCTGCCTGAACGCCAAGACGTGCTGGAATGGGCGCGCGCCATCGACGCGCCTTCGGCCTACGACCCGGTCAAGCGACCGGCGCCCAAGCCGCCGGTCGAGCACCGTCCCCGCCAGATGCCGGTCACTCGGGTCGAGGCCTTGACCCGCGATCCCTACGCCGTCTGGGCCCGCGCCATACTGAACCTCAAGCGCCTCGACCGGCCGGATGAGCCGGTGGACGTGAGAGCGCGCGGCACCGCCATCCACCGCGCCTTCGAAAACCTCGTCGAGCAGCATCCGCATCCAGGCCCGCTGACCGCCGATCTGGCCGAGACCTTCCGCACGCTCTACCTAGACGCCCTGCGCGAGGAGGGCATGCCCGACGCCGCTCTGGTCCGTGAAGCCGCCCTGGCGACCGAGGCCGCCGCTTGGGTCGCCGATCTGGAGGCGCGCCGCCGCGAACAGTCGGCTCGCATCGTCGTCGAACAGGAGGGCAAGGTCGTCTTCCCGTCCGCCCTGGGCGATTTCACCCTCACCGCCAAGACTGACCGGATCGAGGTCACGGCCGACGGCGTGGGCCACATCCTCGACTACAAGACCGGCGCCGCTCCGACCGCCAAGATGGTCGAGGCCGGCTTCTCGCCTCAGCTGACCCTGACCGCCGCCATACTCCTGCGCGGGGGCTTTGACGGGATCGGCAAGGTCGCACCCGGCGACCTGACCTATGTGCGCGTCACCGGCCGCAAGCCGGCGGGGCAAGAGGTCACTATCGCCGCCGCCGGGGAAGAAAGCCTGGACGCCGCCGAAGACGCCTTCGAGGGCCTGCGTCGTCTGATCGACCGCTACGCCGACCCGGACCAGCCCTACCTGTCCCGCGTCGCACCCCAGTTCGTAAAGGACCACGCCGGCGACTACGCCCACTTGGCGCGGGTGTTCGAATGGTCAACGGCGGGCGAAGACGGGGGTGACGAATGACCGCGTTCGACCCCCAAGCCATCGCCGCTGATCCGACCATCAACGCCTTCGTCACCGCCAACGCCGGCTCGGGCAAGACCAAGACGCTGATCGACCGGGTGGCGCGTCTGCTGTTGGCAGGCGCGGAGCCTGAGGCGATCCTTTGCGTGACCTTCACCAAGGCCGCCGCCGCCGAGATGCAGCGCCGCCTCTACCAGACCCTGGGCGGCTGGTCAGTGCTGGAAGACGAGCCCCTGTCCAAGGAGCTGGAGAAGCTCGAAGGCGTCGGCGCCGGACGCGATCTGTCCAAGGCCCGCCGCCTGTTCGCCAAAGCCCTGGAGACCCCGGGCGGTCTAAAGATCCAGACCATCCACGCCTTCTGCGAGAAGCTCCTGCGGCGTTTTCCGCTGGAGGCCGGGGTTTCGCCCGGTTTCACGGTGATGGACGACGCGGCCGCCGCTGCTTTGGCCGAGGAGGCCCGCCGCCGAACCGCGCTGGAGGCGCAGAAGGGCGGCCTGCTGGGCGAGGCCTATGCCCGTTTCTCGGTGGCCCTGGATTTCCAGGCCTTCCAGACCATGTTCCGGACCTTCGAGGATCGGCGCGGGGCCATCGCCGCCTATGTCGACCGTTGCGGCGGCTTTCTGGAGACCCGGGCCGACATCTGGCGCGTCTGCACCAACAGCACCGAGGAGCGCGACCCGGAAGCGATCGGCTCCGACTTCATGGCCCGCCTCGACCGCGCGCTGTGGCGCGACATCGCCGAGGTCTTGGCGACCGGCGGCAAAACCGACATCAAGTGCGCAGAGCAGATGGCCGCCGTCGCCAACGACCCGGACGCCGGGTTCGAGGACGCCCTGGTCCCCCTGTTCACCGAGAAGGGCGAGGGGACGCCGGCGACCTGGCCCTTGAAGACCGGCGGCTTGAAGAGTCGTGAGGATCTGCGCGGCCGCCTGCTCGACCAGCAAAACGCGTTGGAGGATGCTCGCGCCCTGATCCGCGCAGCTCGGGTGGCGGCGGACACTTCCGACATCCTGCTGCTGGCCTGGACCTACACCAAAGCCTACGAAGCCGAGAAGCGGGCGCGGGGCGCGCTCGACTTCACCGACCTGATCGAACACGTCCACCAACTGCTGACCCGCCGCGCCCACGCAGCCTGGGTGCTGTTCAAGCTGGACGGCGGGGTCGATCACATCCTGGTCGACGAGGCCCAGGACACCGCCCCAGAACAGTGGGCGATCCTGCGCGAGCTGACCGGCGAGTTCTTCAGCGGGGCCGGGGCTCCCGGCTGGCGGACAGGCACGGACGAGCGGACCCTGTTCGTGGTCGGCGACGAAAAGCAGTCGATCTACTCCTTCCAGGGCGCCGATCCCGAACGCCTGCTGGTGGAGACCCAGCGCTATATCGGCTTGATCGAGGCGGTGGGCCGCACGGCGAAGGGCGTGCCCCTGACGGTCTCCTACCGATCCACCAAGCAGGTGCTGTCCTTCGTCGACGCCCTGTTCGAGGCGCCGGAGATGCGCGCCGGGGTGCCGCCCCCGACCGGCGAGGATCGGGTGATCCACCGCCCGTTCCGCGTCGAGCATGCAGGCTGCGTCGATCTCTGGCCCCTGGAGCAGGAGATCAAGGAGGACGAGCGCGACGCCTGGGACACGCCGCTGGATGTGGAAGGCGCCCAGAGCGCCAACCGCCGCCTGGCTCGCCGCATCGCCGCCGAGATCAAGGCCCTGCTGGCGCGGGGCGATGCGATCTTCGACAAGGAGAGTCGCCAATGGCGGCCCGCCACGGCGGGCGACGTCCTGATCCTGGTCCGGCGACGCAAAGCCCTGTTCGAGGACATCCTGCGGGAGTTGAAGCACGCGGGCCTGCCGGTGGCCGGGGCCGACCGCCTTGCTCTGTCGGCCCACATCGCCTTCGACGACCTTCTGGCCCTGGCCCGTTTCGCCCTCTATCCGCGCGACGAGCTGACCCTGGCGGCTTTGCTGAAGAGCCCGTTCTGCGGCTATTCGGACGACGACCTCTACGCCCTGGCTCACGGGCGCGGCGACACCAACCTCTGGGGCCTGACCCGCGAACGGGGCGACGCGGCTTCCGTCTTCCTGCGCTGGGCGCGGGGCGAGGCGGGTCGCCGTCCGTTCGAGTTCTTCTCCCGAGCCCTGAACTACAGCGGCGCCGACGGCGTCTCCATGCGCGCTCGAATGCTGACGCGCCTGGGAGCGGAAGCCGCCGACGCCCTCGACGAATTCCTGGCCCAGGTCCTGGCCGCCGAGCAGCGGGGGGTGAACGATCTGGAGGCCCTGGTCGCCGACTTCGCCGCCCTCGACATCACCGTCAAACGCGAGATGGAGGGCGCACGTCAGGAAGTTCGGGTGATGACCGCCCACGGCTCCAAGGGGTTGGAGGCGCCCATCGTCATCCTGCCGGAAATGGCCCTGAAGGACGCTTCGCGCGGCTCACCCCTGCTGGCGACCGAGAAAGGCGGCTTCCTGTGGTGCGCCTCGTCCAAGAACGACTGCGAGGCGTCCGCCGCCGCCCGCGAGCGGCGCAAGATGAAGGACCAGGAAGAAGGCCTGCGCCTGCTTTATGTGGCCCTGACCCGGGCCCGCGACCGCCTTATCCTGTGCGGTCGCATCGACGCGCGCACCAAGTTGGAGAACGTCGCCGGCTGGTACGGTGCGGCCGTGGCCGCCTTCGGCCATCCGGAGATCGCGCCCGACGTCCGCACCGTGGGCGAGGGCGACGCAACCTTCCGCCGCTACGGCCCCGACCCCATGCGTCTGCCCCTGGCCGAAGCGGTGATTGCGCCGCCGACGATCCTGCCGGCCTGGGTTCGCCAGGCGGCGACGCCCGAGCGTCCCGATGTGCGTTATGCCGCGCCGTCTCTGCTGGGCGAGGACGAAGCCGTCGCCGCGCCGTCGCCCCTGGCGCGTGTGGCGGGCCTGGGCCGCTATCGCCGGGGGACCATCATCCACCGGCTGCTGCAGTTGCTCCCGGACGTGGCCCCCGCCGAGCGTTCCGCCGCCGCCCGTCGTCTGCTGACCGGCGAGCGTGACCTGACCGACGAGCAGCGCGCCGAGATGGCCCAGGCCGCCCTGGCTGTTCTGGATGACGCCCGCTTCGCCGAGGTGTTCGGCCCCGGCTCCCGCGCCGAGGTGGCCCTGGCCGGCGCGGCCAAGACCTTGCCTGGCGGTCTCGCCGTCTCCGGCCGGGTCGACCGGCTGGTGGTGCTGCCCGACCGGGTTCTGGTGGTTGATTTCAAGACCAACCGCCCCGCCCCCGAGCGGATCGAGGACGCCGCCGACGCCTATCTGGTGCAGATGGCGGTCTATGCCGCTGTCCTGGCCGAGGTGTTCCCCGGCAGGGCCATCGAGGGCGCGCTTGTATGGACCGACGGTCCCAAACTGATGCCCGTTCCAGAAAAGGTGATGGCCGAAGCGCTGACACGGCGCCTCCGCAACAGTTGATGCGGCGGAACCTGCGCCCTACATCTTTCGCTGAAAGAACGCGCGGGCGATTCCCGCCGCGATGAGGAGCTATCGCCAATGAGCACCGTCACGGTGACCGACGAATCCTTCGAAGCCGACGTGCTGAAGGCCGACAAACCCGTCCTGGTGGACTTCTGGGCCGAGTGGTGCGGCCCATGCAAGCAGATCGCCCCGGCCCTGGAGCAGATCTCCGAGGAGCTGGCCGACGTGGTGACCGTCGCCAAGGTCAATATCGAGGACAGCCCCACGACCCCGTCGCGCTACGGCGTGCGCGGCATCCCGACCATGATGCTGTTCCGCAACGGCCAGATGGCGTCGATGAAGGTCGGCGCCATGCCCAAGCAAAAGATCCTGGAGTGGCTCAACGAGGCTGGCGTCCAGCCGGCCTGAGCGATCCAGACCTAAACCAGCGGACCGGCCCGTCTCCTCGCGGAGGCGGGCCGTTTTTGTTGGGATCAGACCAAGCCGTCGAGGCCCTCGCTCGGAGCACTGCTCCCCAGGATGCTGACGCCATAGGTCGCCTTGCCGGCGTACAGGTCGGCGTAGAAGTCGCGCACCGCGTGGTCATAGACGCCGACGCCCGCCTGCAGGCCCTTGTGCATCAGGAAGCCGGCGGCGGCGGCCTTGGCCCCGATATCGCCGCCGCCCAGCGCCTTGAAGTACGCTTCCTGGGCGACGACGTAGTCGATGGCGGCGCTGACGTTGACGCCCTTCGCCGCCGCTTCGCTGTTGCCGATGATCGCCGCGTAGAGCTTGGTCACCGCCGCCTTGAAGTCGAGCGCGCCGTAGGCGGTGTTGAAGGCGCTCGCCCCCTCGCCCTTCACCCCCAGGTTGACCGCCATGTTGATGTAGCGGTTCTCGGCGTTCAGCAGGGCGTAGGTCAGATCCGTGAGGTCGGCCGGATTGGCGGGGCTGTCCACCAGATAGGTCATGCCCGTCTGGGTCGGAATCTTGCCGGTGAAGAACTGATAGACCTGCAGGGCGACGCCGGTGGTGTCCGAGCCAAACTCGACCATCTTGTTCAGGAATTGGGCGGGTGTTGCGGTCCCGGCGTTCAGCTGGGTGACCCACTTCGCCATTTCCTGGGCCTCGGCATAGAACTCGTTCTTCACTTTCTGGCCCGTGGGCGTGGTCAGGAACTCCTCCATCGCCTTGGAGGAGGTGGCCGCGATCCCGGCCAGGGCCTTGAAGGCGTCCTGCACCTGCTGGACCGAAGGCGTCACCACCGGATTGGTCGGGGTGGTGGGCGTGCCGCCGCCGGTGATCTCGCTCAGCGGCGTGCTGGGCGGGTACTTCGCCAAGGCGTCCTTCAGCGTCTGCACCCCGATGTCGATCAGGCCCGGATTGGCCTCCACCGTCTTCAACGCCGCATCGGTCTCAGGCGTCAGGGCGCCGAGGCTTTGCAGCATCGCGCGGATGTCGCTGAACTTGAAACTGGCCTTGATCAGCCCCGCGTCCACCAGCTGGATCAGCCAGGAAAAGTCGCCGATCGTCGGTACGGTCGCCATGTGATGAAATCCCCATCTGCCTTGGCCGAACAGGCGTCCGGCCTTCCCGGACGGGGACGTTAGGGATCGCCGCCGGGGGGTGGCATCCCCGATTCAGGGGGGGTGTCAGACCAGGCCGCGCCGGGCCGCCTCCAACGCCGCCTCCGCCCGCGAGGCGATGCTCAGCTTGCGATAGACGGTCTTCACATAGCCGGCGACCGTGTGGTCGCTGATGCCCAGAACCCGCGCCGCTTCACCCACCCGCAGGCCGCGTCCGAGCAGGGCCAGCACTTCCGTCTCACGGGGCGTCAGGGGCTCCAGGTCCTCCGCCGGCGATGGGGCGGGGGCTGTCCGGAAATGCTCCAGCATCCGTCGGGCGATGGACGGCGACAGGGGCGGCTCGCCTCGCCCGATACGTTTCAGCGCCTCCACGAAGGCGGCGGTGTCCTGGTCCTTCAGCAAATAGCCCTGGGCTCCCGCCGCTATGGCGTCGAACAGGTGCGCGTCGTCGTCGAAGATGGTGGTGACGATGGGCGTGGCGGCCGGATGCTCGCGGGCGAGCTCCCGCACCAGATCGACCCCCGACCCGTCCGGCAGGCCGATGTCCACCAGCGCCACGTCGGGCGTCCGCCATTGCAGGGATTCCCGCGCCCCGCGCAGGTTCTCGACCGCCACGATCTCGATGTCGAAAGCCTGATCCAGCGCCCCGACGAGCCATTCACGCGTGGCGGACTGATCCTCCACCACAAGCCCCTTGAGCCGTTGCGTGCTGTCTGGCTTTGGCATCGCGGCGCTCCGTCCGTCAGAGGGCGGCACCTTAGGGGCGGCCTCCCGCCCTGCTTATCCCCTGAACGGGGGAGGTCATGCGAGGCTCAGCGGCAGGGACAGGGCGACGCCCGCCCCCCGCGCCTGGTCGGGGAAGGTCAGCTCACCGCCCAGCTCGTCGATCCGCCGGCTCATGTTGCGCAGGCCCGATCCGCCGACGCCGTCTCCAACCCGCTCTCTCAGGCCGACGCCGTCGTCGCTGACCGTGGTGTGAAGCCGGCAGTTTTCCACCCGGACCGCGACGCTGACGCGTGAGGCCTGGGCGTGGCGGATGGCGTTGCTGATCATCTCCCGGTGGGCGGAGATCAGGGCGCGATAGGTGCGGTAGTCCAGCAGGGCGTCATCCGCGTCCGTCGCGGGGGTCTCCCAGTCCAGCGCCAGGCCCGCTGATTCCAGTCGCCGGGCGGTCTCGTGGCGCAGATCGGCCACCACCTGGCTCAGCGGCAGGCCGTCGCCGGTCATGCCGCTGACGATCACCCGAATGTCGCTCAGGGCCTCGCGCACCGCCTCGCGGGCGCCGGGCAGATCCTTGGTGTGCAGGCCCGACAGCAGACGGGCGCCGACGTCGTCGTGCAGGTCGCGGGCGATGCGGCGGCGCTCCTCGCTGACCCCGCGCTCATAGGCCTCGCGGCTGTCCTGGACGTGGCTCATCATCGCCGCCAGCTGCCGCGCCAGCTTCCGGTGTGGCCGGCCGAACAGTCCGCGTCCCCGCCATGGATACCGTAGCGCCAGGGCGGGGCTGTCGGCGGTGGCGGGGAGAGTCAGGCGCAGGCCGTCCTCGCTGGCCTGGGGCGTCGTTGGGCCATTTTCCAGCGGCGTGACGTCCAGGGGCTCGAACAGCCGGTTCAGCAGCTCACGCCAACGGTCGCCACGCTCACGTCGGCTGCCGCCGAAGGCGACCTCGATCACCGCATTGAACAGCTCATGGTCCTCCAGGGTGCGGCGCGCGACCATGCGTCTCCATAGCCAGTCGCGCAGGGGCAGATAGGCGAAGGCGACCACCAGCAGCGACAGGCCAAGGGCCGGCGCCTGCTCCAGAGGAAGGGTCATGACCAGGATTACGTCGAGCACCACGAAGGCGGCGGCTGCGCCGGCGTAGAACAGGATAGTGAAGGCCCAGTCCTTGAGATCGAACAGGCGGTAGCGGCGCAGACCCAGGGCGACGCCCGCATGGATCAGCAGGAAGAAGCCGAAGGCATAGCCCTGCGGCATGGCTGGGGCGAAGCCAAGAACCTGTGGTGCGGCCATCATGGCGACGAAAGCCCCGGCGCCGATCGTGACCGAGAGGCCTAGCCACAGCAGCGCCGCGCGAGAAGCCGGGTCTTTGCGCACCGCGATGGCCTGGGCCAGTATCGCGGCTACGATCAGGGCCATCTCGGTCACGATGGGCAGGTGATAGCTGATCGCCACATCCGGCAGCAGCCGCAGCATCCCAGCCGCGCCCCATAGTCCGAAGATCAACGGCGCGACCAGAAGGCCGGGGGGCGGCGTCACCCGCTTGGGGTAGCTCAGGAAGACATTGATCATCGCCACCCCGAACAGGCTGGCGCCGACATAGTTGGCCGCGGTCAGAACGCGGAACAGCCCGGCGTCGAGCGCCAGTTCGCGAGTGCTGTAGATCGCCGCCGCATGGGTGAAGATCAGCATGGCCAATCCGGTCAGGGCGAACATCCTCGCTGCCCAGTCCCCCGGCCGCATGGCCCAGACCCAAGCCGAAATCAGCAGCCCGCCAAAGCCGACGCCCACCTGAAACCAGAAGCCGAAGGGCAGGTCGCCAATAAGCGCTGGACGCGGCGATATCGCGATCCGACGTTCCGCACCGTCAACCTTTCGAAGTCGCAGTTCTACGGCGCCTTGGGCCAGCAGGCCCGCCAGCGCCTGTTGCCGCTCCATGAAGCGGTCGCGGCCCGGAAAGCTGTCGATGACGTCCGGCTCTTCGATCAAGTCGTCGGAAAGCGGAAGAACGATCCGATCGCCGGCCGCGATCGACAGAAGGCGCTCGCCCTTCAGCGCGCCTGCCGCGTCGCGCTCGATAACGACGCCGCCATCGTCCGCCGGCGCGAGATCAAGCCCTAAGCGCGGTGTGGAGAGCGCCATGGCGGTCGCCGCTATCAAGGCGGCGAGCCCAAGCAACACCGCCGCCACGACGGTCACCACCGGCGATCTTAAACCCAGCACCCCCACCACGCCCCCTTCGCATGTGCGCTACTTGGCGCAACAGACGCGACGAAAGGCGGGGCGGCAAGCTATGGCGTCCGCGCCTGCGACAGGGCGTCGCGGCTAGGCGGCGGCTGCAACCGCCTTCAGCGGGGCCAGGTCTCTTCCGAACGGGCCAGGATTTCGCCGGCCAGATAGAGCGATCCGGCGGCCACGATATGCGGCGGCCCATCCTGCATCAGAGCCTCCGCCAGGGCGGCGTCGATATCCGGGCAGGCGATGGCCCGCAGGCCGGCGGTCTTGGCGGCGAGAGCCAGGGTCACCGGATCGGCGGCCGCGTCCGCCTCGAAGCCCGTGGTGAAGATCACAGGGTTCAAGGGCGCCAGGGCCTGGAAGAAGCCGTCGGCGTCCTTGTTGGCCAACAGGCCGGCGATGACCGCCACCGGGCGGCCGTCCTTGACCGACAGGTGGCCCAGCGCGTCGGCCAGGGCGTGAGCGGCGTGCGGGTTATGTCCGCCGTCTAGCCAAAAGTCCGTCCCTGCGACGCGCGCCTTGAGTGCGAACGGGCCGGCGGTGAGGCGCTGGAACCGGGCCGGCCAAACGGCTGAAGAAATTCCCTTTGCGATGGCCTCGTCGTCGATGCGCGGATCCCCCAGCGCCAGCAGTGCGGCGACCGCCAGGCCGGCGTTGTCGATTTGATGCGCCCCGAACAGCGACGGCTCCGGCAGATCGAGGAGCCGATCCTCCATCTGAACCAGCAGCCGCCCGCCCGCGCTCCAGGCGTCGAAGTCACGGCCCATAAGCGTCAGCGGCGAGCCGGTCCGCACCGCTTGAGCCTCGATGACCGCCTGCGCCTCATCCTGCTGGCGGGCGCTGACGGATTTGCCGCCGGTCTTGATGATCCCGGCCTTCTCGCCGGCTATGGTGGCGACATCATTGCCCAGGAACTCCCGGTGGTCGATGTCCACCGGGGTGATGACGCTGACGGCCGGGGCGGGAATGACGTTGGTGGCGTCCAGAACACCGCCCAGACCAACCTCCAGCAGCAGCAGATCGGCCGGCGTCTCGGCGAAGGCGACCAGGGCGGCGGCGGCGGTGATCTCGAAGAAGGTGATCGGTAGGCCGTCATTGGCCGCCTCCACCCGGTCGAGGATCTCGGCCAGGTGGCCGTCCTCGATCAGCGTGCCGCCCAGGCGGATGCGCTCGGCGAAGCGGACGAGGTGGGGCGAGGTGAAGACGTGAACCTTCAGGCCCGCCGCCTCGGCGATCGACCGCATGAAGGCGACGGTGGAACCCTTGCCGTTCGTGCCCGCCACGTGAATGGTCGGCGGCAGGCGGTCCTGCGGATCGCCCAAAGCCGCGCACAACCGGCGCATGCGCTCCAGCGACAGGTCTATCTTCTTGGGATGCAACGCCTGCAGCCGCGCCAGGGCGGCGTCATGCGCGCGAAGGTGGTCGCTCATGGCTGAGGCGGCTATGCCGCCTTCTTGCGCGCCCGGCCCATCATCAGGGTGTTGAGGATCGAGCCCAGCACCGCCGGCAATTCCTTGCGGGGGGTGACGCGATCGACCATGCCCTTTTCGACGAGGAACTCCGAGCGTTGGAAGCCCGGCGGCAGGGTCTCACGGATGGTCTGCTCGATCACCCGCTGGCCGGCGAAGCCGATCAGGGCGCCCGGTTCGGCCAGATGCACGTCGCCCAGCATGGCGTAGGAGGCGGTGACGCCGCCCGTGGTCGGGTCGGTCAGCACCACGATGTAGGGCAGGCCGGCGGTCTTCAGCTTTTGGATCGCCAGGGTCGTGCGGGCCATCTGCATCAGCGACAGCGCGCCTTCCTGCATCCGGGCGCCGCCGGCGGCGGTGTAGATCACCAGGGGCGCCCCACGCTCGACGGCGGCGTCGGCGGCGGCGATGAAGCCTTCACCGGCGGCCATGCCGAGCGAACCACCCATGAAAGCGAAGTCCTGGACCAAGACCACCGTCGGCAGGCCGGCGATTTCGCCGAAACCGATGGCCATGGCGTCCTGTTCGCCGGTCTTCTTGCGGGCCTCGACGAGGCGCTGCTTGTAGGGTTTGCCGTCCGAGAACTTCAGCGGGTCCTCGGTCACCTGCGGGCTCGGCAGGATCTCGTGCTTGCCATCGTCGAAGGTGAAGCGGAAACGCGCGTCCGGCCCGATCCGCATGTGACGCCCGGCCGGAGTGACCCAAAGGGCCGCTTCCAGGTCGGGGCGATAGATCATCTCGCCGGTGTCGGGGCATTTGACCCAAAGATTGTCGGGCGTCTCGCGCTTGACGAAGGCGCCGCGAACGCCCGGCGCGATCTTGGCCAGCCAGCCGCCGCGCGAGCGCTCTCCCGAGGCGGCCTTGGCCGCTTTTTCGGTCTTCTTGGGGTCTTGGGGGTCCGCCATAGCCATAGCCTTCACCACTCAAGCCTTCTGGGAACGTGCGAAGCGCACAGCGTTAGCAAGCTCTTCAGCTTTTGAAAGAACCGCCGAGGTCACGTTTTTGTTCGATGACAAATGCGATTCCAGTTCGTCGATCAGCGCCGAGCCGACCACGGCTGCGTCGGCGACCCGCGCCACGGCGGCCGCACGTTCGGGCGTCTTGATGCCGAAACCCACCGCCACGGGAAGGCCTGAAGCTGCGCGAACCCGCGCCACGGCAGGGGCCACAGCGTCGGCGTCCGCTTCCAGCACGCCGGTCACCCCGGCCACGGAGACGTAGTAGACGAAGCCCGAAGTACGGCGAACCACAACCCCTAGGCGCGCGTCGTCGGTGGTCGGGGTCGCCAGGCGGATCAGCGAGAGATTCGCCGCATCCAGAGCATCGACCAGCGGATCGGCTTCTTCCGGCGGGCAATCGACCACGATCAGGCCGTCGGCGCCCGCCTCGGCGGCGTCGCCTGCGAAGGCTTCGAAGCCGTAGTTCACCAGCGGGTTCAGATAGCCCATCAGGATCACGGGTGTGTCCTGGTCAGTCTCTCTGAAGGCCCGGACAGTGGCGAGCACGCCCTTGGTGGTCATCTTGCCGGCCAAGGCGCGCTGGCTGGCGCGCTGGATGGTCGGCCCCTCCGCCATGGGATCAGAGAAGGGAAAGCCCAGCTCGATGATGTCAGCCCCGGCGGCGGGCAGCCCACGCATGATCTCCAGCGCGGTCGCGGCGTCGGGATCGCCGGCCATGATGTAGGCGACGAACGCGGCGCGGTCCTCGCCGGCCAGCGCGGCGAAGCGGCGGTCGATGCGGTCCTTGGTCAAATCTGGCGTCCCAGGGCGTCGGCCACGGTGAAGATGTCCTTGTCGCCGCGACCGGACAGGCAAAGGGCGATGACGCCGTCCTTGCCGACGTCGCGCGCCACTTCGCCCAGCTTGGCCAGGGCGTGGGCGCTTTCAAGGGCCGGAATGATGCCTTCGAGCTCGGCGCACAGCTGGAAGGCCTCGAGGGCCTCCTTGTCCGTGCAGGTCAGGTAGTGGGCCCGGCCCACGTCGTGCAGCCAGGAATGCTCCGGCCCGATGCCTGGATAGTCCAGGCCCGCCGAGATGGAGTGGGCGTCGATGATCTGGCCGTCGCCGTCCTGCAGCAGATAGGTGCGGTTGCCGTGCAGCACGCCCGGACGGCCGCCGGTCAGGGAGGCGGCGTGCTTGTCGGTCTCCAGCCCGTGGCCGGAAGCCTCGACGCCATAGATGCGCACGCCCTCGTCATTGAGGAACGGGTGGAACATGCCGATGGCGTTGGAGCCGCCGCCGACGCAGGCGACCACGGCGTCCGGCAGGCGGCCTTCCATCTCCAGAATCTGCTCGCGGGTCTCGGCGCCGATCACGGCCTGGAAGTCGCGGACCATGGCGGGATAGGGATGCGGACCGGCCGCGGTCCCGATCAGGTAATAGGTGTCGGCGACATTGGTGACCCAGTCGCGCATGGCCTCGTTCATGGCGTCCTTCAGGGTCGCCGCGCCGGAGGTCACGGGTCGCACTTCGGCGCCCAGCAGGTTCATGCGGAAGACGTTGGGCTTCTGACGGGCCACGTCCGTCGCGCCCATATAGACCACGCAGGGCAGGTCGAAGCGGGCGCAGACGGTGGCGGAGGCCACCCCATGCTGGCCCGCGCCGGTCTCGGCGATGATCCGGGTCTTGCCCATGCGGCGGGCCAGCAGGATCTGGCCCATGCAGTTGTTGATCTTGTGCGCGCCGGTGTGATTCAGCTCCTCGCGCTTGAAATAGATCTTCGCGCCGCCGAAGTGCTTCGTCAGGCGCTCGGCGAAATAGAGCGGGCTGGGGCGGCCCACATAGTGGGTCAGATAGCCTTTCAGCTCGGCCTGGAACGCCGGATCGGTCTTGGCCTGCGCGTAGGCGCGGTCCAGTTCCAGGACCAGCGGCATCAGGGTTTCGGCGACGTAGCGACCGCCGAATTCGCCGAAGCGGCCGGCGGAATCCGGATAGGCCGTATAGTCGTTGGGTTTTGCGGTCAGGCTCAAGTGAGACTCAGTCGCGGCGTACGGCGCTCGACGGGCCGGTACAAGAGACGCGTCCTTTAGTCCCGCGTCGCAAAAGACGCCAGAAGAAACGACCGGCGAGAACGCCGGTCGCTCAATCGCTTCAAGGGCTTTAGAAGTCCATACGCAGGCCGACGCGGAAGGTGCGGCCGATGGTGTCGTAGAGATTTCGGTTGGTTTGCGGATAGCCGACGGTGTTCTCGGCCCCCAGGTTGTTCGGGTTGCCGACCAGCACGGGCTCGCTGTTGAAAAGGTTGCGGACCGAGAAGAACGCTTCGCCTTCCACGCCGCGGACCTCGAAGTCATAGGCGGCCTGGACGTCGAAATAGATGGCGCCGTCCACGCTGTTGTCGTTGATCGTGTAGAACGGCGCGACGCTCGCGGGGCAAGAGCTCGTGCACTCGGTGAATGCATTGCTGACAACGCCGCTGCTCACGCCCCGCGCCGTGACGTTGAACGTCCACGGATCGAGCTGGTAGGTGGCGTTGAGGCGATAGACCCAATCCGGCGTGCTGCTGGTGTTGGCGCCTGCCAGATCGATCGCGGTGACGCCGTCGTCGGTCACGTTCTCGATGTAGTGGGTGAACATGCCGCGCAGGGTGAGGGCGCCCTTGGCCCACGACGCCAAATCCGCCAGGTCGGTCCGGTAGGATACCTCGATATCGAGACCCTTGGCCGTCATCTGGTTGAGGTTGTCGTAGTAGAGGTCGATCGTGCTCAGCACGGCGCCGTTGAACTTGAGATTGCCGCAGTAGGACTGGACGTTCTGGAGGTAGCAGTAGTCGGCCGTCTGTTGGGCGGTGACGAAGCTGATCACCCCATCGACCTTGATGTCGTAGTAGTCGATCGAGCCTTGCACGCCCGGCAGGAACCGCGGGGAGACCACGACGCCGACCCCGTACCCGTCGGCCACCTCGGGCTTGGCCTGCGGGTTGCCCTGCAGGTTCTGCACGAAGGGAACGGAGACGCCGTTGATGTTGACCGAGTTGCTGCGCGCCGTGCCGGCGTCATAGAGCTCGCTCATATTGGCGGCCCGGATGTCGCGGGAGGCGGACGCGCGGAACTTGATGTCCTGGATCGGCTGATAGGTGAGGCCGGCCTTCCAGGTCTTCACCGTGCCCGAAGTGCTGTAGTCGGTCAGGCGGAAGGCGCCGTTGAAATCAAGGCCCTGATAGATCGGCACCACGGCCTCGGCATAGGCCTCCAGCACGTCGTACTCGCCGCTGGTGACACGGAAGTTGCCGTACTTCCAGCCGGTCTCGTACTGGGCCTCGACAGAGCCGGACATCTTCTCCTTGCGATACTCGGCGCCGGTCGCCAGGGAGATCGGGCCCGCCCAGCCCTGCACGCTATTGGTCGACAGGTTGAAGGCGACGACGTCCTGGGTGAACGCCTGGTCGCGCAGGGGCGTGCCGAGCACGTAGTTGAGGGCTGCCTGGCTGGCGACGCCGACGCCGAAGCGGTTGAGCGGAACGCAGCCGTTGGTGGGGTTGGTCAGGGTCGAGCGACAGACGATCTGACCGTTGCTGAGCACCGCGTCGGTCGCGAGGGTCAACCGCGCCGTATTCCAGGTCGGCGTCAGTTGTTCGTGGGATTTGGTCTCGCCGTGCTGGTAATACGCGTCCCAGGACAGATCGAGGCCGAGAGCCGAGAAGTCGCCCTTACCGCCGACAACGTAGCGTTCAGTCTCCCGCACCATGGCGCTGCCCGAGGCGGGCATGTCGATGTTGCTGGTGCCCATGGTGAAGGTGGTCAGGCCCAGGGCCGTCATCTGGTTGCGGACCGAGGCTGGCAGGAAGGCGTTGTCAGAGCGGATGGTGATCCCGGTCTGGGTCGGCGAGATGTAGTAGCTGAGCCCTTCGTACTTGGCGTACGAGCCCTGGACGAACAGCTCGACGTTGGGTGTCAGCTCGAAACTGGCGCGACCGAAGTAGCTGGAGCGATCCTCATCGGGGATCAGGGTGTTGGTCCCCACCATGGCGGAAGAGGCGTAGTCCCAGTCACCGCCCACCATCCATTGGCCTGACACAGCGCCATAGGCCAGTTGGTTGACCGCGCCGTTGACTCCGAAATAGGTCCCGCGCAGCGGGCCGGCCGTGATCAGACCGCCGGGCGTATAGGCTGAGATCCCGACATTGTCCCTTACAAGATAGTAGGGCGCCCCCGCCGAAAGGTCGGTGTTCCGGATGGCGAAATAGCCGCTGCGGTTCCAGTCGCGGTCGATGGTGTGGACGCCGTCCTGGCTGACCCATTCGGCGCTGGCCAGGAAGTGGCCTCGCCCGCCGGCGAAGCCGCCGCCCGCGGTGACGTTGAACTTCCAGTTTCCACCATCGCCGTAGGTCGTTTCGCCGTACTCCACCGACGACTTCAGGCCGGTGTATTCCTTGTCGAGGATGAAGTTGACCACGCCGCCGACGGCGTCGGAGCCGTAGGCCGAAGACGCGCCTCCGGTCACCACTTCCACGCGCGAGATCAGCGACTGCGGAAACGTGTTGGTGTCCACCTGGCCGGTGGCCGCTGAGACCACGGAGCGCTGGCCGTCGAACAGAACCAGGGTGCGCCCCGTCCCCAGTGCCCGAAGGTTCAGGGCGCTGATGCCGGCCGCGCCGTTGCTGAGCGAGCCGGACGAGTTGGCGGCGGTGGAGCTGCCCGCCACCGAGGGAAGTGTGTTCACGAAATCCGCAATGTTGGCCGGAGCCGCGGCGGCGATCTCCTCCGATCCGAGAACGTTCACCGGTGTCGGCGCCGCATAACCGTCGCGGGCGATGCGTGAGCCGGTGACCAGAATTTCTTCGACCTCAGCGGCCGGTGCGTCCTGGGCGGATGCCGCATGGCCCGATGTCGTGATCGCCGCGAGGCTGGCTGTCGCGAAAGCCCAGCGGCGCAGGTCCCGTACTGTCTTGCTGGTCGAAAATCTCATCATTGTCCCCCAAGATGAAGTTTCAAAATCTCGTTGCGTTACTCACCGATGATCCCCGCGACCCCGATGACCCCTGTCATCTTGAGGGGCGCGGGTTTTGGCTGCGGCGCGCGGGCTCGTTCGCTGACGGCCTTCGCCGCCAACGCCGTTTCGTCCCGCGCCGCACTCGATGCCCCCCGACGTTCCGCGGTTCAGGGGCCGCGGTCTTTCGCCTGGATGTTCGTCCCCTGCCCGTCACGCCGCTCTAGAAGGCGACTTCGACGAGGCGTTCGCGTTGTCAGCTTGGATGCTTCACGCACTCTGGCGGTCAAAATCCGATCATGACGCGTTCAATATTATGATCGCCTGATCCGAGGACTTGCTCCGCGACGAAAATCAAAGTCAAAAATTGGATTCTGCCGCAGATTTATACACAAGGGCCTTCGGTTGATGGCGAAATCCGAACAACTTGACCTCGATCAGGTCGATTATCAGCTTTTGAAAGAGCTCTCCGCTGACGGAAGGGCCTCGGACGTCTGGCTGGGCGAGAAGATCAACCTGTCCAGCACCGCCGTCGCTCGGCGCCGAAAGGGGCTTGAGGAGCGTGGGGCGGTGGTCAGCTATTCGGCGGACCTAAACATGCCTCTGCTGGGCTACAGCGTGGTGGTATTCGTCGCCATCGAGCTGAGCTCCCAGACCGACCGCGCGCTCAACGAGTTCGAGCGGGAGGTCGTGAAATGCCCGTCCATCTCTTATTGCGGCTTCGTCTCGGGCGACACCGACTTCCTGATCATGCTGCATGTGGAGTCCTTCGAGGACTACGACCGGGTCTATCGGCGGGAGCTTTCGACCCTGCCGAACGTGGCCAAGATCCGCAGCAGCTTCGTCATGCGTGAGGTCGCGCGTCGCGGCGTTCCTCCCATCGTGTTTCAGGACAAGGAATAACCGCCGGCCCGGGATGAGCCGGCGGCCGTCCGCGATCATTTCGCCGGCGGATAGGCGATCCCAAGCTGCTCCAGATAGGTCTTGTGCTTCTTCGGGTCGTAATAGAACGGCTCCATCTTGGGCCGCATGCGCGCCATGATCTCTGTGTTGAGATGAATGGCTGGCTTGTCGTCCTTGGTCAGCACCGGATCGTATTTCTGATCCTTTAGCTGGACCGTCTGGAAGTACGTCTTGGCCTCCGCCACCAGCGACGGCGTGGTGACCAGATCCAGAATGGTCAAGGCGACCGCCTTGGCGCCGACCTGCGCGCCCTTGTGCGCGATCGGCGTGGCCATGGCCATGGCGGACGTCACGTTGTGGCCGATGGCGTTGGGAACATTCGACGGATAGCGGATGGTGATGGTCGGCACCGTCCACATGATGTCGCCGATGTCGTCCGAGCCGCCGCCCATGGAGGGCCCTCGGCTATCGGGCGTTGAGAGCGCCGCGACCTCTGTGGCCAGGGGTTCGATCTTGAACTTGTTGGCTTCCTGAACGGCCTTGGTGAAGGCCTGGTCGGCGTCGGACCATTGCGGCATGCCGACCCGCTTGATGTTGGCGTAGGCGGCTTCGGCCAGCGGCTTGTTGCCGTAGTTCGGGGCTGCGTAGCCCAGCAGACGGCGCTTCACGGTGGTGTCCGTGCCCATGGCCGCCGCCTCGGAGATCTTGTTGCCAAGCTCATAGAGGTTGCGGATGGAATCGAAGGTCTGTTCGCGGAAATAGTACCAGACTGTCGCCGTGCCTGGGACGATGTTCGGCTGGCCGCCGCCGTCGGTGATCACGTAGTGCGAGCGTTGGGTCACCGGCAGGTGTTCGCGACGCATGTTCCAGGCGGTGTTCATCAGCTCGACGCCGTCCAGGGCGCTGCGCCCCGCCCACGGCGCCCCCGCGGCGTGAGAAGTCTTGCCTGTGAAGGTGTATTCCACCGAGACCATGCCGTTATTGCCCGCCGGACCCCATCCGGTGGAGAAGTCGCGGCTGACATGGGTGAAGATCGAAGCGTCGACGTTCTTGAACAAGCCGTCACGCACATAGAAGGCCTTGGTCGCCAGAAGCTCCTCGGCCACGCCCGGCCAGATCATCAGCCGGCCCGGAAGCTTGTTCTTGACCATCACGTCCTTGGCCGCGAGGGCGGCGGTGACGATCAGGGGCATGCCCGAGTTATGGCCTTCGCCATGACCCGGGGCGCCTTCCACCTGCGGCTTGATGTTCGGATCGCCGGGAACCTGCGAGAGGGCCAGCAGGGCGTCGATGTCGCTGCCCAGCGCGATCAGCGGGCCGCCTTCACCCCAGGTGGCGGTCCAGGCGGTGGGGATGCCGGCGACGCCGCGTTCGATCTTGAAGCCGTTCTTTTCCAGGATGCCGGTGATGTAGGCCGACGTCTTGAACTCCTGGAAGCCGGGCTCGGCGAAGCTGAAGACGCTGTCGACCATCTCCTGGGTGAGTTTGGCGCGCGCATCGACGCCGTCGGTCGCCGCCTGACGCATGGCGTCGGTAGGCTCGGCGTGAGCGATGGCTGGAAGCGACAGGGCGGCGCCGAGAAGCAAGGCTCTCAGGCTTCGGTTTCGCAGAATTTGCATAGGA
>CAJYMH010000011.1 GCA_913776195.1 uncultured Caulobacter sp.
AGGGCCTGACGGCTGCCCAGATCGGCGCTCTGAGCAAGAACGCGACCGACTTCGGCGAATTCACCACCACCCAGGTGGCCAGCTTCTCGGCCGCGCAACTGGGCGCGCTGTCGAACACGGCGCTGTCGGCGCTGAACGAGACCCAGATGAAGGGGCTCGATGAAACGCAGGTCCGCGGCCTGACGACGGCTCAACTGAGCAAGCTCTCGACCACCGACCTTGGCGAGTTCGGCGCCACCCAGATCTCTGCTTTGAGCAACGCTCAAATCAAGTCGCTGTCCGGCACGGCGCTTAAGGCCTTCGACACGACCCAGATGGCCGCGCTAAGCGTCGATCAGGTGAAGCTCCTGTCGACCGCGCAGCTCGGCCAGCTTGACGCTACGGCGGCCGAGAAACTGACCACCACCCAGATCGCCGCCCTGGCCAATACGCAGGTCGCCGCTCTGACGGGTACGGCCCTTTCCGCCCTGAGCAGCACGCAGATGCGCTCGCTGGATGCGGGGCAACTGAACAAGCTGACGGCGGCGCAGATCAGCAAGCTGAGCTCCACCGACATAGGCGAACTGACCGCCACCCAGTTCGGCGCTCTTGCCGGCACGCAGATCACAGCCCTGTCGACCGGCGCGATGAGCGGCCTGAGCCAGACCCAGATCCAGGGTCTCAGCGCCGACACCATCGGCAAGCTGAGCGCTCAGCAGTTCCAGGCGCTGAGCAGCACCCAGGTCGGCTATCTCGACAGCGCCCAGATCGCGGGCGTCAAGACGACCCAGCTGTCGGCTCTGAGCTCCACCGAATTCGGTGACTTCACGACCACCCAGGTGGCCGAGTTCTCTGCGGCGCAATTGGGCGCGCTGTCGGTCACCGCGCTTTCCAGCCTGACCGAGACCCAGGTCCGAGGGCTTGATGACACGCAGATCCGCGGTCTGACCACGGCCCAGCTGAGCAAGATGTCGGCCACCGACCTTGGTGAGTTCGGCGTGACCCAGATGGCCGCCCTGACGGACACTCAGCTGAAGAGCCTGACGGGCACGGCGCTGAAGGCGTTCGACACCACCCAGGTGCGCGCCCTGACGACCGAGCAGATGAAGTCTCTGACGGCTGTCCAACTCGGGCAGTTCGATGCGACGGCGGTTGAAAAGCTTACGTCCACCCAGATCGGCGCGCTTGCGGGCGCTCAGGTCGCAGGCCTGACCGGCACGGCGGTGTCGGCGCTCGACAAGACCCAGTTCGCGGCCCTGTCGACGACGGCGGTCAAGAGCCTCTCCACCAAGCAGCTCCAGCTGCTTTCGGCGACGGACATCGGCGAGTTCACCGCTGATCAATTCGGCGCGCTGTCGGCGACCCAGCTGGGTAGCCTGGCGGGTCTGTCGGAAGTCAGCACGACCAGCCTGGACAGCCTGTCCTCGACCCAGATCGGCGCCCTCAGCGCCAGCGGCCTGACCTCGCTGAACGAGACGCAGATCCGCTCGCTGGACAACGCTCAGATCTCGGGTCTGACCGGCGCTCAGCTCGGCGCGCTCAAGACCACCGACATGGCCGAGTTCAGCACGACGCAGATCAGCGCCTTGACCTCGACCCAGGTCGGCCAGCTCGGCGCTACGAACTTCGCGGCCCTGAGCGAAACTCAGGTTCAGGCGCTTGGTACGGCGCAACTTGCCGGCGTCACGACCGCCCAGCTGAAGAACCTGTCCGCTACCGACTTCGGCGAGTTCACCACCACCCAGGTGGGGGCGATGACGGGCGCGCAGCTCGGCGCGCTCTCCACGGGTAATTTCATCAGCCTGACCCAGACGCAGGTTCGCGGCCTGAACGAGACGCAGATCGCGGGTCTGACGACCCAGCAGATCAACGCCCTGTCGAGCACCGAGTTCGCGGAGTTCGGCACGACGCAGATCGCCGCCCTGAATGCTAGCCAGCTGAAGAGCCTGAGCAGCAACGCCTTCGGCGGCCTCGACACCACGCAGGTCGGCGCTCTGACGACGGACCAGCTGAAGAATATCTCGTCCAACCAGCTGAAGGGCCTGAACGGGACTGACCTGCAGAAGTTCAGCGTGGCCCAGCTGGGCTCGCTGGCTAACACCCAGGTCACCGGCCTGACGGGCACGGCGCTTTCCGGTCTGGATGCGACCAAGTTCGCTGCACTGTCGACGACCGCGATCAAGGCTCTGACGAACAGCCAGCTGGAAGTTCTGTCGGCCACTGACGTCGGCGAGTTCTCGGCCACGCAGCTGGGCGTGCTCTCGGCAAGCCAACTTGGCGCCCTGTCCTCGTTCACCCAGGTGAGCACGACGCAGCTGGACGGCCTGTCCGCCACGCAGATCGGCGGTCTCAGCGCCACCAACTTCTCGGCGCTGAACGAGACGCAGGTCCGCTCGCTGGACGCTGCTCAACTCAGCGGCCTGACGACCGCTCAGATGAGCAAGCTGTCGGGTGACGACCTGGCCGAGTTCACGAGCACCCAGATCGATGGTCTGGCGGGCACGCAGTTGGCCGCCCTGACCGGCACCAACCTGTCGGCCCTCAGCTCGACCCAGATCCAGGGCTTCGACGCCGACCAGATGAAGGCGCTGACCGCCGCGCAGTTCTCGCAACTGAGCGCCACGGATGTGGGCGAGTTCACCACCACCCAGATCGCCAACCTGGCGACGACCCAGCTCGCGGCGCTCTCCGCCACCGCGGTCTCGGCTCTGACGGGGGCTCAAACCAGCGCCCTGACGACCGACCAGGTGAAGGCGCTGACCGCTACGCAGCTGAATGGTCTGTCGGCTGGCGACGTGGCGGAGTTCTCCTCCACCCAGATCGGCGCCATGTCGACGGCTCAAATTTCTCGTCTGACGGGCGATCAGCTGACCTCTCTGACCGGCACCCATCTCGATGGCCTGACCTCTACCCAGGTCGGCAGCCTGAACGGGACGGCCCTGTCAGCTCTGAGCGACACACAGGTCCGCAGCCTCGACGCCACGCAGATCAGCGGCTTGACCACGAACCAGTTGAAGGGACTGTCGGCTACTGATTTCGCCGACTTCTCGACGACGCAGATCAAGCAGCTCTCGGCCGAACAGCTTGGGGCGCTCAGCACCACCAACCTGAACAGCATCGACTCGGCCACCTTCGGCAGCCTGTCGACCACGCAAATCCAGGGGCTGAGCGGCACGCAACTGGTTGAGCTGACCTCGACCGACATGGGCGAGTTCACGACCACCCAGATCGCGGCTCTGACCACCACCCAGCTCAAGAACATCTCCGGCGCCAACCTGTCGGCGATGACGAGCACGCAGTTCCAGTCGCTCACAACCGATCAGATCAAGGCGCTGAGCCTGGTCCAGATCGGCTCGCTGAACGCGACGGACGCCGGCGACCTGACGACCGCGCAGATCGGGGCCCTGGCCTCGACCCAGGTCGGACGTTTGAACGGGGGTCTGCTCTCAGCCCTGAACAGCACCCAAGTCGGGGCTTTGGCGGACACTCAGATCGCCGGCCTGACCAAGGAGCAGACCAAGGAGCTGAGCGTCACGGACATCCGCGAGTTCCAGCCGGCCCAGTTCGCGGCGATCAGCGCCGACGCCTTCGCCGGCCTGACCTCGACAGCGATCGGCGCGATGACCACCACGGACATCGACGCGATCTCGGCGACACAGATCGGGGCCCTGACGGCGACCCAGATCGGCGCCCTGAGCACCACGAACATCGCGTCCATGAGCGCGGCTCAAGTGGCGGGGATCAAGGATACCCAGGTGCAGTACTTCGATGGCGATCAGTTGGGCGCTCTCTTCGGGCCTCACTAAGCGCTTCGGAAACCGACGATGGACGGGCCGGTTATGGCGTCATGACCGGCCCGTTTTTCTTTTGTGGTTCAGAGGCCTAGCGGGTTCCAAGATCAGCTTGATCGAATCGGGCAAGCGATCTGGAGTCACGTCCGACTTCGGGGCCGAACGCGTCGAAGCGTCCCTGCGACCTAGCGTGTTGAAAGCTGATGTCCGAAGCTCTGTTCGTATCTGCGGTGCAGCGGATCGCTGCCGGTGGGTATTCTCTCGCTGAACTTCTTGAAGGCACGAACCGGCTTGCCGCGTCCGGCCATACGGCCATGGCCGAGCAGCTCTATCGGATCTGGATCGCCTTCAATCCGAAGGACCCGCACGTCTTCGTCGCCTACTTCAACAACTCTGGCCTTCAGCAGCAGCTTGGGGACATCGAGGGGGCCGAAGCTTCCCTGCGCGCCTCCGTCGAAGTGAATGCGGACTTCCTTCCGGGCTACATCAATCTGGGCAGCGTTCTCGAGAAGCGCGGCCTGCTCAATGAGGCGGTCGAACAGTGGCGGGCCGCGGTCGATCGTCAGATCCCCCTAACCGGCATGGTGCTGGGCTACAAGACCACGGCCCTGAAGCAACTGGGCCGTATTCTCGGCGAGCACGAACTTGGTCAGGACGCCGAGGCGGCGCTGTATCAGTGCTTGGACCTGAACCCTCAACAGTACGACGTGCTCGAGCAGTACACCGCCCGCCGGCTGGGTGGCTGCAAGTGGCCAATCATCGTGCCTTCGGAGACGGTCACCCGCGACCAACTCGTACGCGGCATTCACCCGTTGTCCCTGGGCGCGTACAGCGATGATCCGTTGCTGCAACTCGGCTCGGCCGCCGCCTACGCCGAGCGATCGACGCCGGAAACGTTCGACATCGACACCTTTGACCGCAGCAAGGCCGTATTCGATCTGGCGGGCCGCCGTATCCGCGTCGGCTATGTTTCGTCGGATCTGCGCGATCATGCGGTCGGATATCTGATGTCCGAGATGTTCGAGCTCCATGACCGAGAGAAGGTCGAGGTGTTCGCCTACTATTGCGGGCCGGCGACCGGCGCAGTCAGCGCGCGCATCCAGGGCGCGGTCGAGCACTGGGTCGATATTCGGGGGATGACCGACGACGAGGCCGCCTTGCGCGTGGCCGCCGACGGGATCGACGTTCTGATCGACGTCAACGGACACACGCGTGATAGCCGCACAGGGGTCTTCGCCCGTCGCCCCGCCCCGATCCAGGTGAACTGGCTGGGTTTTCCCGGCACGATGGCCACGCCCTATCACCACTACATCATCGCCGACGAGTGGATCATCCCGCCCGAGATGGAGATGTACTACTCAGAGAAGGTCCTGCGGCTGCCCTGTTATCAGGCCAATGACCGCAAGCGCGTCGTCGCGCCCGAAAAGCCCACGCGGGCTGACGCCGGGCTGCCGGACGACGCCTTCGTGTTCTGCTGCTTCAATGGTTCCCAGAAGATCACCCGCTTCAACTTCGCGCGTTGGATGGAGATTCTGCAACGCGTGCCCGGCTCCGTGCTCTGGCTGCTCGACCACCACGAGACGACCAACGCGCGGCTGCGGGAGCATGCCGCCGCGGCCGGCATCGCCCCGGAACGCATCGTCTTCGCGCAGAAGCTCTATAATCCTTTCCACTTGGCCCGTTATCCGCTCGCGGACCTGTTCCTCGACACCACGCCCTATGGCGCCCATACCACGGCGTCGGACGCGCTCTGGATGGGCGTCCCCGTGCTAACCCTGGCCGGTCGCTGTTTCGCGGCGCGGGTCTGCGGCAGTCTGGTTCGCGCCGCGGGGCTGGAGGATCTGATCTGCTACACGCCGGCTGAGTACGTCGAGCGCGCCGTAGCGCTGGCGGGCGATCGAGCCCAGGTCGAGGCGCTACGGGCTCGCTTGGAGGCGAACCGGGCGACCTCCACTCTGTTTGATATGGATGGTCTGGTCGCGGGTCTAGAGGACCTCTACGCCCATATGTGCGCGGAGCATCAGGAAGGCCGCACGCCGCAGCCCGACCTCATCAATCTCGAACGCTATCTTGAGATCGGCGTGAGCTTCGATCACGAGGCGCAAGAAATGCTCGCCGAGCCCAACTACAACGAACTTTATCGGAGCAAGTTGGCCGAACGACATCGCCGTCGGCGCATGCCTGCGGACAGCCGCCTGTGGACCGCGAAAGACATGGAAGCCGCTGGCCTATGAGCGCCGGCGGAGCCGCCGCCGTCCTCGACCTCGCGCGGCGTCTCCAGGAGGAGCGCCGGTGGAGCGACGCCGCGACCGTTCTTGAACATGTCCTGAGCGTCGAGCCCGACCGTGAGGACGTCCTCCGCGCCCTGATGCAGAACCACAGCGCCGCCGGGCGGACGCTGGAGGCCTTGAAGGTTCTGGGCGACCTGCGCGCGCGGCATCCGGAGGGCGTCTATCTGGCGCGTGACATGGTCGAGCAAACGCAGCCGGCGATCGAGCGCTACAACCTCCATATGCGCTCCAAGGACGTGGCGCAGGCGGCGCCTTACGCCTCGGCCCTGGCGGACTTGTCGCCGCATAACCCGATCGTCGTGCGCACGGCCATGACCTGCAGCCAGACGCTCGGCGACATGGAGCGGGCCGGACGCTACGCCGAGGCTCTGCTGGCGCTGGACCCCGATGACATCTCGGCGCACGAGGTGATGGCCGAAGTCTGCAGGGGCAGGGGGGATCAGGACGGTGACCTTGCTCACCGATCTCGGGTCGCCCTTGTGGATCGGCCGACGCTGCACCCACTGGTGCGGCTCAAGGACATCCACGACGTCGCCAGCGGCCTGCTGTGCCGCCCGTTGAAACCAGACGCCTTGGCGGAGCTTGAGAAGCTGCTCGCCGCCCAGGGGCGGCACAATGTCACCGAGCCGGAGGAGACCGGCTGGCCGGGCTGGGAACGTCACTACCGTCTGATGCTGGAATCCATCGACATTCCCGCTGTTCTTGGCCCGACGCCTGACGCGGCGCCCGAGCCGGAGACGACCTTCGCGGACGCCGCCGGAAAGGCGATGAGCTGGGACGATGTGGCCGCCCGCGCTGACGCCCTGGGCGCCAAGGTGGTGTTCCTGGTCGCCGCCGACGAGGCCTATGTGGAGTTGTACGGCCGCTGGTATGTGCGCTCCGTTCTGAAGCATTGCGACGTGCCGTGCATGGTGGTCGTGCATGTAATCGGCGGCGGTGCGCGGCTGGCGCGATCGGCGCAGGTGGTGGATGTGGCGGACGACCGCCTGGTGTTCGCCGGCGACGATTTCGACGAGGCGGCGGTCACGACCAAGGTCCACGACGCGCCGCCGAAGAGCATGGCCGCCAAGCCCATCGGACACTTCCAGTCGATCCGCTTCCTGCAGGCTGGCGGCCTGCTTCGACGCCTGCGTCGGCCGCTGTTCATCTCCGACATCGACCTGCTGCTTCAGCGCGGGGTCTCGGACCTGCTGGACGGCAATCGTGACGCGGACCTGGTCTTCAACGAGAACGAGAACAGCTCAAACGCCGGCGCCCGTCTTACCGCCAATCTGGTGCTGGCTTTCCCCACACCGACCACCGAGGCGTTCTTCCGTTTCGTCTCGGTCTATCTGAACCGCCTGCTGACCCGGGACCACCTGACCCGCTGGATCGATCAAGTCGCGCTGATGCTGGGGCGGCACCACCTGAACGCTCGCCACCCCCAGGCCCAACTGCGCTATTTCGACGTCAGCCTGGACATCAACAACGTCATGTATCGGACCTGGCAGGAGAACCCGTTCCGGTTCCTGTCGCTGTATCACGGCTTCGATATGTCGAGCCTTCAGCTCGACTGAGCCCCGGATTGCCATGACGTCAGGTCACCCCTCACTATGCCGAAAACGCGTGAGGGAAGCCCATGAATGACGCCTTCAAGCCCGGCCTGCTGGCCGGCAAGACCGCTTTCGTCGCCGGCGGGACCAGCGGCATCAACCTGGCCGTGGCCGAGCGGTTCGCCGAGCAGGGCGCGAAGGTCGCCGTGATAAGCCGCAGCCAAGATAAGGTCGACGCCGCCGTCGCCGATCTCAACGCCAAGGGGCATGAGGCCGTGGGCTTCTCCGCCGACGTGCGCGATTACGCGGCGGTCGAGGCGGCGCTGAAGGGCACGCACGAGGCGTTCGGCGAGATTGACATCGTCCTGTCCGGCGCGGCGGGCAACTTCGTCGCCCCGGCGCTGGGCATGTCGGCCAACGGCTTCAAGACTGTGGTGGACATCGATCTGATCGGCACCTTCAACGTCCTGAGGGCGTCGTTCGAGTTTCTGCGCAAGCCGGGCGCGTCGCTGATCAGCATCACCGCGCCCCAGGCCGTGAAGCCTAGCGTCATGCAGGCCCATGTCTGCGCGGCGAAGGCGGGCATCAACATGCTGACCAAGGTGCTGGCCATGGAGTGGGGCGCCATGGGCGTGCGGGTGAACGCTATCTCGCCCGGCCCGATCGCCGACACCGAAGGCATGGCGCGGCTGGCCCCGACCGCGGAAGCCGAGAAGCGCATCAAGGACAACATCGCTCTGCGCCGCTATGGCGAAAAGCGCGAGATCGCCGACGTGGCCCTGTTCCTCAGCACCGACAACGCCGCCTACATCACCGGCACGATCATCGACTGCGACGGCGGCTCGGTCCTTGGCGGGACCGGTTTCGGCTAACCCGCTGCGGCCGCGCCGATGTAGCCGAGGTTGGCGGCGCGCAGCACCGCCTGCGACCTGCCGCCGACGCCCAGCTTTCCCGCCGCATTGGTGATGTGGAAACGCACCGTGGGGGTGGAGATACGGACGATGGTTCCGATCTCCACGTCCGTCTTGCCGGCGGCCGCCCATTTCAGACACTGAATTTCGCGCCTGGTCAGTCGGGCCGGCTCCGGCCGGATGCTGCGGCGGACGTCCTGATAGGCGCCGGTCAGCTTCAGGGCCGTGGCGTGGAAAAGCCCGGCCTTGGCGTCGAACACCGACTTCACATCCACGTCCGGGTCGGGCGAGGCCCAGACGATGGCGCCGATCACGCCGCGCGGATGATAGGCCGGGGCGATGATCGCCGCGCCGACGCCGAAGGTGTCCGGCGTCTCCACCCGGCTGAAGGTCTCTATCCACGGCGCGGGTCGCCAGGAGCCGAAGCGGCGGTCGTGATAGTAGAAGGGCTCGGCGCTGAACCGCGCGGCGTGGACAAACGGCGACCGCAGGGCGAAGCTCCGATCGCGCCAGTATTCTAGGGCTGGATCCACCCACCGGAAAACGGTCTCGGCCAGCGGGCGTCCATCCAGGCCGACCATCGGCTCGGGGCTGCCGATATCGGCGCTGGCGGCGATGTAGGGCAGGCCCGTCTCCGCCCCCAGGCGCGCGGCGTCCCGCGCCAGGTACTCGACCAGCTCCAGCCCCGTCGTCACGCATCCGCCCCTATCATTTTCGACAGCTTGTTACGCCTCAACCCCTTCCGCAAGCTCCGGTGGAACTCGGGACCATGAAGTCCGGGTCGGATGAGCCGCGCGTCAGCCGCGGCCGGAGGGAGAACGGGAATGAGGCTTTGGCTTCGGACGGCGTCCAGCGCCGTCCTTGCGACCCTGTGCGCCGGCGGCTCCGCCTTGGCGCAGGACAACAACACCCTGGATCAGGTGATCGTCACCGCGACCAAGAGCACGGCGACCCTGCAGGAGGTGCCGCTTTCGATCACGGCCGTGAAGGGCGAAACCTTGCAGGCCCAGGGGGTGACCCGCTTCCAGGACCTCACCGGGACCATCCCAAACTTCACGGTCTCACAGAGCCCGATCTCCGATGTCATCTCGATGCGCGGCATCAACTCCGACCTGCAGGCGGCGGGCGAGCAGGCGGTGGCGACCTTCGTCGACGGCGTCTATCGCGGACGGGGCGTGCAGTCGCGTTTCGCCTTCCTCGACATGGGCTCGCTGGAGGTGGTGCGCGGGCCGCAGGGGACTCTGTTCGGCAAGAACACGGTCGGCGGCGCCCTGAACATCAACTCCGCCCGACCGTTGGCGATCTTCGACGGCTCGATCTCGGCCGGCTACGAGTTCGAGCAGGGCGAGACCGAAGTGCTCGGCTTCATCACCGGCCCGGTCTCCGACGGCGTGCGGGTGCGCGCCGGCTTCCAGTACAATCAGATGAAGGATGGCTGGGTCGACAACAGCTACTACGACGAGGCGCAGCCCCGATACACCAACTGGGCCGGCCGCCTGTCGGCCGAGGCGGACCTGTCGGAGGACGCCAAGCTCTATGTCCGCTACGACCACAGCGACTTCGATACCAAGGGCAACCCGATCGAGATCATCCATCTCGGCGGAGCACTGGCGCCGCTGCTGTCCAGCCTGGGCGTCGATGGGAACATCGACGGCAGGGCGCGTCAGGGCAACAGCTCGGCCTTCCTCGATCTCGGCTCGGCCTTCGTCATGGACGGCGGCACGGATGAGCTGATGGCCCGCCTCGACTGGCGCACGCCCATCGGCGACTGGACCACCATCGCGGCCTATTCCGGCTACGACTTCCTGCGCGCCTTCGACGCCGACCTGGGTCCGCTCGACGTGCTGCAGGTCAAGCAGGAAGAGAAGTACGAGCAGTACAGCCTGGAGAGCCGGATCAGCTTCGCGGCGATCGGCAAGGTGCGGCCGCTGGCCGGCGTCTATCTGCAGAAGTCGCAGCTCGACAACGACGGCTGGACCTACGCCAACACGGCGCCCCTGGGCGTGCCGTTCCCGCCGCTGAGCCGTTTCGGCCGCTTCCAGCAGGAGAGCAAACTGTGGGCGATCTTCGGTCAGGCGACCATCGACCTGACCGACAAGCTCGAGGCTACCGGCGGCCTGCGCTACGCGTCTGAAAAGAAGGATGCGCTTCAGGAAATCACCCTGACCAACGCGGTGACCGGCGGCGCCTTGCCGGCGCCGGTGCTGGCGGCTCTCGCCAATGCGGTGCTGGAAGCGACGCCTCACGTTCTGCGGCCCAGCAGCAAGGAGAACGACACCTCCTGGTCGGCGAACCTGCGCTGGAAGCCGACGGACGAGGCCAGCTTCTATGTCAGTGCGGCGCACAGCACCCTGGGCGGCGGCTTCAACGCCGCCTACTTCGGCACCGGCGGCGCGCGGCCCGGCGAGACGGCGGATCAGTACCAGCAGCGCATGCTGCGCGAGATCGCCTACCTGCCGGAAAAGGCCACCTCCTACGAAGCCGGCGCCAAGCTGCGCTTCGGCGGCCGGGCGGAGCTGAACGGCGCGATCTTCCATGTGAAGTACGACGACATCCAGACGTCGCAGTTCACGGGCGGCACCTCCTATGTCGTCGGCAACGCGGCGGCGGCCAAGGCCTGGGGCATCGAGCTGGATGGCCGCTTGCGTCCGGCGGACGAACTGACCCTGACCGCGGCCCTCGGCTACATCGACTTCGAGTACACCGACTACAAGAACGCCGGTTGCACCGTGGCTCAGATTGCTAGCGGCGGGTTCGCCAACGGCGCCCTGTGCTCGGCCGCCGGGGTCAACGACCTGACCGGCCGCACCAACCAGATCACCCCGGAGTGGACGATCAGCTTCGGCGTGCGCTGGGTGAAGCCCATCGGCAACTACGAGCTGACGGTCGACGGCCAGGCCAACTATGTCGACGACTTCTACGGCGCCCAGGATCTCGATCCCCGGACCCTGCAGAAGGCGACGACCAAGGTGAACTTGCTGGTCGGCGTCGGCCCCTCCGACCGTGACTGGTCGCTGGACCTGGTCATGCGCAACCTGACCAACGAGCACACCTTCCAGACCGCCAACGACGTGCCGCTGGCGACGGGGTCGTACTTCGCCACCATTGAGCGTCCGCGCTCCGTCGCGTTGCGTCTGCGGGTGAACTTCTAGTCCTTCCCGCCTCGGGAAACCTCGCGCCGACGCCGGTTCGCCGGTGTCGGCGTTCTTCCTCCGGATCGTTTGGAGTGTTGCTTGAATCTAGATCTCGACCCGGAGGACCTGGCGTTTCGTGACGAGGTGCGTGCGTTCATCGACAAGGCGCTGACGCCCGAGCTTCGGGAGGTCGGGCGACGCGCCACCAGCGTTTTCACCGAGAAGCGCCACAGCATCCCATGGCAGCGGATCCTGCACGCCAGGGGCTGGGTCGCCCCGTCCTGGCCGGTCGAGTACGGAGGCCCGGGCTGGAACGAAATGCGGCGCTACATCTTCGCCGCCGAATGCGCCCGCGCCGGCGCGCCGAACCTTGCGCCCATGGGACTGAAAATGGTCGGGCCGGTGATCATGAAGTTCGGCACGCCCGAGCAGAAGGCGCACTACCTGCCGCGCATCCTGTCGGGCGAGGATTACTGGTGTCAGGGCTATTCGGAGCCGGGGGCGGGGTCGGACCTGGCGTCCCTGCAGATGAGGGCCGTCACCGACGGCGACGACTACGTCCTCAACGGCTCAAAGATCTGGACCACCCACGCCCAGTGGGCGACCCACATGTTCTGCCTCGTCCGCACCTCGACCGAGGGTAAGCCGCAAGCGGGGATCACCTTCTTGCTGCTGCCCATGGATCTGCCGGGGATCACGGTCGAGCCGATCATCACCCTGGCCGGCGAGCACGAGGTCAATCAGGTCTTCTTCGACAATGTCCGTGTCGCCAAGTCCGGCCGTATCGGTGACGAGAACCAGGGCTGGACCGTAGCCAAGCACCTGCTGGAGTTCGAGCGGGGCGGTGGGGCCTCGCCCGGCCTGCGCGCATCCGTCGAACGCCTGCGTGAAGTGGCGCGCCTGGAACTGTCCGACGGGGAGCGGCTGAGTGACGATCCGCGCTTCCGCATGCGGCTTGTGGACGCCGAGATCGCGGTTCAGGCCGTAGAGGTGTCGGAGCATCGGGTGCTTAGCGCCCTGTCGGCGGGCAAGAATCCCGGGGCGGTGTCGTCCCTGCTCAAGACCCAGGGAACCGAGGCCCTGCAGCGTCTGGACGAGATCGGAATCGAGGCGGCGGCGCACTATGCGGCGGTCGCCCAGTCGGTTGACGTGGGGGCAGGTCGCAATTTTCCGTTGATCGGACCCGAACACCTGTTGGCCTTGACGGCCCGCTACCTGAATAATCGCGCAGCGTCGATCTATGGCGGCTCCAATGAAATCCAGCGCGACATCGTCGCCAAGCTGGTTCTGGGCCTGTAGGCGCAGGGAGAGAAACAAATGGGCGAAAACAGCGCCATCGACTTCGAGCAGATGCCGACCTTGGGCGACGTCGCCCGCTATCACGGCCGAACTCGGCCGGATTCCGTCGCCTTCAAGTTCGAGGGACGCGAGACCAGCTTCGCCGATTTCGACCGTCATACGAACCAGGTGGCCAACGGCCTTATCGCGGCGGGTCTGAAAAAGGGCGACCGCATCGCCTATGTGGGCAAGAACAGCGACTGGTACTTTGAATTGTTCGTCGGGGCGTCCAAGGCCGGCGTGGTCATGGTCCCCATCGGCTGGCGTCTGGCCGTGCCCGAGATCGCCTATGTGGTCGAGGACGCCGAGGCCAGGATGCTGTTCGTGGGGCCCGAAAGCCTCGCGGTCGGAAGGGAGATGGAGCCCAGGTTCAAGGGCGGATCGACCATCATCGGCATGGAAGGCGGGGAGGCGTGGCCATCCTTCGAGACCTGGCGCGACAGCCAGTCGGCGGTTGACCCGGATATCGCCATCAGCGACCGCGACGTGGCGATCCAGCTCTATACTTCCGGCACGACCGGTCGGCCCAAGGGCGCCATGCTCAGTCACGGCAACCTGCTGCGCGGCCGACGTGAGGCGACCCTTCAGCCCATGGAGTGGAACCAGTGGGTTCCAGAGGATGTCAGCCTCGTCGCCATGCCGGTCGCCCATATCGGCGGCAGCGGCTGGGGCTTGGTCGGCCTGTTCAATGGCGCGACCGGCGTCGTGGCGCGGGAGTTCGACCCGTTCAAGGTGCTGGACTTCATCGAGCACGACCGGGTGTCCAAGCTGTTCCTGGTGCCCGCCGCGCTGCAGATCGTCGTGCGCCAGCCGCGGGCCCGAGAGATCGACTACAGCCGTCTGAAGTACATGCTCTATGGCGCCGCGCCGATCCCGCTCGACCTGCTGCGCGAGGCGATGGACGTGTTCGGCTGCGGCTTCGTCCAGCAATACGGCATGACGGAAACCTGCGGCACCATCGTCTATCTGCCGCCCGAGGATCACGACCCCGCCGGCACGCCGCGCATGCGCTCTGCAGGCCTGCCGATGCCCGGGGTGGAGATCAAGGTGGTGGACGAGGCCGGCGCCGAAGTCCCCCGCGGCACGGTGGGCGAGGTGGCGACACGGTCCGCCGCGAACATGACCGGCTACTGGAAGCTGCCGGAGGCCACCGCCTCGACGATGGCGGTCGACGGTTGGCTGCGCACCGGCGACGCCGGTTACATGGACGAGGACGGCTATCTCTTCATCCATGATCGGGTGAAGGACATGATCATCACCGGCGGCGAGAACGTCTATCCCGCCGAGGTCGAAAGCGCTGTCTACGGGCACCCGCACGTAGGCGAGGTGGCGGTGATCGGGGTGCCGGACGAGAAGTGGGGCGAGGCGGTCAAGGCCGTGGTCGCGCCCAAGCCCGGGGTCACGCCCGACGCCGACGACATCATCGCCTTCGCCCGCTCGCGCATCGCGCACTTTAAGGCCCCCAAGAGCGTGGATTTTATCGAGGCGCTCCCTCGCAACGCCGCGGGGAAGATCCTGCGTCGCCAATTGCGCGAGCCCTACTGGGAAGGCCGCGAGCGGCGCGTGAACTGAACCGTAGAAGTGGTGCTTTTCCACAGCTCGATACCCGGGGTTGGGGAACCGGGGCTTCCGCCGAACGTTGGGCGCTGATCGGGGGTGCTTGGGCGGGACGCGCCTTTCCATAGGAGCTTGGCTCCGGGGTGTTGACGCCGTCCATGCGGCCTCGAGCGCGAATGCGTTTTTCGAGGAAGCTGAACCATGCTTGCAGCAGCGGCCGAACGGCAATCCGGCCTGGACGTTCATCAACTTCTTGCTGCACTTCGTGCGTTTCGCCGAGGCGACTTCTCCGTCCGCCTGCCCGGCGATCTGACGGGTGTCGATGGCGAGTTGGCGGAGGCGTTCAACGACGTCGTCGATCTCAACGATCGGATGAGCAAAGAGTTCGAGCGGCTCGGCGACGTGGTTGGCAAGCAGGGCAAGATCAATCATCGCGCCGCGCTGTCCGGCGCCACCGGCTCTTGGGCCGCCAGTGTCGAGGCGGTGAACAGTCTGATCACCGACATGGTGCACCCCACCGCCGAAATGGCCCGCGTGATCGGCGCCACCGCCAAGGGCGACCTTTCTCAAACCATGGACCTGGAGAACGAGGACCGCCCCCTGCGTGGCGAGTTCCTGCGCATCGGCCGGGTCGTGAACACCATGGTGGGGCAGCTGGGCTCCTTCGCTTCGGAAGTGACGCGCGTGGCCCGCGAAGTCGGCACCGAAGGCAAGCTGGGTGGTCAGGCCCAAGTGAAAGGCGTGGCCGGCACCTGGAAGGACCTGACCGACAATGTGAACTTCATGGCCGCCAACCTGACCGGCCAGGTGCGGAACATCGCCGAGGTGACCACCGCCGTCGCCAATGGCGATCTTTCGCGCAAGATCACCGTGGACGTGAAGGGGGAGGTGCTCGAGCTGAAGAACACCATCAACACCATGGTGGACCAGCTGAACTCCTTCGCCTCTGAAGTAACCCGCGTGGCCCGCGAAGTCGGCACGGAAGGCAAGCTCGGCGGCCAGGCCAACGTGCGCGGCGTGGCCGGCACCTGGAAGGACCTGACCGACAATGTGAACCTGATGGCCGCCAATCTGACGGGGCAGGTGCGGAACATCGCCGAGGTGACGACCGCCGTCGCCAAGGGCGACCTGTCCAAGAAGATCACCGTGGATGTGAAGGGCGAGATCCTGGAGCTGAAATCCACCATCAACGTCATGGTGGACCAGCTGAACGGCTTCGCCTCGGAAGTGACGCGTGTGGCCCGCGAAGTGGGCACGGAAGGCAAGCTCGGCGGTCAGGCCCGCGTGGAAGGCGTGGCCGGCACCTGGAAGGACCTGACCGACAACGTGAATCTGATGGCCGCCAACCTGACCGGTCAGGTGCGGAATATCGCCGAGGTGACGACCGCCGTCGCCAAGGGCGACCTGTCCAAGAAAATCACCGTGGACGTGAAGGGGGAGATCCTTGAGCTGAAATCCACCATCAACGTCATGGTGGACCAGCTGAACGGCTTCGCCTCGGAAGTGACGCGCGTGGCCCGCGAAGTCGGCACCGAGGGCAAGCTGGGCGGTCAGGCGCAGGTGGAGGGCGTGGCCGGCACCTGGAAGGATCTCACCGACAACGTGAACTTCATGGCCGAGAACCTCACCGGCCAGGTGCGGAACATCGCCGAGGTGACCACCGCCGTCGCCATGGGCGATCTGTCCAAGAAGATCACCGTGGACGTGAAGGGCGAGATTCTGGAGCTGAAGAACACCATCAACACCATGGTGGACCAGCTGAACGGCTTCTCGTCGGAAGTGACCCGCGTGGCCCGCGAAGTGGGCACCGAAGGCAAGCTTGGCGGCCAGGCGCAGGTGAAGGGGGTCGCCGGCACCTGGAAGGACCTCACCGACAACGTGAACTTCATGGCCGCCAACCTGACGGGGCAGGTGCGGAACATCGCGGAAGTGACGACCGCCGTGGCCAACGGCGACCTTTCCAAGAAGATCACCGTGGACGTGAAGGGCGAGATCCTGGAGCTGAAGAACACCATCAACACCATGGTGGACCAACTGAACGGCTTCTCGTCGGAAGTGACGCGCGTGGCCCGCGAAGTGGGCACCGAGGGCAAGCTGGGCGGTCAGGCCCAGGTGAAGGGGGTCGCCGGCACCTGGAAGGACCTCACCGACAATGTGAACTTCATGGCCGCCAACCTGACCGGCCAGGTGCGGAATATCGCTGAGGTGACGACCGCCGTCGCCAACGGCGACCTTTCCAAGAAGATCACCGTGGACGTGAAGGGGGAGATCCTCGAGCTGAAATCCACCATCAACGTCATGGTGGACCAGCTGAATTCCTTCTCATCGGAAGTCACCCGCGTGGCGCGGGAAGTGGGCACCGAAGGCAAGCTGGGCGGTCAGGCCAATGTGCGCGGCGTGGCCGGCACCTGGAAGGAACTGACGGACAATGTGAACCTGATGGCCGGCAACCTGACCGGCCAGGTGCGGAATATCGCCGATGTGACCACCGCTGTGGCGCGCGGCGACCTGTCCAAGAAGATCACCGTGGACGTGACGGGGGAGATCCTCGAGCTGAAATCCACCATCAACGTCATGGTGGACCAGCTGAACGGCTTCGCCTCGGAAGTGACGCGCGTGGCGCGGGAAGTGGGCACCGAAGGCAAGCTGGGCGGCCAGGCGCAGGTGCCCGGCGTGGCCGGCACCTGGAAGGACCTCACCGACAACGTGAACATGATGGCGGCCAACCTCACTGGCCAGGTGCGGAACATCGCCGACGTGGTGACCGCCGTGGCCCAGGGCGATCTGAAGCGTAAGCTGACCCTGGACGCCAAGGGCGAGATCGCCTCCTTGGCCGACACCATCAACGGCATGATCGAGACCCTCGCCACCTTCGCCGACCAGGTGACCAACGTGGCCCGCGAAGTGGGTTCGGAAGGGAAGCTGGGCGGCCAGGCGCGGGTGCCGGGCGCCGCGGGCCTGTGGCGGGACCTGACCGACAACGTCAACGAACTGGCCGCCAACCTGACCACCCAGGTCCGCGCCATCGCCGAGGTGTCCACCGCCGTGACCAAGGGCGACCTGACGCGGTCGATCACCGTCGAGGCGTCTGGGGAAGTCGCGGCCCTGAAGGACAACATCAACGAGATGATCCGCAATCTGAAGGATCAGACGTTGAAGAACACCGAGCAGGATTGGCTGAAGACCAATCTGGCCCGGTTCAGCCGCATGCTGCAGGGCGAGCGCGACCTGTCCACCGTGTCGAACCTGGTGCTGTCCGAACTGGCGCCGCTGATCAACGCTCAGCACGGCCTGTTCTACGTCTCGGATCATGACGAGAACGGAGAGGAGGTGCTGACCTTGGCGGCCAGCTACGCCTTCAATCCCAAGAAGCCGCCGGCGGCGCAACTGCGTCCCCGGGAAGGGTTGATCGGCCAGTGCGCGGTGGAGAAGGAGCGCATCGTCCTCACCAACGTGCCCAAGAACTACCTGCAGGTCAGCTCCGGCCTGGGCGCGTCCTCGCCGCACAACATCGTCGTCCTGCCGGCCCTGTTCGAAGGCGAGCTGAAGGCGGTGATCGAACTGGCGACCCTGGGCGAGTTCAACGAGACTCAGCAGGCCTTCCTCGATCAGCTGATGGAGTCGGTCGGCATCGTGCTCAGCACCATCGCCGCCAACATGCGGACCGAGGGCTTGCTGGCTCAGTCGCAGTTGCTGACCGGCGAACTGCAGGCGCAGCAGGAAGAGTTGAAGAAGACCAACGACCGCCTTGAGCAGCAGGCCGCGTCCCTGCGTCAGTCCGAGGAGCTGCTGCGCAGCAAGCAGGACGAACTTCAGCAGACCAACGCCGAGCTGGAGGACAAAGCGATCCTGCTATCCGCCCAGAACAAGCAGGTGGAGGCCAAGAATCACGAGGTGGAGCAGGCCAAGATGGCCCTGGAGGAGAAGGCCGAGCAGTTGGCCCTGACCTCCAAGTACAAGTCGGAGTTCCTGGCCAATATGAGCCACGAACTGCGCACGCCGCTGAACAGCCTGCTGATCCTGTCGAAGATGCTGAGCGAGAACGCGCAGGGCAACCTGAGCGACAAACAGGTGGAGTTCGCCAAGAACATCCACGACGCCGGCACCGATCTGCTGGGCCTGATCAATGACATCCTCGACCTGTCGAAGATCGAATCCGGCACCGTCACCCTGGACATCGGCGAGATGTCGTTCGCCAGCCTGCGCGACCAGATGGACCGCACCTTCGCCCAGATCGCCCAGGGCAAAAAGCTGGACTTCAACATCGACGTCGACCCCGCCCTGCCGCGTTCGATGTACACCGACGACAAGCGTCTGCTGCAGGTGATCAAGAACCTGCTGTCCAACGCGTTCAAGTTCACCGAGGTCGGCTCCGTGAAGCTTAAGGTTGCGCGGGCCGCCGGCGGTTGGGCGTCCGGCAACGACCACCTGAACACGGCGGGCCAGGTCCTAGCCTTCTCGGTCGAGGACACCGGCATCGGCATCCCGGAAGAGAAGCAGCGGATTATCTTCGAGGCCTTCCAGCAGGCCGACGGCACCACCAGCCGCAAGTACGGCGGCACCGGCTTGGGCCTGTCGATTAGCCGCGAGATCACGCGCCTGCTGGGCGGTGAGCTGAAAGTCGTTTCGACCCCGGGCGAGGGCAGCACCTTCACCCTGTACCTGCCCCTGAACTTCAGCCCCGCGGCGCAACCGACGCCGTCGCTGCGGGGCCCTGCGACCTCGCCGCAGCCGTTCCGCCTGTCGACCGCCCAGATGGTCGAATCCGAGCCGGCCGAGGCGGTGGTGGACGACCGCGAACAGATCGAACCGGGCGATCCGGTGGTGCTGATCGTCGAGGACGATCCGCGCTTCTCCTCGATCCTGCTGTCCCTGATCCGCGACGTCGGCTTCAAGGGCGTGGTGACGGGCGAGGGCTCGGCCGTGCCGTCGCTGGCGCGGCGCTTCTCGCCCTACGCCATCATGCTGGACGTGGGCTTGCCGGACATGGACGGCTTGGCCTTGCTGGACCTATTGAAGCGCACCCCGGATACCCGTCACATCCCGGTTCACGTCATCTCCGCCGACGATCATGGCGGGCTAGGCCTGTCGATGGGCGCGGTGGGCTTCACGTCGAAGCCCGTGGCGCGCGAGGCGCTCATCTCCTCGTTGGAAGACGTGAAGAAGCTGGTGGTCCAACAAGCGCAGCCGGTGGTGCTGGTCGGCGGCCCCGCCGAGGGCGAGGCTGTCACGACGCTGGAGCAGGCTTTCAAGGTGGAGCGCTGCGCGGAGCTGGCCGAGCTGCCGGGCGGCGCCTTCGCCGGCGAGCAGGGCTGTGTGGTCATCGACGTCGGCGGCGGACCCGTCGGGCCGATTATCGATACGCTGAAGCAACGCCAGGCCCGTCCGGGTGTGGTGGTGCTCTACGCGCCGCAGGAGCTGGAAGCCGAGGACGACCGCCGCTTGCGGCTGGCTGTTTTCTCCGGGCTGGCGCGTCTGGCCCGCACGCCGGAACAGCTGATCGACCATGTCAGCCTGTTGCTGCACGCGCCGGTCGAGGGACTGTCCGACCCGGCCCGCACCATGCTGGCCCAGGGGCGGCACGCGGATGCGGTCCTCACCGGCCGAACGGCGGTGGTGATTGACGACGACATCCGCAATATCTTCTCTCTCGCCAGCGCGTTGGAGGAGTACGGCATCGAGCTGCGCTACGCCGAAAGCGGCCGCGCGGGTCTGGACCTGCTCGACAGCATGCCCGAGGTGGACATGGTGCTGGTGGACATCATGATGCCCGACATGGACGGTTACGAGACCATGCGCGAAATTCGTTCGCGGCCGCAGTTCTCGGACCTGCCGGTGATCGCGGTCACCGCCAAGGCCATGAAGGGCGACCGGCAGAAGTGTATCCAGGCGGGAGCGTCTGATTACGTCTCCAAGCCCGTGGATATCGATCAGCTGATTTCGGTCCTGCGCGTCTCAGTGCAGCGCGCCGACGCCCAGCGCCTGGCCGGTGAGAAGATCGTCACCCTGATTCCTGCAGCCGGCTGATCGATGGTCGAGGCGGTCGCCAATCACAGTCTTGAACCCCTCCCCGGCGAGGAGCGGCTCACGACGCGTATCCTCATCGTCGATGACGATGAGCGCAACGCGTTCGCCGCCACCCATGCCCTGGAGACGCTAGGGCAGGAGCTGGTCATCGCCCGCTCTGGTGAGGAAGCTTTGCGCCGGCTGCTGACCGAGGAATACGCGGTCATCCTGCTCGACCTGCACATGCCGGGCATGGACGGCTACGAGACCGCTCGCATGATCCGCATGCGGCGCAAGAACCGCGAGACGCCGATCGTTTTTCTGACGGCGGTGTTCCGCGACGAGGCGCACATCTTCAAGGCCTACTCCGCCGGCGCCGTGGACGTGGTGTTCAAGCCGGTGGACCCGTTCATCCTGCGCTCGAAAGTGCAGGTTCTGGTTGATCTGCATCTGAAGACCCTGGAAGTGGAGCGTCAGTCAGAACAGCGCCGTCTGCTGCTGGAAGAGAACGCTAAGGCCCACGCCGATCGCCTGGCCGCCGAGCGCGCCCTTCGTGTCACCCAGGAGCGGCAGGAGCAAATCCTCCAGGCCCTGCCGGTCGTCTTCCACTCCCGCGACGCCGCGCCGCCGTTCGCTACGCGTTTCGTCAGCGCCAACGTGCAGGAGGTGACCGGCTTCGACGCCGAACGCTTCACCGGCGACGCCGGGTTCGGCCTGGAGCGTGTTCACCCTGAGGACCGCCATCTGGTGGAGAGCGCCCTGCGTGAGGCGTTGGTGAAGGGCGACTACGCCTGCGAGTTCCGCTGGCAGTGCGCCGACGGGGTCTATCGCTCCTTCCTCGACCAGGGGGTCCTGGCGCCGGAGCGTGATGGCGAGCCGGCGACCGTCTTCGGCTCGCTGATGGACAATACCGAGCGCCGCCGTCTGGAAGAGGATTTGACCCAGGCTCGGAAGATGGAGGCGGTCGGGCAACTGACGGGCGGGGTGGCCCACGATTTCAACAATCTGCTGACCGTGATCCTTGGCAATGTCGAACGCCTGCAGCGCCGTGTGGAGGAGGATGAGCGGCTGAGCCGCCAGGCCGCCGCCATCCGCTTCGCCGCCGAGCGCGGCGGGGCCCTGACCCGTCAACTTCTGGCCTTCTCCCGTCGTCAGCATCTGAACCCGCGTGTGGTCGAGCTGAACGATCTGATCCAGAACTTCTTGCCCCTGATCCGGCAGGCCGTAGGCGAGGGGGTGACCGTCAGCACCGAACTCGACGACGCCCTGTACGTCCACATCGACCCGGCGCAGTTTGAGACCGCCCTGTTGAATTTGTCGGTGAACGCTCGCGACGCCATGAATGAGCAGGGATGTCTCTGCATCGCCGCCCGTCACGACGCCGACGATGTTGTGGTCAGCGTCACGGACACTGGCGCCGGCATGGAGCCGGAGGTGGCCGCCCGGATCTTCGAGCCGTTCTTCACCACCAAGGAAGTCGGCAAGGGCTCCGGCCTCGGCCTTAGCCAGGTCTACGGCTTTGTTCGTCAGTCCGGCGGCGAGGTTTCTGTGGATGGCCGCCCAGGGGAAGGCGCGCGGTTCGAAATCCGTCTGCCGCGTTCGGAAGCCGCGCCGGTGGTTGTGGAGCCCGTTAAGACCGATCTTCCCATTTCGGGGGGCAGCGAGCGGGTGCTGGTGGTCGAGGACGATCCGCATGTCCTGGCTCTCACCGTCGATGTCCTGTCGGGCCTGGGCTATCGCGTCAGCACCGCGGGCAGCGCCGTGGCGGCGCTTGAGGTTCTGCAGGGACGCAAGAAGATCGACCTGCTGTTCTCGGACGTGGTGATGCCCGGCGGCATGACCGGCTTCGAACTGGCGCAGCAGGCGCGGGCTCTGCGGCCCGAGATGAAGGTGCTGCTGACCTCGGGTTATGTGGGCGACGGCGCCCAGGTTTGGGGCGACGCGTTTCCCCTGATCGACAAGCCGTATGAGACGCCTGCTCTGGCCGCGCGACTTCGGGCGCTGCTGGATAGCGACATCGCCAACAAGCCCATGGCCGCCGCCGTCTGATGTTTCGCGATCCCGAACTCTTTCAATTCATCCGGGAGCGCATCGCCTCGGTCTGGGCGCTGGAGCTGCTGTTGCTGATGCGCGGCGAGTCCGGGCGCGGATGGACGGCCGCCGAGCTCGCCGCCGAGATGCGCGCCAACGAGACCCTGGTCGAAAGCGCCATGGCGGGTCTCCAGGCCGCCGGGCTGGTCGGACGTGACGCCGATGGGGGCCTTCGGTTCGCCCCGACGGATGCGCGCGTCGCCGAGCTTTGCGAGCGTCTGGCGGTCGCCTTCAAGGAGCGTCCGGTCAGCGTGATCAAGACCATCGTCACACCGCCCGACAAGCTGAAGGGGCTGGCGGACGCATTCCGGTTCAAGGGGGGATCATCGTGAGCTTCTTCGGACCCACGGCGGTCTATCTTTTGTGCCTCATCACCAGCGCCGTCTGCGCGGTGCTGCTGGCGCGGGCCTGGAGGGCCAACCGCTCGCGCCTGCTGCTATGGACGGCGATCAGCTTCGCCCTTCTGGCAGTGAACAACCTGTTCCTGGTGGCTGATCTGGTCTGGCTGCCGGACGTGTATCTGCTGCCCTATCGCCGGATCACCGCCTTCGCGGCCCTGGGCGTCCTGCTGTATGGCTTCGTGTGGGAGACCGACCGGTGAGCGGCGATCCGATCATGAACGCCTTTGTCGGCGGCGCCCTGACCGTCGGCTATCTGATGGCGGGCCTGTTCTTCCTGCGCTTCTGGGCGAGGACGCGGGACCGGCTGTTCCTGGCCTTCGCGGCGGCTTTCGCCCTGATGGCCACGAACCAGGCCCTGCCCACCGTGCTGAACATCGACCGGGAGGAGGCCAGCTGGATCTATCTGCTGCGCTTGGCGGCCTTCTGCCTGATCATCGCCGCGATTCTTGGCAAGAACCTGGGCGGACGCCGAGGCTAGACGCACCAACTGACGGTGATGCGGCGTCCAGGCTGGACGACGTACTGGCGATGATCCTGGCGGCGCTTGGCCTCCAGCGGCTCGTCGTCCATGCGCACGCTGATCCGCGCGCCTTCCGGCGCATCGACGACGCGCAGGGCGCAGGGACAATCATCGGGTCCATACACGGCCACGCCGACCTCCCGCTCGCCTATCTGCTCCACCTCGGCCGGATAGTCGCAGAACAGCTGGAACGGCATGCCGTCCATGCGATGGAAGGCGATGGAAGCGAAGACGAAGGCCGCGCCGCAGCCGTATATCTCTTGTCCCACCTGGCCCGCGGGTTGACCGTCGGCGTAAAGGTCCTCGAGCGGGAAGGACAGTTCTCGGTCGATGTGGCCGTTACGGATGTCGGTGGCCAGCATGTCCTCGGGCAGGGCGTCGGGATAAAAGCTCCATGATCGGTCGAGAGCGAAGCGGCGATACTCCGCCATCAGCATGCGGGCGCCCGACGACAGGCCGGGAACGTCGGCCTTGAGGATTTCATCGAAGGCGGCGACGGACTCATAGCACTCGTAGATCGCCATGTAGGGCGCGTCCTGCAGACAGGTGGCGCCCAGAAAGTTCTTGAAGTGCTTGGCGTTCCCGATCTCCGACTCCCAGATCAGGCAGTTGTGGAAGAAGCTGGCCAGAAAAGTGTGCGCTAGGTCTAGGTAGGTTGTGTCATCCAGCAGCCGACCCAAGCTGATGCACGCCGCCGCGCCCCAGGCGGTCACATTGGCCTGATAGTTCAGCTCAAATCCCAAGCCCTTGATCGCCGATAGGGCGCCGCGCGCCTCGTCGAGATATGTCCTGTCGCCCGTGATCTCGTATGCCTGGATCATCACATAGGCGTAGAGCCCGCCCACATCGGTCTGGCCCAGGCCCGTCTCGTTCCGCTCGGCGGTGATGATCGAAAAGTCGCGCGCTTTGTATTGAACCGGCCAAGCGTAGCGGAAGTGACGGGCCGCCTTCACGGCATAGCCGACGGTGGCTTTAAATAGCTTGCGGGCTTCCTCATGTCCGCCCTGCGCCAAGCGACCCAGGTTCATCAGCGGATGATAGAGATACCAACTGTCGACTGCGTCGCGATCCTTGTCCTTGCCCACGTTCGGCAGGTATCGGCGCAGCATGCCTAGAGGGCGGTGGTGGAAACGCGATAGGCCCGCCGCCAGCTCGGCTTCCAGCGGATGCGCGCGGCCACGCCATCGACTGTAGCGGGACATGGCCGTCAGCACCGCCAGCTGGACCATCACGTCGGGATACTCCGACGCCGTATAGGGGTGAACGTAGAGGTCGCCATAGTGCCGGATCGTCGCCTTCGGTGACCGCCGAAGATCCTGCAGGGTCTGCTCGGCCCGCGCGGGCCAGTCCCGGTGATCGGGTGTGGGCTTGTCCAGACGGCGGTAGATGTCCCCCAACAGAGTCAGGAACAGCCGCCCGCTCTCTTTGCAGTTCGGAGGTCGTCTCGGCGATAGGGCCAGATAGGCGTCCGAGACCACCACGGCCTCGCCCCCGCGCAGAGGATGGGCCGCGTCGCCATAGATCGCCGGGGAGTTCGGCGGCTGATAGCCGATCTCCGGCCAGACGCCCCCCACCACTCCGTCGGGCCTCGTCCCCAACGCTTCGAAGTAAGGGTTCAAGGCGGTGAGGTTCTGGAAGTACAGCCCCGCGCCGAGCGCTGCTTCCGCTTCCACCGTGAAAAAGACCAGGCCGCTGTTGAGCCCGCGCTGCGCCGCCTTAACCTCGCCACGCGCCCATGACGGCGCGCCTCCGGTCCCCAGGACATATACGTCGCGCGGACTGACCGTCGGCAAAAGGTCGGTCACGGGGGTGAAGGTCGTCGTCCATCGCAGCAGTGTGCGCTCCTCCTCCTGTGCGTGGATCACAACGGTGTACAGCCCTAATGGGCAGTGGATGTCCCACCCTTGCGAACGACGCTTGGCGCTTGCTTCTCCTCCGCCCTGCCAGCAGGCCATGCGCAACGCCAGGCCCCCGCCATCCTCAGTGGTCAGCAAAGTCCAGAAGGAATCTCGACCGAGGCGATGCTCCAGTTTCCACAGGCCGAGGCGCCGGCGCTCTAGAACCGTCATGCTCCCCGCCGCCAGCTCTTCTTCGAGAATGAGGCTGCGGACAGGCGCGCCCTCCGGCGGCCAAGTTTTTCGACCGGGGCGGATGGGCTTGGCGGGGACTTTCATCTGATCCGCCTGGAGTCATACCGCAGCATGAAATCCTCCCGTTAAAGGACGGGGTAGGAACTCCCCATTCTCCCAAGTTGTTTCCGAGCCCGACACAACTCGAGTTGAGGAGACGGCCATGATCAATCCCATCCAGGACGCCCACACCGCGCGTACGGATCTGAAGGGGCGGCGGGTGATGGTCACCGGCGGCACCACCGGGATCGGCCGCGCCGTCGCCATACTGCTCGCCAGTGAAGGCGCCCGCCTCTTCATCTTCGGCCGCGAGGAGAAGCCGCTGAACGACGCGCTCAAGGCGATTCGCGCAGTGGGCGGGGAGGGGCATGGCGTTACCGCCGACGTTTCGAAGCCCGAGGATGTGGAGCGCGTCTTCAAGGCGGCGGACGAAGCGTTGGGCGGCCTCGACGTTCTGGTCAACAACGCCGCCGTCTGGGGCGAGGGATTGGCCAAGATGGAGGAGTGGCGCTACTCGATCGAGACCAACCTCGTCGGATTCATGGCCTGCGCACGCGAGGCGACGGAGCGCCTGACTCGGGGAGAGGACGGCCAGATGATCTTTATCGGCTCGGTCAGCGCCATCCAGCGTGGCCCGGACTCCTCAGTCTACGTGGCGGCTAAGTCCGGCATCCAGGGCTTCGCCCATTCCTTCCGCAAGGAGGTCGCCAAGCAAGGATTGCGCGTCACTCTGATCGAGCCCGGCCTGGTGGGCAGCGATCTAGTGGAGCCCTCACCGGCCGAACAGCAAGAGCAGATTGAGGGCATGACGATGTTGCGCGCCGAGGACATCGCCGTGGGCATTCACTACGCGCTGACTCAGCCGGTGCGTTGCAACGTCGTGGCTATGCAGATTGAGCCGCTGCACCAGGAATAAATTCTGGCCGATGCCTGCCGTTTAAACGCGGGGCGGACAGTCAACGGTATCGATCGCACACGTACCGAGATTCAATCGTTCGATCGATGAATTCTCCTCATCACGGATCAAGAACGCTCGTTTTTTGCAAGGCGCGGCTTTCGCCACGTTGGGCCTCGATTTTGGGAGGCTGCAACCATTATGGAAACAAGCACGAAGGTCTTGGTCCCGACCGGCGCGGTGGACGTCACCGTCGCGGCGTCCGGCGCGCTGACGTAGCGGGCAACGGAGAGAGCGCGACGCGCCCTTGAGCAGTCGCCTGCCGGTCCCGTCAGTTGGTCGGTACTAAATCATTCTTGAAAGCCCGTCCGTCTGACGACGCAGCGTGGCTGAGTTCCCCTGGCCCGATCGCGCCTTCGGGCGCGGTGTGTAATCCAATGATCGGGCGGGAGAGCCTAGAATAAATTAAAGCCGATCGAATTCTATATTGGTAAAGATTCTGAAGTTGCTTTTACGACTAGTTCTGACGGCGATGTGTCTTAAATTTAGTTTATCCCTCGCGCATCAATTCCGCAGCGCTGTCTATGGTGGAGAAGCATTCGCAGGCGGCGCGCTTCAAGCCCTCCTGATCGAGGATATGAATTTTGCCGCGGCTATAGGCGATCAAGCCTCGTGCTTTCAGCGCCGTGGCCGTGGCGGTGACGGTCGTCCGCTGCACGCCCAGCATGATCGACAGGTGTTCCTGGGTCAGGGGGGCGACCGATCCGCCCAGGCGGCTTTGGGTCATCAGCAGCCAGCGGCTCATCCGTTGCTCGACGTTATGAAGGGCGTTGCATGCGGTCGATTGCGCCGCCTGTATCAGGGTGGCTTGTGCGTAGCGCACGATCTGCTCTGTCAGTTGGGGGGAGGAGTCGGCGGCCGCACGTATGTCGCTCAGGCTCGCCACCCAGGCGTCGCCAGGCACCTGCACGATCAGTCGCTCGAACGAGATCGGCGAGCCGAGGGCATGCAGCAGGCCAAAGCCGCTTTCGCAGCCGATGGTGCGTGTCTCCACCTGCCGCCCGTCCCGCATCACCGCCAGGACGGACAGGATGCAGTCGATCGGCAGGATCACACGGTCGATGGGGCTAAACTCGACGGCGGCGACCTCATCTTGTCCCAGGCTGACCCGACGCAGGATGCGGCTCATCCGCGTAGCGTCGGCGGGAGGCAGTGAGGCGAGAAAGAGATTGGCGTCCATGCCGCGCTCCTGTGAAGGTTGGGGCATAACGCGTGAATGCTCGCTCCGGTCGTGCCCGCATGCGACTTTACCCCGACAGAAAAGCTTAACAACGGCGTTCGGTCGAAGGTCTTTCCAGAGAGCGCTTGCTACGCGAGCGCCCCTGAGTATATTGCGCGCCTTCCTGCGCAGGGGGTTTCAACCGCCCCCGATTCCAGTGTGTTGGTGAGGTGGCCGAGTGGTTGAAGGCGCACGCCTGGAACGCGTGTATAGGGGAAACTCTATCGAGGGTTCGAATCCCTCTCTCACCGCCACTCTTCCGATTTCAGACCGATCGCGGCTCGCTTCGAGGGCGGACGAGCGCGGAGCTCAGTACCGCCCCGAATGCCGCTCGAACGCCGTGATGCGCTTCATCAGCGGCGTGAAATCCGGCGCGCGGTAGATTTCGGCGCGCAGGAAGTCCAGCTCTGCCTCGCGCAGGTCGTCGCCCACATCCACGTACCAGGACTTGGGCAGGCCGTTGGCGTCGCCGTTCCAGCGATAGCCGCGCGCCTTCAGCAGGTCCTTCAGGTCGAAAGGGGAGTTCTCGGCCCAGATGCGCCAGCTCGGCTTGCGGGCGGACTCCAGCAGGTGATCCAGGGCCGTTCGGCCGGAGCCCAGCCGGCGGCGCAGCAGCTCCAGGGTCGCCTCGCAGTCGCTGGCGGCGCGGTGCTTCTCATAGAAATAGCCGCAGGACGCGGCGAGATAGGCCAGCTTCACCCCCTCGAACCCTTCTTCCGCCCAGGCGACTTCTCTCATCGAGCAGGCCCAGGCCTTGGCGGAGAAGGCCTCGCAGAACCGCTCCACGAACTTGCGGTCGAACGCGGCGTTGTGGGCGATGATCAGGGCGGCGGGGGCGATGACGGCGGCGAGGTCGCGGGCGTCCATCACCTTTCCTTCGAGCATCTCGTTGGTGATGCCAGTGATGCGGGTGATCTCGGCGGTGATCGGCTTCGACGGCTGACGCAGGGCCTGGAAGGGCGGCAAGACCTCATAGACTTCGCCGTCGGTCCCGTAGGTGAAGGGGACCATGGCGATCTCGATGATCTCGTCGCGGGCAGGATCGACGCCGGTGGTCTCCACATCAAGGATGACGCCCTGGCGCAGGGTGACGCCCGTCGGCGCGGGGCGTGAGGGCAGGGGCTCCAGCTTGCGCAGGACGCGATACTGGCCGCTGGCCTCCAGGGCCTGGGCCATGCGTTCCAGTTCGGCGGGATCGGGCGCGTCGCTCACGGAATGATTTTGCGCCGATTCCAGCAAGATCACGCATCCCAGCAAGACGCATGGATGCGAGGTGGAACCGGAGGCCGACACTTCCTATCTTGGGCGGGACAATCCATTCCTCCTCCCCGAGGCCCCGATGCTGTTCGCCAAGAAGACCCTGGACCTGCCCACGCAAGCCGACGCCCTGCCGGGCCGGCCGGAGGCGATCCCCACCGCCGAGACCCACTTCATCAACGGCCATGCCCTAAAGGGCCCCTATCCCGACGGCCTGGAGACGGCCGTGTTCGGCATGGGCTGCTTCTGGGGTGTTGAGCGCATCTTCTGGAAGCTGCCGGGGGTCTATGTGACCGCCGCCGGCTATGCGGGCGGGATCACCCCGAACCCGACCTATGAGGAAGCCTGCAGCGGCCGCACCGGCCATACCGAGGTGGTGCTGGTGGTCTATGACCCCAAGATCATCACCTATGACGCCCTGCTGAAGACCTTCTGGGAGAACCACGACCCGACCCAGGGCATGCGCCAGGGCAACGACATCGGCACCCAGTACCGCTCGGCCATCTACGTCGCCAACGACGCACAGGCGGCCGCGGCCGCCGCGTCCAAGGCCGCATATCAGCAGGCGCTCTCTGACAAAGGCCTGGGCGCGATCACCACCGAGATCGTCGAGGCCGGCCCGTTCTACTTCGCCGAGGATTATCACCAGCAGTACCTGGCCAAGAACCCGAACGGCTACTGCGGCATCGGCGGCACGGGCGTCGTCTGTCCGATCGGTATCGGCGTCGAGGCGTGAGCCCGCAGGCGTTTCACGGCGCCTGCATGGCCCTGCCGGCGGCGACCATGACCGTCCAGTGGGGCGACGACCACGTCTACAAGGTCGGCGGCAAGATGTTCGCCGTCGCCGGCCCCGGCGCGGGGAAGGGCGGCTTCTCGTTCAAGGCCTCGGACCTGGCCTTCGAGGTGCTGACCGAGAACGGCATGGCCAAGCCCGCGCCCTATCTGGCCCGCGCCAAGTGGGTCTGGTTCGAGAGTCTTGAAGGCCTGGACGAGGCGGAGGTCGCCGACTGGTTGAAGACCGCCCACGCCCTGGTCGCGGCCAAGCTGACCAAGGCGGCGCGCAGGGAGCTAGCGCTTCTCTGACCGCTCGGGCCGGGGGCGGTCGGCGGGATGCGGCGCGCTTTCCAGAAGCACGCGGATCTCCCGGATCGCCGCCGAGGCCCGGCTGCGCCGCTGCCGCCACAGCAGCAGGAACATCGCCCCGCTCGTCGCCGCCAGGAACGCGATGGGCCCAAGAAGCCACGCCGCCCCAGCCAGAGCGAAGTAGTAGCCGCGGACCCCGGCGTTGAACGCCGACAAGGCGGGGTTCAGCAGCCGCGCCGTCGCCTCGCCATAGGCCTTGGCCAGTTCAGGCGGCGCCTCCTGAGGGGCGGCGCCGATGGCGGCCAGGCAGTAGTTCATCTGTCGAATCGCCCAGATGAAATCGAGCAGGCCGCGCGCCAGGGCCACCAGAACCAGGGCCAGCTTGGCCTCGAACAGCATGCGCGTGGCCGGGGCCAGGACGGCCAGGCCCTCGATGCTTTTCCAGGTGCTGTCGCCGCCGAACAGCACGCCTGCCGCCGCCGCGATCAGCAGCAGGTTCGACGAGGCGAAGAACGAGGCCGAATTGATGGCGTGGCCCAGCAACTGGCCGTCCAGCAGGGTGATCTCCCGGTTGGCCATCTCGTTCATCCAGCCGCGCCGGACGATGGTCATGTCGGTGTTGATCGCGCCGTTGTGCTGGCCCAGCCATCGCAGCAGCGGCTCATAGAACAGCCAGCAGAACAGGAAGACGCAAAGGACGGCGATGTCGAACAGCGGCATGGCTCAATCCTCCACGATTCGGCTGTGCCGCGCCGTATCCTTGAGGATCAGCGATACGATGAGCGCCATGCCCATGACCGCCGCCACATAGAGGTAGAAGCCCGTCTCCATGCCTTGCTGCTTGAACAGCAAGGCCACCGACTCTGCTGTTCCCCCGAACACCGCGTTGGCCAGGGCGTAGGGCAGGGCGACCCCGAGGGCGCGGACATGCACCGGGAACAGCTCCGCCTTGATGACCGCGCTGATCGCCGTGTAGCCGGACAGGATCAGCAGAGCTGACAGCATCAGACCGAAGGCGGCCCAGGCGCTGTCGGTGGCGGCGATCGCCGTCATGATCGGCCAGGTCAGCAGCGCCCCCAGGCCGAACGCTCCGACCAGCATGGTCTTGCGCCCCACCTTGTCCGACAGCCAGCCCACCAGCGGCTGGGCGACCATGAAGCAGAACAGGGCTCCGGCGCTGATCTCGGTCGCCTCCGTCTTGGAGAAGCCGGAGGTGTTGACCAGGAACTTCTGCATGTAGGTGGTGAAGGCGTAGAAGCCGAGCGAGCCGCCCGCCGTCAGACCGAGGATCATCAGGGTTTCGCGCGGATGCTGCCGGAACAGCATCATGGTCTTGCCGCGCTTCTCGACCGGGGCGGCGGCGTTGGTGAAGGCCGCGCTCTCCTCCAGCCCGCGCCGGATCCAGAAGACGATCACCGCTAGGGCCGCGCCGATGAAGAACGGGATGCGCCAGCCCCAGTCGGCCAGGGCCTCGGCGGGCATGACCCGCTGCAGCAGGATCAGCACGCCCAGGGCGATCAGCTGTCCGGCGATCAGGGTGACGTACTGGAAGCTGGACCAGAACCCTCGACGGGCCCTGCCGGCCATCTCGGACATGTAGGTGGCGCTAGCCCCGTACTCCCCGCCCACCGACAGGCCTTGCAGGATGCGGGCGAGCAGCAGGATCAGGGGCGCGGCGGCCCCGATGCTGGCGAAGCCGGGGGTGACCGCGATGACCAGGGCGCCGGCGCACATCATGGCCACCGACAGCGACAGGGCCGCGCGACGGCCGGCCCGGTCGGCGTATATGCCCATTATCCACGCGCCCAGCGGCCGCGCCAGGAAGCCCACGGCGAAGATCGCCGCCGCCTGCAGAAGCTGCGCGGTCTGGTCCCCCTTGGGGAAGAAGACGGGCGCGAAATAGAGGGAGAAGGACGAGTAGGCGAACCAGTCGTACCACTCGACCAGGTTGCCCGCCGACCCGCCCAGAATCGCCTTCAGGCGGGCCTGAGGAGTCAGGGATACGGACGCGACAGGTACGGCTTCCCCACCGTCGACGACGCCCGTTTCAGACATTGAGATTCCCCCCGCCGCTTAAGGCCTTGGCCGGAGCCTAGGCGAAGAAGCGGCGGGGGTGAAACACTAGATCCTGCCGATCAGCACCAAGATGATGATGATCACCAGGACGAGGCCCAGGCCGCCCGAAGGGAAGTAGCCCCACGAGCGCGAATAGCCCCACGACGGCAGCGCGCCGATGAGAGCCAGGATCAGGATGATGATCAGGATAGTGCCGAGCATGGTTTTCCTCCCATGCGACGCCGCCAAGGCGCCGCTTCGGCTGGACAACCCGCGTTGGTCGTATCCGGTTCCGGACGCTAGCTCGGTGCGTCCTCGGCCCTATGCAGGCCCACGTGCCAAAGCAGACCGATGAAGGCGCCCTTGATCCTGGGCAGCAACAGCAGGGTGAGGGCGGCCAGCGGGATCAGCGTCAGGGGCAGGGTGACCGCAACCGGCCATTCCCAGACGAATGGGAAGAACAGCAGCGGCGCGACGATCAGGTGCCCGACGATCAGTATGGTCACATACGCCGGGCCGTCGTCGGCGGGGTAGCGGGCCAGTTCGTGGCCGCATGTCTCACAGTCATGATCGACCTTGAGGTAGCGGCGATAAAGCCGTCCTTGCCCGCAGGCGGGGCATTTGTGCGCCAGGCCGCGCCGGATGGCGGTCATCAGGCTGGCGGCGGCGCTCGCGGAATGGTCCGTCTCGCTCATCGGCGGCGGTATGCACGGAACGCAGGTGTTGGGGAAGAGGGCCGAAGGTCGCAAGCCTCGCCTTTGCGGAACTGCCCGCCGTCGCCTGCTGTTCTCCTTGAAAGGAGACGCCCATGACCCAGGCCTCGATACCCGGCAATGACAATGAAAACCTGAAGGACGCCCTGCGCCGCGCCACCGCTCCGAACGGCGAAGCCGAGGGCGAAATCGCCGCGGATGACGTCGGCGCCACGACCTTGGCGGAAAAGGTCGCCCGACAGGCCGAGCCCCGCCACATCGACAAGGAAGAGAAGGCCGAAGTGGCGGAGGAAGCCTCGCGGCAAAGCGACGCCTGAAACAATCGCGCCCTTTTCCCGCCTTCGGGACGCACTAGCTTCGCGAAGTGTTCAAGGTGAAGGATGTCGTCATGAGCCGCTTGTCCGCAGCCGCTGTCCTTCTCGCATTGGCCGCGACGCCGGCCTTCGCCAATGACGCGCCGATCGCCACCCGCCCAGTCGAGCCTCCAGCGACCACACCGGCCGCGACGCCGACGGCGGACCCGGTCTTCAAGCCGATGACCACGTCTGAACAGATCGCCGGCTATCTAGCCTCCTCGCCCGCGGTGGCGGACGACGCCTCGCCGGACGCGATGCTGCGGCGCGACCTGTCGCGCTACCTGACCCCCACGGCCAGGACCCGCATGGACCGTCAGGTGCACGGCGAGGTCACGGCGATGATCGGTACGGGTGGCGCGCGCGGCGCCTGGGGCACGGTCTCTATGCCCGTGGGCGAGACCGGAACGCTCACCCTGTCAGGCGGCGAGGGGCGCAATCTTTATCGCGCCTGGCCGGGCTACGGCTACCGCCCCGGCATGATCGATCCGTTGATCGGCCCGATGAACGGGCCTTATGGCGGCGCTTATGACCGAAGCCTCGGCCTGGAGTTCTCGTCCGAAGCGCCGCCGATCTCAGGCAACTAGCGCTTGGCGTCCTCGGCCGTGCCGGTCACCGCACGGCCGGCGGCGGTGACATCGCGGCCGACGCCGGAGATCGTGTTGCAGGCGGTCGCCGCCAGCAGGACGGCGAGCAGGGCGGCGGGGACGAGAATCTTGCGCATGGGGGAGCTCCGCTATGGATACGGTGAAGCTTTACCCAATTGCGGGTGATGACGTCAAAAGCTTGACCGCTATGCGACGGCGCCTTGGCGCGCGCCGTTCATCGATAAATTACTGCAACGCCCGGTTGGTCTCTTGCCAGAAGGTAACAAGGGTTATGGAATGCCCTTGGATGGAGGTTGCTGGCTGGGAGCGCGGGATGGGGCCCGCGGCCGAAGGCATAGCCGTCGCTGTCCGAAGGGGGGGCCGCATCGGTCTCGTTTCAAAAGGGGGTTTTCCCATGCGCGCGCTCGCCGCAATCGCTGCAGTGTCAGCATTCGCCTTCGCCGGCCAGGCTTCGGCCGCCGATCTTGTCTATAAGCACAAGAAGGGACCGGAGGCTCTGGCTCCCTATGACGGCTTTGCGCTCTGGCAAATCCAGGCGCGATGCGCTGGCCTGATGGACGGCCTGACCGCCTTCGAGGCGGCGCGTTCGCGCTCGACCGAGCGAAGCGCCGCCGCCGCCTCATACTTCCACCTGGAGGCGGTGAAGCGCTACATGGTCGATCGGGGCGTGAAGTCCGACCAGGCGCGCTCCGACCTGGCCTCCTATGTCACGCTGGGCCGCACGACCTTCGACGAGGCCATCGCCGCCCGTGGCGCTGTGACGGGCGGCCGCACGCCCGCTAACATGTACCTCAATGAGTGCGCGACCGTCGGCGAGCACTTCTCTCCGCCCTCCAGCGCGCCGCCCAAGATTCTGCTGGCGGACATGTCGGGCCAGGAGATCGTCTGCAAGAGGGTCGAGCAGGTCGGTTCGCGCATGGGCAAGCGCATCTGCAAGACGCGTGAGGACATGGCCGAAGAAGAGCGCGAGACGAAGGAAATCCAGCGTCGCATGATCGAGCTGGGCGGTTGCCGCAGCGGCGGCAACGGCGGCTGCAGTCCGGGCATCTGATCTCGCCGAAATCGCGAAGGGCGCGGAGCGATCCGCGCCCCTTTTCTATGCCCCCGCGCCGCCCTTGATCAGGGCGGTGCGTTCTTCAGCGGTCAGCACTCGCCATCGGCCCTCCGGCAGGTCGCCCAGGGTCAGTTCGCCGACGCGGACGCGCAGCAGGTCGACGACCCGCAGCTCCACCAGATCGCACATGCGGCGGATCTGGCGGTTGCGGCCTTCCTTGAGGATGAAGCGCAGGGTCTGGCCTTCGACCACCTCAACCTTTGCGTGCTTCAGTTTGCGGCCGTCCAGTTCCAGCCCCCAGCGCAGCATGGCCAGCTTCCGGGCGTCAATCTTGCCGGCCACGCGGACCAGGTATTCCTTTTCCAGGTCGGAAGCCGGACCGATGACAGCCTTGGCCACCACGCCGTCCTCCGAAAGGATCAGCAAGCCCCGCGAGTCCTGGTCCAGGCGGCCCACCGGGGCGAACTTGTTCTTGAAGCCGGGGATCGACGGGCTCTCGCCATATAGGGCTTGGCGGGTCAGCAGACGCACCGCGGGGATCTGCTCCCCTTCCGGGGTGCCGGACACGATCCCGACTGGCTTGTGCAGCATCACGGTGAGGGCGCTTTCCAGCTTGGCGGTGGCGCGGTCGGCCAGGACCAGGGTTTGGCCTGGCAGGATTTTGCGGCCCGCGTCGCTGACGGTCTCGCCGTCAATTGAGACCAGCCCGTCGGCGATCAGGCCCTCGGCTTCGCGGCGGGAGCAAACGCCGCTCTGGGCGAGCCAGCGGTTCACCCGCTGGGGTTCGGCGTCGTCATAGCGTCGGGTCCAGGCCATGGCGGGGTTCTAGGGCGCCAGGCGCCTTGGCCGCAGCAAAAATCCGCAGCATCCTCGCCTTCAACCAAGACAAGCGGCGAAGCCGCGACGGGGGGAAGATGACGACGAGGCGTGGGGGGCTTGTCCACAATCTGGTGCTGGCGGCGGCGATCGCGGCGGGGCTCAGCTACATGGCGTCGTGGCAGATGCCGCTGACGCCGTGGATCAGCACCGCTTGGAAGGGGGCGGCGGTGTCGCTGCTGGCGATCTACGCCGCCTTGAAGGCCAGGGACGTTGACGGCTGGCTGGCCTGCGCCATGCTGGCGCTCTACGCCCTGGGGGATGTCTTGCTCGATGCGATCGGGCTGACGCGAGGCGCGGTGGCGTTCCTGGCCGGGCACATCGTCGCCATGGTGCTGTACGCCCGCAACCACGCCGGGCTTCCCTTACCTAGGGCGCTGGTCGCCTGGGCGATCGTGCCGATGACGGTGGCGATCTCCTGGCAATTGCCCAGCGACCGCGACGTCGCGCCCGGGGTGGCGCTCTATGCGCTCGGCCTGTCGCTGATGGCGGGGGCGGCCTTGAACAGCCGGTTCAGCGCCGCCGGGGCCGGGCTGGGTGCGGTGCTGTTCGTAATCTCGGACCTCCTGATCTTCGCCCGCATCGGGCCGATGGAGGGCCAAGCTTGGGTCGGGTTCGGGGTCTGGGGGCTCTATCTGGCAGGCAACGTCCTGATCTGCCTAGGCGTGACGCGGACGCTTGAGAAAGATTCCAGAGAGGTGTCGGATCGCCAGACCGCCCAACGTCCTTAGGACGTGAACCCCAAAGGAGACGACCCCATGGCCTATGTCGATGGTTTCCTGCTCGCGGTCCCCAAGGACAAGATGGACGCCTATAAGGAGATGGCCGAACTCGGCCGCACGGTGTGGATGGAGTACGGCGCGCTGTCCTATGTCGAGGCCAAGGCCGACGACGTGCCCTATGGTGAGCTGACCTCGTTTCCGCGAGCCGTCCAAGCCAAGGACGACGAGGTCGTGATCTTCTCTTTCATCACCTACAACGACCGCGCTCATCGCGATGAGATCATGGCTAAGGTGATGGCCGATGAGCGCATGAAGCCGGGCATGGAGAACATGCCCTTTGATGGCAAACGCATGATCTTCGGCGGGTTCGAGGTCTTCGTGCAGGCCTGATTGCGCGCATCGTGCTGGCGAAGTGGGATGGGCGGCAATCCTGAATTGGATGCGGCCCGTCTCTGCTTTATCTTCAGCGCCGCTGACGCGGAGGCGCTGGACGTGAACATCAGACGGCCGATCATCGACCGGGGGGCCCTGGTCCTCATCGTGGTCATGGTGGCGGTCGTCGATATCCTGATCACGATCCGCGCCATCGGCAACGGGGTTCCGCCCAAGTGGTGGCACCTGCCGGCCGAAACCCTGGCTTTTGCCACGCTCACGGCCTTCACCTACCTCATGTATATGGTGATGGAGGCGGCTGGTCGGCGCTATGGCCTGGCGGCGAGGATCGCGGTGGGGATCGCCGCCGCCTTCGCGGCAGGCTTGCTGCATCTGCCGATCATCGCCCTGATCTTCCGGCACATGACCGACTATCCTGTGGCGAGCTGGGCCGAGCTCTACGATTTCAGCCGCATCTATACGATGGTCATTCCGTTTCTGTTCACGGGCGCGGGGCTCGTGGCCTACAGCTTCTATCGCGACGTGATGGCGCGTGAGCGGCAGTTGGCGGAGGCCCAGCGCTTGGCGCAGGAGGCGCAACTGCTGGCCTTGCGCTATCAGATCAATCCGCACTTCCTGTTCAATACGCTCAACGCGGTCTCCACGCTCGTCCTTGATCGTCGCAACCAGGCGGCGGAGACGATGCTGCTGAAACTGGCCGCGTTCTTCCGCCTGACGCTCACGCTCGATCCCGGCAAATCCATCCCCCTGGCCCGAGAGATCGAGCTGCAGCGCACCTACCTCGCCATAGAGCAGACCCGGTTCGGCGACGAGTTGCGGGTGGAGATCGATCTGCCGCACGCGTTGGAGGCGGCGTTGGCGCCCGCCCTGCTGCTCCAGCCGCTGGTGGAGAACGCGGTGAAGCATACGCTGGGCGGCGAAGGGGCGTATATCCGCATTGCTGCGCACGCGGAGGGGGGCGTCCTGTTCCTGGAGGTGGTCAACACAATCCAGCGGCGACAGGAGCCCGGCACGGGCACCGGCCTGCGCAATGTGGCCGAGCGTCTGGCCGCTGAGTACGGTGAAGAGGCCGCCCTGGACATCGATCCCGGAGAAGACCGTTTTCGGGTGATGCTGACCCTGCCGCTGCATTTGGCGTCGCCGTCACTTCCGCCGAAGGCGACACGGTCGCGGCTGCTGCCGGCGATGGCCTGAAGGCTGTCACGGGAATCGGTGAATGATCGTCCGGCCCGCGACTCAAAGGCGGGCGAGCCGCACAGCGAGGCTGAGCATGAAGCCGCCGGTCAAACGTCTCTCCGACCTGAAGGGCGGGACGCCCGCCGTGACGCCGGGGACCTACGCGCCGCCATCGCCGCGCGTCTCGCGGCAGAAGAAGGCCAAGGTGCTCACCGCCGAGGAGAAGGCCGCTTTCCTGGCTTCGCGCCCGGACCTGAAGTCCTAGCCGCCGCGCCGCGTACCGTCGGCGAACAGCAGGTCGGACCAGCGCCAGGAGGACTGGCCCAAGGCCAGCCCCACCGATCCCGGCGCGTCGTTCAGCGAGATCAGAACCAGCCCGCGTACCGGCTCGCGCCGGCAAGGCTCCGGGGCGAAGGCGACCTCCAGCGCGATAGCCTGGCGGACGCCCGCCAGGCCCTTGCCGTCCTGGGTGCCGTTGCGGACCCAGTCGCCGTTCCAGACCAGCAGGGCGCGTTCGCCGCTCCCGCCGCCTCCGCCCGAATGCGCGCCGGCCACCGCGGCGCGGACCTTGGCGTTGCGGCGCAGGGCGTCCTGCAGCAGCCGCACCATGTTGCAGCCGTCGCCCGAACCCGAGCCGGCGCCAGAGCCTGATCCGCTGCCCGATCCCGCCCCGGTCCCCGCCGTCTTCGCCCCGGCCAGAGCGGCGGCGCCCAGCACGATGGCGGAGGGTTGCGAGGCGGGGGCCGAGGTGGGCAGGGGCTCGACCTCCGGAACCGGCGGCCGGGGCCGCGTGGTCTGGCGCGGCAGGGGCGGGGAGGGCGGGGTCTCCGGCTTGGGCGGCTCGGGTTTCACGGGCGCGTCGGCGGCGGGTTCGCCGGGCGAGCCGCCTCCTGCCGGCGCGTCAGCGGGCTCCTGCGGGGGAGCCTGCGGAATCATCTCGACCAGCACCGAGGGCGGCTCGGTCATGTCCGGCGGGTGCGGTAGGCTCCACAGCAGGGCCGTCAGCACCAGTCCATGCCCCGCCAGACTGACGACGGCGGCCGAGACGCGGCCCTTTCGGGGCTTGCGCGCGGGGGTCTTTCGAGGCGGGATCTGGGGCGGACGGGTCATCCCAACTCCGGGCGGCGTAACGCCCCACCAAAGCCCAGGCTCGCGTCAGGATCGTGGCGAGTGGTGAAGCTTGCTTGCGGGCCCTCTCATATCTAGTTACATAACGAGGTATGGATAAGTCGTCCGACGTCATCGCCGAGATGGGCCTTCTGACCCTGGGCAGCCGCTTTAAGAGGCTGGGCGACCGTTTGCAGGGAGATGTGGCTCGCTTCTTCGCCGATCGCGGCTTGGACATTCCCCCGAGCCAACTTCCGTTGCTGGTGGCGCTTGAACGGGCGGGTGCGCTCACCGTGGGCGACCTGGCCCTGGCCCTTGGAGTGGCGCAGCCGGGCGTGACCCGCACCGTCGGTCATCTCTCGGAGCGGGGCCTGGTCGAGGTCGCCCGGGGCGAGGATGACCAGCGCCGGCGCGCCGTCAGTCTGACCCCCGCCGGCCAGACTTTGGTCGAGGAGTCCCGCCGTTTAGTTTGGGGCGGGGTCGGAGCCGCGGTAGCCGAGGTCTGCGCGGACCTGTCGGGCCCATTGCTGGAACAACTGGCGGGCATCGAGGCAGCGCTGGAGGCCGAACCCCTGGACCGCCGCGCCCGACGCCTGGTGAAGGACAAGCCATGAGCCCGCATCCCCTCGACTGTCCCGCCTGGAACGCCCTGAACGGGCGGCAGGCCTCCTACGCCGTGCCGCTTGGCCGCGCGGTTCGTTTCGCTTCTGAGGCCGCCCTATTCGCTGCCGCCGAGGATCATAGCGACGCCTCCCTCGCCGATCTGACGGCGGTGATGCGCCAGGCCGGAGCCGGGGTGATGATCGAGCGCGCCGCCCCGCCGCCGCTGGTCGGTCTCAATGTCGAGAAGTCAGGCGAGTGCGTGCAGATGGTCGCCGAGCGCCTGGTAAGTCCGACGCCGCCCCGCCCCATCGAACCCGCCGTCCGCCTGACCGACGCTGACGCGCCCCAGATGCTGGCCCTGGCCACCCTGACCGAGCCCGGACCATTCTTTCCCCAGACCCACCGGCTTGGCGAGTTCTGGGGCGTGAAGGACGCGGATGGCCGGCTGGTCGCCATGGCCGGGGAGCGCATGCGTCTGGACGGCCATACCGAGGTCAGCGGCGTCTGCACCCATCCCGATCATCGCGGCCATGGGCACGGGGCCATGCTGACCTGGCTGGTGGCCTCGCGCATCCTGGAACGCGGCGAGACACCGTTCCTGCACAGCTACACCAGCAACACAGGGGCCGTGGCCCTGTACGAGGCTCTGGGTTTCCGGCCCCGCGCTCTAATGACGGCGACGTTCCTGCGAGCGGTTTAGCGCGCGTCGAGGGCGCTCAATGCGCGCTGGACAGTTTCATCAGCACCAGGCCGCCGACGATCAGCGCCGCCGCGCCGATGCGCATGGCGCTGGCAGTCTCGCCCAGAAACACGATTCCCACCACGAACGCGCCGACCGCGCCGATGCCGGTCCATACCGTGTAGGCCGTGCCCAGGGGCAGGGTCTTCATGGACCAGGACAGCAGGCCGAAGCTGATCAGCATGGCCACGGCGGTGATGATGCTGGGAACGGGTTTGGTGAAGCCGTTCGACAGCTTCATGGAATAGGCCCAGACGACCTCGAGCAGACCAGCGATAAACAGAAACAGCCAAGCCATTGGCGACCTCCTTCATGAGGGCGCCGGGCCGTCCCGGTCTTGACCGCCCCCGCCGGAAGCCGACGTCAGGGGCGAGGACGTGGCCTCGCGAGGGGGAGATAGCCGCTGGGGAGCCGGGGTTCAAGTTTTGGCTCGCCGTGCGTGCTTCGACAGGCCGCTTCGCGACCGCTCAGCATGACGAGTGTTGGTTGGCTCTGAGTTCGTCATCCTGAGCCTGTCGGAGCTTGCCCTCGGGCTGGCGAAGCCGGTCCCGGGGGGACGCACGGCGTCGCCGCCTCGCGCGGATCGCTGCGAAGGTTGGAAGGGCGGCGGAGCGACGGACGGCTCTCGATTGGGGTTGGAGTGGACAGGATGGATCGTCCGACGCTCCGCGCGGGTCCTTGTCGTGAACGCTGCGATCGACGCTGGCTGTTCCTGGCGTCGACCGGCCTCAAAGGGGAGCCCGCTCTTCCCGCAACGACAGCACGTGGCCACGCGCCCTCCCATGCGGGGAGATCAGGCAAGAGTACGGGAGCGACGAATGGGGCGGATAACTATTCCCCTCTCCCCACCCCTGGGGGAGGCTTGGGTGAGAGGCATGCGGCGGTTCCGCTTGCAGCGCCTTGCTCGTGAAACCTCAGCGCCCCTTCACCCTTACCATCTCCCCCAAAAAGGGGGGCGAGGGGATGGTTGTCTCTCACCTCAACGGCAGGAACACGTCCGTCACCGCTTCGGCTTCCGGCACGTCTGGGAAGAAGCTTATGCGTTGGGCGAAGAGGGGGTGGTCGCGTGGATCTTCGCCGCTGCGGGGGAGCCAGTCCGCGTAGAGGAAATTCGCGGCGGGGCGCAGGTCATCGGGCGATCCGGTCTGGCGGATGACGGCGCAGCGGCCGGCGGGGATGATGTCTGCGACGACGCCATAGGGGTTATCCGCGACCGGGCGGGCGGTGGCGGCGCACAGGTCCAGGCGCTGTTCGACGGCCGGCGCCGTGTCGGGATCAGTGTGCAGGATGTTGAAGGTGGCGCTGAGGCGCGGGGGCAGGCCGGCTTCCTTACGCCAGGCGATGAAGCGGCGGATGGTGTCGCCGATCGTTGCCGGGTCGCCGAGGTGGCTGAGGCGGGCCACGGGGGTTTCCGGGAAATCGATGATGCTGACGTCGGCAGGGGTGTAGGCGGGGGTCATGGAGATGCTCCTGGCTTGGGTGAGCGGCTGCTGCGCCGCGTGCCAGGGATTCCAGTCGGGCGTTTTCCGAAAGGCGCTGGGCGATTGGCCCACATGCTGGCGGAAAGCGCGTGAGAACGCCTCCGGCCCTTCATAACCGCTGTCGAGCGCTATCCGCAGGACCGACTCACGTGGGCGGTAGGCTAGACGCCAGGCCGCGCGCTTGAGCCGAACCATCTGGACGTAGCGGTGGACGCTGACGCCGAACAGGCCGGAAAACTGCCGATGGAAGTGGTGTCGGGAGAAGGCCGCTAGGCCGGCTAGGGTCGCCAGGTCGAGATCGCCGTCGGGGTGGGCCTCGATGTGATCGAGCACCCGCTGCATGCGCGTTCGATACTGGCTGGTCGCCGTCGGCTTCACCGTCACCTCCCTTGGCGCTCCTTCAGTGATGGAGGCGCCGGAGAAAGACCTGACCGATGTTGCGGAGGTTGGCGAGAGCGCGGCGCTCAAGCCTCCTACGCCCGTCCGCCGATCCAGGTTTCGATGACGTTCAGCTGGTCGTCGGCGACCACGAGGTCGGCGCGGAGGCCGGGGGCGATGCTCCCGGTCTCGTTTTCGATTCCGAGGAAGGCCGCCGGGCTGCGGGCGGCCATGTTGGCTGCCTGGGGCAGGGTGAGGCGGGTCATGGACATGGCGTTGCGCACGGCGCCGGCCATGTCGAGGTCGGAGCCGGCCAGGGTGCCGTCGGGGCCGACGCAGACGCCGTTCCTGACCGTAATCTCGCGGCCCTGGAGGTTGAAGGTCTTGGGGCCGCCCACGGTAGGCATGGCGTCGCTGACCAGCATGAAGCGGTCCAGCGGCCGGCTGGCCAGGGCGATACGCAGGGTGGCGGGATGGATGTGCGCCCCGTCGATGATGATCCCGCAGCAGGCGTCGCTTTCCAGCGCCGCGCCGACCATGCCGGGTGCGCGGTTGTTGAGCGGCGACATGGCGTTGAACAGGTGGGTGACGCCGGTGACGCCGCTGCGGAACGCCTTGGCCGCCGTGTCGTAATCGGCGTTGGTGTGGCCGGCGGCGACGATGACGCCGGCGTCGGCCAGGCGGCGGATGGCGTCCGGGGTGGTCTTCTCCGGCGCCAGGGTGACCAGGGTGCGGCCGCGCTTCAGCGAGGTGAGGAGGGCGAAGGCCTCGTCGTCCAGCACGCGGAACTTCGAGGCGTCGTGGATGCCCTTGCGCTCGGCGTTGAGGAAGGGGCCCTCGATATGGATGCCGAGCACGCCGGGGACGCCCTGGGCGATGGCGGCGTCGGTGGCGGCGATCGCCTCGGCGATCACCGACAGGTCGTCGCTGATCAGGGTCGGCAGGAAGCCGGTCGTGCCATAGGCGCGGTGGGCGGCGCCGATGGCGGCGATGGTCTCGACCGTGGGGGCGTCGTTGAAGAGCGCGCCGCCGCCGCCGTTGACCTGTGTGTCGATGAAGCCGGGCAGCAGAAGGGCGCCGGCCAGGTCGCGAGTCTCGTCGGCCTTCGCCTCGGCGGCGGGAAGGACGGCGGCGATGCGCGCGCCCTCGACCACGACGGCGACGCCTTCCACCAGCGCGTCACCGACAAGGACGCGGCCATTGACAAGGGCGACGGACATCAGACGGTTTCGGTCACTTTTCGCAGGTGGGGCGGCTGATCGGGATCATAGCCTCGCGCGACCGACAGGGCGTTGGCCATACGGTAGAAACTCTGGATCGCCAGGGCGGGCTGCAGCACCGGGTGTGCGGCGATAGCGGGTAGGGCGCCGGGGCCGGTCGCCTCCAGATCAGCGAACAGAAGCTGGGCGCCGCGCGACTTCAGCCCCTCGGCCAGGGTCAGGACGCTGTCGCGGGTCTCGTCGTCCTGGCTGAAGGCGAGCACCGGGAAGCCGGGCTGAACCAGGGCCAGGGGACCGTGCATGACCTCGGCGGCGGAGAAGGCCTCGGCGTGCAGGCCGCAGGTTTCCTTGAACTTCAGGGCCGCTTCCTGGGCGGCGGCGAAGCCGAGACCGCGAGCGACCACATAGAGGTTCGATGCGTCCTTCAGGCGATCGACCGCCTCGCTCCAGTCCTGGCGCCAGGCCTCGGCCAGGAGGACCGGCAGGGTCTGGAGGGCGGCGGAAAGCTCGGTGTCCTGGGTCCACTCGGCGGTCAGATGCGCCAGGGCGGACAGGGTGCAGAGGTAGGACTTGGTGGCCGCGACGCTGATCTCCGGCCCGGCGTGAAGCGGGACATAGGCGTCGGCCATGGCGGCCAGCGGCGAGGCCGCGTCATTGACCAGCGCGACCACGAAGGCGCCGCCTGCCTTGGCGGCTTCGACCGAGGCCAGCAGGTCGGGGCTGCGGCCCGACTGGGAGATGGCGAGGTAGAGCACCCCTTCCAGGTCGGCGCTGGCGCCGTAGACGGACGCTGTGGACAGGGCGGCGGACGAGGTGATGACGCCGACGCGGGTCTCGAACAGGTACTTGGCGAAGGTGGCGGCATGGTCGGAGCTGCCGCGGGCGCAGGTGACCACGGCGCGCGGCTTCATGGCGCGCAGCTTTTCGCCCAGCTTGGCGACCGCCTTGGCGTTGGCGTCCAGCTGACGCTTCACGGCGGTCGAGGCCTCGGCGGCTTCGGCGAACATCCGGGTGGCTTCGGGCGAGGCCGTACGGGTCAAGACAGTCTCCAGCACGCGAGAATCTACAGGGTCAGCTCGGCCACGAAGTCGTAGGCGTCGCCGCGATAGAACGATTGGGTGATCTCGACGGTCCGCCCGTCGGGCAGGAAGCCGCGACGCTCGATCAGCAAAGCCGGGTCGCGGGGCGACAGGCCCATCAGGTCCGCCTGGTCGGTGGTCAGCAGCACCGCGCGCAGCCGTTGCAGGGCGCGGGCGGGGCGATGTCCGGTCTTTTCCAGCGCTTCGTAGAGCGAGGTCTTCACCGTCTCCAGCGAGGGCAGGGCGAAGGCCGGGATGGTGGCGTATTCCAGCGCCATGGGCGCGTTGTCGGCGTAGCGAATCCGGTGGAAGCGATAGACCGGCGCGCCGGGGCTGAGGCCCAGGGTCAGGGACTCCTCGGGCGTCACCGAGCCTTCCGACTTGTTGAGCCAGACGCTGTGCGGGACGCGGCCGCGAGAAATCATGTCCTCCGAGAAGGACGAGATCTTGGAGAAGCTTTTCTCCACCCGCGCGGCGACGAAGGTGCCGGCGCCCTGGCGGCGGGTGAGCAGGCCTTCATTGACCAGACCATCCAGCGCCTTGCGCACGGTGATGCGGGAGACGGCGAACTCCTCGGCCAGGTCGCGCTCGGCCGGCAGGGCGTCGTCAGGCGACAGCACCTTTGTCTTGATGGCGTCGCGCAAGGCGCGTTGAAGCTGCCGATAGAGCGGCGCGTGGTCGGCTTCGTCCAGGCGGCCGATGCGGTCTGCAAACGTCATGTGCGCCCCTCCTTGGTTTCGAATCCTAAAGCCAGCCCCGGCTTGGTTGATAGTCACCTGACCACTTTAATACCAATTTGTCGAGTGGATTTGATTGGTAATAATTTGGGCTTGCCAACTTTCGTTTTTCCGTCACAGTCTCGCTCCGAGGCTATTGCTACGGCCAAATGCGGCGGGGGACGCCGCGCATTGGTATCCTATTGGGCTTAGGTCGGCTCCGGGGTTCAATCCCGGCGAAGAGGGGAGAATTCGGATGACTCTTAAGAAGGCGCTGTTGGCCACGTCGGCCGGAATGATCGCGATGATGGCCGCCGCGCCGTCGTTCGCGCAGGACACGGCCGTCGACGAGGTGATCGTCACCGGCATCCGCGCGTCGCTGCAGGCGGCGATCGAGCAGAAGCGCAACGCGGACATGATCCAGGAGGTTGTGACCGCCCAGGACATCGGCAAGTTTCCGGACAAGAACATCGCCGACTCCCTGAGCCGCGTGACCGGCGTGAACGTGGTGACCGGCTCGGCCGCTGCCGGCGGCTTCGGCGAGAATGAGCGCGTCTCGATTCGCGGCACCGACCCGAACCTGAACCTGACCCTGATGAACGGCCACAACCTGGCGACCGGCGACTGGTTCGTCCTGGACCAGCAGAACGGCGGCCGTTCGTTCAACTACTCCATGCTGCCGGCCGAGCTGGTGGGCACCTTGGAAGTGTACAAGAGCTCGCAGGCGGACCTGCCGGAAGGCGGCGTCGGTGGCACGGTCAACGTGCATACCCGCAAGCCGCTTGATCTGCCGAGCATGACCTTCAACGCCACGGCCCAAGGCGTGTACGCCCAGCGCGCCGACAAGTTCGACCCGCAGGTTTCCGCCCTGGCCAGCTGGAAGGACGACACGGGCAGCTTCGGCGTCCTAGTGGCCGGCTTCTACCAAAAGCGCCACCTGCGCCGGGATGGCCAGGAGATCCTCGGCTACAACGAGATCACCAACTTCCGCGGCACGGGCCAGACGGTCCTGGCGCCGGCCCTGATCGGCAACGCCTATTTCCAGCAGACCCGCGTCCGCAAGGGCGGCAACATCGTCGCCCAGTGGAAGCCGACCGAGAAGCTGGAGCTTGAGCTGTCGGGCCTCTACACCCGCATGGACGCCGACAACGTCAACGCCAACAACATGGCGTGGGTGTCGCGTCTGCTGAACACCAACTCCACCGTCGGCAGCCCGGACGACGCCCTGGCCAGCTACACGATCGCCAACGGCGTGCTGACCTCGGCCACCTGGCGTCCGACCACCGCGAGCGGCGGCCTGGTTCAGGGGCGCGTGCAGGACGACATCTTCCGTGAAGCCTATTCGTCGACCTGGGTCGTCAATTTGGACGGCAAGTACGAGGTGAATGACAACCTGACCCTGTCGGGCCAGATCGGCTACACCGAAGGCAAGGGCGTCACCAAGGACACCTATGCCTGGGAGACCCTGTGGAATACGGGCATGAGCTATACGCTCGGCTCGCCGATCACCTCGGTGACCTATACGGGCATGCCGAGTGATCCGACGGCTCCGGCCTATCTGAACAATCTCTACAGCTGGTCGTGGGGCGGCCGTCAGGTCAGCCCGGACGAAGAGTTCTACGCCAAGGGCGACGCCGAATGGCTGCTCGACAACGGCGTGTTCCAGAGCCTGAACTTCGGCGCGCGGTTCACCGACCATACCCGCGAGGGCAACTACACGGCCTATAGCTGGGCCGGGAACACCAGCGGCACGACCCCGGGTCTGGGCGCGGTCTATGACGGTGACAGCACGCCCTCGAACTACGGTTCGGGCCTGGGCGGCCTGCAGGGCTACACCATCTCCGACATGGGCAAGGTGCGGGCCTATCTGGACGGCAACAACGGCGGCCGCCAGTTCGCTTTCTACCCGCCGCAGAGCTTCTCTGTGCAGGAGAAGACCAGCGCCCTCTACGGGATGGTCAAGCTGAAGGGCGAGCGTTGGCGCGGTAATGTCGGTGTGCGCGCCGTGCACACCGACACCGACACCACCCAATATTCGTCCACGGCCCCGAACCCGACAATCACGAACCAGTTCGGCAGCTGGGGCGAAGTGAACAACAGCCGCGACTACTGGGACGTTCTGCCCAGCGCCAACCTGACGGTGGAAGCGACGGACGACGTGCTGCTGCGCTTCTCGGCGGCGAAGGTGATGGCCCGTCCGGGTTACGCCCAGCTGGCCAGCTCCCTGAGCCTGAACGAACTGGCCCTGACCGGCACCGCCGGCGGCAACCCGGACCTGGATCCGTTCCGCGCCTGGCAGTTCAACGCGGTCGGCGAGTGGTATTACGCCCCCGAGGCTCTGCTGTCGGTCGGCGTGTTCTATCTGGACATCGAGAGCTACATCACCAGCCAGACGTTCACGGGCTTCTACCGCACGCAGCAGAACCCGCAGGGCGCCAACTTCCGCATCACCGGCCCGGTGAACGGCGGCGGCGGCTCCAACCGCGGCTTCGAGGCGAGCCTGCAGCAGCCGATCGGCGCGGGCTTCGGCTTCATCGCCAACTACACCTACTCCGACGCCGAAACCGACCTCGGCAAGCCGATCGATGGCAGCTCGAAGAACACCTACAACCTGACGGGCTACTTCGAGAACGACCTGATCAGCGCCCGCGTGGCCTACAACTTCCGGTCCAAGTTCAAGTCCGGCGTCGATCGGGGCACGGACATGTGGCAGGACGATATCTCGTCCCTGGACGCCTCGCTCATCGTCAATCTGACGGAGAATGTGGCCCTGAGCTTCGACGCCCAGAACCTGACCCGCGAGAAGCTGGTCTACTACGTCGGCGATCCGAGCGTTCCGCGCGCGATCTACGACAACGGCCGCGTCTTCTACGCCGGCGCCCGGTTCAAGTTCTGAGTGAACGGAGCCCGGCTCCGGTCGGGCTCCGCGAGTTGATTAAGGCGCGGCTTGCTTCAGGATCGACCCATGATCTTCAAGCCGCGCCGTCTTCAGTATCCCCAAGGTCTGCAACTGAAGCGGGGCGGCGCTCGCCGCTCCGCTCTTTTTTCGCGGGTTATGACATGCTGACCAGATTACTTGCCTCCGTCGCCTTCGGCGCCGTCGCCACCGCGGCCTTCGCGACGCCCAACATCGTTCCGGCCCCGGCGGAGGTGGTCTCCGCCGCCGGAACCTTCGAATGGAAGAACGGGGCAGGCATCGCGGTCTCGGCCGGCGACGAGGGCGCGCGGTTCGCAGCCCAACAGTTGTCCGACCTCTTGAAGCGTGGCCGGAACCTCGATGCGCCGCTGGTGGGGCAGGGCGGTTCGGTCCGCTTCGTGCGCGCGCCGGGCATGGCCAGGGAAAGCTATGACCTGACCGTGGGCGGGCAGGGGGCCGTGATCACAGCCAGCGACGACGCGGGTCTGCTGTATGGCGCCATGAGCCTGTGGCAGATGACCCAGGCTGCGCCGGGCAAGGGCTCCGCCGTCATCGAGGAAGTCGCCATCAAGGACGGCCCGCGCTTCGCCTGGCGGGGCCTGATGGTGGACAGCGCCCGCCACTTCCAGTCGGTGGAGTGGATCAAGGGCATGATTGACCGCATGTCGGTCTACAAGTTCAACACCCTTCACTGGCATCTGGTGGACGACCAGGGCTGGCGCATCGAGATCAAGAAATACCCGAAGTTGACCGAGGTCGGCGCCTGGCGCATCCCGGCGGGCGAGGCGGGAAAGGCCGGCAAGTACGGCGGCTTCTACACCCAGGACGAGATCCGCGAGGTGGTCGCCTACGCCGCCAAGCGCAACATCACGATCGTGCCGGAGATCGAAACGCCGGGTCACGCCCACGCGCCCATCGTCGCCTATCCGCAGCTGGGCTCGGCGCCGACGCCGCCGACGCAGACGTCGGGCGACTGGGGCGTCTTCCCGTACCTGTACAACACCGACGACAGCACCTTCACCTTCCTGACGGACGTGCTGGACGAGGTCATGGCCCTGTTTCCGTCGACCTACATCCATGTGGGCGGCGACGAGGCGGTGAAGGACCAGTGGAAGGCCAGCCCCGCCATCCAGGCCAAGATCAAGGAACTGGGTCTAAAGGACGAGCATGAGCTGCAGAGCTGGTTCATCCAGCGGCTGGGCAAGCATCTGTCGTCCAAGGGCCGCCGCCTGATCGGCTGGGATGAAATCCTGGAGGGCGGCCTGGCGCCGGACGCCACGGTGATGTCATGGCGTGGGATCGACGGCGCCATCGCCGCCGCGCGGGCCGGACACGACACGGTGCTGTCGCCGCATCCGACCCTGTACTTCGACAACCGCCAGAGCACCTCGCCGGACGAGGCGCCCGGGCGTGGTGCGGTGATCAGCCTGGCGGAGGTCTATGGCTTCAACCCGGCGCCGGACGCCCTGACGGAGGCGGAGCGCAAGCACGTGCTGGGCGTGCAGGCGAACCTGTGGGCCGAGCACATGCGCACCCAGGATCGGGTGACGGCGCAGGCCTTCCCCCGCGCGGCGGCCCTGGCCGAAGTGGCCTGGACGCCGGAGAAGCGCCGGAGCTGGAAGGGCTTTCTGGACCGCCTGCCGGGTGAGCTGGCGCGGCAGAAGGCGCTGGGCGTCGGCTACAACGCCGTATCGCTGCAGGCGCAAGCGATGATCGACCGCGTGGACGGCAAGCTGACGGCGACCCTGAAGTCGCCGCTGCCGGACGTGGCGGTGCGCTACGCGGTGAACGGGCCGGTGACGGCCGCGTCGCCGCTCTATGACAAGCCGCTGACCCTGGCGGAGGGGGCGAAGCTTACGGCGGCGACCTTCATCGGCGACCAGTCGTTGGGCGCGCCGAAGACCTGGACCGCGACAGACAAGGGCGCGCGTTTCCGCGTCAGCCAGCAGCTGAAGATGTGCAGCGACAAGCTGGTCTTGAACCTGGAGGACGACGCGCCGCCCAGGGGTGACCGCAAGCTGTTCCTGATCGACGTGATGGAGCCGTGCTGGGCGTGGCGGGACGTGGATCTGACAGGCGTGAACGGCATCGAGCTGTCGGTGGGGCAGGTGCCGTTCAACTTCCAGATCGGCGCGGCCAAGGACGAGATCAAGTTCCGCCCGCCCGTGTCGCCGGCCGGCGAGTTCGAGGTTCGAGCCGGCGGTTGCGATGGCGCGGTGGTGGCGACCCTGCCGCTGGCCCCGGCCGTAAATAATCCGAAAGTGACCAAGCTGACCGCGCCGCTGAGGGCGACGGTCGGGCGCAAGGACCTGTGCTTCACCTACACCGCGCGCGGCGTCGATCCGATGTGGACCATCGACAGCGTGCAGCTTGTGACCGCGAAAGAGTAGCTTATGGCCGACCTCGTCCTCCTCGCGCCCCTCAAGGGGTGGATCGCGCCGCTGGACGAAACGCCCGACCCGGTCTTCGCCGAGCGGATGATGGGCGACGGCGTGGCCATCGACCCGACGGACGGGACGCTGCATGCGCCGTGCGATGGAGAGGTGGTCAACATCCACCGGGCCCGGCACGCGCTGACCATCCGCTCGAAGGAGGGGGTCGAGGTGCTGATGCATCTGGGCCTGGAGACCGTGGCGCTGGACGGCGAAGGGTTCGAGGTTCTGGTGTCCGAGGGCCAGGCGGTGAAGGCGGCCCAGCCGCTGGTGCGCTTCGACCTGGACCTGCTGGCGCAGAGGGCCAAGAGCCTGATCACGCCGGTGATCGTCGCCAATGGCGAGCTGTTCGCCATATCGACCCGGCAGGTGAATCGCGAGATCGAGGTCGGTGAGCCGCTGCTGGTCCTGCGCCGTTCAGACAGCGCGCTTGAGGTCGCGGCGCCAGGCGGCCCTGTCGCCAGTCGCGGCCTGACCGTGCCGCTGGCCCATGGTCTGCACGCCCGTCCGGCCGCGCGCATCGCCGCCGAGGCCAAGGGGTTCGAGGCCGAGGTGTTCATCAGCGCCCTGAACCGCCGGGCCAGCGCCCGCAGCCCGGTTGGGATCATGTCGCTGGCCATCCGTCATGGCGACGCGATCACCGTCAGCGCCGAGGGCGCGGACGCCGAGGCCGCGGTGTTCGCGGTGGCGGGCCTGATCGAGGGCGGCATGGGGGAGGCGGGGGCGGCGCCCATGGCTGAGCCTGTCGCGGCCCCCGCGCCGAAGCCGAGAGGCAAGCCGGCGGACGGGGCGTTGCGCGGGGTGACCGCCTCGCCCGGCCTGGCCATCGGTCGGGCCGTGCCGCTGACCGCTCGCCAGATCGTGGTGGAGGAGCAGGGTCAGGGGGCGGAGCTGGAGGACGACGCCCTGTCGGCGGCCCTGGCGTCTGTCCGCGCCCGCATCGAGGAGAACGCCCAGAGCGGCGATGCGGCGCGGCGCGCCATCCTGTCGGCGCATGCGGCGTTCCTGGACGACCCCGAACTGGTCGCCGCCGCGCGCCGCCTGACCGACGCGGGCAAGAGCGCGGGCTTCGCCTGGCGCAAGGCCGTGGGCGGCTATGTGGACGTCCTGAAGAGTCTGGGCGACCGGCGCATGGCCGAGCGGGTGGACGATCTGCTGGACCTGGAGCGGCAGGTGCTGCTGACTCTGGCGGGCGAAGACCCGGAGGGGGCGCTCGATCTGCCGCCGGACGCGATCCTGCTGGCCGATGAGATGCTGCCGTCTCAGCTTATGGCGCTGAAGCCGGGACAGGCGGCGGGGTTCTGCACTGCGCGGGGCGGCCCGACGTCGCACGTGGCGATCCTGGCGGCGGCCATGGGATTGCCGGCCATCGTGGCGGCGGGCGAGGGCGTTCTGGCGGTGACCAAAGGGACGGCCCTGATCCTGGACGCGGACGCCGGACTGCTGCGCGTCGCGCCGGACGCGCGGGCGCTGGAGGCGGCGCAGACGACCCTGGCGACGCGCCAGCAGCGCCGAGCGGCGGCGCAGGCGGCGGCGAAGGAAGCCTGCCGCATGAGCGACGGCGCGCGGATCGAGGTGTTCGCCAATGTCGGCAGCCTGAAGGACGCTCAGAACGCGCTGGCGGCGGGGGCGGAGGGCAGCGGTCTGCTGCGCACGGAGTTCCTGTTCCTGGAGCGCGACACGCCGCCGGATGAGGCGGAGCAGGCGGCGCGTTACCAGGCCATCGCCGACGCGCTGGAGGGGCGGCCGCTGGTGATCCGCACCCTGGACATCGGGGCCGACAAGCCGGCGCCCTATCTGCCCATGCCGGCGGAGGAGAATCCCGCCCTGGGCCTGCGCGGGGTGCGCATCGGTCTGTGGCGGCCGGCGATCCTCAAGACCCAGTTACGGGCGATCCTGTCGGTGAAGCCGCTGGGCCAATGCAAGATCATGCTGCCGATGGTCAGCGGAGTGGACGAGCTGCGCGCCGTCCGCGCCTTGCTGGACGAGGTGAAGCGCGAGCTTGGCGTGACCGGGACAGTCGAGCTGGGCGTCATGGTCGAGACCCCGGCGGCGGCGGTGATGGCCGACGCCCTGGCGACCGAGGCGGACTTCCTGTCCATCGGCACCAACGACCTGACGCAGTACGTGCTGGCCATGGACCGGGGCAATCCGGAGCTGGCGGCGCGCATCGACGCGCTGGACCCGGCGGTGCTTCGCCTGATCGCCCAAACGACGGCAGGGGCGCAAAAGCACGGGCGCTGGGTCGGGGTTTGCGGAGGCCTGGCCTCCGACCTCGCCGCGGCGCCGATCCTGATCGGGCTTGGGGTGACAGAGCTGTCGGCCACGGCGGCGGTCGTGCCGGAGCTGAAGGCCTTGATCCGCACCCTTGATCCCGCCAGCTGTCGCGCTCTGGCGGCCGAGGCCCTGAACCAGACCACGGCGCAGGACGTGCGTGGGCTCGTCAAACATTTCTCGCCGGAGATGGCCGCATGAAGTCGCCGCTCGAAATCCTGCAGCCCCTGGGCCGGGCGCTGATGCTGCCCATCGCGGTCCTGCCGATCGCGGGGCTGCTGCTGCGGCTGGGTCAGCCGGACCTGCTGAACATCCCGTTCGTGGCGGCGGCGGGGGACGCGATCTTCGCGCACCTGGGCCTGCTGTTCGCGGTGGGCGTGGCCGTGGGTCTGGCGCGGGAGAACAACGGGGCGGCGGGGCTGGCGGGGCTGGTCGGATTCCTGATCGCCACCGAGGGTGCGAAGGTGCTGCTGCATGTGCCCGCCGACATCACCGGCGATCTGGCCGTGGCGGCGTTCAAGGCCAAGGCCATCGCCAAGCTGGCGGTGCCGATAGGCATTCTCAGCGGAGTGCTGGGCGGACTGTTCTACAACCGGTTCTCGACTATCAAGCTGCCGGAATATCTGGCCTTCTTCGGCGGGCGGCGGTTCGTGCCCATCGTCAGCGGCTTTGCGGGCCTGGGCGTCGCCCTGGCCGTGGGGCTGGGGTACGACGCGGTGAACGGCGGCATGGACGGGCTGAGCCGGGCCATCGTCAGTTCGGGCGAGATCGGGCTGTTCGTTTATGGCGCGCTGAATCGGCTGCTGATCGTCACCGGCCTGCACCACATCCTCAACAACATCGCCTGGTTCATCGTCGGCGATTTCAACGGGGCGACCGGGGACATCAAGCGGTTCTTCGCGGGCGATCCGACGGCGGGCGGATTCCAGGCTGGCTTCTTCCCGGTGATGATGTTCGGCCTGCCGGCGGCGTGCCTGGCCATGTACCATGCGGCCCGGCCGGAGCGCCGCAAGGCGGTGGGCGGCATGCTGTTCTCCATGGCGCTGACCGCGTTCCTCACCGGTGTGACCGAACCCATCGAGTTCAGCTTCATGTTCCTGGCCCCAGCGCTGTACGCGATCCACGCGGTGCTGACCGGCGCGGGCATGGCGCTGATGGACGTGTTGGGCGTGCGGCTGGGCTTCGGCTTCTCGGCCGGGCTGTTCGACTATGTGCTGAACTTCGGCAAGGCGACCAAGCCGCTGATGCTGCTGCCCATCGGGGCGGCCTATGCGGCGGTCTATTACTTCGCGTTCCGCTGGGCGATCGCCAAGTTCGACCTGAAGACTCCGGGCCGCGAGCCGGAAGGCGAGATCGCCCTGGACGCCAGTGTGGCTTCAAGCGGCGGGCGTGGAGCGGACTTCACCGCCGCCCTGGGCGGAGCGGGGAATCTGGTCTCGGTCGACGCCTGCACCACGCGCCTGCGCCTGATCGTAAACAGCCAGAAGGCGGTGGACGAGGTGCGGCTGAAGGCCCTGGGCGCACGCGGGATCGTGCGGCCGTCGGACAAGGCGCTGCAGGTGGTGCTCGGACCCATCGCCGATGCGGTGGCCAGCGAAATCCGCGCGGCCGGCGGCGGGCAGGCCAAGGCCGCCGCGCCCGTGGCCGAGACCGCCAAGGTCCCGGTCAGCGAGATCGACGGCGCGCCGTGGCTGAAGGCGCTGGGCGGATCGGACAACATCGGCGAACTGTCGGTGTGCTCCAGCCGTCTGCGGCTGCGGGTGATCGACGAGGCCAGGGTGGACGAGGCGGCGTTGCGGCGGCTGGGCGCGCGGGGCTTCGCCCGGCCGGCCGGCGCGCTGCATGTGCTGATCGGACCCAAGGCTGAAGCGGTGGCCGCAGCGTTGCAAAAGGCCTGATCCGTGGCGGGGCGGCTGATCTCGCTGGACGTGCTGCGCGGCCTGACCGTGATCGGTATGATCCTCGTCAATTCAGCGGCTTACGTGCACTACGTGAACGGCTTTCCAGCCTATCCGGCGCTGATGCATTCGGAGTGGGCCGGGCTGACCCTGGCGGACTGGGTGTTCCCGGCGTTCCTTTTCATGGTCGGGGTCTCCATTCCCATGGCTGCGCAAGGGCGGCCGCCGAGTGTCGGCAAGATCCTGGCGCGCAGCGGGCGGCTGATCCTGATCGGGCTGGTACTGACCAACCTGTACTGGCTGGCGGATATGGAGGCTTACAGCTTCCGGCCGTTCGGGGTCCTGCAGCGGATCGGCCTGGTCTATGCGGCGGTCGCGCTGCTGTTCATGGCGAGCGGCTGGCGGACGCGGGCGGTGGTCGCGGCGGCGGTCCTGATCCTCTACTGGCCGCTGTGTCTGATCCCGTCGCCGGACGGGACGGCCACCGACATCTGGGCGCGGGGCTATGACTTCGTGGCCTGGTTCGACCGCGCGGTGCTGGGCCGGCACGCCTATGTGAAGGGGCCGGCGGGCTATGACCCGGAAGGCGTCCTCAGCACCCTGCCGGCCATCGCCCAGGGGCTGATCGGCTGTCTGGCCGGAGAGTGGCTGCTGAAGCGGCCGCAGCGGACAGGCGGGCTGGCCCTGGCGGGTGCGGCCATGACGGTTCTAGGCTTGGCCTGGGGCCTGGTGTTTCCGGTGGTGAAGGACATCTGGACCAGCAGCTATGTCCTGCTGACCAGCGGCCTGACGCTGTTGGCGCTGGCGGCGCTGCATGTGCGGCTGGACGGGCGAAAGATCGGCCGAGGCTGGAGCATCGCCACGGCCTTCGGCGTCAACGCCATCGCCGCCTATGTGCTGCACTATCTGGCGTCGGTGATGCTGGCGGCGGATGTGATGAAGCTGCCCTACGCCTGGACCGCGCCGATGATCGGCGGGGCGGCGGCGGCGCTGATCCCGGTGCTGATCTTCGTCGTCCTGAACTGGGCGGCGATGGCGTGGTTGCAGCGCAAGGGCTGGGTGATCAAGGCCTAGTAGCCGAGCCCGTGAATGATCGGCGTCAGGCGTTGGCCCATGGGCGCGAGCTCGGCGAAGTACGTCTTCCAGCGCCCCACGGAGCGGTCGTTGAGGGGCTCTGTCACCTGGGCGTAGCTGGGGGTCGGGGCGAAGCGGCGGCTCTTGTGGAAGGCCATGCAGGCCGTATCGAAGGGCAGGCCGACATGGTCGAGCAGGCGGCGGGTCTCTGGCTCCTGCCGGGCCACGAAATCCTCATAGCGTAGCGTGATCCCCAAGTCGTCCAGTTCACGGCCGTAGTGCGCCGTCAGGTCGGTCATGGCCTGGAAATGCGCGCCGATGGTGTCGATGCGATAGCCGCAACTGAAGCCGTGGGTCAGGTTGTTGGCCATCATCGACACGGCCACGTCGAGCGGGTGGCGGACCATGCGGATGATCGGGGCCTGAGGGAAGGCCATGCGGATCAGCGGCAGGTAGACGTCGTTCAGCGGCATCTTGTCGGTGAAGAACGCCGCGCCCGGCCGGATCACGCCGTACTGGGCGGCGCGGGCGAAATAGTAGTCGCGCAGCATGTCGGCCGCATGTCGATTGTCGGCGGTGGCGGCCTCCATAAGGCGGGCGGGGAATTTGCCGTCTCCGGGCAGCAGCCGCTCAAGGAAGTCGGGCATTTCGCTGACGAAAGGCAGTTCGCCGCCTGCGGCCACGCTTGGGTGGCTGGACAGCATCTGTTCGATCATCGTGGTGCCGGAGCGTGGGAAGCCGAGGATGAAGATCGGCTGCGGCTGATCTGTCCGCTTCGACGACTTCGGCAGGGCGGCCAGGTTGGCGCGCGTGAAGATGCTCTTGAGGGCCGCGAACTCGCTGGCCACGGCGGCGTGGTCATAGGTCGCCCCGATCTCCGCCGCGAGGGCTGTCTTAGCTTCCACGAAAGCGGGCCAGGCGTCACGCGGTCGGCCCAGTCGGTCGAGCAGGCGGGCCCGCTCCAGCAGAGCGCCGCCGGCCAGGGGCTTGGGCGCGGCGTTCAGGAGAGCGAGGGCCTCCTCCGGCCGGTTCTGGCGGGCCAGATAGACGGCGCGGCGCAGGCTGACGTCATGGCCGGTGCGCTGGGCGGCGGCTTCCGCGCGGTCGAGCAGGGCCTGGGCCTTGTCGAGTTCGCCGCGCACCTCATGGACGCGGGACCAGTCGGCCAGGGTGGCGACGTTGTCGGGCTCCAGTTCGGCGGCCTGCCGAAAGAGGGGCTCCGCCTCGTCCACGCGGCCCTGCTGCAGCAGATTGGCGGCGAGGTTGGCGAGGACGCCGGGATGCGGGCCGGCGAGCTCCAGCGCCTTGCGGGTGTGATGCTCGGCGGCGGGCAGATCGTTGCGGGCGGCCAGCAGGGCCGCGAACAGATTGTGGGCGTCTGGGTTGTTCGGGTCGGCGCGCAGAGCGTCACGGACCGAGGCTTCGGCTTCCGCCATGCGCCCGTGCTTGATCAACAGGGTGACCAGATCGTCGTGGGCCCAGTCGGCGTCAGGCGCGAGGGCGATGATCTGGCGAAGGGTCGCGGCGGCGGCGTCGATGTCCCCACGCCCTTCCTGCACCAGGCGGCGGATCTCCAGGGCGTCGACGTCGCGCGGATCGGTCATCAGCCGCGTCTCCGCCGCCCGTTCGGCGCCGGCCAGATCGCCGCGGCCGATGGCTTCACGGCCCTGCTGGACGAGGGGATTAGCGGCTGGCGACAAGCGGACTCCGAGATCTATCCAAGTCAGTGGTATCTCAACTTCACCGTGCTGAGGAGCGCTGGCGAACACATCGCGCGAAAGACCTTTTCCTCAGCTCCCGCCCAGAAAAACTTGATTGTCCAGCTTCGGGGTGGGGATTATCGGCGGACGAGGCTGGGCCATGCCGCAACATGCGGCGGGGGCTGGCGTTATGACCGTGAACAGGACGCAGCCCGCCCTTGGCCACCACGACCGCCATCGCCGCACGACGACGGCCGCTGTTCCGGCGCAAGTCAGCCATTCCGGGTTTCGGCCTGACCATGGGCGTGACCCTGTCGGTGTTGTCCCTGGTGGTGCTGATCCCGCTGTCGGCGGTAGCCATCAAGGCGGCGGAGCTGTCGCCAGCCGAGTTCTTCGCGGCGGCGTTCTCCGAACGGGCCATCGCCGCCTATCGCCTGACCTTCGGGGCGGCCTTCGCGGCGGCGGTGATCAACGGGGTGTTCGGGGTGCTGACCGCCTGGGCGCTGGTCCGCTACGAGTTTCCCGGCAAGTCCATCGTCAACGCCATGGTCGATCTGCCGTTCGCCCTGCCGACCGCTGTGGCCGGCATCGCGCTGGCGACGCTGTACGCACCCAATGGCTGGGTCGGGCAGTACCTGACGCCGCTGGGAATCAAGGCCGCCTACAACCCGCTGGGCGTGGTGATCGCCCTGACCTTCATCGGCCTGCCGTTCGTGGTGCGGACCATCGAGCCGGTGCTGCGCGACCTGGCCGCCGACGTGGAAGAGGCGGCCGCCAGCCTGGGCGCCAGCCGCATCCAGACCGTGGCGCGGGTTGTGCTGCCGGCGCTGGGGCCGGCATGGCTGACCGGCTTCGCCTTGGCGTTCGCCAGGGCGGTTGGGGAGTATGGCTCGGTGATCTTCATCGCCGGCAACATGCCGTACACGTCCGAGATCGCACCGCTGCTGATCATCATCCAGCTGGAGCAGTATGAGTACGCGGCGGCGGCGGCCATCGCGGTGGTCATGCTGCTGGCGTCGTTCGCCATGCTTTTCGTCATCAACGCCATCCAGGCCTGGGCGCGGAGGATCGAGGGATGAGGCGCGCGCGTCACCCCACCGAAGATCCGTTGTGGGCCAAGGTGCTGATCACCACCCTGGTGCTTGGGTTCCTGGCGCTGGTTCTGCTGCTGCCGCTGGCGGCGGTGTTCGCCGAGGCGTTCCGGCGTGGAGCCGACGCGGTGGTCGGTGCGGTCTCGAACCCCGACGCCATCGCCGCGATAAAGCTGACCCTGCTGACGGCGGCCATCGCGGTGCCGTTCAACGCGGTGTTCGGGCTGTGCGCCTCCTGGGCCGTCGCCAAGCACGAGTTTCCGGGCAAGAGCTTCCTGATCACCCTGATCGACCTGCCTTTCAGCGTGTCGCCGGTGGTGGCGGGCCTGATCTATGTGCTGGTGTTCGGGATGCAGGGCTGGTTCGGCGAAGCGCTGATCGACCACGACATCAAGATCATCTTCGCCGTCCCGGGGATCATCCTGGCCACCGTGTTCGTCACCTTCCCCTTCGTGGCGCGGGAGCTGATCCCGCTGATGCAGGAGCAGGGGACGGCGGAGGAGGAGGCGGCCATATCTATGGGCGCGTCGGGCCTCTACACCTTCTGGCGGGTGACGGCGCCGAACGTGCGCTGGGGCCTGCTGTACGGCGTGCTGCTCTGCAACGCCCGCGCCATGGGCGAGTTCGGGGCGGTGTCGGTGGTCAGCGGGCATATCCGCGGCCTGACCAACACCATGCCTCTGCATGTCGAAATCCTGTACAACGAGTACGACTTCGTCGGCGCCTTCAGCGTCGCGGCCCTGCTGTGCCTGCTGGCCGTGGCGACCCTGGTGCTGAAGGGACTGCTCGAGATCGCCCAGCCCGCCGTGCGCGGACGCGGCCACTGACCTCAAGGGTGTCCATGACCATCTCGATCCGCTCCGTCGACAAGCGTTTCGGCCGATACCCGGCGCTGAACGACGTCAGCCTTGAGATCGCCGACGGCGAACTGCTGGCCCTGCTGGGGCCGTCGGGCTCAGGCAAGACGACCCTGCTGCGGACCATCGCCGGGCTGGAGTTTCCGGACGCCGGTCAGGTGCTGTTCGGCGGCGTGGACGTGACCTACGCCAGCGCGGCCAAGCGGCGGGTGGGGTTCGTCTTCCAGCAGTACGCCCTGTTCAAGCACATGACCGTGGCCAAGAACGTCGCCTTCGGCTTGGACGTGCGCAAGGGGCGCGAGAAACCGTCCAAGGCGGACATCGCCAAGCGGGTGGACGAGCTGCTGAAGCTGGTCGAGCTGGACGGTCTGGGCGGGCGGTATCCGTCGCAGCTGTCGGGCGGGCAGCGGCAGCGCGTGGCCTTGTCGCGGGCGCTGGCCGTGTCGCCCAGCGTGCTGTTGCTGGACGAGCCGTTCGGGGCGCTGGACGCCACGGTGCGCAAGTCGCTGCGCAAGGAGCTGCGGCGCATTCACGACGCCACGGGCGTCACCACCATCTTCGTCACCCACGACCAGGAAGAGGCCATGGGTCTCGCCGACCGGGTGGCGATTCTGAACGCGGGGGCCATCGAGCAGGTGGGCACGCCGGACGAGGTGCATGACAGCCCGGCCACGGCCTTCGTCTGCGGCTTCGTGGGCGACGCCAACCGGATCGAGGGGGCCGTGCAGGGCGGCGTGTTCGAGGGCGGCGGCGTGACCCTCCCGGCCAAGGGCGCCGCCGACGGCAAGGCCTGCGGCTTCGTGCGGCCCTATGACCTGATCCTGGATGGCCCGGCCCCAGCAAGCGAGGGCGGCTTTGACGCGGTGCTGCAGCGGGCGACGGTGCAGGGGGCGGTGGCCCAGCTGGAGCTGCGCACCGCCGCGGGCGCCGTCATCGAGGCCGTCGTGGCGCGAGGCGAGGCGGCGGATCTTTCGGTGGGGCGGGCTGTGAAACTCAGCGCCGCGAAAGCGCACGTCTTCCCGCTCTAGCCGGCGGCGCGCTTGGCTTCCGTCTCGGCCGCCCGGGGGGGCTGAGTGACCTCGGCCACGGCGCGGGCGATGCCGGCCACGGTGACGGGTTTGCGGACAGCAGCGTCGGCGCCGGCGTCCATGCAGGCCTGGGTTTCGTCGTCGTCGCCGCCGGTGACGGCGATGATCGGCGTCCTGCCGCGCAGGCCGGGCAGGCGACGCACGGCGGCGGCGGTCTGCGGCCCGTCCAGATAAGGCATGCGCCCGTCCAGCATCATCAAGTCGAAATCGCAGATCTCGGCCAGCTCCAGAGCCCGACGTCCGTTCTGGGCGTGGACCACCTGATGGCCCAGCTGTTCCAGGATCGCGCGCATCATGGCCGCGTTCAGGCCATCATCCTCGGCCACCAGCACTCGCAGGCCGCGCACCGGGGCGGGGATGTCCTCATTCTGCTGGGTTTCGCCTTCGAGCACGGCGCTGGGGTCGTAGGGCAGCTCCACCGTGAAGCAGGAGCCCACGCCCAGGGCGCTCTGGGCTGACAGGCGCCCGCCCATGAGCTGCGCGAGCTGGCGTGACAAGGATAGGCCAAGGCCCGCGCCAGGGACGCCGGCGCCGGTGCGCTCCACGCGGCGGAAGGCTTCGAAGGCGTAGACCAGCTCGTCCGGCGACAGGCCGGGGCCGGTGTCGGCTATGGCGAAGGTCACGCAATCGGGGCGGGGGCGGTCCAGCCTCACCTCAATCCGGCCGCGCGAGGTGTACTTGATGGCGTTGCTGATCAGATTGGCGAGGATCTGGCGGGTGCGCAGGGGGTCGGCGGTGACCGCGCCCGAACCGCGGATCTCAAGCTCCGGCGCGATGTGCAGGTTCAGTTCCAGACCCTTGGCCGAGGCGTGAGCGCGCTCCAGCAGCACCAGATCCTGCACCAGGCGGGTCGGATCGAAGCGGCCCATCTCGACCGCCAGCAAGCCTTGCCCGGCGGTCTCGGAGTCGAGGGTGACGTTAAGCACGCCGACCAGATCACGGGCGGCGTCCAGGGCGGCGGAGAACTGTTCGCGGGTCGGGTGGGCGCGGCCTTCGCCGCCCACGGCGCCGGCCAGGACGTGGGTGACGCCGGTCAGGCCGTTGCGGATTTCGTGCGAGAGGGCGGCGACGATGTCGGACTTCGTCTGGGCCGCGGCCCTTGCGTCGGCCAACGCCGCCGCCCGCTCATCCAGCAGACGTTCGCGCTCGGCGGCGTGCAGGAACTGGCGGCGCAGCATGTGGTTGGTCAGGGTCGCCATGGCGATGGCGAGCACGGCGACCCCTCCGCCGAGGGCGGCGACGGACGCGCCGTTGGAGGCGAGCAACAGGCTGAGCGGCCCCATCAGCAGAATCGCCGACGCGGCGGCCAGGCAGGTGAGGCTGGGGGCGGCGAAGAACAGGGCGCAGACGCCGGAGCTCATGGCGATGAGGACCAGGGCCTCGCGCACATGCCCGGCTTCATGGGCGAAGAGGACCATCTGCAAGGCGCTGGCGGCCCAGAGGGCGGTGGCGGCGAGGTTGCGCCAGGCGCGGCCTTGAACGGGAATGCGCTCCCGCTGCAGGTCTTTCATCAGGGCGTAGAAGCCGCCGCAGCCGGCGGTGTAGAGCGCCAGGGCGAGCGCCATTGGGCCCGCGTTCTCGGCGAAGCTGGCGGTGAGCGCCAGTAAGGGGACGAAAACAGCGAACGCGGTGACGGCGTGGCGTTGGACGTCGCGACGCATGTCGAGCGAAAGCAGGCGCACGACGGTCGCGCCCGGCCCTGCCTCTGCTGTCTCGACGGTCGTCGACAAGCGGTTGTCCCCTTTGGAAAGCGCGGGAGACTAGTCCGACGGGGTTCGAGAGATGTTACAGGACATCCTTAATCCCCAAGAGAAGATGGTGACCAAGCGTTAAGCATGCTCAGCCATCATTTCGAATCGAGAAACGCCGCAATTTGGGGACGATCGGGGGCATGTCGATGACGCGGGGCGCGCTGACCGACACGGATATCCGTATGCTGGTGAAGGGCGCGACGCCCGACGAGCGGGCGGTCGCGGCCCAGAAGATTTGCCGCAGCATCGAGAACGCCGAGCTGACCGACGAGGACCGCCTGCGCGCTCAGGACATCCTGCGGGTGATGGCAGGCGACGCCGCCGACCTGGTCCGCCGCGCCCTGGCGGTGACCCTGCGCACCTCGTCGCTGGTGCCGCGCGATGTGGCCAACAAGCTGGCGCGGGACATCGACTCCATCGCCATCCCGATCCTTATGGACTCCCCGTCGTTCAGCGACGAGGATCTGGCCGAGATCGTCCGCTTGGGCGATACGGTGCGGCAGTCGGCGGTGGCCCGCCGCCCGAGCCTGACGCCGAAGGTCACCGACGCCATCGCCGTGCACGGGGACGCGGAGGTGGTGCGCACCGCCATCGCCAACGACAACGCCCAGTTCTCCGAAGGCGGGCTGAAGACCGTGCTGAAGCGGTTCGAGGCGGCCGAGGCCGTTCTGACCGCCGTGGCCTATCGCCGTGTGCTGCCGCTGTCGGTGACCGAGCGCCTGGTGCAGTTGGTCGGCGAGAAGGTCCGCGCCCACATCGTCGCCAATCATCCCCTGCCGGCGGATGTGGCCAATGATGTGGTCGAGCACGCCCTGGAGCGGGCGACGGTGGATCTGGTCGATCAGGCCGGGCAGGCCGCCGACCTCAAGGACTTCGTGAAGCACCTGAACCGCAGCGGGCGTCTGACGCCATCGCTGTTGCTGCGGGGGCTGGCCCACGGCCATATGAGTTTCTTCGAGTGGGGGATGGCCGAGCTGTCGAGCATTCCGCACCACCGTACGTGGCTGATGATCCACGATGCGGGGCCGCTGGGCTTGCGGGCGATCTATGAACGCGCCGGTCTGCCGGTTCGCCAGTTCGGCGCTTTCCGGGCCGGGGTGGACGCCTACCATTCCCTGGAGGTCGATGGCGTGCCAAACGATCACGAGCACTTCCAGCGCCGGATGCTGGAGCGTTTCCTGACCCAACCGCAGACTCCGAGCCGGGAGGACGCCGATTATCTGCTGGGCAAGCTCGACCGGCTGCGCAGCAAGGACAAGGCGAAGGCCCTGGCCGGAGCGGCGTAAAAGAACGGAGCGCCGAAGCGCTCCGTCCCCACCTGCGGATCCGCGGACGGACCCGCCCGTATCAGAACGCGAAGGTGTGGAAGTCCATCGGGCCGAAGTTGATCCCGGCCAGATCGATGGTGGCCAGGTCCAGTTCGATGAACGAACCGGCGTCGGCGGTCGGGACCTGCCAGACGTCGCTGCTGGTCGCCTGCAGCGTCACGCTCGAGTCCTTGGCGAGGATGGGGTCGCCTGACTTGAAGAGCTGGATATTGCCGAAATCCAAGCCGGCCAGCTTGGACAGGTCGATCGGGGCCAGCTTGAAGGTGACGCCGTCGATGGTGACGCCTTCGGCGGGGAAGTTATCGACCATCCACGAGATCGCGCCCAGATCGGCGCCCAACATGGTCGGTTCGCCAAGGTTGATGCTGGTCATCGGTCCGAACTTGGACAGGTCGAAGGCCGAAGAGCCTTTCGCGCCATCGATGATGATGAAGTTACTCATTTTTTTGATCCTCACTTCGGATTCAAAAGGAAAGGCGGTCCGCCCCGGGTTGCATGCGCGCAAGTACAGTAATATTGAAACTTGAAGTTCATGTCAAACTTCGCGTAACTTTGATATCGGAACCGGCGCGGTTAAGCTCGCGGTGTGATAGGAGCGGAATCGATGGCGACGAAGAAAGCCAGCGGCGACGAGGCGGAAGCGGCCTCGCCCAAGAAGGGGGATGCGGCGCGTGTAGCTCGAAAGACGGCTGGCCGTTGGCTGAGCGCCCAGCGTGAGGCCGCGGGCCTGACCCAGGCCGAGGTCGCCGAGCAGGTGGGGCTTCGCTACTACACCTTTGTCTCTCAGGTCGAAGGCGGCTACGGGCGCGTGCCGTCCGAGCATTTCGAGTCCTGGGCGAAGGCGCTGGGTCACGATCCCTACGCCTTCACCAAGGTCCTGCTGTCGCACTACGACCCTGACGTCTTCCGCCTCTTGTTCCCCGACGAGGCGCCCGCGCGGCGAACTATGGCGGCTAAGGCGAAGTAGAGGGCGAAAGCGGGATGGGGGATGTCATTCAGTTCGTACGCGCCGCCGAGCGCGTGGGCGATTGGAGCGATCGCGAGAAGGCGGAACTGCTGCGCCTGAGGGCGGAGCTGGCGCATGGCGGTCTACCGTTCGAGACGGCGTCGGGCGTCAGCGATGACGGCGCGCCCTGGTTCATCATCTTCCAACCGGACAGCGACGAGGTGCTTGTCCACGTGGCGCGCATCAAGGGCGCGTTCGTGGCCCATCGGGTCGATCGCGACCTGGTCGGTGAGGGGGCGGATTTGAGGGCCCTGATCGAGCGAATGCTCAGCGGGCCGACCGAACGCGCCGCCGTCAATCGACGAGACATGCCGTTGCCGCTGATCGTGCTGGCGGTGCTTGCGGCCGACTTCGTCCTCGCCGTGCGCGACGCCGAGGCGGCTGCGGTTGAAGACGGTCCGAGGTTCGCGAACACCGCCGAAGAGCCGGCCCCGCGCGAGGTCGTGGCGACGCCGGAGGCGGGGCGGGGCGGCGACCGTGTGGAGGCGCAGGTGCGCGCCATGATCGTTCAGCCTGCCTTCCAGCCCTTGGCGGAAACGCCCCGCGACGCGGCGCCTGACCAGCAGGACCCCGTGGTCGCCGAGCCGCAGCCTTCATCGCGAGCGGTGAGAGCCGAACTTCCCGCTCCCGTCGTCGGAGAGCCTCAAGCATCGCGTACGGCGGAGGCGGTCAAGGCGGAGGGCGTTATCCTGATCGGCGGCCCCGAAGCGGATCATCTGGTCGGCGGGGCGGGGAACGACATCCTGCTGGGCGGTGACGGGGATGACATTCTCGAGGGTGGCGACGGCGACGACTATCTGGACGGCGGCGCAGGCGTGAACCACCTGATCGGCGGCGCCGGGAACGACACCTTGGTCGTTTCGGTGAACGACACGGCCGAAGGCGGCGAAGGGGCGGACACGTTCATCCTGACCAATGAGCTGCTGGGGCGCCTGACCGAGCTGACCTCGCAGGGGGAGCCCGTCTCCATCAAGAAATGGATTTTCGACTTCGATGTCACCGAAGGCGACGTGCTGATGCTGGCGGATGGAACGGTTGTGGTTTCGGCCGCCACCCAGCTTCAAGGCGTCGTCGTTCCGGTCCGATCGAACGACGAGGCGACCCTGTCGCAGGGCGATGGTGTGGTGGTCTCCCTCGGCGACAGTCTGGGTTTCAGCCTGATCGGCGGTGAGGTGAAGGTCAGCTTGGTCGGCTTAGTGGAAATCGACAGCTGACCCCAAAGGCGGGGGGGGCGCGCGCCCTTCGCGGCTTCTGGCGTTTGATCGCGTCGCTGTCCGGCGGCCAAGATCGCAGCCTGCTGACGGTTGCTCCCGCGTGCGGCGGACCGCCCGTCTACAACCTTAAGTAAAAGCTTCACTACGGGGCGATGTATTTTTCTTCGCCGGCTGTGGGTTTTTGACTTAAATGCCGCTTAAAATGTGAGATATTGCGGTTACATATGTGATTGCATGTGGATTTGAGCGGCGTTTAGGGGCGGCCCGTGAGTCATTTGTGGCTTTATCGTGCGATAGACGTGCAGCCTGGGCTTTTCGAGCCCCTACGCCTCGCCTGCCGCAGGCGATAGCCATGGAGATCAGCGAAGAGGCGATGAAGACGCTCATGCTGCGCAGCCTGGATGGAGACGCGCGCGCCTATCGGGAATTGCTGGGTATGGTGTCGGCGCAACTGCGAGCCTATTTCGCCCGCCGGCTGGAGGAGGACGGCGAGCGTGTTGAGGCCCTCGTGGTGGAGACCCTGTCTGCGGCTCATAGCCGTAGGGTCACTTATCGTCGGCGCGACCCTTTCATGCCCTGGATCTACGCCTTGGCGCGCTACAAGCTGATCCAGCACGGGCGGACGGCGCCCAGGCCGCAGACTGAGGACTATGCGGATTTCATGGGAGCAGCAGCCCCACGGGCTATGTGACCCGCAACGGAAAAGGGGACGCCGAGGCGTCCCCCTAAAATCTCTGCATGGATTGTCAGGTCAGGCGAGGGCCTGGGTGACCTGGGTCTCCAGTTCGGTGGCCAGAGCCTTGCCCAGCGGGTGGCTATCGACCTTGATGCCGTCGCGGACGGCGGCCTTGATGGCTTGAATGTGGGCGTCGATCAGGCGCAGCGGGGCCTTCATGCGCTTTTCCGGCTCATCGATAAGGCGGCACAGGGAGCCGGCCAGACGCGTGATCAGCGGATAGTCATAGGTCGAGCCCAGGCCCTTCAGGTCATGGGCGCGCAGATAGAGGCCATCGATGGTCTCCGTCGACAGGCCGTCGGATTCAATCTTCTTGCGGGCGGCCTCGAGCTTGTCGATTTCGTCCTGGAGCCATTGTCCGAAATTGCTCGACAGGGCCTGCAGGGCGGCTTCGGCCTTGGCGATGGCCGACTTGTCGATGCTTCCGCCGCCCACCTTGGCGCGCAGAAGGTTCGGCACCTGGATGATCTCGGCTTTGGTCTGAGTCTGGCCCACGAGGGAGCCTCCGCTGCTTTACGTTCCCCCCAAGCTAGGGCGTGGACGTTAACAACGCGTATTGGGCTTAACGACGCAGAGGAGCCGCTCGATCGGCTTGTTCAGGCGGAAAACTGTTCGGCGAGGACGCGTTCCGCGAGGCTGCGGCCGGCGTCGAACATCATGCAGAGGCTGATGGAGCGGTCTTCGGAGACATGCACCTCGACCACATCGCGCACTTCGAAATTGTCGGCCACGGCGCTGACGGGACGCTTGTCCGCCTCCATCACCTCGATGGTGACGCGAGCCTTGTGCGACAAAAGCGCCCCTCGCCAGCGACGGGGCCGGAAGGCGCTGATCGGGGTCAGGGCCAGGGCGTCGGACTCGATGGGAATGATCGGGCCGTGGGCCGACAGGTTGTAGGCGGTGGAGCCGGCGGGGGTCGCCACGAGGACGCCGTCGCAGACCAGCTCGCTCATGCGCATCTTGCCGTCAATGGAGATGCGCAGCTTCGCCGTCTGGCGGGTCTGACGCAGCATCGACACCTCGTTGATGGCCAGGGCGCGATGCTGGCGGCGCTTGGCGTCGATGGCGACCATGCTCAGCGGATGGATGATGGTCCGTTCGGCGGCGTTGATCCGCTCGGCCAGATCATCCTCGCTGTACTCGTTCATGAGGAAGCCGACCGAACCTCGATTCATGCCGTAGATCGGCTTCGGAGACTCGATGTGGCGGTGCAGGGTTTCCAGCATGAACCCGTCGCCGCCGAGGGCGACGATGATCTGGGCTTCCTCCTCGGAGACCTCGCCATAGCGTTTGGATAGGCGCGCCTTGGCATCCTGCGCTTCGGGGCGGTCGCTGGCCGTGAAGGCGAAGCGCGTGGCGACGGGCTGGGGACTGTACATCGTTGCGGAGCAAGGCCTGAACGGCCCTGCTGCGTCAAGCTCGCGCGGCGGCCTTGCGGAAGGCGACGCCGGCGATGTCGGCGTGGAACGGCCCGAATGCGCCGATGGCGCGGCGGGCGCCCTCGGCCCCGCCGCCGGGGCGGCCGCCGTTCAGTCGACGAACCAGCTCCAGCACGGTCGGGAAGACGCTGCGGTCGATGCCGACGGCGGCGCAGGCCAGGGCCAGCAGTTCCGGCCGTTCGCCGTCGATGGCGCGCTGGATGTGATCGGGCTCGAAGCCGCCGAGAACGGCGATGGCCAGGACGAACAGCTCCAGCTGGCCCTCCTTGAGCGTCCGGACGAGATAGCCGGGCCGCAGCTGGCCGGCGGCGTGCAGTTTCTCGATGAGGATGCGGTCCATGATGTCCCGGTCCTCCTCCCGCACCGGAGCGACAGTGGCGGAGCCGGTGTGAGCATCCTGGATCGAACGGGCGATGGCCTCGTCCAGCTTGGTCGGATCAAGGCGGAAGCGGGCGGCGAGGGCCGCGCGCAATGACTGGCCCACCCACTGATAGAGGCGCTCGGCCAGTTCCGCCGACAGGCTGGGGTGGCGGGCGAGGGGCGAGCGGACGCCGGCCACGCGCTTGGCGAAATCGACCAGGCGTTCCATGGCCGCTTCGCTGAGATCAGCGCTGTCGTTGCCGGCCAGGGCGGCGAGAACGAGCGGCTCGCCCTTCGCCAAGATGGCGTCGACCACGGCGCTGCCGATCTTGGGGCGGCGGGCGACCTCGATCTGATGCTCGATGGTCGCCTCGACCAGCAGGCGCAGCAGGTCCTGGTCCTTGAGGACCGGGCTGGCGGAGATGATCGGGCGGGCGATGTCGATCTCGTCCGCGGCCAGCATCTTCACCAGGGCGGCGGGCGCCCAAGCGGCTTCCGAGATGCGTTCGGATAGGCGTGTGCGGATGTCGCGCTCGGCCTGCATGACCAGGGACATGAAAATGGAGTCGAGCAGTTCCTGGATGGCGGGGGAAGTGGTCCCGCCGCCGGCGGCGGCGCCGTCGCACAGGTCCGCGATGCCCCGGAGCAAACGCTCGCGCTCGGCTGGGTCACGGCTCTTGGCCAGCGACAGAAGCTTGTCGGTCTGGGCGGTTTTGGGCACCCGATCGATCCCTGGAAAGCTTGTACTGCTCAGTACAGACCCTGACCGGTCGGCATGAAAAGAGTTTTAATGCCGTCAGCGGACGACTTTTCGGCGAAGTTGACGGCGGCGTCATTGTTCTTGACGCACGGCCGGTGCGGCGCGACGCTCTGAAAAACCATGCGACCAGGGAGGATATGGTCATGGCCGATGGAGCCGTTGCGGGGGCGACCTCGTTGAAGGGGCGCGTCAGCGAGGCGGAATGGAAAGCGCGGGTCGATCTGGCCGCGCTCTATCGCCTCGTCGCCCTGCATGGGTGGGACGACATGATCTTCACCCACATCTCCGCTCGCGTGCCTGGGCCGGAGCATCACTTTCTGATCAATCCATACGGCATGTTCTTTGGCGAGATGACCGCCTCGTGCCTGGTGAAGGTCGATCTTGAGGGCAACATCGTCCAGGAGACGACCGGCTTCATCAATCCGGCCGGCTTCACCATCCACTCCGCCATCCATGCCGCGCGGGAGGACGCCAATTTCGTGATCCACCTGCACACGGACGCGGGGACGGCGGTGTCGGCGCATGCAGAGGGGCTGCTGCCGCTAACGCAGCATTGCCTGATCACCCAGCCGCAACTGGCCTATCACGACTATGAAGGCATCGCCCTGAACCTGGAGGAGCGTGAGCGGATCGTCGCCGATCTGGGCGACAAGCGGCTGATGCTGCTGCGTAATCACGGCACTCTGGCGGTGGGGTCCACCGCCGCCGAAGCCTGGCTGGGGATCTTCTTCCTGGAGCGGTCCTGCGCTCAGCAGGTGATGGCCCTGAGCATCGGCCGCGACAAGGTTCTGCTGGCGCCCGAAGCCGCTCAGGCCGAGGTGCGCAGCCAGACCGGGATGGGCATGGGCATGATCGGCGGGCTGGCCTGGCCAGGCTGCCTGCGCAAGCTGGATCGGGAGCTTCCTGGCTACGACGCCTGACAAAGCGTCCCAGGGACGAAAATTCGCCGCCGCGAGCCTCGGGTTCGCGGCGGCTTTTATGTGCGGTAAAGCCCAAGCCGGCGCCTGGCCGCCGGAGGCCGGATCGGGGCTGGCGATGTGAAATACGAGTCCGTTCGATCGACCCAGGATTTCGACCATCGGGGAGGGCGCGCCACGGGCAAGCCCGCCGCCGAGAGGGCCGTGACCCAGTGGCGAGCGCGGGGTGAGCGATCAACTGACCGTGCAGACCAAGATCAGCATGGTCGAAGGGCGCTTCGTCGAAACGGACCTCTACGGAGAAGACTTGCACTTCGCCTACTGGGGGCAGGGACCGATCGAGGTGGGGGCGCGCTACGCCGTCGTGCAGAGAGAGCGAACCGCCGTTGCGGTCTACGGCGGCGCGATCATCGACGGGATCGGCCGCAACACCATCTTCGCGCCGCCCGGTAGGGGCGGTGTCGACTGGGAGCTGCGTCTGCTGGCGGGACGGTCGATGAAGGTCCTGGGCCGCGAGACCTTCGGCGAAGGGCAGGCGGCGCGGCTGTTCCGCGGCGGCATGGCCGGCGAGATGCGGCTGGACGCGACGGCGGGCGTGGAGACTTCCCGGGCGTGGCAGGTGTTGGTCCAGACCTATGCCGGTCGCGCCGAGCGGGGGGAGAGCAAGCCGCTATGGCTGAAGGGAGCTGTCGGTGGTCAGGCGGTTTGGCGCGTTCCGGGTGCAGGCCGGGTGGCGGCAGACCCTGGCTGGGCGTCATGTCCCGGGGGACCGCGGGCCGGTCCTGGCCCTGTGGCGGGATTTCTGAGGGCGGGGTTGCGCGCCGACCCCGGCTTGCGGCAGGAAGTCCCTACGCGACACGATACAAGAGCAAGAACGCGCACAGACGCAGGGAACGGGACGCTTGTTGAGCCCCCAACACATCGCCGCGCTGGAATCCCTTGTCGGCGCCGACGGGCTGGTGCGCGACGCGGCCGACCTGGCCCCCTACGAGCAGGCCGCCCGTTACGGCGGCGGCAAGGCGGCGCTGGTGGTGCGGCCGGCGGACACGGCCCAGGTCTCGGCCGTGGTCGGCTATTGCGTTCGCGAAGGCCTGAGCTTCATTCCCCAAGGGGCGAACAGCGGGCTGGTGCTGGGTTCGACACCGGACAAGACCGGCGGCCAGATCGTGCTGTCCCTGGACCGCCTGCGGGCGCCGTTCGAGATCGACGCCGCTGACCGCACCGCGCGGGTCGGGGCCGGGGTGCGGTTGTCGATGCTGAATGCGGCGCTGGAGCCACACGGTCTGTTCCTGCCGATCGACCTGGGCTCGGACCCGATGATCGGCGGCATGGCGGCCACCAACACCGGCGGGGCGCGGTTCCTGCGCTATGGCGACATGCGCCGGCACGTCCTGGGGCTGGAGATGGTGCTGGCTGATGAAGCCGGGACCGTGCTGCGTCTGGGCGACGGTCTGCGCAAGGATAACGCTGCGCTAGACCTGAGGCAGGTGGTTGTCGGCTCCTGCGGGGCGCTGGGGGTGATCACCGAGGTGACGGTGGAGGTGAAGACTCGCCCGACCCAGGCCACTGCGGCCCTGCTGATCCCGCGCGACGAGGGCGTCGTGCTGGAGCTGCTGCTGGCCTTCGAGAAGGCGGCGGGGGAGTACCTGACGGCCTTCGAGGGCATGTCGCGGGCGGCGATGAGCCATGCGTTGAAGCATGTGACCAGCCTGCGCAATCCGTTCAGCGGCGGGGAGATTCCGGCCTATGCGGTGCTGGTGGAGCTGAGCTCGACGGGCGGTGCGGCGCTGGATGACGTTCTGGAGCGTGTTCTGACCGAACTGTTCGAGCGGGAGGACACGCCGCTGGCCGATGCGATCCTGGCGCCGCCTGAGCGGTCCTGGGCGCTGCGCCATTCGCTATCCGAAGGCCTGCGCGCCAGCGGCCCGGTGACCGGGTTCGACCTGTCGTTCCGGCGGTCGCGGGTCATGGCTTTCCGGCGCGAGGCGATCGCGGCCCTGGCGGCGGATTTCCCCGACTATGAGGTCTGCGATTTCGGCCACATCGGCGACGGCGGCGTCCATTTCAACCTGCTGCGCGCGGAAGGGCCCGCGAGCCCTGAACGGGCGGCGGCGCTGAACGACGCGGTGCTGGATCTGGCGGTGCGCAAGCATGGCGGCAGCTTCAGCGGCGAGCACGGAATCGGCCGCGCCAACCAGGCCGCCTATGACGCCTATACACCCGACGACCTGAAGCGCCTGTCGGGCGCGGTGGTCGACCTGTTTTCAAAGGCGCCGGCCGGCGCCGCACGCTTCGGTCCCGAGCGGACCTGACCTTTCGGAGTCTCCATGACCGCCATCGCCCCCGTTTCGGGTGAAATGCTCGACATCCTCAAGCGCCTCGGCGTCTCGATCCCTGCGGATGGAACGCTTCAGGCGCGGTCGCCGGTGACGGGGGAGACGGTCTGCAAGCTGCGCGAGCACGCGGTCGAGGAGGCCAAGGCCGCCATCGACAAGGCGCACGCCGCCTATCTGGCCTGGCGCAAGGTTCCGGCCCCGCGGCGGGGCGAACTGGTCCGCCTGCTGGGCGAGGAGCTGCGCGCCGCGAAGGCCGATCTGGGCCGCTTGGTGACGCTCGAGGCCGGGAAGGTCACGTCCGAGGGCCTGGGCGAGGTCCAGGAGATGATCGACATCTGCGACTATGCCGTGGGCCTGTCGCGGCAGCTGTTCGGCCTGACCATCGCCACCGAGCGCTCCGAGCACCGGATGATGGAGACCTGGCATCCGCTGGGCGTGGTGGGAGTGATCTCCGCCTTCAACTTCCCGGTGGCGGTGTGGTCGTGGAACGCGGCCCTGGCCTTTGTCTGCGGCGACGCGGTGGTGTGGAAGCCGTCGGAGAAGACGCCGCTGGTCGCCCTGGCCGTGCAGGCGCTGTTCGACCGCGCGGCGGCGAAGTTCGGCGACGCGCCGGAGGGGCTGTCGACCCTGCTGATCGGCGGGCGCGAGGTGGGCGAGGCGCTGGTGGAGCACCCGAAGGTCCCGCTCGTATCGGCCACCGGATCGACCGCCATGGGCCGGCAGGTGGGGCCGAAGCTGGCCGCGCGTTTCGCCCGTGCGATCCTGGAGCTGGGCGGCAACAACGCCGCCATCGTGGCGCCCAGCGCCGACCTGGACCTGACCCTGCGCGGCGTGGCCTTCGCGGCCATGGGCACGGCGGGGCAACGGTGCACCACCCTGCGCCGCCTGATCGTGCACGAGAGCGTCTATGAGGCCTTCGTCCCGCGCCTGAAGGCAGCCTACGCCTCAGTGGCGGTGGGTGATCCGGGCGCGACGGGGACCTTGATCGGTCCGCTGATCGACCAGGCGTCGTTCGACGGGATGCAGAAGGCGCTGGAGCAGGCCAAGGCGGCCGGCGGCGCGGTTCAGGGCGGCGAGCGGGTGTCGGTGGCGGGGGCGTCCGAGGCCTTTTACGTCCGGCCCGCGATCGTCGAGATCGGCGAGCAGGCGGAGGTGGTCCGCAAGGAGACCTTCGCTCCCATCCTGTACGTCATGAAGTACCGCGAGCTGGAAGACGCCATCGCCCTGCAGAACGATGTGCCGCAGGGCCTGTCGTCCTCGATCTTCACCCTCGACATGCGCGAGGCGGAGCGGTTCGTGTCTGACGAGGGCTCGGACTGCGGCATCGCCAATGTGAACCTGGGCCCGTCCGGCGCCGAGATCGGCGGGGCCTTCGGCGGCGAGAAGGAGACCGGCGGCGGCCGCGAGGCGGGCTCCGACAGCTGGAAGGCCTATATGAGGCGGGCGACCAATACGGTGAACTATGGCCGCACCCTGCCGTTGGCGCAGGGCGTGGTGTTCGATGTGTGAGGACTGATCATGGCGCAATCCAATCTCACCCGACTTCTCAGCGCGACCATCAGCGCCGAGGCGGCGGCCGATGTGCTGGCGACCCTCGAGCTTGACCCGGCCTTGACCGATGAAGTCGGAGACACCGTCTCGCGCGGCGTCTTCGCCATGGCCATGAACGGGGTGCTGTTCCACGACCTGATGGGCCGGGCGCCGACGGGGGCCGCCTATGTGGGCGATCGCAAGGCGGCGGGCGAGAAGGTGGTGTTCGACCACGGCGCCCTGCGCACCGTGCGGTTCGCCGAGGGACCGACCGGCGCGCTGCCGGGCGGGATCGAGGCTTTCACCCGCATCTTCGAGCCGCTGGGCTATCACCAGGCGGGGCTCTATCCGCTGGACCGTCTGAAGATGACGGGCCGCGCCTATGCGCATCTGGATCATCCAGAGGGGGTGCCGCAGTTCTTTCTCAGCGAGCTGCATGTGGAGCGCTTCTCGCCGGAATTCCAGGCGGCGGCGGAGCGGGTGTTCGGCACGTCGAAAGACCCGCTGGGCGCCGAGGCGCGCGAAGCGCTGGCGGCTTTCGCCAAGGAGGGGCGCGCGCCGATCGAGCTGGCCGAGAAGGCCCTGCCGCAGATCGTGGCCGCCTTCGCCGTCACCCATGATACGCCCGCCCTGGCCGACTATCAGGCGCTGAAGGCGGAGTCGGCTGAGGCCGCCTGGATATCCACCGAGGGCGCGTCGTTCAACCACGCCACGGATCGCGTGGTCGATGTGGAGGCGACGGCCGAAGGTCAGCGGCAGTTGGGCCGGGCCGTGAAGGATCGGATCGAGGTTTCAGGCTCCGGCCGCGTGCGTCAGACCGCGTTCCGGGCCGACCATGTGGACCGCACCTTCGTCGGCGATGACGGCGGCGAGGTGGTGCTGAAGGTCCCCGGCTCGTTCTACGAGTTCATCGCCCGCGACATCGACCCGGCGACGGGGCGGATGGACTTGGCCTTCGACACCGGAAACGCCCAGGGCATTTTCAAGATGACCGAAGCGGCGGGCATGTAGCCGACCGCCTTCGGATCCTGCGAAGACAGCAGTGCGATGCGCCCGACATTCAGCGAATCAAGCTTTCGCTGAAATTCGAAGAGCCCTGTTCTTTATCGCTGTTTTAAGCGTCACCGTGCTCCACGGTGCGGCGGGAATGTGGCGCAAGGTCCCGCAAAGGCTCCGCATTTCCATCTTGAAATACAGTGACATCCTCCCGTCACTGGACTGCGATTATTGCCCGTAACATAAGTCCGCCACATTTCAGGTCGCGCCGGTATTCCGGCGAATGGAGCCCGCCGCGTGATCCGCAGACACTTCTTCCTGGTCGCCGCTCTCGTGGTTCTGGCGGTGATGATCGTCGGCGGCGGCGTCAAGCTTCTGGCGGACGCCGGCGCCAAGCGTCAGATGGGGCAGGGCGGCCCGGGCGGCCGCGCCATCGGCGTCTCCCAGACAACGGTTCAGCCGCGCCCCTTCGCCGACCGTATCGAAGTCCTGGGCGTGGCCAAGGGCCGGCAGTCGGTGGCGATCACGTCCAACACGGCGGAGCTGGTGACGAAGGTTCACTTCAGCGACGGCCAGCAGGTGCGCGCCGGCCAAGTGCTGGTGGAGCTGCGCGCGGGTGAGGAGGACGCGGGCGTCATCCAGGCCCAGGCGCAGCTGAACCAAGCCCAGCGCGATTATCAGCGCTGGAAGTCCCTGGCCGACCAGGGGATCGCCTCCCGCGCCGCCGCCGAGCAGCGGCGATTGGCCGTGGAGAGCGCCGAAGCCATGCTGGAGGCGGCGCGTCAGCGTCTGGGCGACCGGGTGATCCGCGCGCCGTTCTCGGGCCGCGTCGGCCTGACCGACATCGCGCCGGGGGCCCTGATCAGCCCCGGGCAGACGGTGGTGACGCTGGACGACACCTCGGTGATCCGTGTGGATTTCCCGGTTCCCGACCGCTACCTGCCGATCCTGCATGAGGGGCTGTCGATCGTGGCGCGGCCAGACGCCTATCCCGACCTGCGGGTCCAGGGCCGCATCGCCAAGCTGGACACCCGCGTGGCGGAGAACACCCGGGCCATTACGGCGCGCGCCGAATTCCCCAACGCCGACAGCCGTCTGCGCCCGGGAATGATGGTGCGCGTCGCTATCGAACAGGCGCGCCGCCAGACCGCCTCCGTGCCGCAGTCGGCGGTGCAGTTCGAGGGGGACGCGGCCTTCGTCTTCGCCATCGTCAAGAAGGGCGAGCGCACCGTGGCCGAGAAACGACCAGTCACCGTTGGTCTTGACCAGAACGGCTTCGTCGAGATCACCGAAGGCGTCCGCGTCGGTGAGAAGGTTGTCGCAGACGGCCTGAACCGCGTGCAGGACGGCCAGGCCGTCCAACTGGGCGGCGGTCGTCCGCAAGGCGGCCAGGGCGGCCGCCCCAACCGTCGTCAGGCGAACTGATGATCTCCGACCTTTCCGTCCGCCGCCCGATCTTCGCGGCCGTCGCCGCGATCATCCTGTGCGTGGTGGGCGTCGCCGCCTTTACAGCGCTGCCGATCCGCGAACTGCCGAATGTGGACCCGCCGGTGGTGTCGGTCTCCACGGCCTATCGCGGCGCCTCGGCGGAGGTCATCGAAGAGCGCATCACCGAGGTGATCGAGCGCCAGGTGTCCGGCATCCAGGGCATAGACCGGGTCAACTCGTCCAGCCGCGACGGCCGTTCGCAGATCAACATCACCTTCCTGCTGGACCGCGACCTGGATGTGGCGGCCAACGACGTGCGCGACGCCGTCAGCCGGGTGACCGCGCAACTGCCCGACCAAGCCGACCCGCCGCAGATCGCCAAGGCCAACGCCGACTCCGCGCCGATCATCATCATGAACCTGACGTCGACCACGCTGAGTCGACTTCAGCTCAGCGACTACGCCGACCGTTATCTGGTCGAGCGGATGTCGACGATCCCGGGCGTGGCGACAGTCAATCTGTTCGGCAGCCAGCTCTATTCCATGCGCATCTGGCTGAACGCCGAAGCCATGGCCGCGCGCGGCCTGACGGTGGACGACGTCGAGAACGCCCTGAACAGCCAGAACCTGGAGCTGCCGGCCGGTTCGCTGGAGAGCCAGGCCAAGGATTTCACGATCCGCGTGAACCGCGGGTACTCCACGGCCGCCGAGTTCGCTGAGCTGCCCGTCCGCCGAACCCTGGCGGCGGGGCTGAACCAGAACGCCGGCAACAGCTACATCACCCGCCTGGGCGACATCGCCCGCGTGGAGGAAGGGCCCGACGAGCGTCGCCGCTATTTCCGCGCCAATGGCGTGAACCAGATCGGCCTGGCGGTGACCCGCCAGTCGCAGGCCAATGACCTGGCGATCTCCGAGGCGGTGCGCGCGGAACTGGTCCAGATCAACAAGACCCTGCCGCCCGGCACCAAGATCGTGGTCGGCGTCGACAACTCGGTCTTCACCGAGGAGGCGATCCACGAGGTGTGGATCACCATGGGCATCTCGATCTTCCTGGTGGCCCTGGTGAACCTGGTGTTCCTGGGCAGCTGGCGGTCGGCCCTGATCCCGTCGGTGGTGGCGCCGATCTGCATCCTTTCGACCTTCATCGTCCTGGCGCCGCTGGGCTTTTCGCTGAACCTGCTGACGCTGCTGGCCCTGGTGCTGGCCGTGGGTCTGGTGGTCGATGACGCCATCGTGGTGGTCGAGAACATCCAGCGCCGGGTGGATGAGGGCGAACCCGCTCCCGTGGCCGCCATGCGCGGCACCCGACAGGTGTTCTTCGCCGTGGTGGCGACGACCATCGTCCTGATCTCGGTATTCGCGCCGCTGATGTTCCTGCCTGGCTATATCGGCCGCCTGTTCGTGGAGCTGGCGGTGGCCATCGCCGCGGCCGTGGCGTTCTCGTGCCTGCTGGCCTTCACCCTGTCGCCGATGCTGGCGTCCAAGCTGCTGAAGCCGGCGCACAACTCCGGCTGGTTGGCCAAGCGTGTCGATATCGGCATGGCGAAGCTGGGCGCCTCCTATCGCAATTCGCTGGAGGGGCTGCTGGGGGGCGGCAAGAAGCCGGTGATCGCGGCCGGCGCGCTGATGGCGCTGCTGGCCTGCGTGACGGCGCTGCTGTTCGTGGCCCTGCCCAAGGAGCTGGTGCCGCCGGAGGACCGCGGCCGGGTGGACATCAACGTCACAGGGCCGGAAGGCCAGGGCTTCGACTCCACTCTGAAGAGCGCCCAGCAGGTCGAGGCGCAGATGTCGCGCTATTACGACGCCAAGGGCGACAACAAGGATTTACCGGCGGAGCGCTATTTCATCAGCGTGCCGCGCTTTGGCCAGCCCCAGTACAACGGGGCCAGCGGGGCGGTGATCCTGAAGCCCTGGGGCGAGCGCAAGCAGACCGCCGACGAGATCGCCGCGGAGATGAACCGCACCCTGAGCCGGGTCACCGCCGTGCGGGCCATCGCTAGCGTGCGCGGGCCGTTCCAGCGCGGCGGCGGCGGAGGCGGCGGCGCCAATGTCGATCTGATCGTGCGCGGCAACGACTACGCCGAGATCGCGCGCTGGGTCGAACCGATCCTGCGGGCCGCCGAGCAGAACCCCGGCATGGCCCGTCCGCGTCTGGACTATGAACCGACTGCGCCGCGTCTTTCGGTGGATATCGACCGCGATCGCGCCGCCACGGTCGGCGTGTCGGCCCAGGCCGTGGGCCGGGCGCTGGAGACCATGTTCGGCTCCCGCCAGGTGACGACCTACATCAAGAACGGGCAGGAATACGACGTCATCCTGCAGACCGAGCTGGACAAGCGCCGCACGGTGGACGACCTGCGCACGGTCTATGTTCGCAGCCAGTCCGGCGCCCTGGTGCCGCTGGAGGCGGTGGTGACGACCAAGGTGCGCGGCGATACGCCCGACCGTTCGCGCGTCGATCGCCTGCGCTCTATCACCCTGACGGCGCAGCTGAACCCCGGCTACACCGTGGCCGATGCAGTAGCGTTCCTGCAGGACGAGGCGGCCAAGAACCCGGACGTCTCGGTGAGTATCGCCTGGGGCGGTCAGGCGCGGGACTACCTGGAGGCGTCGGGCGCCGTCGGCCTGGCCTTCGGCATGGCGCTGCTGCTGGTGTTCCTGGTGCTGGCGGCGCAGTTCGAAAGCTGGATCCACCCGGCGGTGATCATGCTGACCGTGCCGCTGGCGGCGCTGGGCGGCCTGTTCGGTTTGCTGTTCGCCAGTTCGTCGATCAATACCTACAGCCAGATTGGGCTGGTGATCCTGATCGGCATTGCGGCCAAGAACGGCATCCTGATCGTCGAGTTCGCCAACCAGCTGCGCGACGAGGGGCTGAAGGTGCGCGAGGCGGTGATCGAGGCGGCGACCCTGCGTCTGCGTCCGATCATCATGACCTCCATCGCCGCCGCCGCCGGCGCCGTGCCGCTGATGGTGTGGCAAGGGGCGGGCGCGGCCAGCCGTCAGACCATCGGCGTGGTCATCTTCGCCGGGGCGATCTTCTCGACCCTGCTGACGGTGTTCGTGGTGCCGCTGTTCTACAACCTGCTGGCCGGGTTCACGAAATCGCCCGAGCACACCGCCCGGATGATCGAGGCCTACGAGGCCGAGGAAACCAGCAAGACTGCGCCGGCCGAATAGGCCGGCGCCTGTCTGTTTCTATTGGGCGGGAGCGGCGGCCGGCGCGCCCGCAGGCTCGGTCGGCTTGAAGCCGGTTTCGACCTTCAGATAGGCGATCAGGTCGACGCGATCCTGGGCCTCCTTGATGCCCAGGAAGGTCATCTTGGTGCCGGGCATGTAGCCGCGCGGATCGGCCAGCCAGGCGTCCAGGTGTGCGGCTTCCCACACGAAGCCGGCCTTCTTCAGCGCCTCGGAATAGGTGTAGCCGTCCAGCCCGCCAGCCTTGCGGCCGAAGACGCCGTACAGGTTCGGGCCGGTAAGGTTTGGCCCGCCGGGCGTGATGGTGTGGCACGACCGGCAGAGGGCGAACTTGCGCTGGCCGTTCTCCAGATCGCCTGTGTTGTAGGGCGCGGGCAGGCTGGCGAGGACGGCGGCCTTTTCGGCGTCGGTCGGGGGCGGGGGAGCGGGCGGCGCGTCCTTGGCCGGCTCGCTCGGCCCGCAGGCGGTGACCACGGCGGCCGCAGTAGCGACCGCGAGAATGTTGAAACGACGCATCGGCCCCTCCGAGATTTCAGGCGGAAGCTAGTCCATGGCGTCGGGGATGCAAGGCGTGCAATGTGACGCCATGCAGATGAATTGTGTTCCGGAGCGCCGCCTTGCCTAGCTGGTGGCTGTTCGTGCTTCTGCCGCCGGTGATCGCGGCGGTGCTGTTGGCTTTCCTGCGCTCGCGGCGGCTGTGGATGCGGCTGCTGATCGTCACGGCGATCGTGGCGGTCTGCACGGTCGCGCTGGTCGTCGGCTATCAGGCCTATGTGGGCGCGTTCGGCGCCGCCGAGCAGAGGGCGGCCCTGCCCAAGGACCTAATGGTCCTGGTCTATGGCGTCGCGCCGTTGCAGTGGATGCTATCGGCGGCGGCGATCACGGTGGTGCATCTGGCGCAGCAGTTCGGGCGGAAGCCGAAGGGGTAGGGGCTCGCCTTGCGTGCTTCGGCTGGCCGCTTCGCGACCGCTCAGCATGACGAGTGTGGTTTGGCTCTGACTTCGTCATCCTGAGCCTGTCGAAGGACGCACAGCATCGCCGCCTCGCGCATTCGCTGCGAAGGTGTGGAAGGGCGGCGGAGCATCGGACGGCTCTCGATTTGGGTTGGAGTGGACAGGATAGATCGTCCGACGCTCCGCACGGGTCCTTGTCGTGAACGCTGCGATCGACGCCTTCGTATGTCCTGCCCGGCGACGACCGGCCTCCAGGGGGAGCCCGCTCTTACCGCAACGACAGCACGTGGCCACGCGCCTCCCATGCGAGGAGATGAGGGAAGGTTACGGGAGCGACGAATGGGGCGGATAACTTTTCCCCTCTCCCCGGAGGGGGCGAGGGGATAGGCGAGGCTCGAATGCTAATCCTCGTGCCGCACCTTACCCCGCATGGTCTTCACCCCTGAACGCTTGCTCTTCCCCTCCAGCCGCTTGAGCTTGGAGGAGTAGGTGGGTTTGGTGGCCTTGCGCGGCTTGGGTTTTTCGGTGGCGCGCAGGATCAGTTCGACCAGGCGCTCGCGGGCCTCCTGGCGGTTCATCTCCTGCGACCGGCTGCCCTGGCTGAACAGGACGAGGACGCCGTCCTGGGTCAGGCGGCTGCCGGCCAGGCGTTCCAGCCGGGCTTTCACGTCCTCGGGCAGGGACGGGCTGTTGCGGACGTCGAAGCGCAGTTCGATGGCGGTGCTGGTCTTGTTGACGTGCTGGCCGCCGGGGCCGCTGGCGCGGGCGGCCTTCTCGATCAGCTCATCCTCGTCGATGCGCAGCCAGGAGGTGATCTCGATCATCGCCGGGTCCGCAGGGATTTGACGATCACCTGATCCAGCGCCTGCAGGAAGGCGGAGCGGGCGCGCTGGTCGAAGGCCTTGGGGCCGCTGGTGACCTCGCCCATGGAGCGCAGGTGCTCGCCGATGGCGCGGCCGGCCAGGGCCGAGCCGATGGAGTCGGCGGTGAAGACGCGACCGTTGGGCGCCACGGCCGCGCCGCCAGCCTTGAGCGTGCGGTCGGCCAGGGGGATGTCGTTGGTGATGACCACGTCGCCGGGCTGGACCCGCTCGGCGATCCAGTCGTCGGCCACGTCTGGGCCGGCGTCGACCACCACGCTTTCGATCCTGGGCGAGGCCGGGATGCGCACATAGCTGTTGGAGACCACGAAGATCTTCATCCCGTGGCGCAGGCCGACCTTGTAGGCCTCGTCCTTCACCGGGCAGGCGTCGGCGTCGATGAACAGGGTGATGGGCGCGGTCATGAGACCGGCTTTATCGCGATCCGGCCGCCACTGCAGCCTTCAGTCCGCCGAAAGCCTCGCGCCAGCCGTCGAGGGCGGGACCGCCCTTGAGCCAGGGGGTCAGCAACTCCTCCAGCGCCCGGGCGGCGTCGCCGACTTCGGGAAGGCCGACAGGGCCGGCCGAGCCGCTGACATTGTGCAGGCGGGTATAGAGGTCGAAAGCGCCTTCTGGAGCGGCGCCGGCCGGGGCTGACGCTAGAGCGGCGTCCAGGTCCGCGATCAGGTCCGTAAGCCGCCCTTCCAACCGAAGCCGGATCTGGCGAATGCGGTCTTCGAGGGCGTCGGAGGCCAAGGCGCTACTGCACGAAGCGGATGAGCAGGGCCGCCTCGATCGCCTGGGCCAGGCGGTCGCCGGTCAGGTCGGCCTTGGGCAGGGTGACGGCTTTGGACTCGTCACGGGTCAGCTGCGGATGGGAGGTGATGTAGACGAGCGCCGTGCCGGTCTTCTTGTTGGCCAGGCGCACGGCGTTGATGCCGTCGCCGCCTTCGCCCAGACGCACATCGGCGAGGATCAGGTCCGGGGCGAATTCGGCCGTGGCGGCCACGGCGCCGCTTTCGGTGCTGGCGCGCAGGACGTTGGTGTAGCCAAGGTCGGAGACGTAGATCGCCAGCAGATCGGCGACGATGTCGTCATCCTCGATGATCAGCACCCGCTGGCCGGCGGCCCGGGCGTGCAGTTGACCATTCACAACTTTTGCGCGCACAGCGCGTTGTTTGCTATCGCGATCCTGCAGGTGCATGTACATGGCGAAGGAGGTCGGTCGCGCGTTCAAATGATGATGAAGCGTACATGCCGAACCATTTGCAGGCCATGGCCTTTCTCGTAGAAATTGCGATCGACGCGCCACCCATTTCGGTCGGGCGCTTCATGTTCGCGAACATCTTTTAGGAGCAGGCATGCGGATTCTCTATGTCGACGATGATGCGGACCTGCGGGAGCTGGTCGCCATCTCCCTGGCGCGGGACCCGGGGCTGGACGTGCGCATCGCCGACAGCGGCCAGGCGGCCATGGCTCTGCTTGAGCCGGGCGACTGGACGCCGGACCTGTTCCTGCTGGACGTCATGATGCCGGTGATGGATGGACCGACTCTCATCGGGAAGCTGCGCGAGAACCCGGCCTATGTTCCGATCCCCTTCGCCTTCTTCACCGCGCGGGTGATGAACGAGGAAAGGCAGGCGCTGCTGGCGACCGGAGCCGCCGGACTGATCCAGAAGCCGTTCGATCCTATCGCCCTGGCTGACCAGGTGCGCGCCTTGGCGCCCGCATGAACGCGGCCGCCAAGATCGAGGAGGCCCGTCTGGCGGCGCTCCTTCGCTACGACGTGCTCGACACGCCGGCGGAGGCCGCCTTTGACGACATCACCGATCTGGCGGCGCAGTTGTTCGAGGTTCCGATCGCGGTCGTCACCCTGCTGGACGAGACGCGCCAGTGGTTCAAATCCTGCGTGGGCCTTGATGACAGCGAGACGTCCCGGGACGTGGCGTTCTGCGACTACACGATCCGCAGCGACGACGTTCTGGTCGTGCCCGACGCCACCCAGGATTCGCGATTTCGGGACAATCCCCTGGTCTCCGGGGAGATGCACATCCGCTTCTATGCGGGCGCGCCGCTGATCACCAAAGAGGGTTATCGCCTGGGCGCGCTTTGCGTGATCGACACCAACCCGCGCGACAGCTTTGACGCCAAGGCGCGCAAGTCGCTGCAGAAGATGGCGGCGATGGTAGTCCACGCCCTGGACCAGCGCGCCGAGCTGATGCTGCGCCGCCGGACGGCGCAGGAGCTGGCGATCAAGGAGCACACCCTCGAACTGGCCGAAAAGATGGCCAAGCTGGGTCACTGGCGTTTCGACTTCGCCACGCAGCGGTCCATGTGGTCTTCCGAAGCTTACGCCATCCATGGGGTGACGCCTTCGAACTACGACCCGAACGTCACCATGCCAGGCGTGCTCTACGCTCAGGAGGATCGGTTGCGGCTGGCCGAGGCCTTCAACCATGGCCTGGCCACCAAGAAGCCCTTCGAATTCGAGGGCGAAGTGGTTCGGCCGGATGGAAAGCGCCGCCGGGTGATCACGCGGGGCGCGCCTGAGTTTGACGACAAGGGCGAGATCGTCGCCCTGATCGGGGTCATCCAGGATGTGACCGAGGCCCGGGCCATGACCGAAGCCCTGCAGTCGAGCGAAGAGCGCTATCGCCTGGTTGCGGAGAACGCCAACGATCTGATCCTGGTCTACGACGTCCATGGAACGATCTCGTTCGCGGCGCCATCGAGCCTGCAAATCCTTGGCTATACGCCGGAGGAGATGGTCGGTCGGACAACGCAGTCATTCCTGCATCCGGACGATGTCCTGCCGACGCTGGCGCACTATCAAACCCTGCTGAAGCCGGGCGGGGAGGAGCTACGCCCCCGCATCACCATGCGCGCGCAGCGCAAGGACGGTCGGGAGATCTGGCTGGAGGCGGCGCCCTATGTGGTGCGGGATGAGAACGGGCGCGTGCTGCGGTTCCATGACTCCGCGCGCGATGTGACGGTTCGCAAGCGCTACGAGGATGAGCTGCAGGTGGCGCGCGCCCAGGCCGAACACCTGGCTGGGGTGAAGTCCGATTTCCTGGCCAATATGAGCCATGAGCTGCGCACGCCGCTGACCAGCATCATCGGCTTCGCGCGCCTTCTGGAGTTCGCGCCGGAGCTGAGCAGCAGCAGCAAGAGCGCGGTGGACCGCATCGCCGCCGCCAGCCGGGCCCTGAACACGCTGGTCAACGACGTGCTCGACCTAGCCAAGCTGGAAGGCGGCAAGGTCGAGCTGGACCCGCAACAGTTCGAGGTGGGACCGTTCCTGACCGAGACGGTCGAGCTCATGCGGCCCCAGACCGCCGCCAAGGGGCTGGACCTGAAGCTGGACATCGAGACGTCGGAGATCGGCACGCTGTACGGCGACACCAGCCGGCTGCGGCAGGTGTTGCTGAACCTGTTGTCCAACGCGGTGAAGTTCACGGAGACGGGCGGGGTGACGGTGTGGTCACGCCTGCGGCCGATGAACGGGCCGTTCGCCTGCTGGGAGCTGGAGATCGAGGACACCGGCATCGGCATCCGCCCGGAGGAGCTGGCGCGGCTATTCGATCGGTTCGTGCAGGCGGACGCATCGGTGACCCGTCGGTTTGGCGGCACGGGCCTGGGTCTGGCGATCAGCCGGCAACTGATTGAACTGATGGGCGGCGGGATCGACGTCGAGAGCGAGGCCGGTCGCGGATCGCGTTTCATGATCAATGTGCGCCTGCCCGTGCATGTGGAGGATGGCCAGCCTACGCCCGTGGCCAATCGCCTGAAGATTCTGGTGGCCGAAGACGGCCCCGCCATCCGCGCCGCCATGGCGCGTATGCTGGAGGGGATGGGCCACAGCTTCCACATGGTGGCCGACGGGGCGGCGGCGATCGAAGCGGCGCGCAGCGAGCGATATGACGTCATCCTGATGGACGTGGCCATGCCCGAGGTGGACGGCCTGACCGCGGCGCGGGAGCTGCATCACATTCCCGGCGCGTCCAGCGGTGCGCCGATCGTGCCCATAAGCTCCAGCATCACCGCGAGCGATCGAGCGGAGTACGAGCTGGCGGGGATGACCGGCCTGCTGCCGAAGCCGGTTACGGCGATGAGCCTGGCGGACGTGCTGGCGTCCGTGTCGGCGGACGACGCTTAGCCCAGGGGCTGGACCCCGGCGGCGAGGGCGAGTTGCACCACGCTGGATAAGCCACGAACCTCAAGCTTCTCCATCAGAGTGGCGCGATAGGCCTCCACCGTGCGCGGGCTGAGGTCGAGCCGATGGGCGATAAGCTTGTTGGGCAGGCCGGCGATCATGCCCTGGACCACCTCGTACTCGCGCTTCGACAGGCGGCCGATCTTCTCTTGAGCGGCGGCGGTTTCACCGCCGTTGGCGGGAGCGGCGGCGAGGCTTTCCTGCACTGAGGCGAGCAGAGTTTCGCTCTTGTAGGGCTTGGACACGAAATCGGCGGCGCCGAGCTTCATGGCCTGGACGGCCAGATCGATATGCCCCCGTCCGGTCAGCATGATGATCGGCAGGGGGAAGTCGCCAGACTTCAACGCCCGCAGCACGTCGATACCGTTCATCTGCGGCATGTGCATGTCGAGGACCACGCAGGCCGGCGTGCTGTTCGGACGCGCGTCCATGAAAGCCTCGCCAGACTCGTAGAGCTCCACCCCGTATCCGGCTCCCTGGAGCAGGATCGCTAGGGTCTCACGCGTGATCTCGTCGTCGTCGACGACATGGACGGTCGCGTTGGCGGCCATCGTACTCCCCATACTGTGTGCGCCGCAGCGCAAACTCATAATTGAGCAAGCCGAGGCCTCAGCCAAGAGGCGTGCGGCCCTACGGTACAAATACGAACTGTAGTTCTACCGGGATGATCCCCGAAAACGCTTTCCGTAAAACCAAAACATCGACGGAGCAGATGCTGTTTCCGCCGCGAAATTTGGAACAAACGGACCCGAAACTGGCCGATGTCAGCAAGATCAGAGCCTAGGCTCCGCCGCTCCGGCCGGTAGCCGGAACCCTCCCCGAAAACCCGATCCCATCCCACCCGCAGGACGCGCCCGTCCGGCGGGCCGGGAGAGCTCATGCCCGAATTCCGGACACCCGCCATGACCCGCCGTCTGCCCCTGATCGCCGCTTTCGCCTTCGCCGCCGCCCTGCTCACGGGCGTTCTGGGCATGGGCTCGCAAGCCTCGGCCGGGGCCAAGATCGACATGGGCCTGCTGAACAAGGTCAACGCGCAGGTGAACCACGACATCCGTCCGATGAGCGATGAAGCCCAATACGGCGGCGACCGCTGGGTTTCGGAGCCGGCCAGCGGCTTCGGCGACTGCGACGACTACGCCATGACCAAGATGACCCGCCTGGCCGCCGCCGGCGTGGCTGGCGACGCCATGTCGATCGCGCTGGTCTATACCGAGACCGGCGAATACCACGCCGTCCTGTCGGTGCGGACCGCCAAGGGCGAGATGATCCTGGACAACCGCATGAACTGGCCGACCTCGCGCGCCGCCATGGAGCGGTATGGCTACCGCTGGGCCAAGCCGATGCAAGTCGCCAAGGTCGACTGGAACCAGGTCTTCGCCGGCGCCGGCGCCACGAAGTAAGCCGCCTCGTCCAGGGGAGGCGCAAAAGGAAGGGCGGCGAGGTTGGAGCCTCGCCGCCCTTTTCGTCTTCAGGCCGCGATCAGCGAGAGGCGGCGGCTGCCGGGCCGTAGAGCAGGCCGTTGAACAGGAACTTGAAGGTCCCCGCCGACTGGGCGCGCTGGGTCACTTCCGGGCCCATCACGAACAGCTTTCCCTTGCCCATGTCGATGTCGAGGATGGCGGTGGTGCCTTGCAGCTTTTCCTGACCGACGGCCCAGCCGCTGCGGAGCGGCTTGGGGGTGTCGAACCAGGAGACCTTCGCCACGCCCGAGGCCGAGGCCTTGAGGTTGAAGGTCGGGCTGCGGTCGAAGAACACGTCCACTTCCGACGACGCGCCGTAGGCTAGGGGCTGGGTGTTGTCGACCTTGGCGCGGAGCACGGAGCCCGGGATGTAGAGCTCCTTGCTGGTCAGGGCCTTGAACGCATCGCCTTCCTTCTTGGCCAGGGCCGGCTCGACCGGGGCGCCGATGGCCTGGGCGAGATAGCCGGCGCTGCCGACGGTGACGACCGTGCCGCCCTTGCGGACGAAATCGGCGACCTGGGGCAGGGTCTTGTCCTCGGTCACGTTACCCAGCCAGGCGTGGTATTCGGCGGGGATGTCTTCGGCCTTGGGCTGGCCGAACGAGCGGCCGCCCCGGTAGGGGCCGCCCTCGGGCGTCGGAACCGAGCCGTCCGTGAAGACCAGGACGTCGAAGTCCTTGCCGATGTCGCCAGCGTCGAGGCGCTGCGGATAGACCACCTCGAAGGGGGCTTCGAACTGCTCGAACAGCCAGCGGGTCCAGCCGGAGGGCATGAGGCCGCCGTAACGATCGACTAGGCCGACCCGGATCGGCTTCAGGGCGATGGTCGCGCCGGAGGGCTTGGCGCCGACGGCGAAGGCGTCGAAGCCCAGCTCTTTCACGCCCGCCGCCACGATGGACTGGGCCTGCGGCGAGGCTGGGATCCACACGGCGCCGGTCCCTAGGGACTTTCCGCCAGCCTTGGATTCACCCTTCACCCACGAGACCGGCACGCCGGCCTTCAGCAGGCGGTTAGTGAGGATGAAGCTGTTGTTGACCTCGTGGCTGACAAGCCAGCCAGCCTTGCCCGAACCCTTGATGGCGCCCGGGGCGACGGTGATGACGTCCGGAACGCGCTCGAACGGACCAGTAAAGCCGTCCAGGACGCGGTCGAACTTGATCCCCATCTGGTAGGCGAGGGTGTAGCCGGTGACGTCGTAGGGCGCCTTGGGCGGACCGCCGGGGTATTCGGTGTCGTGCGGGTGATCCTGCGGCTCGAACATGTCGAGGACGTGCGGGCGATAGGCCTGGGCGGTCTTCACCACATAGGAGCCGGCCGGATAGGTCTTGCCCGCGACGGTGAAGGCCTTGGTCGCCTTCTCCACATCCACGCCCGTCTTGATGAGGGCGTTGAGGAAGGAGACGGCCGTGGGCAGGTCGGCCTGGTCGGCGGGGATGATGTAGCCGCGCGGATCACGGCTTTCCGGCGTCTGGATCACCGTCTTGTAGAGGGACGGATCGATAGCGCCGCGAGCCCAAGGATCGTTGGTCTTGTTCTCGGACTTCTTGCCGGCCTCGGTCAGCTCATCGACCTTCGTCGGGGTCATGGTCCAGCTGTCCTGGGACCCCTTGGCGATGGAGTTGGCGCCCATCTTCCAGATGTTGAACAGCAGGCGTTCGCGGTTGCGCGAGGCGTAGTCGAGCACGGCGCGGTTCAGGCTGTACTGGTACTCGACCGTCTGCTTCAGATGCCACATCTCTGGCGGGGCCGGCATGGGGCGGTCGTTGCTGGGGAGCTGGACGTCCGGGACCAGACGCAGGGGTTCCGGCGTCGGGCCGCCCTTGATCTCGGTCAGCAGGCCGATGGTGTTGTGGAAGTAGGAGACCGAGCGGACCATGCCGTTGTGCCAGGTCGAATAGGGCGCCGCTGAACGGGCGCCCGAGCCGGGCTTGTCCTCGACCACCAGGCGGCTGTGCATGGCCATGCCCAGCTCCTGCAGGGTGGTCATGACCAGCGGGTCGTAGTTGAAGTTGAACGGATCGCGGAACGGCGGGACGAACACCACCATGCCGTTCGGCGCGGTCTGGTGCTGGTTGTAGACGACCTGCGGGAACCAGTCGCGGAACAGGGCGCGATTGATGTTGGTGGTCTCGGCCATCGCCGACATGTAGCTGTCGCGGTTGTTATCGTGGCCGACGTACTTCTGGTAGAGGCGCGGGATCGAGTTGAACTCGCGCTTCTTCTCGTCGGCGTGGCGCATGTACCAGTCCGAGACCAGCTCCATGCCGTCCGGATTGTCGTGCGCGAACAGAATGATGACGTCGTCCAGCAGACGCAGGGTCTCCGGATCGTTCTGGGTCAGCATCCGGTAGAGGACCTGGATTTGGCCCTGGGAGGTGACGGTTTCGGTGGCGTGCAAGCCGGCGTCGATCCAGACGACCGCCTTGCCCTCGGTCGAAAGCTTCTTGGCTTCCTCGGCGCTGACGCCCTCGGCCTTGGCCAGGCGCTTGGCGATGCCGCGGTAGTGGTCGAGCTTGGCGAGGTTGGCGGGGGACGACACGACGGCCATCCACATGGACCGGCCTTCCTCGGACTTGCCGATATCGACCAGCTTCATGCGGTCGGATTGCCCGGCGAGGGTCTTCAGATAGGCCTCGTAGGCGGTGTAGTCGGCGAGGAAGTAGTCGCTGCCGGGGTCCTTGGCGAAAGCCTTGGCGGGCGGAGTGATATCGGCGGCATGAGCGGCGGCTCCGCCCATGATCATGACCAGGGCCAAGGCGGCGCCGGCCATCGCTTGTTTCTTCGTCATCATCTCCCCCAGCAGTGGCGGCCCCGGCGCAATTGCCGGAGCCTTTGTCCCTGTTGAGTTAGACGCACTGGCGCGGCGAATCCACCGCACCGAAGATGGGTGTTGTGACGATTACTCGCCGCCGCCCGCCTTGCGGTAGTCGAGAGGCGGTTTGCGGTCGCCGACCATGGCCTTGTAGGTGAAGCCGGAGCCTTGGCGCTGCTTCAGTTCAGCCTTGGCCTGGGTGATCAGCTCGGGGTTCGAGAACAGCTCGGCGCCGGTGATCGACAGGGTCTTGGCCGCCAGGGCCGCGCCCTTCAGGCCGATGCTCATGCCGCCCGCGGCGACGTTCTGCCAGGAGTGGCCGGCCGAGCCCGGAACGAAGGTGGCGGTGGACAGGCCTACGGTCGGGGTGACCCAGCTGATGTCGGCCACGTCCGTGGAGCCGCCGGCCAGGGCGCCGTCGGCCGTAGACTTGGAGTAGGGCTGGATTTTGGACACCGAGGAAAGGTCGCCGCCGCCGTTCTGCAAGGTCTTGGCGATCTCTTGCGCGAACTTGGTTTCTTCCGGGGTCCAGGTGATGCCGCCGACGCTGACGAGGCTGTCGTTCATCACCTTGCCCAGCACGTCGTTGGGCAGGAGATTGTAGACGCCGCCGGTCTGCTCGACCTCGAAGGTGGTGTCGGTGGCGATGGCGGCGCCTTCGGCGGCCTTGGTCACGCGTCCCCAGACATCGACCACGACCTTCGGATCGACGTTGCGGACGTAGTAGTAGACCTCGGCGAAGTCGGGCACGACGTTCGGGGCCTTGCCGCCGTTGGTCACCACGTAGTGGATGCGGGTGCGGTCGGGGATGTGCTCACGCAGGTAGTTGGTGGCGACGTTCATCACCTCGACGCCGTCGAGCGCCGAGCGGCCGGCCCAGGGGGCGCCGGCGGCGTGGGAGGACTTGCCGCGGAAGCGGAACTTGCCGCTGATGTTGGCCAGGGAGCTGCCCTGCTGGGCGGAGTTCGAGTTGCCCGGGTGCCAGTGCAGGGTCACGTCAACATCGTCGAACAGGCCGTCGCGGACCATATAGACCTTGCCCGAGCCGCCTTCCTCGGCGGGGGTGCCGTAAACCCGGACTTCGCCCTGGACCTTGTTGGCGACCATCCACTGCTTCAGCGCGACCGCGCCGGCCACGGACGCGGCGCCGAACAGGTTGTGGCCGCAGCCATGGCCGTTATCGCTAGTGGGGATCGGCTGCTTGTGGGGCACGGCGGCCTGGGACAGGCCGGGCAGAGCGTCGAATTCCGCCAGGATGGCCACGACCGGGCCGGAGCCGTTCTTGAAGCTGGCGACGAAGCCCGTCGGCTCACCCGCGACGCCCGCTTTCACGGTGAAGCCGGCGGCCTTGAGCTGATCCTGCAGCAAGGCGGTGGACTTCACCTCCTGATAGCCAAGCTCGGCGAAGCCCCAGATCTTGAGAGCGGCGTCGTTCATCTTGGGCGTATAGGCGTCAACCGCGGCGGTGAGCTGACCCTTGTCGGCGGCCGTCAGCGGAGCCGCGAGGGCCGTGGTCGAAAACAGAGCGGCTGTGGTGAACGCGCCGATCGCCAGCGCCTTGAACTTCGACGTCATAAAAGGTCTCTCCCCGCGCCGGCGCCCCTGCGCCAGCCTACTGAGCAAGACGCAATGTGCGCCAAAAGCCTCAGTTACGGGTAGGGGAAACCAGGTCGATCTCAGTGGGGCCGGACTGCTGCACGTGAGCTACGCCGTAAGCCTCCAGCGTGGCGACGAAACCGGCGATGTCGCCGGTCTTGAAGCGGCCGCTCAACGGTGTCTGGGCCAGGTCGCGATCGCCCAGGCGGATCTTGCGGTTCGAGTAGCGGTTCATCTCCGCCACGATCGTCTCCAACGGTTGATCATCGAAGATGACGTCGCCGTTGCGCCAAGCGCTGACTCGCTGGACGTCCACGCGATTCACGGCCCAGTCCTTCGAGCCGTACTGGACCAGCTGGGCGCCGGGCAGCAGGTCGGTGGTGACGTTGGAGGTCAGGGAGGCGACGCGGACCTTGCCTTCGAGCAGGGCGACCGACCAGCGGTCTGAGTCCACGCGGACGTTAAAGGCGGTGCCCAGCGCCGTCACCGTCCGTCCGCGTGCGGTGACCACGAACGGATGGGCCGCATCCTTGGCGACCTCGAAGAACGCCTCTCCCTTCACCAGGGTCAGGCCGCGTCGGGCGCCCCAGTCGGTGACGCGCAGTTCCGTATCGGTGCTGAGCGTGGCGCGGGAGCCGTCGGCCAGGGTTACGATGCGATGATCGCCCACGGCGGTGCGATAGACCGCCACATCGCGCACCGCGGCCACGGTCGTCTGCTTGGGCGCGGTCATCGTCAGACCCGTGAACAGGGCCGCGCCGCCGAGAACAACAATCGCCGCGACGGCGGCGGCCCAGCGGAAAGGCATGGCGGAGCGATCAGCGAGGTCGGCCTTCAACGCCTCACGGGCGCGAAGAACCTGCGGCTCGTCGCGCATGAGTCCCAGGGTCTCCCAGGAAAGGCTGACGCGGGTCCATTCGGCCTGATTGTCGTAACTGGCGTTCAGCCAGTCATCGAAACGGCGGCGAAGCGCCTCGTCATGCGGATCGCGCTGCAGAAGGACGAACCAACCCGCGGCGTCCGGTTCACCGGGCGATCCATGACTGGGTCGGTTGTCGTTCATCGTTTTCCTGCAGGCGGCTCGTGACGATCCTCAGAGCCTTGGTAACGTGTTTTTCGACGGCGCTTACCGATATCCCAAGTTGCGCCGCCGTGGCCTTGTAACTCAAGCTCTCGAAACGCACGAGCATGAAAGCGGCTCTCGTGCGTTGAGGCATGCCCGCTAGAGCCGCCAGGGCGACCGAAGCTTGCTCCTTTGCCTGCAGGACCCGGTCCGGTGAAAGGTCGTCGACCGGGTGGTGAATCGGCTCCAGCTCGCAATGCGCCTGCCGATGACGCACGGCGTCACGACGCCGACGGTCCAGCAGAACATTGGTGGCGGTCTGGAAGATGAAGCTGTTGAGATTGGCCACCGCCTCGCCGCCGCGACGGCTGTGAAGGCGAAGCAGAACTTCCTGAACGAGGTCATCGACGTCGTGATGCGCAACCCGACGGCGGAAAAAGGCGCGCAGCGCCTGTTGGTAGTGCAATGAAGCCTGAACCAGTCCCGCCTGATCCACGACTTGCTGTTCGGCTAACTTCGCCAACGCCATTTGCGGTATTCCCCCGAACGCCCGGCACGACGCATTTATGTCATGCTCATGTTTTGCGGCGGGATGGTCAACAGGGTTCAGCTGCGACGCCTTGGCGGTCGTTAGGCTGCTGGATTTTCAGGCGCCGAGGCGCCTATGTTCGGTGGCGTAAGGGGGAGTTGCGTATGGGGACGGAGGCCGCGATCCGATGAGGATCGGCCACGCCAGCCTTGTCATGGGCGGGCTTTGCGCCGCCGTGGCCGCTCCCGCGCAGGCTGCGTCCGAGAGTCGATTCGACATCCCCGCCGGCTGGCCGCTTGAACGGGCGCTGACGGCGTTTTCCGCGCAGAGCGATCGCGACATTCTTTTTTCGCCCGCGCTGGTGGCGGGGCTGAAATCACGCCGGATTTCCGGCCGTCTGGGCTCCGACGCGGCGCTGGATCGCCTGCTCAAGGGCACGGGCCTGACCTGGCGCAGTTTCCGGGGGCGGGTGCTGATCGAGCGAGTCGAGGCGGCCGCCGCACCGGTCCAACCACCGGCTCCACCCGAGACGCCGGCCGACCTGGACGGGCTGGTGATCACCGCCCTGCGGCGGCCGACCGTCGATCAACTGACCCCCATGTCGGTGCGAGCCATTTCTGAAAGCGAACTGACACGCGCTGGAGTCGCCACCTTTGAGCGGGCGACGAGCACTACGCCCGGCCTGGTCGCCACCGCGACCGGGGTTGGGCGCAACCGTCTCACCCTCCGCGGGGTCTATGGTTCGGGCGAAGCGACCACGGCGCTCTACTACGACGACGTGCCGGTCACCGGCGCCAGCGGCACCACGGCCGACCCCGGCAGCTCCTTTCCGGAGCTGGTGTTGGCTGACGTGAACCGGATCGAGCTGCTGCGCGGCCCCCAAGGAACCCTGCACGGCGCCAGCGCCATGGGCGGGGCGCTGAAGGTGATGTTCAACCGTCCGGACCTAAACACGACGTCCGGCAGTCTGGACCTGGAGGGATCCACCAGCGCCGGCCATATGGGGCAGGCCGCGACGGCGGTGTTAAACCAGCCGCTGGTCCGCGGCGTCGTCGGAATGCGGATCACAGCCTATCACCGCACAGAGCCGGCCTTCATCGACAACAGCCGCCTGGGCCTGAGCGCGGTCAACGACAGCCGCACCAACGGCGTGCGGGTTGGAGTCGGCGCGCAACCGATCGAGGGGCTGTCCCTGAACTTCATGTTGACCCGGCAGACTCAGGAACTGGATGACACCAGCGCCTGGACGCCCATGGGCGGCTCCTACGTCACCACCAACTATGGCCGCCTGCCGTTCGAGGGGAGGGTGACCTTCGCGGTCGGTTCGGCCGACTGGCGGGTGCGTGGCGTAAGGCTGTCGGCGATGGCGGCCGCCTATCGCTGGAACAGCCATCGCCGCAGCGAGTATTCCGGGGTCTTGCTTGCGGAGCGAACCAGCGAGACGGGCTGCCGCCGATACTTCTACCTTAGTGCAAGCGCGTCCTGCTCTTTCGATCAGATGTCCCAGTGGACGGCCTATGTGGACAGCCGGGCGCCGGGCCTGCTGACGCAGCCGGTGAAAATGAATTCGGAAGTGGTCGAACTCAGGGCCAGTTCGGATCGCGACGGCTTCATCGGCTGGACCTTCGGGCTGTTCGGCGAGAGCCGTGAGGATAGCATCGACAGTCAGGTGGTGGTGCTCGACCCCGCCACCGGCCTGCCCATCGAGGCGGCGGGCTTCACCGGGCGACGCCTCGTGGACAGCCGGTTCCAACAGCGCGCGGCCTATGGCGAGATCATCATCGGCGCGGATCGAGACTCCAGCCTGACAGTGGGCGCGCGGCGGTTTGACTACAAGCGCACGACCATCGGGCGAACCCTGATCGTCAACGTCATCTCGAATACGAGCGAAGGCAATTTCGACAAGTCGGCCAGTGAGAAGGGATGGAGCCTGAAGGTCGTGGGCAGCCACCGCCTGAGCGCGCGGATCATGGCCTATGCTCAAGCATCGCAAGGCTTCCGGCCCGGCGGCATCAACACCGTGCCCGGCCTGCCCGAACAACTGGCGGCCTATCGCGCCGACAGCCTGTGGAACTATGAGTTGGGGCTGAAGGGCGCCTGGCTCGACGGACGTCTGACCGCCAACGGCGCGGTCTATCGGATCGACTGGCGGGACATGCAGTACACGGCCGCCAGCCCCAACGGCGCCTTCTCGTTTCTGGCCAATATCGGTCAGGCGCGGATCAACGGGGCGGAGGCGGACGTGACCTTCGATCCGCGCGGCCCGTGGCGGACGGGTCTGAATCTCGCCTATTCCGACGCAGTTCTGACCGAGGACCAGGAAAGCGCCGTAGCGGTCGGGCTCGGCTCGGCCGGGGATCGTCTGCCGGTGGTGCCGAGGTTCGCGGCCGGCGCCTGGGCCGAGTACGAGCGCCCGCTGACCAGCAGGCTCGATCTGCTGGTCCGGGCGGACGCGACCCATACCGGGCGTTCGCACAGCGCCTTCGCCTCATCCGCGGCGGACGACACGCGGTTGGGCGGCGTGATGCTGGTCAACCTGCGCGCCTCCGTCCGGGGCGAAGGCTGGAACGTCGGGGCCTATGTGGAGAACCTGCTGGACGATGATGCGCCGTCCTTCGCCTCAACCGGCCGTCAGCCGCAGGTGTACGGCCCACGCCCCCGAAGGCTGGGGGTGACTGTGGGGTACGACTTCTAGAGGGAAGTGGTGCCGGCGGAGAGGATCGAACTCCCGACCTTCGGTTTACAAAACCGCTGCACTACCGCTGTGCTACGCCGGCTAGGGAAGGGGCTTATGCCGCAGCCGGCCCGATGGCGCCAGCCTCCGATCGCAGTTCTTTCACACGTCGCCACTTCATCGCCAGGGCGTAGATCAGGACGCCGGTGGCGACGGCGGCGATCAGCAGAGTGCTGGCGGCGTTGATCTCAGGCGAGACGCCGAGCCGGACCTGGGAATAGATGCGCATGGGCAGGGTGGTGGCGCCGGGCCCGGAGGCGAACGAAGCAACCACCAGATCGTCCAGCGAAAGGGTGAAGGCCAGCATCCAGCCCGCGGCGACCGCCGGAGCGATATTGGGAAGGGTCACGGTCAGGAAGGTGCGGATCGGCGGGCAACCCAGGTCCTGGGCGGCTTCCTCCAGCGCGCGGTCGAAGGTGACCAATCGGGCGTGCACCACCACGGCGACATAGGCCAGGGTGCAGGTGGTATGAGCGACGACCACCGTCCAGAACCCCCGATCGACACGCAAGGCTACAAACAGAAGCAGTAGGGACAGGCCGAGGATCACCTCGGGCATGACCATAGGGGCGTAGACCAGCCCTGAGAACAGGGTGCGCCCGCCAAACCGGCCGCCCCTGGCCAGGGCGACCGCCGCCAGGGTTCCAAGCAGGGTGGCGGCGGTGGCCGAGATCAGGCCGACCCGCAGCGTGACCCAGGCTGCGCCCATCAGCGCCTCGTTGGCGAACAGGGCGGCGTACCAGCGCGTGGAGAACCCGCCCCAGACGGTCACCAGGCGACTGGCGTTGAAAGAGTAGAGCACCAGGGCGGCGATGGGCAGGTAGAGAAAGGTCAGACCCAAAACGAGGGCCGTGATGTTGAAGGCGGTCGGCCCTTTCCTCATTGGCCGGTCTCCAACGCCTTAGCCTGTTGGCGCTGGTAGAGGACGATGGGGATCACCAGGGTCAGCAGCAGGACGACGGCCACGGCCGAGGCGCTGGGCCAGTCGCGGTTGGAGAAGAACTCCGTCCACACCGTCTTGCCGATCATCAGGGTCTGGGCGCCGCCTAGCAGATCGGGAACCACGAATTCGCCCACCATGGGGATGAAGCACAGCAGCGCGCCGGCGGCGACGCCGGGGAGGGAGAGCGGGAAGGTCACCTGCCAGAAGGTCTTCCACGGCGGTGAGCCAAGATCGGCGGCTGCCTCAAGCAGGCTGTGATCCTGCCTTTCCAGCACCGCGTAGATCGGCAGGACCATGAAGGGCAGGTAGCAGTAGACGAGGCCGATATAGACCGAGACCGGCGTGTTCAGCAGAGACAGGCCCGGCAGGCCGACGGCCTCCAGCGCCATGTTCAGCAGGCCTTCGGGCTTCAGGATCGCCACCCAGGCGTACACCCGGATCAGAAAGCTGGTCCAAAACGGCAAGATCACCGCCAGCAGCAGCAGGTTACGCCTCCCGGGCGCGCAGCGGGCCATGCCGTGGGCGATGGGATAGCCGACCAGCAGGCACAGGATCGTGCCGATGGCGGCGAACCGCAGGCTGGACAGGTAGGCGACCAGATAGAGGTCGTCGGACTTCAGCCGGGCGTAGGTCTCGAAATCGAGCGCGTCCAGAAACCTCTTGATCCCTGCCAAGCCCGCCGACCAGTCGATCTGCGGCGCATAGGGCGGCATGGCCAGGGCCTGGTCCGACAGGGACAGCTTCAGCACCAGCACGAACGGGAACAGGAAGAACAGGCCTAGCCACAGGTAAGGCGCGATGGCCGCCAGCCGTTCGCCGGGTTTGCGCTTCATCGGGTGAGGACCACGCCGGCGTCGGGATCGAAGCTGACCCAGACCTTGTCGTCCCAGCCGATGGGTCGCTCCACCACGCGGGAAGCGTTGGCGCGCGCCACGCGGATCAGCTTTCCGTCGGCCAGTTCGACCACATAGTTGGTCCAGTCGCCGGTGTAGCCGATGTCCCAGATCTCCCCAGCCAGGACGTTGACGGTCCCCTTGGCTGGCGGATCGAGCGAGATGCGCATCTTCTCGGGCCGCACGGCCAGCCAGACGGTGGAGCCGGCGGTGGGGCAGTCATCGTCCCAGACTTCCAGGGCTTGGTCGCTCTCGGGGACCATGATGCTGGCTATAGGGTGAGCGGTCTTGGCCACCTTGGCCTCGAACAGGTTCACGTCGCCCAGGAACTCGGCCACGTAGCGGTCGGCGGGGGCCTCATACAGCTCCTCCGGCCGACCCAGCTGGGCGATCTGGCCCTCGCGCATCACCGCGATCCGGTCCGCGAGAACCATGGCCTCTTCCTGATCGTGGGTTACCATCAGGAAGGTGGTGTTGAGCTCCTGCTGGATGTCCATGAGCTCGAACTGGGTCTCTTCGCGCAGCTTCTTGTCGAGCGCGCCCAGCGGCTCGTCGAGCAGCAGCATCTTGGGCCGCTTGGCCAGGGCGCGGGCCAGGGCCACGCGCTGCTTCTGGCCGCCGGACAGCTGATGGGGCTTGCGGCGGGCGAGGAGCTCCAGCTTGACGAGGGTCAGCATCTGCTGGACCCGCGCCTCGATCTCGCCCTTGGGCAGGTTCTCCTGCCTGAGACCGAAGGCGATGTTCTGGGCCACGCTCAGGTGCGGGAAGAGCGCGTAGGACTGGAACATCATGTTGACCGGCCGCCGATGCGGCGGCTGACCGGCCAGGTCCTGACCGGCAAGCGTGATGCGGCCTTCGTCCGGCGTCTCGAACCCTGCCAGCAACCGCATGAGGGTGGTCTTGCCGCAGCCGGACGGGCCGAGCAGGGCGAAGAACTCGCCAGGATAGATGGCCAGGGACACGCCGTTGACGGCCACATGGTCGTCGAACCGCTTCACCACCCCCTCGAACCGCACCAGAGGTTCCGCCGACGGGTCGGTCCATGGCGAGAACTTCGAACGGACCGCGCCGATGTTCAGGCGCTGGCGGCCGGCCTTGCCCCCCTTGGCGTTCATCGGCCGGTGACCACCCGGGTCCATTGGCGATTGATCTCGCGAACCAGCTTGGGGTCTTTGGAGGTGGCCACGAAGAGGCGGGAGAAGACCTCAGGCGTGGGATAGATGTTCGGGTTGTCTCGGATCTCCGGATCAACCTTATCCAGCGCCTTCTGGTTGGCGTTGGCGAACTGCACGTAGTTCGACGCCTTGGCGGCCACTTCCGGGCGCAGCATGTAGTTCATGAACTTCAGCGCCGCGGTCGGGTTCGGCGCATCGGCGGGGATGGCGAAGACGTCGAAATAGACCTGGGTTCCCTCGCGCGGGATCACGTAGTCGATCTTGACCTTGCCGCCGGCCTCGTCGGCGCGGGCCTTGGCCTGGAAGACGTCGCCCGAGAAGCCGACCGCCAGGCAGATGTCGCCGTTGGCCAGGGCGTTGATATACTCCGACGAGTGGAACTTGCGCACGAACGGCCGGATGCTGAGCAGCATGTCGGTGGCGCCGGCGTAGTCAGCCTCGGCCAGGGAGTTGGGGTTCTTACCCTGTGCGGCCAGGGCGACGGTGAACATGTCCTCGCTGGCGTCCAGCATGTAGACGCCGCAGTCCTTGAGCTTGGCGATGTTCTCGGGCCGGAACACCACGTCCCAGCTGTCGATGGCGACGCCGGGCAGGCGCTGCTTCACCGCATCCACATTATAGCCGATGCCGATGGTGCCCCACATGTAGGGGGCGGTGTACTGGGCGCCGGGATCGAACGGGTCCATGCGGGCCATCAGGTCGGGCCACAGGTTGCCGAAGTTCGACAGCTGGGCCTTGTCCAGTTTCTGTAGCACGCCGGCCTGGATCAGGCGGGGAACGCTGTTGTTGGCGGGGACGACGAGGTCGTAGCCCGTGCCGCCGGTCAGCAGCTTGGTCTCCATGACCTCCTGGGAGTCGAAGGTGTCGTAGACGACCTTGATCCCGGTCTCCTTGGTGAAGTCGCTGACGATGGCCGGGTCGATGTAGTCCGACCAGTTATAGATGTGCAGGACCTCTTCCTTGGCCCCGCCCCGACCGCACCCGGCTAGCACCGCCGCGGCGGCCGCGATCACCGCGGCCCGACGCGTGAATTCCCCAAACCGGCTCATGTCCCCTCCGCCAGTAAAGACCCCGCGCCGTTATAGGGCCTGGGCGCCGGGGGTTAAGCGGATTCTGCGTAGCAGCGGGGCGGTCGGATCAAGCAGCCCGCTTTCGTTTCACCGCCATGGCTTCTATATGCGGACGCTGCTTCGTTCGCGTCCCAACAGCCTGGACCCCATGGCCCGCATCCTCATCACCTCCGCCCTGCCTTACATCAACGGGATCAAGCATCTCGGGAATCTGGCGGGGTCGATGCTGCCGGCCGACGTCTATGCGCGGTTCGAGCGGGCCCGGGGCCATGAGACGCTTTATATCTGCGCCACCGACGAGCATGGCACGCCGGCCGAGCTGGCCGCCGCCGCCGCCGGCCAGGACGTGCGCAACTATTGCGACGAGCAGCACCAGATCCAGCACGACATCGGCCGCGCCTTCGGCCTGTCCTGGGACTGGTTCGGCCGCAGCTCCAACCCGCCGAACCATCGCCTGACACAGCACTTCTGCGAGGCGCTGGAAAAGAACGGCCTGATCGAGGAGCGGGTGGACCAGATGGTCTACTCCATCGACGACAAGCGCTTCCTGCCGGACCGCTACGTCGAGGGGACCTGCCCGCATTGCGCGTTCGAAAAAGCGCGTGGCGACCAGTGCGACAACTGCGGCCGCCTGCTGGACCCGACCGACCTGATCAATCCGTATTCGGTCATCAGCGGTTCGCGGAACATCGAGGTGCGCGATACGCGCCACCTGTACCTGATGCAGACCAAGATCCAGGACCGCATCCGCGCCTGGGTCGACAGCAAGGCGCCGAACTGGCCGAACCTGACCAGCTCCATCGCCTACAAGCACCTGGACGAGGGGCTGATCGACCGGGGCATCACCCGCGATCTGGCCTGGGGCATCCCGGTGACCAAGGACGGACTGCCGCGCCCGGGGTTCGAGGACAAGGTCTTCTACGTCTGGTTCGACGCGCCCATCGAGTACATCGGCGCGACCGTAGAATGGTCCGAAGCGACCGGCGCCGATTGGGAGCGCTGGTGGCGCACCGACAAGGGCGCCGACGACGTCACCTATGTGGAGGTGATGGGCAAGGACAACGTGGCCTTCCACACGGTCAGCTTCCCCGCGACGATCCTGGGTTCAGGGGAGCCGTGGAAGACTGTCGACAATCTGAAATCCTTCAATTGGCTGAACTGGTACGGGGGAAAGTTCTCGACCAGCAACAAGCGCGGCGTGTTCATGGACGCGGCGCTGGACATCCTGCCGGCCGACTACTGGCGTTGGTACCTGACGGCCAACGCGCCGGAGGGCTCCGACACCGCCTTTACCTGGGAGCAGTTCGCCAGCAGCATCAATCGCGACCTGGCGGACGTGCTGGGCAACTTCGTCAACCGCATCCTGAAGTTCACCGAGGCCCGCTTCGACGGCGTGGTTCCGGAGGGCGGCGAGGCGGGCGAGCTTGAGCAGAAGCTGTACGCAACGGTGTCGGAGCGCTTGGCCGAGCTGACCGAACAAATGGCCGCGCTGGAGGTCCGCAAATCGGCCCAGACCATCCGCGCCCTGTGGGTGCTGGGTAACGAGTACCTGCAAGAGGCTGCGCCCTGGACAGCGGTGAAGACCGATCGCGACCGCGCGGCGGTGATCGTCCGCACGGCTCTGAACCTGGTGGCGCTTTACGCCCGCATCGCCGCGCCGATCATCCCCTTCTCTGCCCAGACCATCGCCGCGGCGGTCAACGAGCCGTTCCCGCCGACCTGGCCGTCGACTGACGGCGAGGCGGAGCTGAACCGCCTGGCGCCGGGTGCGGCGATCCACACGCCCGAAGTCCTGTTCAAGAAGATCGAAGACGAGCAGATCGCCGAGTGGACGGAGCGCTTCGGCGGCGCCGAATGAGCGCGCCGCTCGCCCTTCGGGAGTTCGGGGGCGAGGAGCGCGCGGCTCTGGCCGAGCGGCTGGAACGGACTGGGCGGGTGCAGATCGCCGCGGCCCTGGCCGGCGACGCCGCCGGGAGGCTGCTGGCCGAAGCGCGGGAGCGCACGCCCTTCCAAACCGTGACCACCAATAGCCGTGGCCAGGTGGATCTGCCGCAAGCCTGGCTCGACAGCCTGACCGTCGAGCAGCGTCGGGAGTTCGGGCAGGCGATTCATGAGAGCGCCGCCGAGCGCTTCCAATACCTCTACGACACCTATCCGATCTGGGACCTGCAGCAGGCGGGCAAGCTGAAAGGCTTGTGGCGGGATCTGCTGGCCTTCTTGAACGGCGAAGCATTCCTGGCGCGGATGCGCGACCTGACGGGCGAGGACCGCATCGCCATGGCCGACGCCCAGGTCACCCGCTATCGGCGCGGGTCCTTCCTGACGGGCCATACCGATCATGTGGACGGCAAGGACCGCTACTACGCCTATGTCCTGAACCTGACGCCAGCGTGGCGGATCGAGTGGGGCGGGCTTTTGATGTTCCATGGCGACGACGGCCATGTGGCCGAGGCGTTCGTTCCCGCCATGGGCGCGCTGAACCTGCTGCGAACGCCGCAGCCCCATTCGGTGTCGCAAGTGTCGCTGTCGGCCGGCGACGACAGGATCTCCGTCACCGGCTGGCTGCGGGGAAGCTGAGCCCGGCCCCTAGTGGGCGGCGTGTTTGGCCTGCTCGGCGGGCGAGATGTCCATGAAGTCGGGGACCGCCGTATTATACTGAGCCGTCTGGTTCAGATCGACCACCACGCTGCGGTGCCCCTCCCACATCATGTGCAGGGCGACGTAGAGCACGATCACCAGGCCGACGTAGCCGATCCAGCGATGCCTGTGCAGCAGCTTGGCGATCCAGGTGGCGGCGACGCCCATCAGGGCGATCGACAACAACAGGCCGAAGACAAGAATGCCGGGATGCTCGCGGGCCGCGCCGGCCACGGCCAGGACGTTGTCCAGCGACATGGAGACGTCGGCGATCAGGATCTGGATGAACGCGGCGCGGAAGCTCTTGGTCCGCTTGATCGTCGGTTCGGTGGTCGGGTCATCATCCAGAGCGGCCTGGGCGCTGGCCTCCTCGTGGGCGGCCTGGTCGCGCATCTCGCGCCACATTTTCCAGCAGACCCACAGCAGCAGGATGCCGCCGGCGAACAAGAGACCGATGACGCCCAGAAGCTGGGCCGTGATCAGGGCGAAGCCGATGCGCAGCACGACGGCGCAGATCAGGCCGTAGAGAATGGCCTTCTTTCGATCCTTCTCAGGCAGGCCGCCCGCGGCCAGGCCCACGGCCACAGCGTTGTCGCCCGCCAGAACCAAGTCGATCATCAGCACCTGGATCAGGGCGGTGAGGGGGCCGGCGATGCCGCCGCTGAGAAGGGAGTCGAACATTGACACTCAATGAGCGAGGCGCGAGCCCGTGGCAAGCGCCTCAGCGCGGGCGCGACGCTTCATAAAGCGCCACGGCGGCGGCGTTGGAGACGTTCAGGCTCTCCATCCCGCCGGGCATGGGGATCTTGGCCAGAACGTCACAATGTTCAGCCACCAGCCGGCGGATGCCGTCGCCCTCCGAGCCCATGACCAGAACCGTGGGCGATCCGTCGAGCGCCTTGTCGAGGGTTTCGGTCGCCGAGCCGTCGAGTCCCACCGCTCGCCAGCCCAAGTCAGCCAGCTGCTCCAGAGCCCGCGACAGGTTCACAGCCATGGCGTGGGGGAGGCGGTCGATGGCGCCGACCGCGGCCTTGGCCGCTGCGCCGGCGAGGGCGGGGGAGTGGCGGTCCTGCAGGATGATGCCTCGGGCCCCGAAGGCGGCGGCGGAGCGGAAGATCGCGCCGACGTTTTGGGGGTCGGTGATTTGATCCAGCATGACGATCAGGCCCGACGGATTCTCGCCCAGCTCGGCCACGGACATCGGTTCGGGCGGATCGATACGCATGGCCATGCCCTGATGAACGGCCCCTTGAGGAAGCTGTCGGGCGATCAGCTGGGCGTCGATCACCTCGATTCCCTTCAGGCCGTACTGCTCCGCGAGTCGCTTGGCCCGGTCCGGAGTCGCCAGAACACGCTTCGGAGCGGGCCGGGCGGGGTTGTTCAAAGCAGCTTCAATGGCGTGAAAACCCCACAACCAGTCGCTCGCTGGTGCGGAGTCGCGCGCTACGGGCCTGTTTTTCTGAGGTTTTTTCGGCCCTGAACGGTTTGCGTCCGAAGGCCTCTTACGGTCGTTGCGTTCGAAATGAGAGGACACTATAAGACGCGCTCCGATTTGGGGCCCTGAGGGGTTTCCACCTCAGCCGGGCCGCGCTCTTAGCACTGTCCGGCGCCTGAGGCAGGAAGCTTTTTCATCTCACTGGCTGCGGTTCGCCGCGAAGGTGGGAAGGGTTGCGATAGGAGCTCCGTAGCGCGCTGGGGGAATGTCCCGAGTGGCAAAGGGGGGGGACTGTAAATCCCCTGGCGTTAGCCTTCGTAGGTTCGAGTCCTACTTCCCCCACCACGCGCTGCAGAATTCCTTCGCGGGTCAGGCCCCGGAACCTTGAGGAGCTCACCGCGAGCCCGCCGAAGACACTGACGCGGGTATAGCACAATGGTAGTGCAGCAGCCTTCCAAGCTGAGGATGCCGGTTCGATCCCGGCTACCCGCTCCAACTCCTCGTTAAGTAGACGCAACATTCATCCGCCGGCGCGAAGGTAAGAGACCATGGCCAAGGAAAAGTTCGAACGCACTAAGCCGCACTGCAACATCGGCACGATTGGTCACGTTGACCACGGCAAGACGACGTTGACGGCGGCGATCACGCTGACGCTGGCCAAGACGGGCGGCGCCA
>CAJYMH010000012.1 GCA_913776195.1 uncultured Caulobacter sp.
CCGGCCTCAACGCGGTGATGCAGCTTCGTCTGCGGCCGGGCGACGGCTTGGTGATCGACGCTCTGACCTATCCCGGCCTGATCGCCGCCGCGCGTCAGCGGGGTCTGAAGCTGATCACCGCCGAGGCGGATGATGAAGGCATGTCGCCCGATGCCCTGGAGGCGGTGTGCCGCGGCGAGGCGGCGAGAGGGCTTTATCTGGTTCCCACCCTTTACAATCCCACAGCAGGCACGCTTGGCGAGGCGCGGCGTCGCGAACTGGCGGCGGTCGCCCGCCGACATGACCTGACGATCATCGAGGACGACGCCTATGGCCGGCTCCCCGATACGCCGACACCCGCCCTGGCGGTCTTCGCGCCGGAGCGGACCTTCCATGTGGCGACCCTGTCCAAGTCGTTGTCGCCGGGCCTGCGCACCGCCTTCGTGGTCGCGCCGGACGAGGCGGCGGCCCGCGCCGTAGCCGACGCCGCCCACGCTCAGGCCATGATGCCCGCGCCGCTTATGAGCGCGGTCTTCGCCGGCTGGATGCAGACCGGCGCGGCCGAAGCCTTGCTGGCGGGGGTGCGAACCGAGGCCGCCGCCCGCCGCGCCATCGCCGCCGAGGTGCTGCCCGCCGCCAAGGGGGGGAAGAGCAGCCTGCATGTGTGGCTTGATCTGCCGGAACGGCTGGATCGTCTGGCCCTGGCCGATCTGGCGCGGGAGCGGGGACTTGGCGTCGCCACGTCGGACCTGTTCGCCGCCGGCGCACCCCCGAACGGCCTGCGCCTCTCCCTTGGCGCGCCTGGAACCCGCGCCAGCCTGACGCGCGGGCTGAAGGCGCTGGCGGAGCTCACGGCATAGAAAAAGCCGCCCAGCGAACCGGGCGGCTTTATTCATTCGGCGATCGGGCCGGCTTAGTTGCGCGGCGTGACCTGGGCCGATGAAACCCAGCCGCGGTTGCCGTTCTCGTCATCCACTTCCATCCACACGCCGTTGCGCTGGCCGGTGGGGTAGAGGATGTCGCCGGCGTCGACCGGAACCACGACCTTGCCGGTCGGGGCGGCGGTGGCGCGCAGGCTGGTGGCGATCTTTGCGGTCTGGCCCGCGACCGGCGCGGCGGCTGAAGCCGAGCCCGGAACCTGGGCGCGCATGTAGTTCACCAGATCCACATAGGCGTTGAAGTAGGCTGCGGTGACGACCTTGCCGATTTCGGTGTTCGAATAGCCGCCGAGGTCGGCGCCGAAGCCGCCGCCGTAACCGCCGCCGCCAAGCGACAGGTCGGTCTTCTGGGCGGTGCCCTCGGCGATATAGAGCTGCTCGGTGGTGCGGGCGTCGACCAGGGTGATCAGGGTGTGGGCCTGGGCCTTCTTGGTTTTCACATTGCCGGCCAGGAAGCCGACCGGGCCAGGGATGAAGCCGCTGACGGCCCCCAGGTTCATGCCGCCGGCGTTGGAGTTCGAGTTGGCGATGTCCGCGACGATGAAGTAGTCGGCCGCGCGGACCTGACCCTTGCCCAGGTTGGCGCCCCGTTGCAGTTCGCCGCCCAAGTCACGCTCGCCCTGGCGCATGGCCAAGCCGGCGTTGCGGTCGACGATGCGCAGGCAGCCCGAACGCAGGGCGAACAGCTTCAGCAGGGCTTCCGGATTGGACAGGCCCATCTCGGTCCACCACTGGCGTTCCGGTTCTTGGATGGCGGCCGTGCCCAGCGGCGTGGCGCACTTCGGCAGTTCCGGCGTAGCGGTGTTCTTGGGGCCCTTCTTGTCCATGCCGTATTGCGCGGCGGCGGGTTGGGCCAGGCCCAGCAGGGCGGTCGCCGCGACGGCGGCAGTCAGGATCTTTCGCATGTGTAATTCCCCAGATACGGGCGCCCGTTTAACGCAACGCCGTCCCAAGGCCAAGATCGCGCAGACCGTTGTTCGGTTAAAGGCTCGTAATGTGCGACTAAAAGCCTAAAATCCGCCCGTAACGATCGCGATGATACGTGGTCCCGCCGAACAACGCCTCCGCGACGCGAGCCCTTTTCATGTAAAGGCCTGCGTCGTGTTCGTCGGTCATACCGATGCCCCCGTGCATTTGCACCATTTCGATTGAAGCCAGGTGCAAAATCTCATTGGCTCGCGCCTTGGCGAGAGAAGCGGTCGCACGAGCGTCCTGACCGGCGTCGATAGCCTCCAGAGCCGCCTCGACGCACGACCGAGTCATCTCCAGATCGGTGAACATCTTGGCCGCGCGATGCTGCAGCGCCTGGAACGTGCCGATCACCTGACCGAACTGGGTGCGGGTCTTCAGATACTCCAGGGTGATCTCGAACGCCTGGGTCGCCGTCCCCAGCATCTCGGCCGCCAGACCGGCGCGGGCGCGATCCAGGGTCGGCTCCAGTACGGCCCAGCCCTTGTCGACCTCGCCCAGCACGGCGTCGGCGCCGACCTCAACGCCCTCGAACGTGATCTTGGCCGCGCCCCGGCTGTCGGCCAGGGACAGGTGAGTGCGGGTCACGCCCGGCGCGTCGCCGGCCACCAGGAACAGGGTGATCCCGTCCGTCCCCTTGCCGCTGGTGCGGGCGGCGACGATCAGCAGGTCGGCGGCCTCGCCGTCCAGCACGAAGGTCTTGCTCCCGTTCAGCACCCAGCCGTCGCCCGTCTTCTCAGCCTTCAGGGCGGTCTTTTCCGGCGCGTGGTGAGAGCCTTCGTCCACGGCCAGGGTGGCGACGATCTCGCCGCCGGCGATCCTGGGCAGCCATTCGGCCTTTTGCGCCTCGGAGCCGCCCAGCATCAGGGCGGACGCCGCCGTGAGAGCGGTGGAGATCAGGGGAGAGGCGGCGAGCGTCCGCCCCGTCTCCTCCAGCACCAGGCCCAGGCTCAGATAGCCGAAGGCCGAGCCGCCGTGCTCCTCCGGCACGACCACCCCGGCCCAGCCCATCTGACCCATCTCCGCCCAGGTCGGGGCGTCGAAAGTGGCCTTGGACTTGCCGTCGCGCAGCTTGCGCAGGGCGGTGGTCGGGGCGTTCTCCTGGGTCCATTCGCGCGCGGCGTCGCGCAGCATGGTCTGTTCTTCGTTGAGCACGGCCATGGCGGTTCTCCCTTGTTCTCTATGGGCCTATTGGTGGTCCAGCAGGCCGAGCACCCGCTTGGCCACGACGTTCAGGTTCACCTCGCTGGTGCCGCCCTCGATGGAGTTGCCCTTCGAGCGCAGCCAGCCGCGCGTCACCGCCAGCTCGTCCTTGGCGAAGCCTTCGCCCTCCCAGCCGAGACCTTGCAGGCCCATTGCCTCGACCATCAGCTCGTAGCGCTCCTGGTTCATCTTGGCGGCCGCGTACTTGATGATCGACACGGCGGCGCTGGGGCCCTTGCTGGCCTTGGACTCCGCTTCGGCCCGGCGCACGGTCAGCATGAAGGCGTGGGCGTCCATGCGGTGCGCGGCGATGCGGGCGCGCAGGTCGCCGTCGTCGATGCGGCCCTGGTCGTCGACCCCGATCTCTTTCTTCGCCACCTCGACCAGATCGAGGCCGCCGCCGGCCCCGAAGCCGGAGGCGGAGATGTTCTGGCGCTCATACTGCAGCAGCCGCTTGGCGATCTCCCAGCCGCCGTTCAGCTTGCCGACCATCTGGTCCTTGGGGACCTTCACATTGTCGAAGAAGGTCTCGCAGAACGGAGACGAGCCGCTGATCAGCTTGATCGGTCGCGCCTCCACCCCGGGTGTCGTCATGTCGAACAGGACGAAGCTGATGCCCTCGTGTTTCTTCGACGTGTCGGTCCGCACCAGGCAGAAGATCCAGTCGGCTTGGTCGGCGTAGGACGTCCACACCTTCTGGCCGTTGATCAGAAAGTGGTCTCCCTTGTCCTCGCACTTGGTCTGCAGCGCGGCCAGATCGGAGCCCGCGCCCGGCTCGGAATAGCCCTGGCACCAGCGGGTCTCGCCCTTGATGATCGAGGGGATGAACTTCTGCTTCTGCTCCTCGGTGGCGTATTCCAGCAGCACCGGGCCCAGCATCCACAGGCCGAAGCTCATCAGGGCGGGGCGGGCGCGGATCTTCCGCAGCTCCTGCTCCAGCACCTTGTTCTCTTCCTTGGACAGGCCGCCGCCGCCGTATTCCTTGGGCCACATGGGGGCGGTCCAGCCCTTGGCCGCCATGCGGTCCAGCCACAGTTTGGCGTCGGCGTTCTTCCAGACGAACTTGCGTCCGCCCCAGGGGGCGTCGTCCTCGCCCATTGGGGCGTTGAGGGACGCCGGATAGTTTTCCGCCAGCCAGGCCCGCGTTTCGGCCCGGAAGGCCTCCAGATCGGTTCCGCCGAAATCGGCCATGACCGTCCTCCCTCGATGATCTTGTCGTTGGGACAAGCATGCCCCCGCCGGTCACGGCGACGCAAGCTGATTCAAACGACTGTTTGCGTCGTTGCGGTGCGTCATCGCAATGGTTGAGCCTGTCGTCGCCCGCGCGTACCCAAGGGGCATGACTCCGATCCGCGAGATTCGGGCGGCCCTGCTTGCCGTGGCCCCGACACTGGCCTCCATCCTGGCGGCCGTGGCGGGCGTCATGCTGCTTACATCCGGCGCGACCCCGTCGGAGCCGGAGCGCTTCGTCTTCCTCCTGCGGGTCGCGCCGCAATGGCTTATAGAGGCCAGCCACACCCTGTCGTCCATGATCGGCCTGCTGCTGCTCATGCTGGCCTTTGGGTTGAGGGCGCGGATCGACGCCGCTTGGTGGGCGGCGGTCATCCTGCTGTGGGCGGCGACCATTCTGGCCATACTGAAGGGGCTGAATTGGGAGGAGTCCGTTCTGCTCGGGGCCTCCGCCGTCGTGTTCTCGCCCCTGCATCCGGCCTTCCCGCGCAAGTCGCGGCTAATGCAGATGGAGCTGACGCCCGGCTGGATGTTCTCGGCCGTGGCGGTGCTGCTCGGCGCCTGGCTGATCGGACGGTGGGCGTTCTTCCATGCCGACTACCGCAGCCAACCCTGGTGGCGGGCCTTGGCGGACGACGACTACATGCGCACCGTGCGCTCTTCGGTCGGGGCGGCGGTGTTGCTGCTGACCATCGGTGTCTGGCGCCTGTTCGCCACGACGGCCACGCCTAAGGTTGTCGGCGACGCTGACGAGGACTTCGCCAGAGTTCGCGCCATCCTGGCCACGGCCGAGGACGCCGAGCCGGAATCCAACCTGGCCCTGCTGGGCGACAAGCGGTTCCTGTTCTCGCCCTCCGGCAAGAGCTTCATGATGTTCGGCGTGCGCGGCCGCTCCTGGATCGCCATGGGCGGCCCGGTCGGAGACCGTGAGGAGCGGATGGACCTGCTTTGGCGCTTCCGCGAACTGGCCGACGCCCACGGCGCCCGCACCGCTCTGTACGGCCTCGATCCTGAGGATCTGCCCGATGTGGTCGAGCTGGGCTTCTCCATCCAGAAGACCGGCGAAAGCGCCGTGGTCCAGCTGGAGGGCTTCTCCCTGCAAGGCCGCCGCCGCGAGGTACTTCGCCGCAACTGGCGCAAGGCCGGCGAGGGCGGGGCCCTGTTCGAGGTTATCGAGGCCGGCGCCGCCGCCGCGGTGATGGACGATCTACAGGCGGTCTCGGACGCCTGGCTCGGCCGTCACTCGGGGGGCGAGAAGAGCTTCTCAATGGGGCGTTTCGATCCTCGCTATGTCTGCGAATTCCCCACGGCCCTGGTGCGGGTGGAAGGCAAGATCGTCGCCTTCGCCACCCTGTGGACCACGCCCGACAAGTCGACCTTCTCCATGGACCTGATGCGCTATTCGGACGCCGCGCCGCCCAACATCATGGATTTTCTGTTCGTGGAGCTCCTGCAGTGGGGCCGCGATCAGGGCTACGCCGGCTTCGAATTCGGCGTCGCGCCTCTGGCCGGTCTGGAGGATCGTCGTCTTGCGCCGATCATGTCCCGCATCGGCCACCTCGTCTTCGAACGGGGCGAGGACATCTACAACTTCCGCGGCGTGCGCCGGTACAAGGACAAGTACGACCCGCTCTGGCGGCCCCGCTACATCGCCGCCCCGCACAAGTGGGTCATCCCGCTGCTGCTCGCCGATGTGGGCCTGTTGTCCAGCGGCGGCGTCGCCGGCCTGACGAAGCGGCCGAAAGAAAAGAAGTGCTGATCTTTTCTCCTCCCCAATATGCTTCGCTACAGAGGAGGGCGTAGCCTACCGCCCCGTCTGCACGCCCATCAGGTTCGCCAGATGGACCAGCATGATCAGCAGGCCGAACGCCGACAGCAGCATCAACGGACGCCAGGGAATCATGCGCGGCCCCTTCGCCGGATTCCAAGGCTGAGCCCCCCGCCAGCCGCAGAATACGGCGGCCGTCAAAAAGCCTAGGGCGGCGATCAGGGTGGTCGTCAGCGTCATGGCGCACACCTGCCCACGCCGGTTCCCGTATGCAAGCGTTCGTCCACAGACATTCTCGCCGACCCCCAGATTTAGCGTTAACTCCGCGTTTACACACTAGGTGTCGCTGGCTAGCGTCCCGTGTGAAGAGTTCCGGGAGATCGATTCGATGAGCGCGGGGGCGCCGTGGAGCGTTAAGGGGATCGACCCCAAAGCGCGTGAGATCGCAAAAGATCTCGCACGCCGCTCCGGCATGACGCTCGGCGAGTGGCTCAATCGCATGATCCTCGAGGACGAGTCGTCGGACTTCGGCGACAGCGCCTCTGGCGGTCGCTCGTCCGGTCACAACGTTCTCGACCATCCGCGCGCGCAGCGTGAATCGCGCTTCGATCATTCCGGCTATCCGATGGACGAGGCCGGACGCATCGCCCTGGCCCTGGAGCGCCTGTCCGAGCGTATCGAGGCCGCCGAGGCTCGCCAGGCCCGCGCCGTCACCGGCATCGACCATTCCGTCCGCAACGTCATCGCTCGCCTCGAGACGGCCGAGCGCGACGCCGTGGCCGTCGCCGCCCGCTTCGAGGGCGCCATCGCTGATCTGGGCGACGAACAGAAGCGCGCCGCCGAGCGCTTGCGGCGCATGGAGCAGGGCGGGGCGAACGCCGCCTCCACCGAGGCGATCAAGACCCTGGAAGGCGCCATCGGCAAGCTGGCCGGCCAGGTCTATGAGGGCGAGGTCAAGACCAAGGCCGCCCTGGACGGATTGAAGACCTCGAAGGGGCCGGCGGTGGATACCGACGCCCTGGTCGAGGCGGTTGTTTCGCGCGTGTCCCAGCGGCTGGAGGCGGCGGAGACCCGCACGTCCGACGCCCTGCTGGAGCTCAGCGCCTCCTTCATCACCCTCGACGAACGTCTCAAGGCCGTCGAGGGCGGGGCGGGGATCGGCGGCGAGGGCCTCGGCGCCCTGGCCGCCGACCTCTCGCGCCGCATGGAGGCCGCCCGCGCCGAAATGACGGTGCAGCTGGAAAAGTCCGCCGGCGGTCGTCTGAACACCCTGGAAGCCTCCTTCCACACCCTGCAGTCCCACGTGGAGGCCGCCGAGCGCCGCTCCACAGGCGCTCTGGAGCGCATGGGCCGCGAGGTGATGTCCATCGCCGGCGCCATGAACGCGCGCATCAAGGAGGTCGAAGACCGCAACGCCGACGCCGTGGAGAAGATGGGGGCCGAGATCGCCCGCGTCGCCGCCACGACTGACGGCAAGCTGGCCCGCGCCGATCTGGTCCAGGCCCAGGCGCTGGAACGCCTCGGCGGCGAGATCGCCCGGATCACCGAGCGTCTTTCCGAACGCATCGCCACCGCCGAGCAGCGCAACGCCCGCGCCATCGACGACGTGGGCGAGCAGGTCGCCCGCGTGGGCGAACGCCTGACCGAACGCCAGGAACGTGTCACCAGCGAACTGTCCGACCGTATCCGGCAGAGCGAGGAGCGCACCGCCCGCCTGCTGGAGGAAGCTCGCGAGAAGGTCGATGCGGGCCTGCAGGGCGCCCGCCGCCGCCTGGCCGATCCCATTGTCGAGACGCCGTTCGACGCCCCAGCCGAAGCGACGGCCGGCGCGGCCTTTATCTCCGAAGGGCTGGAGGAGGGCGCCGCCTCCTTCTCGGAGGGACGGTTCTCCTTCTCCGAGGTCGGGGTCGAGGATCATCGCCCGCCGCTCACCGCCCAGACCTTCGCCCGCCCGCCCGAGCCCGCTCCCTCACCTCAACCGGCGCAGGTCGAAGCCGAGCCGGAGCCGATGGAGCTCAACTCGCTGTTCGAACCGGCCGACCCGGTCGAATACGAAGACGATCCCCTGGCGGCCCGCTCGCCGGACGACCTCGGCTTTACAGACGAGGATTTCGACGCCGCCGACGGCTTCATCCCGCTGCACGAGTCCGAACAGACCCCGGATGGTCCCGACCTGTTCGGCAGCGGCCAGAACTATCTGCTGACCCCGGACGCCGATCCCGAGCCGGTCCGTGTGCTGTCCACCCGCGAAGCGGTGGAGCAGGCCCGCGCCGCCGCCCGGGCCGCGCAGTCCAGCGCCGAGACGCGCCCCTTCGGCCTGACGCCTTCGGGTGGTTCGCGCTCCTTCTTCTCGGGCCTGATGGGCACGCGGCGGGGCGGCCGCCGCGCCGGCTCGTCCATGCAGACCGTGGCCTTCTTCGGCGCGGGCGTCGCCCTGCTGGGGATGATGACCACCGGCCTGGTGCTGAGCAATAATTCCGACAAGGCCGCGACCAAGGGCGACGAGGCTGCGCCGCGCGATCCGCTGGCGAACGCCCGCGCCGCGGTGGCGATCGCCACACCGACGATCGCCCCGTCCTTGGCCCCGGCGATCACGGAAGACCAGACCAAGGCCTATGAGACCGCCGTGCGCCGGATCGAGGCCGGCGACGCCTCCGCCGTCGCGCCCCTGCGCAACATCGCCGAGGCCGGTCATCCGGCCGCTCAGTTCTACATGGCCAAGCTTTACGAGAGCGGCGAGGCCGGCCTGACCGCCAATCCCGCCGAGGCGCGCCGCTGGACCGAGCGCGCCGCCCAGGGCGGCGACCGCAAGGCCATGCACAATCTCGGTCTCTACTATTTCGAGGGGCAGGGCGGTCAGAAGAACCCCGCCGTGGCCGCCGAGTGGTTCCGCAAGGCCGCCGATCTCGGCTTGGTGGACAGCCAGTACAATCTTGGCCGCATCTACGAAGCCGGTTTCGGCGTCGAACGTGACAAGGCCCAGGCCTACAAGTGGTACCTGATCGCCGGCCGCGCCGGTGACGACGAGGCCCGCGCCAGCGCCGTGCGCCTCAAGGCCAAGCTGAACGCCGAGGTCCAGGCCTCCGCCGAACGCGCCGCGATCGGCTTCCGCGCCGCAGGCGGCCCCGCGCCCGCCGCCGCGATCACGTCCGCCGGCACGGCGACCGGCCTGGTCACGGCTCAGAAGGCCCTGTCGCGGCTCGGCTACTATCAGGGGCCGCAAGATGGCGTGTCGTCGCCGGCCCTGCGCCTGGCGATCTCCGCCTATCAACGCGACCAGGGGCTCTCGACGACGGGCAAGGCCGATCCGGAGCTGGTTGCGCGACTGGCGGCCTTCGCGCAGTAAGACGTCAGGGGTGGCGTAAGGCCGGGTGACCGGTCCCGGTGTGGAAGGCGTGGTTTGGATCTCTATCTGCCCATAGCGGAAGTCTCCGTGAACGCGCCCCTGCTGGTGGCGCTTGGGGCTCTGGTCGGCTTCATATCCGGTCTGTTCGGCATCGGCGGCGGCTTCCTAATGACGCCGGTCCTGGTCTTCCTAGGCATTCCGCCGGTCGTGGCCGTGGCGTCGGAAGCCAACCACGTGGCCGCCTCGTCGGTCTCCAGCGTCATCGCCTACAGCCGCAAGCGGGCCGTGGACTTCCGCATGGGCGGGGTCCTGGCCACGGGCGGCGTCATCGGCGCCTTCCTCGGGGTCGAGGTGTTCCGCCTGCTGCGCCTGCTCGGCCAGGCAGACCTAGTGGTGTCGGTCTCCTATCTGCTGTTCCTGGGCGTCATCGGCGGGTTGATGCTGATGGAGTCGCTGCGCTCCATCCTGCGTCGCCGCCGGGGCGAGGCGCCGGCCGTACCACGCGACCGCCGGCCCATGTGGCTGTACGGCCTGCCGCTCAAGGTGCGCTTCCCCAAGTCGCGCCTCTACATCAGCGTCATCCCGCCCATCGTGCTGGGGATCTTCGTCGGCATCCTGTCGGCCATCATGGGCGTCGGCGGCGGCTTCATCCTCGTGCCGGCCATGGTCTATCTGCTGCGCATGCCGGCCGGCGTGGTCGTTGGCACCAGCCTGTTCCAGATCATCATCACCACCAGCCTGACCAGCGTGCTGCAGGCCGGCCGCAACCAGACGGTCGACATCGTCCTGGCGACGCTGCTGCTGGTCGGCGGGGTGGTGGGGGCCCAGTTCGGCGCCCGTATGTCGTCGCGTTTCCGGGCGGAGGAGCTGCGCGCCCTGCTGGGCCTGCTGGTGCTGCTGGTCGGTCTGCGCATGGGGCTGGACCTGTTCATCCGGCCGGACGACCCGTTCGTCCTGGTCTCGGGGGCGGGCTGATGGCCATCGACCTTCCCCCGCCGATCCCGGCCGTCTCCGCCGCCCTGACCGAGACCGAGGTCAAGGTCACGTCCGGCTTCCGGGGCGCCGACATCGTCATCTACGGCGCGGTCTTCGATCCCGCCCAGCGGCCCAGCGACGTGGTGGTCCTGGTCAGCGGACCGGAACAGCCGATCCGCCTGGCGGAGAAGACCCGCGTGGCCGGCGTCTGGCTGAACAGCCGCCCGGTGGTGTTCACCGGCGCCCCCGGCTTCTACATCGCGGCCTCCACCAAACCCCTGAACCAGATCGCCAGCTTCTCGACCCTGCGCGAGCTGAACGCCGGCCTTGACCACCTGGCCATCGCCGCCCCGGAAGAGCAGCGGGTGGAGCGTCGCTACGGCGTGCGCGACATGGTCGTCAGCCGCCTGGGGGCGGACTATCTGGACTGGCGCCGCGCCGTGATCCGCCTGAAGGAGAAGGCCGGCCTCTACGCCGCCGAGCCCGACGGCGTCCATTTCGTCGATCGCGGCCTGTTCCGGGCCCAGCTGGCCCTTCCGACCGCCGCGCCCATCGGCAAGTACGACGCCCGCATCATCCTGTTCCAGGACGGTCGCCCCGTCTCCATCCGCGACCGCACCCTGACGGTTGAGAAGGCGGGCCTGGAGCGTAATCTTTATCTCTTCGCGCACCGCCGGCCTTGGATCTATGGTCTGGCTTCGGTGGCGATCGCTCTGTTGGCGGGCTGGGCCGCCTCCGTCGTGTTCCGCAGGAGCTGATCTCATGGACCTGGCGAGCAAGCCTCCCCGCGCCATTTGGATGATGGGCGTCCTGACCATCCTGCCGCTGTTCGCCGCCTCGGCGGTGTTCTGCTTCGGGCCGCAGCACCTGCGCGCCGCCGGCCTGGTCAGCCTGATCGCCTACGCCACGGCCCTGCTGTCCTATCTGGGCGGCATCCATGCGGGGCTGGAGATCGACAAGCCGCAACCGCGCTGGCTGGTCCTCGGCCTGTCCCTGGCCGCCCCGGCCGTGGCCTGGCTGCTGCTGCTGGGCGGCGACAATTTCGGCCCGGTCTGGCAGATCGCCGGGGTGTTGACGGCGCTGCTGCTGCAATGGCTGTGGGACGCCACCAGCCATGACGGCCCCTCCTGGCGCCCCCGCCTGCGCACCCTGCTCACCGCCGGCGCCGCCATCGCCCTGGCCGTGGCCTTGGAACAGGCGATGAGCTTGTAGGGCTAAGATCCTCCCCTTTGGGGGTGGGGGACCACGCAGTGGTGGAGGGGGCTTTCAGCTCAGCATTTCCCCCTCCGTCCCTACGGGACACCTCCCCCAGAGGGGGAGGATCAATCTGGCCGTAGCGACTTCCACCCCACCGCGTGGACCTTTCCGCGCCCCAGCGCTCCGGCGATGGGCGCCGCCGCGAACAGGCCGGCGAACGCCTTGTCCATGATGTTCAGCCCGCCCGTGAAGGCGCCGAAGGCTGGCATCACCAGGCGCTTGCCGTCAGTGACGAAACACCGCCGCCGCACCGAGCCGCCGCCCGCCGCCACCCGCGCGCAGGGATGCAGGTGCCCCGCCACCTCGCCAGGATGCTCTCCCGGCTCCGGCTCGTGGCGGAAGGTCAGGCCGGACAGCGCGATCTCGTCGACGATCTCACCGGGCAGGGTCTGCGGCCCGTCCTCGTCGTGGTTGCCCACCGCCCAAAGCAGGGTCCGACCCCGCGCCAGGCCCGCGATCCGCGCCGCGTCGTCCTCGGCCAGCCGGTCCTCCGCCGCCCCGTCGTGGAAGCTGTCGCCCAGGAACACCAACAGGGCCGGGTTGGTCGCCGCCAGCTCCCGCTCCAGCCGGTCCAGGGTCTCGCGGGTGTCGTACGGCGGCAGCATCTGGCCCCGCGCGGCGTAGGCGCTGCCCTTTTCAAAGTGCAGGTCCGCCACCACCAGGGCGCGCTCGGCCTCCAGCCACAGGGCCCCGGACGCGCGCAGCACCGGCTCGGCCCGATGCAGGCCCACGCGCAAACCCCCGCAGGGGTTGGCCGCGAAACTCAAACGGCTCGAACTCAAGCCAGCGCCTCCGCGATCAGATCGGCCTCGGCCTCGGCCAGGATGGCGTCGCCCGCATCGCCCAGATTCACCCGTTCGCGCCCGATCTCCAGCATGATCGGCACGGCGAAGGGCGAGACCTTGGACAGGGCCGCATGCCGGATGCGCCCCTTGATGCGCGCCAGAAACCCGGCCACGCGCGCCACGTCGATGAGGTCGGTCGCCGCATCCTGCCGCGCGCACTTCAGCAGCAGGTGGTCCGGCTGGTGCTTGCGCAGCACGTCGTAGATCAGGTCGGCGCTGAACGTCACCTGCCGGCCGCTCTTCTCCTGGCCGGGAAAGCGCCGCTCGATCAGCCCCGCGATGATCGCCGCTCCCTTGAAGGTGCGCTTCATCATGTAGCTTTCGTCCAGCCACGCCTCCAGGTCGTCGCCCAGCATGTCCTGGTCGAACAGGGCGTCCAGATCCGCCTCGTCCAGCGGCTTCAGCGCCCAGATGTTCAGCGCATAGTCGTTGGCGACAAACCCGAGGGGTTGAAGTCCCGCCCGCTCCATCCGCCGGGTCAGCAGCATGGCCAGGGTGTTGTGCGCGTGCCGCCCCTCGAAGCTGTAGCAGACCATGTGGTGCCGCCGCCCGCGGGGGAAGGTCTCCACCAGCAGCTCGTCCTCCGACGGCAGGGCCGAGCGCGCCTTCTGGTATCCCAGCCATTCCTGCACGTCGGCGGGCAGGGCGGCCCACTCCCGCTCGTCCGACATCATCCGCCGCACCCGCTGGGCGAGGTAGGTGGACAGGGGGAACTTCGACCCGCCCCACGACAGGATCATCGGATCGTCCTTGGGCGCCGGGCTGACCAGCACGTCCTCGCCGACGATGGTGTTGAACCGCCAGACCTGCCCCGCGAACACGAAGGTGTCGCCGGCTTTCAACTGCTCGAAGAAGCCTTCCTCTGCCTGGCCGATCTTGCGCCCGCCGCGCTTGCCGATGGCGACCTTCACGTTCAGCGTCGCCGCCGATAGGATCGCCCCCACGTTCAGCCGGTGCCGCTGCGCCGTCTGGGCGTTGCGCACCCGCCACAGGCCGTCCTCGCGCCCCTGCACGATCCGGCGGAAGCGGTCATAGGTCTTCAGCGCATAGCCGCCGGTCGAGACGAAATCGACCACCTGCTCGAAGTCCTCCCACGACAGGCCGCGATAAGGCCCGGCGGTGGTCACCTCGTCGTACAGCGCCAGCAGGTCGAAGGGCTCCGAGCACGCACAGCCCATGATGTGCTGGGCCAGCACGTCCAGCGTCCCGGTCCGGCGCGGCTCGCCGTCCAGGGCGTTCTCGACGATGGCGTCGGCGGCGGCCCGGCACTCCAGCATCTCGAACCGGTTGGCCGGCACCAGCAGGGCCTTGGACGGCTCGTCCAGCCGGTGGTTGGACCGCCCGATCCGCTGCACCATGCGCGAGCTGCCCTTGGGAGCCGCCAGCTGCACCACCAGGTCCACGTCCCCCCAGTCGATGCCCATGTCCAGGGTCGAGGTGCAGACGATGGCCCGAAGCTCCCCCCGCGCCATCGCCGCCTCGACCTTGCGCCGCTGTTCGGCCGACAGGCTGCCGTGGTGCAGGCCGATGGGCAAGTTATCGTCGTTCAGGGCCCACAGCTCCTGGAACGCAAACTCGGCCTGGAACCGCGTGTTGACGAACACCAGGGTGGTCTTCTGCCGCTTGATGATCTCGTACAGCTCGGCCATGGCGTGCTCGGCGGTGTGTCCGGCCCACGGCACACGCCCCCCGCTGACCAGCACCTCGACCTGAGGCGTCACCCCGCCCGCGCCGAAGACGATGTCGACGCCGAGGTCCATCTTCTCCTGCCCCGCTTGCGGGGGAGGAGAAGCAGGTGACAACCACTCCGCGATCAGCCCCGGATCATCCACCGTCGCCGACAGCCCGACCCGCCGCATCTGCGGCGCGAACTGCTGCAACCGCGCCAGGCCCAGCGACAGCAGGTCGCCGCGCTTGTTGGGCCACATGGCGTGGACCTCATCGATGATCACGCAGCGCAGGTCCTCGAAATAGGTCCGCGCCCCGTCCCACGCGCAGAACAGCGCCAACTGCTCGGGCGTGGTCAAAAGGATGTCCGGCGGCCTCAGCCGTTGCCGCGCCTTGCGCGCCTCGCCGGTGTCGCCCGTGCGGCTCTCAGCCACGATGGACAGGCCCATCTCGCGGATGGGCGTCATCAGGTTGCGCTCGACGTCCACCGCCAGCGCCTTCAGGGGCGAGATATACAGGGTATGGACGCCCCGCACCGGCCCGTTCGACGGCGGCCGCTCGGCCAGCTCGATCAGACTGGGCAGGAACCCGGCCAGGGTCTTGCCCCCTCCCGTGGGCGCGATCAGCACCGCATGCCGACCCGCCTTGGCCTTCTCGACCATGGCCAGCTGATGCGCCCGCGCGCTCCACCCGCGCGAGGCGAACCAGTCCGCGAAGCGGGGAGGCAACAAGGCAGAAGCAGGCAGGGCGCCGTCCATC
>CAJYMH010000013.1 GCA_913776195.1 uncultured Caulobacter sp.
GATCGACATGGCTCGACCGTTGATCGATCCCTGGAAGCGGGGAGCGTCCACCGCCTGCTCCAGCGGCATGTCGTAGCCGATGTGATTGATCAGGGTCAGGGCGATGGCGCGGGAGGTCATGTCCATCGGCTCGCCGGGCCTGACCTCCCGCGCCATCGCCCTGACCCTGATCAATCACATCGGCTACGACATGCCGCTGGAGCAGGCGGTGGACGCTCCCCGCTTCCAGGGATCGATCAACGGTCGAGCCATGTCGATCGAGGGACGCATCACCGACGAGGTGCGCCGCCAGATGACCGACAGCTTCGGCGTCACCGTGAAGATCACCACGCCTTACAACTGGCACTACGGCTCAATCCACGCGGTGGCCAAACAGCCGGACGGCACATGGCTCGGCGTCGCCGATCCGCGTCGTGGGGGACACGCGGCCGGCTACTGAAGTCGGCCCAGGCCCCGCGTCGATCAGGCCGGCGCGGGCGCTGCGGCGCGGTATTTGGAAGCGTCGGTCGTGTACTCGGCGTGGCCATAGCGGGCGAGCAGGCCGCGCACGCGCCGCACCAGGATGGCGTCGGCGACGTCGCGGACGCCCGGGATCGTCCCGGCGATCCGGAACGCCGTCATCCGGCCATAGACCAACAGGGCGCAGACCACGAAGACCACCTCGTCCAAACGAGTGACCTCGATGCCCAGCTCCCGGGCCCGTTCGCGGTCACCCTCCATGAAGTGGCGCAGGAAGAAGGCCTTGGCGAAGCGGCGCTCGATCCGGTCGTGCAGGCGGTTTGCCGGCGACTGATCGGGCGGCAGATAGGCCGCGAGGGTGGCGCGGATCAGAACCCCGCAGGTGGCGTCGTCGAAGCCTCGGCGAAGAGTGCTGTTGCGGGCGGTCATGATCCGCACGATCCCCTCCGGCGTATCGGCCAGCAGGTCCTGCGGCAGACCCAGCAGGAAGCAACGGTAACGCGCCAGCTCCACCTTCGCGCGCTCGTAGGGGGTGAAGGTCGTGCGGCCCTTTCGGATCAGAGCGAACGCCATGAGGAAGATGGGGATCAAACCGGCCGGCATCTGGTCCACCTGCGGGATAGGCACCCCATAGACCTTCGCGTCCCACTGACCGGAGCGCAGGGCGTTAAAGCGGACCATGGAGTGCATCAACCGCACCATGGCGGCGGCCTTGAACCCTTCTCCATGACGTTCGAGCGCACCGGGCAGGACCGTCGTGGTGAAGAAGGTCGCCGTCTCGTTCACCCGCTTGGCCGCGGTTTCAGCGCCTAGCGTGCCGGTTAAGGCCATGGGCAGGGCGGAGTACTTGTTCAGGAAGGTGGCCATGAACGCTCCCCGGATCGCGAAGGGCGCCAGGTGGGCGGTGGCGTTGCGGTCCAGCCGGGCGCCTTCACGGACCAGGTCCATATCCACCCAATCCGGCGTGTGCTCCATGTCGGCGATGAAGGCGCGCAATTGCGGCGGCGCGTCGCGAACAGCCTCCACGCCCTGCTCGCAGGCCTGGGTCAGCATGGCGATCAGACGGCGGAATCCCAACTCGGGGATCAGCGCGGCATAGGCGTCGGCCACTTGGTCGCCCAGCATTGTGTAGGCCCGCACGCGGTCGAGGTCGTCCTGGGTGACCTGGACGCCCATCGGGGCGCGGTCGGTTACGACGGCCAAGCTGGCGTCTTCGGTGAAGCGCTCAGGCGTATGGTCGAAATCGACCGTTCCATAAAAGGCCGGAAGCAGCGTCTTCTGCGCGGCCACGCGGGCGCGGACCTCTTCGATGCTGCGGATCATGTCGGCTCCTGACGGCTGCGGATCCGGATGACGGATCCTGTTGTCGCCTATCAGGTTATGTAAGCATTGCTCACGTTCCTACTCGCCTTCGCCTCGAAGGCCTCGGATCACTACACGGCGGATCAAGTGACTGAAAGAAAAAGGAGATTTCCGACACAGGCGCGGGCGGCCTCGACGGTGGAGGCTATCCTCGACGCTACCTTTCAGCTTCTGGAGGAAGCCGGCTTAGAGGTTTTGACCACCAACCACATCGCCGCACGAGCGGGTGTGAGCATCGGTACGCTCTACCAGTACTTCGCAGACAAGAACGACATCCTGGCCGCCATGGCCCAACGGCGAGCTGAAGGCGTCCGAAACAGCATCGCTCACATGCTGATCGAGCAGCCGAACCTCGGCAGCGTGCGCCCGATCGTGCGGGCGCTGATGAATGGGTTCGAGGGATCGCCCGCCACCCGCCACGCTCTGCTCGGCGCCTTGTTCAGCAAGGGTGACGAGGTGCTGTACCAACATCATGAGCTGTTTCTCGCGACCATCGCCGGCAAGGCGCAGCTGGATATCGTGCTGACGCCCGAACGGGCCTTCGTCCTGACCCATGCGGCGGTGAGCCTTCTGCGCGCCTCGGCGGCGGAACAGGATTTGGCGCTTGATCCCGCCGCCTTGGAGGATGAACTCGTCCGCCTCATGGAGGCGTATCTGGCGGCGCTGCGCACCGCCTAGATACGGAAATGGCCGGAGGCGACGCCCCCGGCCATATCGCATTCAGAGATGGTCGATCGTCTAGGCGGCTTGCCGCACGGCCGCGGTCGTTTGAGCCATGACCTGACCTTCGATCTTGAAGCGGTCCACTAGATCGCCAAGTGTGCCGGTCTCTCCGCGCAGGGATTGGGTGGCTGCGGTGGCCTCCTCGACCATCGCGGCGTTCTGCTGAACCACCTGATCCATTTGGTTGATGGCGGAGTTGACCTGATGGAGGCCGGTCGCCTGCTCCTGGGCGGAAGCGGCGATCTCGCGGATCCGTTCGTCGATGCTGACAACCTGATCGACGATGCGGCGCAGGGCGGCGCCCGTCTGGCCGACGAGATCGACCCCAGCCGAGACCTGCTGTTCGGAAGCGGAGATCAAGGCCTTGATCTCCTTGGCGGCCTCGGCCGAGCGCTGAGCCAGGGCCCGCACTTCGGAGGCGACCACGGCGAAGCCCTTGCCCGCGTCACCGGCGCGGGCAGCCTCAACGCCGGCGTTCAGAGCCAGAAGGTTGGTCTGGAAGGCGATCTCGTCGATGACGCCGATGATGTTGCCGATCTCACGCGAGGAGCTTTCGATCTGCCCCATGGCGCCGACGGCCTGATCGACGACCTTGGCCGAACGGTCGGCGTCGGCGCGGGCGTCGGCGACCGAACCGGACGCGGTCTTGGCGCCTTCGGCCGTGCGGCGCACAGTGGCGGTGATCTGATCGAGAGCGGCGGCGGTCTCTTCCAAGGCGGCAGCCTGTTGCTCCGTACGGCGCGACAGGTCGGTAGAGGCGTGGGCGATCTCGTCCGAGCTGGAGCGTACGCTGTTGGTGCTGATGTTGATGGAGCGCATGGCGCTCATCAGTTCGTTCATGGCTCGGTTGAAGTCGTCCTTCAGGCTCTGCGAACGCGGGGCGAAGGTCGCGGTGATGCGGTGAGTCAGATCGCCGTCCGCCAGGCGGCTTAGAGCTTGGCCCAGGGCCTCGACGGCGACGGCGTCTTCCTTGGCCTGGCGCGCCTTGTCCGCCTCGCGGGCGACGCGTTCGCTTTCTGACAGGTTGCGGTCGGCTTCGCTGCGGGCCTCCAGGGCGATCTTCTCCAAAGCGGCTTCCTTGAAGGATAGGACCGCCCCGGCCATGTCGCCGAGTTCGTCCTTGCGACCGATGGCGGGAATATCCACGGCGTTGTCGCCGCCAGCCAAGCGCCGCATGGTTTGGGTCATGCTCGCCACCGGCGCTGCGATCGTCCCCGCCAGGAGCCAGTTCATCAGGCCGGCGATGACGACGGCGACGAGCGCGGCAATCCCGAGTGTGGTGACCATGGCGCTAGAGGCGGCGTCCTGAGCGGTGTTGCGAATCTTCACCTCGGCGTTGGCTGATTCCAGAATTTCCCCGTGCAGCGCCCGCAGTCCGCCGAGCGACTTCTTACCCACCAGGGCGGCGGCGGTCTCACGACCGGCGGGATCGCTCATGGCCGCCACCGCCGGGTCGCCGACCTCAGCGCGCCACGTGGCCATGGCTTCGCGCATCTTTTCGGCGCGGGCCTTCTGCGCGGGCAGTCGGGTGGTGTTCTCGAAGTCGTTGAGCGCCGCGTCGAAGGCGACCTTCTCTTCGTTGTAGGTCTCCAAGAACGCCGGATCACCCAACAGCGCGTAGCCACGCACGGCGTTCTGCTGTTCGAGCACACCCTTCAGCAGCGTCTCGCCCTTGCTGGCGACGAGTTGGCCGCGCAAGGCGGATTCAGACGCCGCGTTCAGTTGCGACAGGCTGCCCATAATCAGGGCCGTAGCCACCAGATAGGCGGCGATGACCGCGCCGAAGGCTATGACGAGCTTTGCCCGAATGCGGAAATTATTGAATGACATGCTACGCCCCCGAAGCAGAAACTATCGAAGCTTAGCCGTAGAGCGCGAAATGCAATCCAAGGTTAACCGATAGAAACCGCCACGCCCACAGCGCGCGACATGCTGACGCATCTTGCGTTCAGCGAACACCGAACATCGAATTACTTGGCGCCGGATTTCTGATGGTCGGCTTCCAACGGCAGCCCTCGGCACCGGTCACCCGCGCGCAACGCGTTGCATGCCGCAACCACACCCCCCGGCGCGCGAACCCTATAGCCGCCGGCGAAGCGGAGATCGGGGCGCATATAGTCGGTCGATATGTACTGTGCGCCGCTTGTGAAGGCCGCGTCGCGGCGACGCGTATCGTTGGCGCGCGCCTCCCAGGTGTCGGCGTCGGCGCGGGTTCGCACCACGAAGCCCGCCTTCACCGCGGCCTGGATGCGCGCGTGTTCGGCGACCGGATCGTTAAGCGTCAGATAGGCGGCGGCCGGCGAGGCCTCGTCCGTGTTCACGAACATGGCCCGGCCTTCCAGTGACCGACGTGCGCCCCGATAGACCGCCACCTTCTCCGGGCCCTCATCAAGGGCGAAGAAAACCTTGCCTCGCGCGGCGGCCAAGGTGGGCCAGCCGCCGGCCAGCACGGCCTTGCGCAAGGTCGGCTCCTTGCCCTGCACCTGATCCGGCGTGATCAGTTCGGCGTCGGAAAAGACCGAGCGGATTTCCGCATCGAGCGCGTCGAACGCCTTGGCGTCATAACCGGGCGCGATCGCCCCACCGGCCAGGTTGGGCCCGCCTTCCTTGGCGTTGATGAGGATCAGGATCGGCGCATGGGTAGGGTTGGTCTTCGACCACGTCCGCACCTCGCCCAGACAAGCGACGAAGGTCAGGCATGTGGAGCGGAAATCCACATCCTGCATGTGCAGGACCTTGTAGCCCGGCCGAGCCATCGCCGCCGCCGCGGCGGGCGATAGGGTCTCGCCCTGGCCGAGCGCGGTCTTCGGGTGAGCGTAGAGGCCGCCGGCCTGATCTTGAGCGACGTCGATCTCTAACTGACGGGCGCCGTCTTCAAGCTGCTCGACGAGAGAAGGGTGACCATAGTCGATACCAAGGGCGCGTCGCCCCCCGGCCGCGACCATGGCCGCGAGTTCGGCGGGCGGCAGGTGCTGCTTGTAACTGTTGTGGGTGCCGACCGCGACGAGGTCGTTGAGCTTCAGCGCCTCGTCAAGACGGGCGCGGTCGCAAGCGTCCTTCGTCGAAGCCGTGCAGGCGATGGCGGCAGCCGCCGATGCGGCGAGCAGGAAAGCAAGCATGGACGCCCCGAATTTGGAGGCAGCCCTATCCAGCTTTCACGACAGGTTCGCGTCAGCGTCCGCCGGCGAAGGCCAAAATACGTTCCTGAGCCGCCTGCAGCGGGCGGGGATCGGCCTTCTCCAGAGTGAAGCGCTCGACCATGGCGGTCAGGCCGACAGCCTGCTGGTCCAGAGCGCGAGTGGCGGCGGCGCTCTGTTCGACCATGGCGGCGTTCTGCTGGATCACCTGGTCCATCTGGTTCATGGCCTTGTTGACCTGCTCCAGGGCCGTGGACTGCTCGACCGCTGAATGGGCGATCTCCTGCACGAGGCTGGAGATCTCGCCCACCTTGCCGACGATGGCGGAGAGGGCTTCGCCGGTCTGGCCGACCAGGGCGACACCGTTGTCCACCTGCTGGCCGGACCCTCCGACCAGGGCCTTGATCTCCTTGGCGGCTTCGGCCGAACGCTGGGCCAGGGCCCGCACTTCGGACGCGACCACCGCAAAGCCCTTGCCGGCGTCGCCGGCCCGAGCGGCTTCGACGCCCGCATTAAGGGCCAGAAGATTGGTCTGGAAGGCGATCTCGTCGATCACCCCGATGATCTGGCCGATCTCCCGCGAGGACTCGGCGATCAGGCCCATGGCCGCCACGGCGCGCTTGACCACCTGACCGCTGCGCTCAGCGTCCTCGCGGGCCTGGACCACCACGCCCGTGACCTGCTCGGCGCCCGATGCGGTGCGGCTGACCGTGGCTGTGATCTGGTCCAGGGCGGCTGCGGTCTGTTCCAGGGTCGCGGCCTGATGCTCGGTGCGGCGCGACAAGTCGTCGGAGGCTCTCGCGATTTCCTGAGAGCCAGTGCGCACGGCGCCGGCCGCGCCGGCCAGGCCCCGGATCGTGGTCTCCAGCTGGGCGACGGCCGCGTTGAAGTCGTCCTTCAGCTCACGGTACTCGGCGGCTACATCGTCGGTCAGGCGCACGGACAGGTCGCCCTCGGCCATCTTGGCGAGTTCGCCGGCCATGGCGTCGACCAGCTTCTTCTGATCGCGGCCAGCAGCCTCGAAAGCAGCCTCGGTTTCGCGCAAGCGACGATCGACCTCGCGATGGGTCTCGGCCGCCTGGGCTTCCAAGCGCGAACGGGCCAGGCCGTTCTCGCGGAACACCTCGACGCTGCGGGCCATCTCGCCGATCTCGTCGCGGCGGTCGGCGCCCGGAATGGCGACGTCGAACTCGCCCGCCGCCAGCCGGCGCATGGTCCCTGACATGGCGCCCATCGCGGAGATGACGAGGCGCTCGAAATAGATGGCGCCGAGAATGACGCCGATCACGGCGCCGACGCCCACGGCGATGCTGACGCCGTCCGCGACCCGCAGGATGTCGGACGCCCGCTCACCAGCATCCGCCACCATGTGCAGGAGGGTCACGTTGAGCGCCGCCAAGGCGAGCATGGCGACCATCCCGATGAACCAGGAAACGCGCATTCGGGACTTGATCGTCGTCAGCATGAGAAGCCTCGTTCTGAACCGAAGCTTCACCGCTAGGGCTGAGTCGCTCAGCCCGCCTTGATCTGGATCAGTATCCCGCCGCGATTCAGCGTCGCACCTCGAAAGCCCTATCTGAGCAGGCTAGGCGGGGCGTCGCGCGCGCAGGGCCTGGGCGATGGTGCCGTCGTCCAGCCAGTCCAGATCGCCCCCCACGGGCACGCCACGCGCGAGTGATGTGACACTGGCGCCGGACGGCGTAAGGCGTTCAGCCAGGTAGTGCGCCGTGGTCTGGCCGTCGACCGTGGCCGGCAGGGCCAAGATCACCTCACGCACAGAACCGCCAGTGGAACGCTCCGCCAGTTCGCGCACGCGCAACGCCTCCGGTCCGATCCCGTCAAGTGCGGAAAGCAGCCCCCCCAGGACGTGATAGCGGCCGCGAAACGCCCCCGCCCGCTCCATGGCCCAAAGGGCGCCGACGTCCTCGACGACGCAGATCAGGGTCTGATCGCGGGCGGGGTCGGCGCAGACGGCGCAAGGATCGGTGGTGTCCAGCGCCCCGCAGACGCCACAGGTCTTCACCCGGTCGCGCGCCGCGGCCAAGGCGTCGGCCAACGGGCCGAGCAGTTGGTCACGCCGCTTCAACAAGGCCAAGGTCGCCCGCCGGGCCGAGCGTGGTCCAAGGCCCGGCAGCTTGGACAGCAGGGCGATCAGGCGCTCGATCTCGGGTCCGGCGGAGGCGGCCAAATGCTTAGAACTTCAGACCCGGAATACCGCCCATCATGCCGGCCATGGGCCCGGCGGCGGCGCGCATCATCTCGGCCTGCTGAGCATCGAGCGTCCTCTTGGCGTTGGCGTGGGCCGCGACGATCAGGTCGGCGACCACCTCGCCCTCGCCCGGCGCCATAAGGCTCTCGTCGATCTTGATGCCGACCAGTTCGCCGCCGCCCTTCAGGGTGACCGTGACCATGCCGCCGCCCGAGGTCCCTTCGGCCGTCAGGTCGGCCATCTTCTCCTGGGCTTCGGCCAGCTTGGCCTGCATCGCCTGGGCCTGCTTCATCAGGCCGCCAAGATCTTTCACGCTCTACTCCTCGTCGTCTTCGGGTTCGGGGGCTGACGCCGCCTCGATGGCTTGCGGGGCGTTTCCGAAGTGAACGATCTCCGCGCCCGGGAACGCCTCCATGACGGCGCGAACAAAGGGATCGGCCTCGATCTCCGAAAGCAGCTCCCGCCTTTCGCGCCGTTCACGCTCACGGTCCGTCTCCCCGCCCTTGCCGCCGTCGGTGACCACCAGCCAGGGCTGGCCGGTCCACTCCTTCATGCGGCTGACCAGGCGGCTGGTCAGGTTGTGCGGCGCGCCGGGCGCCGGTTCGAACTGGATGACGCCGGGGCGCACGCTGATGGGACGAACGTACTGCTGGACGTCCCACTTGAGGCCGACATCGCGCTTGGCCTCGATCAGACGGACGATGTCCTCGAAGCTGGCGATGACCGGCGCCGCTTGCTGGGCGGTCTGGGGCATCGCCACGCCTTGAGCGACGACACCGCCGCCGCCGCCCACGGCCATGCCGCCGCCCCCGCCGCCCGAAGGCCCCCCGCCGATGGGCGAGCCTTCGCGCAACGCCTTGAGCGCTTCTTCCGGACCCGGAAGCTCTGCGGCGTAGGTCAGGCGGATGATGGCCATTTCGGCGGCGGCCGGCGCATCAGGGGCGCGACGCACCTCGTCATGGGCCTTAAGCAGCATCTGCCAGAGGCGTGACAGCACACCGGCCGAGACATTGGCCCCGATGGCGGCCAGGCGCGCCGCCTGCTCCCTGGGCAAGGACAGGGCGTCCGGCCCCAGGGCCTTGGATACGGACGAGCCGTGGCAGTGCTCCAGCAGGTCCAGCATGACCACCGCCGGATCGGCGCCGAACCCCCACAGGGCGCGGAACGCTTCCAGGGCGGGTCCGACCTCGCCGCGCATGATGTGTTCGAACAGGGCGATGGTCTGGGCCCGGTCAGCCAGGCCCAGCATGTCGCGGACCACGGCGGCGGTGACCGTCTGGCCACGCTCAGCCTGGACGATGGCCTGGTCCAGAAGGGAGAGGCCGTCGCGCACCGAACCCTCGGCGGCCCGTGAGATCAGGGCGAGGCCGTCGGCCTCGACCATCGCGCCTTCCTGCTTGGCGATGCGCGAGAAGTGCGCGCTCAGGACGTCCGGCTCGACGCGGCGCAGGTCGAAACGCTGGCACCGCGACAGGATCGTCACCGGGACCTTGCGGATCTCGGTGGTGGCGAAGATGAACTTGGCGTGCGGCGGCGGCTCCTCAAGCGTCTTCAGCAGCGCGTTGAACGCCGCCGTCGACAGCATGTGGACTTCGTCGATGATGTAGACCTTGTACCGCGCCTCGACCGGGGAATAGCGAACCCCGTCGAGCAGCTCGCGCATCTCGTCGACCTTGGTGCGCGAGGCGGCGTCGAGCTCCAGCACATCCATGTGCCGGCCTTCGATGATGGCGCGGCAATGACGGCCTTCCTTGGTCAGATCGACTGAAGGGCCATGGACCGTGTCGCTTTCAAAGTTCAGGGCGCGGGCCAGCAGGCGGGCGGTGGTCGTCTTGCCGACCCCGCGCACGCCGGTGAGCATGAAGGCGTGGGCGATCCGGCCGGTGGCGAAGGCGTTGGCCAGGGTGCGGACCATGGCCTCCTGGCCGATCAGGTCCTCGAAATTGCGCGGACGATACTTGCGCGCCAGCACGGTGTAGGCGGCGGACGGTTCTTCGGACACGGCCAGGGGCGCCGGCTCGGCGGGCCCGGCGGGCGCAGTCGCGGCGGCGGGCGCGCCGCCGAAGATGTCGGCGGTGTTCTGGTCGCGCTCGGGAACCTCGTCCGGCTCGAAAGGCGTGTCGTCGTCGATCAAGGGGCGTCCTTAGGCCTGGGACTCGCCCAAGCATGTGCACTTGCGCACAATCTAGGACATCACACCCCGCATCCGAAAGGACGGCGGCGGCCATTAGCCAAACATTTTAGGGGAGAAGGTGAAGCCGGCGCGACCCGGAGCGAAACTCGTTGTGGCTGCTGCCTTCCGGCCCTGACCAGATTGGCGAGGCGTCCGCCCGCGCCGACTTCGAGCGCTATATCGCTCCGCCAGACCGATTTCGCAAGCATGACCGCGCTTGACCGCCCAACGCGGGTCAGCGACGAAAGCCCTCATGCCCTTGCCCACGCCCATAAACACTTTCGCCGGAAACCCCCTCGACCGCGCCAGCGAACGACGCGGCGACGAAGCTTGGCTCGCCGAAAAGCTGGCGGATCCCAGCTCAATCGCCCTGGCGCTGTGGAACGGCAAGCCGCTGGTGGAGGACGTGGACGACAAGACTGTCCAGATCGCCTACTTCCCGGCCGACCTAGCCAAGGAGATGTCCGCAGGGGGTGAGCAGCTGCTGTTCATGGGCCTGTGGAAGGACACCGCCGTCTTCGCGGTGGACTTGGATGGCGTCGGCGATCCCGCCAGCGCCAGCGGCCTGGAGGGCGTCGGTCGCTTCGAGGAGCTTCGCGCCGTGGCCCCGCGCATGCCTGCCCCGGACGCCGGCATCCTCGCCACCGCCAAGGCGATGTTCGAATGGCGCCGCCGTCATCGCTGGTGCTCGGCTTGCGGCCAGCCGTCCAAGGTCGCTGACGGCGGTTGGAAGCGTGTCTGCCCAGCCTGCGAAACAGAGCATTTCCCGCGCACCGATCCGGTTGTGATCATGCTGGCCGTGCATGGCGACAAATGCCTGCTGGGCCGCCAATCCGGCTGGCCCAAGGGCATGCACTCAGCCCTTGCCGGCTTCCTGGAGCCGGGCGAGACCATCGAAGAGGCTTGCGCACGGGAACTGAACGAGGAGGCGGGCCTGAACGCGACCTCCGTCCGATATCATTCCACCCAGCCCTGGCCCTATCCGTCGTCGCTGATGATCGGCCTGATCGCCGAGGTCGACAGCGACCAGGCGGCGCCGGATCAGACGGAGCTGGAAGCCGTTCGGTGGTTCACCCGCGAGGAAGCAGGGGCCTTGATCAGAGGCGAAATCAAGGACGCGTTCGCCCCCCCGCCTCTAGCCATCGCCCACCAACTGCTAAAGGCCTGGTCCGAAGGCTTCTGACCCTCTCGGAATCGCCAGTAGCGTGAACGACCGCGAATCGCCGAACCTCTCGGCGACTCGGGGACGATGACAGCAATGACCACGACCGGTGAAAGCGCTGCGGCTAAGGGGCCGCCAGCACGGCATGTGGCCGCCGTGGTCGCCGGCAACGCTCTCGAATTCTATGACTTCCTGACCTACGCCTTCTTCGCCGCCCAGATTGGGCGGACCTTCTTTCCCTCGAACGACCCCACCAACAGCCTTCTCGCCTCCCTGGCGACCTTCGGGGCGGGGTTCCTGACACGACCTGTCGGCGCCCTTGTCGTCGGCCGCCTGGCGGATCGGGTCGGACGCAAACCGGCCATGCTGCTGACCTTCGGGCTTATGGGTCTGTCCATGGCCGGGGTCGCCCTGACGCCCTCCTATGCGACTATCGGCCTGGCGGCGCCCGTGATCGTCATCATCCTGCGGCTTTTGCAGGGCTTCGCCCTCGGGGGCGAACTGGGGTCAAGCACCGCCTACCTGGCCGAGGCCGCCCCCGCGCGCCGACGGGGCCTCTACGTGTCGTTCCAGTACATGGGGCAGGACGTTGCCATCCTTATCGCCGGCTGCCTGGGCGTGACCTTGTCGAACCTGCTGACACCGGCGGACCTGGACGCCTGGGGCTGGCGGGCGGCGTTCCTGGCCGGGGCGGTGATCGTACCCATGGGCTTGGTCCTGCGCCGTTCGCTGGAGGACACCCTGCATCTTCAGGAGCCGCCGCCCGCCGCCGCTCAAAGCCGCGCCGGCTACACCCGCGTCGCCGTGCTGGCCTTGGCCATACTATCGGCAGGCACGGTGGCGTCGTATCTGCTGAGCTACCTGACCACCTACGCCAACTCGACGCTTGGCATGCCGGCAAGCCTGGCCTTCGGCGCCACCGTGGCGACCGGCCTGGCGGGTACGGTGTTCGATCCGGTCGGCGGCGCCCTGTCGGACCGTTTCGGGCGCAAGCCGGTGACGGTGGCGTCCTGGACCCTGCTGACCCTGGCGGTGCTGCCGGCCTTCTGGCTGGTGGAGCAGGCTCGAACCCCGCTCGCGCTCTATGGCGGGGCGGCGCTGCTGACCATCGCCTTCGTCACCGGAGCGTCGGCCGCCCTTGTCAGCATCACCGAAGCTCTGCCCAAGCGTTCGCGGGCGGGCAGTCTGGCGATCATCTATGCCGTTTCGACCGCCGTGTTCGGCGGCGCGACGCAGGTTTTCGCCGCCTGGCTCACCACGCTGACCGGCAGCCCCATGGCGCCGGCCTGGCTGATGATGGGCGCTGCGGTGATCGCGCTCGGCGCAGCCCTCGGCCTGCAAGAGACGGCGCCGGCCAAAGCCGCCTAGACCAGCGCAAGGACCTCGCGCGCCGTGATCGCGATCAGGGCGATGGTCGACAGCGAGAACAGGGCGAAGCGCGCCATCACCAGATTGGCGGTGCCCTGCACGAGGCTGTGGGCGATCCGCAGGCCCACATAGCTCCAGGCCAGCCCGATGTTCAGCGCGTCGGCATGGCCGACCAGATGCACATAGACCGCCAGCGCATAGAAGATCGTCGGCTGCTCCATGAGGTGGTTGTAGTTGTCGGCCACCTGCCGCACGCGGTCGGGCAACACCGCCAGCGAGCCGGGGAAACGCGCGCTCTGCGGTTCGATCCGCGCCTTCTGCATGGCCGGAATGCGGGTGGCGTACATCCACAACCACACCACCAGCGACCAGGCCACCAGGACGAGGATCGGAGTGAGGATCGATTTCATCGGACGCCCTCCCAAGCGTTGCTTTGAGCAACCTTAGGAGAGAACGCCGATCTGTAAAGCTTGGGTCAGACCCGGTCGCGGAACGGGTCTGCCGGGAAGACGCCGAGGATCTCGAACTTTTCGGAGAAGAACCTCAGTTCCTCAAAGGCCAGGGCCAGGCCGCGGTCTTCCGGACGGGCGTCGACCTCGGCGTAGAAGGTCGTGGCGGTGAAGGCCCCGTCCTCCATATAGCTTTCCAGCTTGGTCATGTTGACCCCGTTGGTGGCGAAGCCGCCCATGGCCTTGTAGAGCGCCGCCGGCAGGTTGCGGACGCGGAACACGAAGCTGGTGATGCAGCGGGTCGTGAACGGCGGCGGCGGGGGCGCGGCGTCAGCCGTCATCACCAGGAATCGGGTCGTGTTGGTGCGCTCGTCCTCGATATCCTTCATCAGGATGTCGAGGCCGTAGATTTCCGCCGCCAAAGCCGGGGCGATGGCCGCGCGGGCGGGATCCGGGTTCTGCGCCAGGGCACGGGCCGCTCCGGCGGTGTCGCCGAAGCCCTCGGTGGCGACGCCAAGCTTCTTCAAGCTCTTGCGGCACTGGGAAAGGGCGATGGGCATGGAGACCACTGTCTTGATCTGCTCCAGCTTCACGCCCTTGTTGGCCATCAGCTGGAAGCGGATCGGCTTGAAGCGTTCGCCGATGATCTTCAGCCCGGCGGACGGCAGAAGGTGGTGCACGTCCGCGACACGCCCAGCGATCGAGTTCTCGACCGGGATCATGCCCAGCTCGCAGGCGCCCGACTTGATAGCGTCGAAGGCTTCCTCGAACGTGGCGCACGGCGAGGCCTCATAGCCCGGAAAATAGGTGCGGCAGGCCTCGTGGCTGTTGGCTCCGGGTTCGCCCTGGAAGGCGATCTTGGGCATCACGCTCATGAGTTTGTCCTGTCAGCGAAAGCTCGGGCCTCGGCCAGATCGGCCGGGGTGTCGACGGAGATGGGCGCGTCGGCGGCGACGGCGGCCCAGATGGAAAGCCCCAGTTCAAGGGCGCGCAGCTGCTCCAGCTTCTCGCGCTGCTCCAGGGGGGAAGGGGCCGCGGCGTGGAACGCCTTCAACGCCGCCAGCCGATAGCCGTAGATGCCGATATGCCGCCAAACAGGCGCGTCGCCGTAGAGGGTCGAGCGGGTGAAGTAGAGCGCGCGGCCATTCTGGTCGCCGGCGTTTATGGACAGCACGGCCTTGACCACATCGGGATTGGCGCGGTCGGCCGCCGACGCCTCGGGCGCGACCACCGTGGCGATATCGCAGGCGGCTTGAGTCTCCAGCAGGCGCGCACAGGCGCCGATGACGCTTGGGTCCACGAACGGCATGTCGCCCTGCAGGTTGATCACCACGTCGTGGCGGCCTTCAGGATCGAGTTCGGCCAAGGCGGCCAAAATGCGGTCGGAGCCGGACGGCAGAGCCGGATCGGTCAGCACCGCGCGGCCGCCGGCTGCGTCCACGGCCGCGACGATCTCCGGGTCCCCGGCGGCCACGGCCACGGGGCCGATACCCGCCGCCTCGGCCTGGCGCAGCACCCGGACGATCATCGCCATACCGCCGATATCCGCCAGCGGCTTGCCCGGAAGCCGGGTGGCGGCGAGTCGCGCGGGGATGAGAACGATGGGATTCATGATCACAGGTCAGCGGCGAAAGGGCGCGAAGTCGGCTTGCGAAAGCCGCTCCGTCTTGCGCAAGGGCCGGTAGCGTGTAAGAGACGCCGACGCAATAAGGGGGCGCTTTGCGCCGTGATGACGACCGCGCCCTGCGCGGTTCTGCGAGAGGCTGTAGTAGGCGGGCATGAGCGATTTGACGTTCAACAAGATCGCGGGCGCGGTTCTGGCGACCGGTCTGGCCATCTTCCTTCTGCGCGAGGCGTCGGATGTGGTGTTCCACAAGGAGCACCCGGAAAAGGCCGGTTACGCTATCGCCGTTCAGGAAGAGACCGAAGGCGGCGCGGCCGAGGCCGAAGTCGCTCCGGACTGGGGCACGGTTCTTCCGGCCGCAAACATCGAGGCCGGCAAGGCGATCACCGCCAAGTGCGCCTCGTGCCACACCTTCGAGCAAGGCGGCGCCAACGGCACGGGTCCCAATCTGTTCGGCACCCTGGGTAAGAAGCCCGGCACCCACGCCGGCTTCGCCTATTCGGGCGCCATGGTCGACTATGGCAACGCCAACCCGGTTTGGGACTATGACAAGATCGACGCCTTCTTGAAGGCGCCGCAAAAGGACATCGCCGGCACGAAGATGACCTTCGTCGGCCTGAAGAAGCAGGAAGACCGCATCGCGGTCATCGCATACCTGCACAGCCTGGGCTCGACCTTGCCGATCCCGGCCCCGAAGCCAGCCGCCGCGGCTGACGCTCCGGCCGCGGACGCGGCTCCCACCGAAGGCGCCGCCCCGGCGGGTGAAGCCCCGACAACCGAAGCTGGCCCGGCCGAGCCGGCCAAGACCGCGACCCCGAACTAAGGTTCAAGTCGCAGTCACGCGTTTCAAAGGCCGCGGGTTCGCAAGACCCGCGGCCTTTTTGTTTATCCGGTGGATAATTTTACCCGGGCATATTGATCAAAAAATTATACCCGGATAAATAAGCGGCCGATTGGAGCCCGCCTATGCAGCCGACCGCAACGCCTCCGCCGCTCTGGCGCACCTTCCTGACGTTCTTATGGCCGATGATGCTCAGCAACGTGCTGCAAGCGTTGTCCGGCACGCTGAACAACATCTTCCTGGGCCATATGATCGGCGTGAAGGCCCTGGCCGCCGCGTCGGTGGCTTTCCCGGTGGTCTTTTTCTGCATCGCCTCGGTCATGGGGCTGGCAAGCGGCGCGACGGTGTTGATCGGCCAAGCTTTCGGTGCGCGCGACGAGGAGCGCCTGAAGGCGGTCGCCGGCGCGGCGACCACCGCCTCGCTGGTCGTGGGCGTCGTCATCGCCGCCCTGGGCGCGACCTTCGCCCCCGCCTTGATGCGGATGCTGGGCGCGCCGTCGGACATCTATGTGGAGGCCGTGGCCTATACGCGGGCCATCGCCTTCGCCATGCCGGCCCTGATCGTCTTCCTGCTCTTCACCGCCATGCTGCGCGGCGTCGGCGACACCCGCACGCCCCTTTGGGCGCTTGGGGTGTCCACTCTGGTCGGCCTGGTGGTGACGCCGCTGCTGATCAAGGGCTGGCTGGGCTTGTCCCCGCTCGGCCCCGCCAGCGCGGCCTGGGCCTCTGCCGTGTCCAGCCTCGCGGGCCTGAGCTGGCTGGTCTGGCGTCTGCGCCGACGCAAGCATTTGCTGGCGCCCGACGACGCCTTCATCCGTCACATGAAGATCGATCCGGCGATCCTTAAGCTGGTGCTGGTGATCGGCATCCCCACCGCCCTGCAGATGGTGGCCATGTCGCTGGCCGAGATCGTGCTGCTGGGTCTGGTCAACAGCTTCGGATCCGACGCCACCGCCGCCTATGGCGCGGTGAACCAAGTGATGGCCTATGTGCAGTTCCCGGCCCTCTCCATCGCCATCACCGCCTCGATCCTCGGGGCGCAAGCCATCGGCGCGGGCCATACGGAACGGCTGCGGCCGATCGTGCGCACCGCGATGATGATGAACCTGATCATCACCGGCGGCGGGGTCCTGCTCTGCTACCTGTTCGCCGAGCCTATCGTGCGGGCCTTCATCAGCCGCTCCGAGGTGGTCGATCTGACCCAGACCCTGCTGCACATCGTCCTGTGGAGTTGCGTGGTCATGGGCATGGGCTCGATCCTGTCGGCCATGATGCGCGCCAGCGGCGAGGTCTGGATTCCCACCCTGATCAGCATCGCCATCATCCTTTTGGTGGAGGCCCCGACAGGCTGGGTGCTGAGCCGCAGGTTCGGGGTGACGGGCGTGTGGTGGGCCTGGCCCGCCGCCTTCTCGATGATCCTTCTCGCGCAGACGGCCTACTACAAGCTGGTCTGGAGCCGGAAGACGATCAAGCGACTGATCTAGCTCACGGCGCCAGGTTGACCAGGACCAGGATCGGCCGCTGGTTTGACCACTGCGGCCGGTCGTGCGGCGGCGCGGGCGGCTGAGCCAGCCATGCCGCCATCAGGGCTGTGAGGCCCAGGCCGGCGACCAGGGCCGAGCCCGCGACCGGCGACCGCTGCGTGGCGGCGACCTGGGTCACCCGCTCCTCGAGAGGATGCAGCGCGGTAGGGGGCCAGGCGCAGCCCAGGGGCGGCGCGACTGGCGACAGCTGAGTCTTCAGTAGGGCTTCGGCATAGGCCCGGCGCTGGCGCGGATACCGGGCCAGGACGGTCGCATCGCAAGCCAGTTCCTGGTCCAGGCGCATGCGACGGACGGCGATAAAGGCTAGCGGATTGAACCAAGCAAGACATTGGAGGATCGCGGCCAGGGCCACGGCGCGATGATCACCCCGGGCGAGATGCGCTTGCTCATGGGCCCGCACCAACCGGCGCTCCTCGGCGCCGTAGCGATTCTCGTCCGCCGGCATGATGATGCGAGGCACGAACACGCCCACCAAGGCGGGCCCGGCGCGCCCGGCCTTGGCGGCGTTCAGGAAGCGGACCTGCATGATGGCGAAGACCGCCGCCATGACGATCATCCCCGTCAACCAAGCGAAGGTCAGTATCGGGACCATGCCGCTGCTTTCCAGCAGCCCTGGCAGTTCGGCGAGGAAGGATCGCTGGTTGTGGGGCGCGGCGGTCAGCGGCGGCAGCAGCGCCCCCAGCATGGCCAGCGGCGGCGCGATCCAGAAACCGTACAGAGTCTGCGGGGCCAGCCATCGACGCGCCAAGGGTCGGGCGGCCAGCACCAGCAATACGGCGAGGGAGCCGGCCAGATTGGCGCGGATCAGGGCGGCCAAAAGCTCAGCCATCATCCTCCAGCTCCGCGATCAGGCGCTTGAGGCGAGCGATCTCGTCCGGCGACAGATCGCGGTGCTTGGCGAAGTGGGCCACCAGGGGCGACAGCTCGCCCCCGAACAGCCGGTCGAGCAGTCCCTGACTCTCGACGGTCAGATAATCAGTGCGGCTGACCAGGGGCCGGTATCGCACGCGCCCCTCCGAACGCTCCGACGCCAGAGCCTTCTTCTTCAGCAGGCGGTTGATCAGCGTCTTCACGGTCGCCTCGCCCCAACTCTGGGCCGGGCCGGTTTCGCGCACGAGCTCTTCGGCGGTCGAAGGACCGTTCGCCCAGAGCGCCTCCATGATGCAGCTCTCGGCCGCGGAGATCTTGATCATGCAAGGAGCTTACGCTCCTGGACGCCGATGTACAGTCGTAAACCTAGGGCCGCCTGGCCAGCCAGATCACGTGTTTGGCGCCCCGCCCGGTGCGGCTGGCGCGGACGCGGGCCTCCTCGACCTGGAAGCCGGCGCGCTTGAGACGGCGAGTGAAGGCGTCGTCGGGCGCGGAGGACCAGACCGCGAGAAGCCCGCCGGGGCGCAGGGCCGCCTTGGTCGCCCCCAGGCCCGCCGGGCTATAGAGGCCGTCATTGGCCGCGCGGGTGAGGCCGTCGGGCCCGTTGTCGACATCGAGCAGAATGGCGTCCCAGCGCCGGTCCAGCCCATGAATTCGGCCCGCGACGTCGCCGAGACTGACGGTCACGCGCGGATCGTCCAGGCAGCCCTTGAACACCTCGGCAAGAGGCCCGCGCGCCCAGGCGACAACCTCGGGCACCAATTCGGCCACGGCGATTTCCGCGTCTTCGCCCCAGGCGCTCAAGGCGGCGCGCAGGGTAAAGCCCATGCCCAGACCGCCGATCAGAACCGAGGATTTGGCGCGTCCGGCCAAACGCTCGCAGGTCAGGGTGGCCAGCGCCTCCTCCGACCCGCTGAGGCGGCTGTTCATCAGTTCGATCGCGCCGGCCATGATCGAGAACTCGTGGCCGCGCTGCATGAGGCGCAGCTCGCCGCCCTGGTCAGGGACAACAGCGGTGTCGAGGTGCTTCCACGGGATCATGGGCGACCCATAGCGGAGGCGGCGGGCGAGGCCTAGGCGCGTCGCGTTTTCGCAAGACGGCGACTAGCGCGGGCGATCATCCGCCATATATTCAGTTACAGTTTCAAGGAGCCTCCCCATGACCCAACCCCGCACCGTCGCCGTCCTTGTCGGCAGCCTTCGAAAGGCCTCGCTCAGCCGCAAGATCGCCCACAGCCTGGCCGCCCTGGCGCCCGAAAACCTGACCCTGAAGGTCGTCGAGATCGGCGACCTGCCGCACTACAATCAGGACCTCGAGGAAGATGGCCCGGTCCCGGCCGCGTGGACGGACTTCCGGGATGCGGTCCGCGCCGCCGACGCCGTGCTGTTCGTGACCCCGGAGTTCAACCGCTCTGTCCCTGGCGCGCTCAAGAACGCCATCGACGTGGGCTCGCGCCCCTATGGCAAGAGCGTCTTCAGCGGCAAGCCGGCGGCCGTTGTCAGCCAATCGCCCGGCGCCCTGGCCGCCTTCGGCGCCAACCACCACCTGCGCCAATCCCTGGTGTTTCTGAACATGCCGGTGCTGCAGCAGCCTGAGGCCTATATCGGCAACTCGGCGACCCTGTTCGACGAAGGCGGCGAACTGGTGAAGGACGACACCCGAGCCTTCTTCACCAGCTTCATGGCCGCCTTCGGCGCCTGGATCGAGAAGACCGCCTAGGGCCGGCGGAACGCTGTCGGCGGGCCGTATATAGCGCCGATGCGTGAAAGCGCGTCGGCCAGCGGCTCGATCGTCACGTTCATGAAGTGGGCGTTGGCGTGGATGATGCGGGTCTCGTCCAGCATCATCACCACGTGGCCTTTCCAGAAAACGAGATCGCCACGGCGCAACTGGTCCTGGGTGATCGGCTCGCCCAGGTCTGCGGCCTGCATGTCGGTATCGCGCGGACAGGATCGGCCGCAGGCATAGAGCGCCTGCTGTATGAGACCCGAGCAGTCGAGGCCCAGGCTTTCCCGCCCGCCCCATTGGTAGGGCGCGCCGATAAAGCGCTCGGCCACCGCGGCGGGGTCGCTGTCGAATTCGCCCAGCGGCGCCAGGTGGGCTTCGATGAACCAGCCGCCCCCCGCCGCCTTGGCGAAGCGCCCTTCGCGCGCTTCCACCGTGACGAGGGCGTTGAGGGAATAGAGGCCGGCGGGCTTGCTCTTGATGTCCGGTTTGCTGAAGGCGTAGGTCCGGATCGCCGAAACCCGATGGGTCGCCAGCTCACCGCCCGGCGCCAGGGCCGCGCTTTCCACGAAGCCCACATAGCCGTCGCGGGCCGCCTGCCCCCAGCAAAAGCCGCCGGCCTCCTCCAGCACGTCGAAAGCCTCGCCAAACAGCAGCTGATCCCACTGCTCGGCGTCCGCGGCCGGCGCCTTGCGCAAGGCGGCGGAGGGCGTGGCGACGACCATGCGGCGGGGCTCGGCGAACAGGTCGGCGCGGACCAGACCTTCCAGGCTGATGGCGGCGAGGTCGGGACGGGCCAGGGTCAGGCGGAGATCGAAGCTCATGCGTAGCGCCCCTTGAGAACGGCGTAGAGGGCGCGCACCGCCTGGGCGGCGGCGCCCGACGGATGACCGGGTCGCGCCTTCGGGTTCCAGGCGAAGATGTCGAAATGGACCCAGGAGCCCACAGCCGGCGCGAAGCGCTGCAGGAACAGGGCGGCCGTCACAGAGCCCGCCTGAGCCCAGGCGTCGGGATCGTTCTTGAGGTCGGCGAGGTCGCCATCGAGCGCCTCCTCGTAGCCGGCCCACAACGGCATACGCCAAAGGGGGTCGTCCACCGCGCGGGCAGCCGCGGCGAGATCGTCCGCGAGATCGTCATCGGCCGTGTAGAACGGGATCACTTGCGGGCCCAGCGCCACGCGCGCGGCGCCGGTCAGGGTAGCCATGTCGATGGTCAGGACAGGCGACAGCTCCTCCGCCCGGGTCAGGGCGTCGGCAAGGATCAGGCGGCCCTCGGCGTCGGTGTTGCCAACCTCCACCGTCAGCCCCTTGCGCGTCTGCAGCACGTCGCCCGGACGCATGGCGTCGCCGCTGATGGCGTTCTCCACCACCGGCAACAGCACGTGCAGCCGCACCTTCAGGCCGGCCGCCATGACCATGCGGCCCAGCGCCAGAGCGTGAGCTGCGCCGCCCATGTCCTTCTTCATCAGGCGCATGCCGCCGGACGGCTTGATGTCCAAGCCGCCAGTGTCGAACACCACGCCCTTGCCGACGATGGCGACCACCGGGTGATTGGGATCGCCCCAGCTCAGCTCGATCATTCGAGGGGCGCGAGCTTCGACCGCCGCGCGGCCGACGGCGTGCACGGCGGGATAGTTCTGAGCCAACAGGTCGTCGCCCACCACCACGCTGATCTGCGCGCCATGCTTCTCGGCGATCTCGCGGGCGATCGTCTCGATCTGGCGCGGCCCCATGTCGTTGGCCGGCGTATTGACCATGTCCCGGGCCAGGGCGCAGGCGTGGGCGACAGCGTGCAGCTCATCGAGATCGGCGTCATCCGCCACTAGGCGCGGACCCGCCTCACGCGCCTTGCGATAGCGGTCGAACCGATAGGTCCCAAGGGTGAAGGAAAGCGCCGCCTGGGAAAGGTCCAGATCCGCCGGCGCGCTTTCGATGCGGTAGTCGCCCGCCGGCAAGGCGGCGCCGAGCGCGCGGAAGCTCGAGGCGCCGCCCTTGTCGCCCAAACCTAGCAGGACAACCGCCAAGGCGCCGTCCTGCCCCGGAACGATCAGGACCTGCCCCGGCTTGGCCTTGAATTCCCTGAGCGCGGCGTAGCCCGTCACGAAGGGCGGGGCGTCGGGCAGGAAGCTTTCCAGCTGCGCGGGGCGCAGCGCATGAACAGGAAGAACGGCCCCTTGGGCGGCGGCGATCAGGCTTTCGGACATGCGGCTCACACCACGGATTTATGCTTAACGCGAAGTTAAAATCGGAGCGCCATCCTACCGCCGCGCTCACAAAGGCGGACAACATGTGTCGCACATGACGCGAGCCGCAACCCCTCTCGCCTAACCGCGAAACGTCCAGGGTCGGACAAGCGCCGTAACTTGACCATAGGATGGCGAATCCACGCCCCGCCGTTTAGGGACCACACGCATGATCGCGCTTGCTCTGGCCTTGGCCATCACCGCCGCCCCAGCGCCGCAACCTTTGACGGGCGACTGGGTCGTCGATCTGACTCCCGCCGGGGGAAAGCCCTACCTGAAGGGCATGAGCCTCGCCCTGGCGCAGGACGGCACGCTCAGCGGCAGTTTCTATGACAGCACCATCGAGGCGGGGCGCTGGAAAACCTCAAAGGGCCGCACCTGCGTCAGCTTCCGGACAACCGATGGCGAGGGTCCGTACCACACCGCCGCCTGCCTCCAGGATGGGGTGGTGACCGGCCAGACTTGGGCCGAGCATCGCAAGTTCGTGTTCATCTGGTCCGCCCGCAAGGCGACCGCCGAGGACCTAAAGGCGCAATGGTGGTGAGCTTCGCCAGACCCCCGCGCCGATAAAGGCGCCGAGGGCGCGATCTTTTCAGGCGCGCCTTAGAAACGACTTGGCTGCAACAGCATTGAAATGCGGCTGCAACCTCAAGCTTGCATCAGACGGGCGTCGGCGAAGGTCGGCGTCCCGCACCCGCCATAGGCGGTCATCTAACGATCAGTAAGGCTCTAAGGAGCGACCTATCTTGTCTGGACTTCGTGACCCTCGTCTCGCTCTGAGCGCCTCCGCCCTCGCGCTGCTCAGCTTGGCCGCCCCGGCCCGGGCGCAGGAGGCCGCGCGGCCGCAGATCGCGCAGGCCGCCGCCGAGCCTGTCCACGACGAGTATGCCGACGAGACCGAGGTCGAGGCGCTGGTGGTCACCTCCGCGCGCCAGCAACCTGGCGCCGTGATCGGCGACATTCCGCCGGAACTGCAGCTGAGCCCGCGCGATATCCGCGCCTACGGCGTCAGCAACGTCTCTGAACTGATCACCGCCTTGTCGCCTCAGACCGCCAGCGGGCGAGGCGGCGGCCGACCGATCATCCTGGTCAACGGCCAGCGCATCTCCAGCTTCACGGAGATCCGCGACCTGCCCACCGAGGCGATCGTGCGGGTCGACATCCTGCCCGAGGAAGTGTCGCTGAAGTACGGCTATCGGGCCGATCAGCGGGTCATCAATCTGGTGCTGCGCAACCGCTTCCGCGCGCTGACGGTTGAAGGCGCGGTCAAGACCCCGACCAAGGGCCAAGGCGAAGTGTTCGAGGCCAAGGCCAACCGCCTGCAGATTCAGCGGGACCGTCGCCTGATGCTGGACGCCAAGGCCTCGAAAACCAACGACATTCTCGAAAGCGACCGCGACATCGCCAATACCGAAGGCGACGCCGACTTCCGCACCTTGCAACCCGACTCCGAGAGCGTGACCCTGACGGCGGTGCTCGCCCGGCCGCTGAAGGAAGGCGTGTCCGCCACGCTCAACGGCTCGCTGGACGCCAGCCGCAATGTCAGCCTGCTGGGTCTGGCGGACGGCGCGAACCTGAACCCGACCGATCCCTTCGCCCTGACCGATCCCCAGGCCCTGCGCCGGACGGCGGACGCCTTCGCCCTGCACGCCGGCGGCACGGTCAACGGCAGTCTCAAAGGCTGGATGTGGTCGCTGACCGGCAACGCCGACCACAATGACACCCTGAACAAGACCGACCGCGAGGTGGGCGGCCTGGCCTATCGCGACAAGTCGCGCTCGATCACCCTGTCTGCGGACACCGAACTGGTGGTCAACGGCGTCCTGGCGGATCTGGACGCCGGGGCGGTCTCCACAACGTTCAAGGCGGGGCTCGCCACGTCCAATTTCAACACCCGCGCCTTGCGGGCGGGTGTTCCCTCCACCGGCGACCTGGGCCGTGACACCGGCAGTTTCCAGGCCAATATCGACGTGCCCCTGGCCAGCCGGAACAAGGAAGTGCGCGCGGCGCTGGGCGACCTGTCGGCCAACTTCAACTTCGCGGTCGATGAACTGTCCGACTTCGGAACCCTGACCGCCATCGGCTATGGCCTGAACTGGTCTCCCATCAAGCCGTTGCGGGTCATCGCCTCGGTCACCGACGAGGAGAACGCGCCTTCGGTCGAACAGCTGGGCGGGCCGGTGCTGGTCACGCCCGGCGTGCGGGTCTTCGACTTCGTGCGCGGCGAGACGGTGGAGGTGACCCGGATCGAGGGCGGCGCGCCGGGCCTGGACGCGGCCAACCGCAATGTCATCAAGCTCGGCCTGACGCTGAAGCCGTTCAACGAGACCGATCTGACCGTGACCGCCAACTGGGTGCGGACCGAGACCAAGGATCTGGTGGCGTCGTTCCCTTCGGCCAGCAACCAGATCGAAGCCGCCTTCCCCGACCGCTTCGTGCGAGACGCCGACGGGCGACTGCTGCAGATCGACAGCCGCCCGATCAACTTCGACCGGCGCGAGACCGAGGAGCTTCGCTGGGGCTTCACCTGGCGCAAGGCGCTGACCAACAACCGCGCCGGCGCAACGGGCGCTGGCGCCCGTGGTCAGGGGGCCCAGCGCGAAGGGAGCGACCAACCCCCGCCTTCTGATGGTCCGCGTCCAGATGGGGGCGGTCCGCGGTTCGGCGGCGGCCCTGGCGGCGGCTTCGGCGGTCCCCGCGGTCCCGGCGGCTTTGGGCCGCGCGGCGGCGGCGGCAATCTGCAGCTGGGCGTGTTCCATACCCTGCGCCTGCAAGACGAGATCTTCATTCGGCCGGGCACGCCGTCCCTGGACCTGCTCGACGGCGACGCCCTGGGCAACAGCGGCGGCCAGCCGCGTCACCAGATCGACCTGCAGGCCAACGCCTCGCGCAACGGCCTGGGCGTGTCGATGAACGCCCGCTGGCAGAGCGGCACGACGGTGGTGGGCTCGCGCCTTGGCGACCTGGCGTTCGACGACCTGACGACGTTCAACGTCCGCCTCTTCGCCGACCTCGGGGCCCAGCCCTGGGCTCGCCAGAACCCCTGGCTGCGCGGCTCGCGGGTTTCCCTGTCGGTGGATAACGTCTTCGACAGCCGCCAGCAGGTCCGCGCAGCGTCCGGTGAGACGCCGATCAACTTCCAGCCGGACTATCTGGACCCGCTGGGCCGTCAGGTGCGGATCAGCTTCCGCAAGCTGTTCTTCACCCCACCGCCGCCCGCGCCGCGCCTGCCCAACACCGGCGGGCAGCTGACGCCCCGGACCTGATCAGGCTTGCCAGGGCAGGTGATCCAGATCGACGTTGCCGCCGGTGAGAATGACGCCGGCGGTCGCGCCCTTCAGATCAAGCTTTCGCTCCAGAAGCGCGGCCACGGGGACGGCGCTGCTCGGTTCGATGATGATCTTCAGCACTTCCCAGACCAGGCGCATGGCGTCCTTGACGCCGTCCTCGCTGACCGTGACGAAGTCGTCGAGCAGGGCGTTGAGGATCACGAAGCCACGCTGACCCAACGTGGTGCGAAGCCCGTCGGCGATGGTGTTGGCCGGATCGCCCGCCGTCCATTCCTTCGCCGCCCAGGAGCGCCAGGCGTCGTCGGCCTGAGCGGGTTCGGTGGCGACGATGCGGATCGACGGCTTGATGGCCCGGGCGGCGATGGACGCGCCGGACATCAGTCCGCCGCCGCCCACCGGGGCCAGGATGAAATCGAGATCGGGGCGATCCTCCAGCAGTTCCGCCGCCGCCGTCCCCTGCCCGGCGATCACGCGGGAGTCGTCGTAAGGATGGACCAGTTCGGCGCCGGTCTCTTCCATGATCTTGCGGCAGGCCGCCTCACGCGCGGCGACCGTAGGCTCGCAAAAGACGATCAGGCCGCCCAGGCGCCGAACCGACTCGACCTTCGCCTTGGGCGCGTTGCCGGGCATGACGATGTGGGCGGTGATTTTGCGATTGCGCGCCGCCAGGGCCAGGGCGGCGGCGTGATTGCCGGAGGAATGGGTCACCACGCCCTTGGCCGCCTCCGCGTCGCTCAACAAGAAGACCGCGTTGTGCGCCCCGCGCGCCTTGAAGGCTCCGATCCGCTGCAGATTCTCGCACTTGAAAAAGACCTGGCCGCCGAGAAGTTCGTTCAGCCGCTGCGAGCTGAGAACCGGCGTGCGGTGGACGAAGGGCGCGATCCGGTCAGCCGCCGCGCGGATATCTTCGAACGAGACAGGAAGATCGGTCATGGTGCGCCCCACGCGATGATGCTGCGCTTAGCTAGCGCCGACCGGGCTGGTCGTCTCCTCAGATTTTGCGCACGACGACGGCGCGCGCGTTCACAGCCCTCTACCCGAACCCGCGTTTTGCTGGTTCGATAACAATCCAGCCGCAGAAGGACTTTGCCTGATGATCCGAGCCGCCTCGTTCGCTATCGCCGCCGCCCTCCTGGTCGCCGGCCCGGCCCTGGCCGCGCCCGACAAGAACCCGGCGTCCGCGCCGACCGGCGATTACAAGCTGGACGCCCGTCACGCGGCCTTGATCGCTCGGGTCGGCCACATGGGCGGGGTCTCCAAGAGCGTCTTTCGCTTCGACACCCTGAGCGGGACCCTGAAGTGGAACGCCCAGGACCCGACCAAGTCCAGCGTGTCGGTGTCCATCGATCCGAAGTCCATCACCACCAACGTCGCCGGCTTCGCCGAGGAGCTGAGCGGTGAGAAGTTCATGAAGACGGCCCAGTTCCCGACCATCACCTTCGTCTCCAAGTCGATCACCATGGACGACGCCGACGAGGGCAAGGTGACCGGCGACCTGACCTTCATGGGCGTCACCAAGCCCGTTACGCTCGACGTCGACTTCGGCGGCTCCGTGCAATCACGCGGCGCGGCCAAGATCGGCTTCGAAGCGGAGACCACGATCAAGCGCAGCGACTTCGGCTTCACCGCCCTGCCCAACGCCATTGGCGATGAAGTCGAGATCCAGATCGATATCGAGTTCGACCAGATCAAGCCGGCGGCCTGATCAGCGCCGCTTGAGCAGCGACGCCAGGAAGGCGGGCTTCTGGGCCGGCGGGGGATCTCGCCGGCTCAGGGTCCAGGCCAGTTGCTCTACGCCGCGCGCCGCCTTTGAGTCCGGCGCGATTTGGCTGAGCATGCGGCTGTTGTTGGCGGCGTCGCCGAACAACCTCGGCTCGAACGGCAGGACCACAGACGCCTTCATCTCCAGCGCGTCGCAAAAGTCCCGCACGGGGATCTCCGGCCGCCCGGGCACGCCGACCTGATTGAGCACCAGTCGAGGCTGCAAGGCGCGAGGGCGGGACTGTCGCAGCAGATCCAGCAGGTTCTTGGCGTTGCGCAGCGCCGTCAGGTCCGGCGTCGCCACCAGAACGACCTCGTCCGCGATGGTCAGGGCCTGGCGCTTCCAGGCGCTCCAGGCGCTGGGCATGTCCAGGACGATGACGGAGGCTGCGGTGCGCATCTTGCCCAGCACCGCCGCGAAGGCGTCGACGCCGATCTCGTAATCCTGATCGAGGCGGGCTGGGGCGCTGAACAGGGACAGCCGCTCCGAACACTTCACCAGCATCTGCTCCATCGCGTCCTCGTCGAGGTCGCGGGGCGAGGCCAGCGCATCCGCCAGGCTCTTCAGCGGGTCCTGGTCGAAGTCGAGGCCGGCGGTGCCGAAGGCCAGGTCGAAGTCGGCCAGCAGCGCCTTGGTCTGCAGCCGCTCGGCGGTCACATAGGCGAAGTTGTGCGCCAGGGTCGAGGCGCCGACGCCGCCCCGCGCGCCGACGAAGGCGACCTGCCGCCCCGCCTGGGTCGGGGCCCGGTCGAGCCGCAGATCGGCGATCGCCTCGACCAGGGCCGAGGGCGCGATGGGGGTGAGCAGATAGTCGCTGACACCCATTCGGGTGAGCTGGCGGAACAGGCCGATGTCGTTGGTCTCGCCCAGGATGATGATCCTGGCCGCCGGACCGCAAAGGCGCTGCAGATCCTCGACCATGGCCGACAGACGCTCGGCGGCGGCGTCGCTTTCCACGACGACAAGCGCGGGCGGCGGGTGCGCGGCGTAGTGCTCGATCGCGGCGGCCAGACCGCCCATGCAGACCCGCGCCGTCAATCCGTTCAGCCGCCGGTCGCCCAGCGCCGCCTCGACCAGATCGCCGGATGAAGGGTGCAGGCAGAAGGCGTGGATCGCCGCAGTCGAGTTGGCCTCGTGGTCAGCAGGCGCCGCCATGACTTGTTCAACATCGGCGATGAGGTCGCCGACGGGATTGGTCGAGTCATAGGGATCGAAGTCGTCCCAGGCGTCGACCGCAGCAAGCTCGGGATCGGGCGATGCTGTGTCGAATTCCCATGTCGCATCGGCCTCGGCGTTCCAGGCGTCGAGATCCGGCGCGGCGTCCTCGACAGGGGGAAGCCGGTCCTCCGCCCCTGGCGATGGATCGGCGGCCTCGGCAGGCGCATCGGCCCTATGGTCGAAGGCGTCGTCCCACGGCGCGGCCGGCGGCGGGGTGAACTCGTCGTCGAAGGGGCTGGCGTCAACAGGACGAGACGTCATCCGGTGGCCCTCTCGGCGGCCAAACCCGCGCCGACGGGATCAGCCGTCGAGAGGGTCATGGTGGCCGCGAAACGCATGATCGAGAACTCGCCCCTTCAGCGAACAGCCGTCCAATGGCTGCGTCCCGGTCGCCGGGAACACCCCGGCCGGGTCGCATCAACCCTTTCGCCATTAGGATTAACGACCTCTGAATGGCGCGCCCGACTACGCGCGCGAAAGGTCGCAGCTGGGTCAGCCGCCATCGAGCAGAACCGAGGTGGTGGGCGCGTAGGCCCCGCTCTCGGTTGGAAGATCGAGGCGCGTGAAATCACCCTTTCGGACCTGAACCCGAAAGGTTGGAAGGGCGGCGGAGCGGCCTGACCTGCGTCAGGCGATGGGTGTTTGGAGGCGCCGGTTCGACGAAGGTCTTTCCGCTCCGCGC